>URKJ01000024.1 GCA_900548385.1 uncultured bacterium | reverse complement strand
AGCGTCAGATGTGTATAAGAGACAGGAGTAGAAGTTATGGCGGAAGAGCTGCAGGGACTTCTGGACAAGATCCAGACGGAAGGGATTGAAAAGGCGGAAGCCGAAAAAGTAAAGATCATTGAGAACGCCAGGGCGGAAGCCGCAAAGATCGTCAGCGAAGCCAGGGAACAGGCGGCTGTCATCGTCAAAAAGGCAAACGAAGAGGCTGAGATCAGTGTAACGAAAGGAAATGCCGCGATCCGTCAGGCCGCGCGCGATGTTCTGATCGCTCTCCGTGCCGATATTGAAAGCCGTCTGAAAACGCTTGTCAGCGGGAGCACCGGTGCAGCCATGACGCCCGACACGATGGCGAAGATCATTCTGGAAATGGTGAAGGCGTACCGCGAGAAGACTCCGTCGGGTGACGCCACCGTCGAACTGCTGCTTTCCAAAAACGATGCGGAGCAGATGGCGGCACAGTTCAAGGCGTCGCTGCTGGCGGATCTCAAAGTGAATCCGGTGATCCGGATCAACGCCGATGTGGCTTCCGGACTTCAGATCGGATTTAAAGATTCCGATGTGTTTCTTGATTTCACCGACGAGGCGCTTTCCGATGTCATCTGCGCATACGTCGGTCCCAAACTTGCCGCGGCGCTCAAGGGCTGACGCCCGGAACGGAGTTGAATCATGGTATTGTTTGCTTTGATCGCTTCTCTGCCTCTGCTGAAATGGGACGATGCTCCTTCCATCACCATGGAGGGACTTTCCGGTTCAACCGATCTCTATCTTTCAGCCGGACAGTCCGCCATGTTTCAGGCTCTGAATCTTTCTGCGGACGCTGCGGAATTTCCGGGCGGTTCTCTGGCGGCGCATTATCTCGCATGGGAGACCGCATTCCGCAATTCCATTGCAAAACTTCGCGCCGCGCGGCTGAATCTTGACTCCGCCGCGTATCTTCATGCGGACGGAGCGTATGAATCCGACGCCGACCGCGCTGTGCGGGAAGCGTTCGCGGCGGAAAATCCGCTCGAACGGGAAAAAATGCTTGATGCCGCCCGCTGGCGGAAGCTGGAAGAGCTTGAACTCGGAAATCTGTTCAATTTCAATGTTCTGTGCGCGTACAAACTGAAATTGGAACTGCTGCTGAAATGGAAGGCGAGAAATGCGGAACTGTCGCAGAAAAATCTGGATCTCGCCACCGCGGAGGTCCGCAAGGAAGCCGTCTGACGGTTATGAATGCAACATAATGAAGGAGATTAATATATGCTCGAAAACAAGAAAATGGGCCGGATCGTCGGCGTCAACGGCAACCTGCTGACCGTTGAATTCGACTCCAGCGTCACCCAGAACGAAGTCGCGTATGCCATTGTCGGCGACAGCAGACTCAAATGCGAAGTCATCCGCGTCAGAGGCTCCAGGGCCGACCTCCAGATCTTCGAAAGTTCCGCCGGACTCAAAGTCGGCGACGACGTTGAATTCACCGATGCTCTTCTCAGCGTCAAGCTGGGACCCGGTTTGCTCACGCAGGTTTACGACGGATTGCAGAATCCGCTTGAAAAACTCGCCGAGGCCGCCGGTTTCTTCCTGAAGCGCGGTCTTTACATGGATCCGCTTGATTATGAATCCACATGGAAATTCACGCCCACAGCCAAAGTCGGCGACAAAGTTGTCGCTTCCGACAGAATCGGCTGGGTGCCGGAAGGTATCTTTCAGCACAGCATCATGATCCCGTTTGCGTTCAAGGATACCTGGGAGATCACGGAGATCGCGCCCGCCGGCACTTACAAGCTCACCGACACGATGGCGAAAGTGAAAAATTCCAAGGGTGAGGAACGCGTCATCACCATGGTGCAGGAATGGCCGGTCAAAATTCCGATTTCCTGCTACAGGGAAAAACTCATGCCGACGGAGCCGATGATTACGCAGATGCGTACCATCGACACGTTCTTCCCCGTAGCCAAAGGCGGGACGTTCTGCACGCCGGGACCGTTCGGTGCGGGCAAAACCGTTCTTCAGCACTCCATCAGCCGGAATGCGGAAGCGGACGTTGTGATCATTGCCGCCTGCGGCGAGCGCGCGGGTGAAGTCGTGGAGATTCTCCGCGAGTTTCCGCATCTGGAAGACCCCCGGACCGGAAAACCGCTGATCGACCGCTCCATCATTATCTGCAACACCAGTTCGATGCCGGTTGCCGCCCGTGAGGCTTCCGTCTATACGGCGGTGACGCTTGCGGAATACTACCGGCAGATGGGACTCAACGTTCTGCTGCTGGCGGATTCCACTTCCCGCTGGGCGCAGGCGCTCCGTGAGATGTCCGGCCGACTCGAAGAAATTCCCGGTGAAGAAGCGTTCCCGGCGTATCTTGAATCCCTGATCGCCAGTTTCTACGAACGCGCCGGACTCGTCGTTCTCAACGACGGTTCCAAAGGTTCGATCACGATCGGCGGAGCGGTCAGCCCCGCCGGCGGCAACTTTGAAGAGCCGGTGACGCAGGCGACGCTGAAAGTGGTCGGCGCGTTCCTCGGTCTTTCCCGTGAACGTTCCTCCGCACGCCGTTATCCCGCGATCCATCCTCTCGACAGCTGGAGCCATTACAGAAGCATCGTTGACGAGAAAGAGATCAGACGTGCGAGAGAGATTCTCCGCCGCGGAAACGAGATCAACCAGATGATGAAGGTGGTCGGAGAGGAAGGAACGCACATCGGAGACTTCGTGATCTATCTCAAGAGCGAGTTCCTCGACTTTGTTTATCTTCAGCAGAATACGTTTGATGAAGTCGACGCCGCCTGCAGCGCGGAACGTCAGAGATACGTGTTCCGCAAAGTGGTCGGCGTGCTGAACGATGAGTTCAAGTTCGACGACAAGGACACCGCAAGAAGATTCTTCCTTGAACTGAGACAGATGTTCACCGACTGGAACTATTCTCCGTTCAACTCCGATAAGTTCAAAAATGGCGAAGAAGCCATCGCCGCGAAAATCAAGGAGAGACTCGCCAATGCGTAAGGTCTATCACAAAATCATTCAGATCGCCGGCAACGTGATCACGGTGGAAGCCGATAATGTCGCGTACAACGATCTCGCGGAAGTCACCAGCGCCCGTGGAACGTCGCTTGCGCAGGTGATCCGTCTTCAGGACAATAAAGTCTATTTGCAGGTCTTCGCCGGATCGCGCGGAATCAGCACGGGCGACGAGGTCCGCTTTCTCGGTTATCCGATGAAAGTCTCCTCCTCGACCGATCTTCTCGGACGCGTCTTCAACGGCGCGGGCAAGCCGCGCGACATGCGCCCGGAGATCAATTCCGATATGATCGAAATCGGCGGACCTTCCGTCAATCCCGCAAAACGCATCATCCCGCGCAAGATGATCCGTACCGGTATTCCGATGATCGACCTGTTCAACACGCTTGTCGAATCCCAGAAACTGCCGATCTTCTCGGTCGCCGGCGAGCCGTACAACGAGCTCCTTGCCCGGATCGCGATGCAGGCGGAAGTCGACGTGATCATCCTCGGCGGAATGGGACTCAAGTACGATGACTATCTCTACTTCAAAAACGTGCTTGACGATCACGGCGCGCTTTCCCGTTCGGTGCTGTTCATCCACACTGCGGCGGACCCCGTCGTGGAGTGTCTGCTCGTTCCGGATATGTGCCTTGCGGTGGCGGAGAAATACGCGCTTGAAAAGAAACGCGTACTTGTCCTTCTCACCGATATGACCAACTTTGCCGACGCCATGAAGGAAATCGCGATCACGATGGAACAGATTCCGTCGAACCGCGGTTATCCCGGAGACCTCTATTCCCAGCTCGCCTCCCGCTATGAAAAGGCGGTTGACTTCGACGGCGCCGGTTCGATCACCATTCTGACCGTCACCACGATGCCGGGCGACGACGTGACGCACCCGATTCCGGACAACACCGGGTATATTACCGAGGGGCAGTTCTATCTCAAAAACGGCCGCATTGAACCGTTCGGATCGCTGAGCCGACTCAAACAGCAGGTCAACGGCAAGACCCGTGAAGACCACCGTGCGATCATGGATACCCTGATCCGTTTCTATGCGGATTACAAAGAGACGCTCGAAAAGCAGTCCATGGGTTTCCAGATGAGCAACTGGGACAAAAAACTTCTCCGTTACGGAGTGGCGTTTGAAAAGCACATGATGGACCTTTCCGTCAATATCCCGCTGGAAGATGCGCTTGATGAAGGTTGGAAGATTCTTGCGGAATGCTTCGACAAAACAGAAACAGGTATCAAGACCGAGCTTGTAGACAAATTCTGGCCGAAATGACCGGGAGGTTGAAGCAATGCCGAAAGTCAAATTAACAAAAACAGCATTGAAACAGGAGCGGGACTCGCTGAAGCAGTTTCAGCGGTTCCTGCCGACTCTTCAGTTGAAGAAGCAGCAGCTCCAGATGGAGATGCGGACCTGCCTTGACCGGATTGAGAAGAACAAGGTGTTTGAGCACGAGACCAAGAAAGCGCTTGCCTCGTGGGTCACTCTGTTCGGCGATCCGGAAGCGGTCGAAAAGATCCGGCGGAACCTGTCCGTCAGCAAAGTCGTCACCGGCGAGCAGAATATCGCGGGTGTCGATGTGCCGGTGTTCAGGGAAGTCGAATTCAACTGTGAACCGTTCGATCTTTATGCCGATGATCCGTGGCTTGACGATGCCGTGGAGTCTGTTAAAAAGATCGTATCCATTCAGGAGGAGCGCGAGATCATCCGCAAGCAGTACGATTTGATTGCCGACGAGCTGCGGGTTACGACTCAGCGCGTCAACCTCTTTGAAAAAGTCAAGATTCCGGAGTGCAAGGAGAATATCCGCGCCATTCAGATTTATCTCGGCGATATGGATACCGCGGCGGTCGCCCGTTCCAAAATCGCAAAGAAAAAACTTCAGGAGACCGTTGCATGATTATTCCAATGAAAAAAATCACGCTTCTGTGCCTGGATTCCGACAAGGTCCGGACTCTTGAAGCTCTGCGTGATCTTTCGATCATGCATACCGCGGTCGCCGCGAATGTGGAGACCGCCGATGTAGCAACGCTGTCCAAACGGCTCGCCGATGTGAACCGCGCCGGACTCGCGCTGCTGGAGTATAAAAACAGACGCGGGACGGCTCCCGCCGGAGCGGAGGAGGCGGTAACCCGCGTCAACGCGATTCTTGACGAACGTGCGACGGTGGAAAAATCGCTTGAGGCTCTGAACAAAGAGTACGAGCGTCTGCGTCCGTGGGGAAATTTCTCGCCGGAGCAGATCCGGGCGCTGGAAAAACAGGGGATTTATGTGGTGCTCTGCACTGCATCGCCGAAAGTCATGCCGGAATTGCCGGAAGGCGTTTCCATGCAGGAGGTCGCCAGAGATGCCGGACAGGTTTGTTTTGCGCTGATCGCCCGGACTCCGATTGATACCAAAGGCCTGAATGTTCTTGCTCTTCCGGAGCGTCCGCTGGCGGATGTCGCCCGTGAGATCGACGAAGCCGGAAAGGAACTCCGGGCGCTTGATGCGGAACTGGAATCGTTTGCCCCTGCGCTGGATGAGATCCGCGCGTACCGTGCCGAAGTCGAAGATGAGCTGACGTTCGCGCGGAACCGTGACGGTATGGCGGTTGACGGTGCCATTTCCTATATTTCCGGCTATGTTCCGGAAGACAAGGTGGCGGAACTGCGGGATGCCGCCGGGAAAAACGGCTGGGCGCTGCTGATCGCCGATCCCGATTTGGGAGATGAGCAGGTGCCGACCTGCATCCGCAAACCGAAATGGCTGAACATCATGGATCCGCTGTTCGATTTCATCGGCGTTACGCCGGGTTATCGTGAAAATGACGTCAATCTGTTTTTCCTGATCTTCTTCCCGATCTTTTTCGGAATGCTGATCGGGGATGCGGGATACGGCATTCTGTTCATCGCAACCGCGCTGATCTGCAAATTCACGGTCTGCAAAGGGAAAGAGGGGGCGCGGCTTCCGCTGAACCTGTTCCTGATGCTTTCGTGCATGTCGCTGATCTGGGGATGGCTGAACGGTTCCTGGTTCGGGATTCCGCGGCATACGCTCCCGTCGTTCATGCAGGGACTCAACTTCCTTGCGGATCCGGCGCACAGTCCGCTGGCGTGCGAGATTGCGGAGAAGCTGAAACAGAATCCGGCGGATCTGAAAGACAAATTTGTCCAATGGCTCTGCTTCCTTCTGGCGGCGCTCCAACTTTCGTCGGCGCGTCTGTTCAAAACGGTTGTGGATTTGCGGCACAGCTGGCGTGCGCTGGGAAATCTCGGCTGGGCGCTGCTGATCTGGGGCAACTTCTTCACCGCGGTGAACCTGATCGTCTTTTCGGGGACATTTCCGACGTTCGCTTACTATTTCTACGGGATCGGCGTGGCGCTGATCGTCGTGACCATTACACTGGAAGCCGCGCTGAATCTGCCGTTTGCTCTGATCGGCAGTTTCGTCGACGTGCTTTCTTACATCCGTCTGTTTGCAGTCGGACTTTCGGGAGCGTACATTGCGGAAAACTTCAACAAGATGGGAGGAATGCTGCTGGATGCTCTGCCGAAAAACCTGTTCGTGATCGGTCTGCTCTGTCTGGTGATCGTTGCCTTGTTCGGGCATGTCCTGAACATTGCGCTCGGTTTCCTCGGCGTTCTGGTGCACGCGATCCGACTCAATACTCTGGAGTTCTCGAACCACATGGAGATGCAGTGGGCGGGAATCCGGTATAAACCGTTTTCAAAGACGAAAAACCCAATCAAAGATAATAAAACAACAGGAGAAAAACAATGAGTATGTTACTCGCAGCGGCGGCAGACGCCGCAAATGCGGCTCAGGCCGCAGCCCCCATCGTTCCGGACTTCGCACAGAAGGCATTGGTCTTCGCGGCGGCGTTCTCATCCATCGGCTTTGCCGCCATCGGTTCCGCCTACGGCGCCGGAGCGGCGGCATGTGCCGCGGTCGGTGCGTGGAAAAAGTGCTATGCACAGAACAAGCCTGCGCCGTTCCAGCTGCTGATCTTCGCCGGAGCTCCGCTTTCCCAGACGATTTACGGTATGATCATCATGTTCATCATTATGGGCGCCGCCAGTGATGCGACTCTGCTCGCTTCCAAACCGGGTGTCTGGTTCGTCTATATGATGGTCGGTGTGCTTTCCGGTGTTTCGATGGGAATCTCCGCACTCTGGCAGGGACTTTCCTCCGCGGCGGCGGCAGATGCGTTTGCCGAGACCGGCAAAGGGTTCACCAATCAGCTGATGGTGCTCGGTATCGTGGAAACCGTTGCGATCTTCGTAATGGCGTTTGCGATCGTTCTTCTCGGCTCTTTCTGAGTACGGGAACAGCGTTTGTTCATTCAGCGGATCTCCTTCCGGGGATCCGCTTTTTTATGATATTCTCTTTTTCGGAGAACCGGAATGGCTGTATTGGAACCTTTTGAAATAATCCGGTATTTTTATCCGGAAGATACTCCGTTGCGCCGACTTCTGATTGCACACAGCGAACAGGTCCGTGACAAGGCTCTGGCGATTTTGGAACGGTCCGGTATCGTGCTGGATGCCCGGCTTGTCGCGGACGGGGCGATGCTGCACGATATCGGGATTTGCCGGTGTCACGCGCCGTCGATCCTGTGCGGGGGGACGGAACCGTATATCGCCCATGGGGTGATCGGCGCCGCGATGCTGCGGGATTATGCGCGGGATCATGCGCTTGATCTTGCTCCTTATGAGCGGATTTGCGAACGGCACACCGGAAGCGGGCTTACCGCCGCTGATATACAGAAACAGGGGCTTCCGCTTCCTGTCGGTGATTATCTGCCGGAGACGCCGGAAGAGAGACTTGTCTGTCTGGCGGATAAATTTTTCTCCAAGTCGGGAGACCGCAAGGAAAAATCCCTTGACCGCATTCGCCGTTCCATGGAGAAATTCGGGCCGGATTCGCTGGCGCGTTTTGAAGATATGTGCCGCTGTTTCCGGGTGGAATGAGGGAATGAAAAAGCCTTTGTCCACGACAGGCGGACAAAGGCTTTCAAAATGCCGGCGGAGCGGATCAATATCCCAGAAGAATGATCGGGACATTGCCGTTCGGAGATTCTTTCCGGATGTTCCAGTTTTCGACGTGGTTGTCAAGAAGCACGATGTTGTTGGTCATGGAATGGCGATCGGTTCCTCTGATCCAGCTCCGATCGGTTGCAGAATGGAAGTCGTTGTAATTGAAAGAGTTGCCGTTTCCATACCGCAAATCGGAAGACAGCATGGTGCTTGTCGGACGTTTTGCCTTGGTGATTTTTTTGACCTGCATCTGGAGGCCGTAGGCATTGTAACTGTACTGGCTGTCGCTTCTCAGTTCCCGTGTTCCCGGACATTTCCAGGATTTCAGCTTGGGATTGATGTTGTAGGTGGTCCAGTCTGTCACAATGTCCTCGTTTTCCGGGAGCCCCATGTAACCGCGTGACAGCAGTCGGACAAATGCCTGACGCTGATTGTCCGACCAGGTCAGAAAATAATCCTCGTTATCGCTGAGATAAAGCGAATTGACGGTTCCGATCGTTTTCAGATTGTTTTTGCAGGAGGCGGTGTGGGCGGTTTCCCGCGCCTTGCTCAAAGCCGGCAAAAGCATGCCCGCGAGGATGGCGATGATGGCAATTACCACAAGGAGTTCTATAAGGGTAAATCCCCTCCCTGTCGTGCGGCGGACCGATTTTTGACGGATATTCCGGTTGTGTTTCATGCTGTACATACTGTTTCTCCTTTTGTATAAGTGGTTTATTTGAATTCAATTTCTGCGATCTGGAAACCGTCTTTTCCATTGACGGCTTTCCGGAATGTGAGACGGTAGAACCGGTAGCTTCCGGGTGCGGCGATCCTGAATTCTTTTTCCAGCAGCCGGGTTTCGAATTTTACGTTGCTTTCCTCCGCGATCTTCACGAAATCTTTTCCGTTCCGGCTGCCTTCGACGATCCATGATTCCGGATCGCGGCCGGGGTAGTCGTTGGCGCTGGTCAGGCGGTAAAGGGTGCAAATCCGGGATTCCGGGAGTTCCAGCTGCCAGGAAAGCCCTTTGCTGTACGGGGTGAACCATTTGGTGCGTTTGTTGCGGTCCAGTGTTTTTGTGATGTTCTCATTCTTTTTTCCCATGTGGCCGGAGGGCGAGGAGACCGTCGGAACCGTTGCTTTGCCTTGCCGTTCCCGGACTTCGTCGTCGCTGAATGCGATTTCCGCAATCTGGAAGCCGCTGCTGCCGTGATTTTCCAGAAAGCGGATCCGGTAGAACCGATAGTTGCCGGGATCGTTGATCGGGAAAAAACGGGTGGCATAACGCAGCTGGGATGGATAATTGACCACCTCGGAGACTTTTACGAATTTTTTCCCGTCTTCGCTTGCCTCCACGATCCATGATTTCGGATCGCGCGACGGCTCGTCGTTGGCATAGACGAACGAATAGGATTGCAGGAAACGGGGACCCGGAAGTTCCAGCTGCCAGGAGAGGCCGCGGCTGAACTTGCTGTACCATTTGCTGTAATAGCTGTTGTCCGCGCTTTTGGCTATGGTCTCTCCGTGCGCACCCTCTCCGTGACCGGACGGCGAGGTGATGACGGCACCCGGAAGTGCGGAGGTTCCCAGCGCCGTCATAAGGATGAGCAATGATGGTTTCATTCAGTGATTTCTCCTTTTTATTCAGAATTCTGTTCAGAAATATTTCATGGCATCCACGATCGGATCGCCGCCTTGCAGACCTTCGGTTTTGGAAAAGTCGGAATTTTCGAGAACCGAGGCTTTTTCTTCCGGCGGAGTGAAGACCGTGATTCCCGCAGCTTCTTCACGCTCCGCCTGTTCGAGCAGCTCTTTCGTGATATAAAGCGACTGTTTCAGGTCGGCGGCGGAGAGTTCTTCAGTATTGCGGCGGGCAAGCCAGTTCATTGCATTGAGGAAAAATTGTGCATCGTCGCCGCGGTTGATGTGCAGAGGACGGACAAACCAGTAGTCGGACATATAGATCACGCGTCCTTTTCCATACTCGAATGCGACTGCGACCGGACGACCCGGATACGAGGGATCGTCTTTCGGCGCACGCAGCAGGACTTTGGCATTTTTCGGAATACGGGTAAGAATTCCGGCGTTGGCGGTTACAAACTCTTTGACGTGTTCCGTGACCGGATGGCCGGGAACGATTTCGCACCGCACGTTCAGGCAGTCCTCTTCCGGCAGATTCGGTTTCCTGTTGTAGAGCGCGGCTGGAATATATCCCTGTTCCAGACCGAAAGCGCGCATGATCTTTCTGTTGGAGGGCAGAACGTGATACGTCAGCGCTCCGCTTCCCATCATCATCAGTCCGCCGCCATTGCGGACGAATTCAAGCAGATCGTCGGGATTCCGGCATTCCAGGCGGGGATGGGAATACATGACGACATCGACATTCCTGAACCGGGAGTCTTCCGGCAGGTGTTCGATATTGAATCCGTTGTCCGCAACCAGCTGAAGAGCGGTCGGGAATGTGCCGTGAGTCGGATTCATCACATCCAGCGGCGTGAAGCCGATTTTCGGTCCGCCCGCAATTTCCGGCGGTTTTACCCACAATCTGTTCAACATTGCCAGACGGGTCGGGGCGATCCCTTTGAATTCCCGCGGAGCAAGTCCGGCGGGTTCCAGCAGGATGACGACCGGCGAGAACTGGCCGAGCCGCATCGGGATTCCCGCGTTCAATTCCTCCGCCGTCCAGAATTCCCTGCCGGAGGGAGCGGGAATTGTCCGGGCGTTTTCCACGTTGCGCATGCGGAAGTTCCCTTTTGCAAGTCCGGGAATATGGAGCTTTGCCGAGCCGGAAACATCGTAGTTGAGTGCATAGACAAGGCGGCTTCCGTTTTTTGCCGTCCAGCATTTCAGATCGACAAATTCCGGCAGGAAGCTTTTGCCTGCAGGAGCAAGACGCAGAAAACGGCGGAGTTTCACCTCGTCTCCGAGTCCGGTCAACAGTTTTCCGAGAACTTTGTAATCGAAATTGGCTCCGACGACGTAGACCTTTCCTTTGCCGTGGCGGTTAACAGTGACGGCGGGGCGTCCGTCCGCATAATTCAAATAAGGTTTGGCGCTTCCCGGTATCAGCTCGCGGCCGAATGTCTTGTCAAGATGCCGCTGCTTCAGTCTGCCTTTTCCGAAACCCGACAGATCATATTCAGGATTCCTGATTTCCCTGCCGAAAGTCACGCCGGTCAGAACGGAAGGATCGAATGCCGCGTGGGTTTCGTCGTTGATTGTGAATGAGTCGTAGTTGGTCACAAGCACGCCGCCGTTTTCGACAAACCTGCACAGGGTTTTCCAGCTTTCCGGAGAGAAGCGCAGGTGATTGGGGGCAACCAGCAGTTTCAGACCGGTTCCGGCATTTTTCCGGAGCACTTCCGGAAGCATTACCGCCGGGGAGTTGCCGTGGAAGACAAACGGAGTGTACCACGGAAGAATATTGATGGTTGCAGGGCCCTCAAGCCGCTCCATGTAATCCTTGTGCAGAACGGTGTGCATGGATTCATAGGGATAGAGCATTGCAACTTCCGGGACGGGCTGATTTTCCTTGAGATAGATAAGGTCTGCGACGTTTTCGATTTCCCGTTTGATCAGCGGCAGGGAGCGTGCCGCCATCGTATGCTGGGGCGGATTGTAGGAGAGCATGAGGCCGTTCATGGCGCCGTGCGCCATCTGGCTCCAGTAATAGGTCCGGAAATGGCGCGGTTCAAATGCCGCGGCTTTGTCCGGGATCAGCCGTGCGCCGTTGACGGCAATGAATCCGCGGATTCCGCCGTAATACATGCCGTTGTGGAAATAGCGGTTTACGATACGGATTGCGATGGAATTTTCCGCTTTCACAAACGGCGTGATGTCGAACGTGAACGGAGTGTTGAAACCCGTCACACTGCCTGCCGGTTTGCCGTTGATGTAGATTTCCCCGGAATCGGCGAGAGCTTTTCCGTTGAGATAAACTTTGTTTTCAAGTTGTGCGGGGGAGAGCCTGAACTCTTTGCGGTAGAGTCCGACCTGACAGTTGACATAGCCGTTCTTTCCCCACATATCCGGAACGCGGACAGCTCCCCAGTTTTCCGTGGAACAGTGTTCGGCATTCCAGTTTTCCGGAGCCGCGGCGGTTGCGTCGAAAAATTTCCAGCCGGATGTCATGGCTGCAAAGTCGTTTGCCCGCAGATCGTCTTCCGAGACGCCGCGGGAGATGATGGTGAGCGGGGCTTCGGCGTTGTAGACCGGACGGTTCGGATTGAATCCGCGGACAAGATCGCCGACGAAACCGGTGCGGATCATTTTTGCCGCGTAGGGGTAACTGCGGTAGTTGCCGCTTTCGATCAGCCCCGTGCCGATTTCGTGGGAATAAAAGTCGGAAACGGATGTCATGGCTTTGGTTCCGACACCGCTGCCCGTGTGGTCCATCCACCACGCCATTTCCGATTGCAGAGTCGAGAAGACTTTCGGATCGGGATCATAAGAGCGCATGATCGGCATGAGCTTCTGAACCGCTTCCGCACAGCGGGCTTCCTGAAATTTCTGCCATTCGACCATCAGAGCCGGATATTTTGTGCATTCTTCCAGGTAAAATTTTTCGCGGGCTATGTTTTTTGTCCCATGATCGGAGAGATAACCGGGGGCATCGACATCGTCAAACGAGGCGAACCGGGAATTCCAGGCCTTGTTCAGTGCCTGAATGGTTCTGTATTTGTTTCTCATGGAATCGCGGAAGGCGTTGCGGCTGATCGCATGAGTGTTGTCGTAGCTCATTTCGTTGAACAGTTCGTAACAGAATATCGGATAGTTCTGTGTATAGCGCATCCAGGTTTTGTAAAGTTCCCGGTACAGCGGAACTCCGAGCGGATGGTATGGATCAAATGCGACAAAATGCCCGCCGCCGGAGGCATCTTTGAAATTCGGATCGTCGGTAAGATGGTTGATTTTCGCCGCTTTGTGTTCCTGCCAGAAATTGACTTTATTGGAGAGAAAACGGTTTATCATCGCTTCGAACCATGGATTGGGCGCCAGCTGCAGGCGCTTCACGCCGTCCGCGCCTTTTTTCAGTCCGTAACAGGTGAAGATGAATTCGGGATTGTAGGTGCAGACGTCGACGCTGAACAGGCGGAACCGCCAGACCGGAGCTTCCATGTCAAGCTGCCATCCGCCGGAGACAAATGTCGGCTTTCCGTCGCGGAGAAACATGTTGTCCTGAATCGTAAAGTTTTGAATGCCCGGATAAAGATGATGCTTTTTCTCCCGTGGCGGCATTTTGACTTCGATGATCAGATCTTCCGCAAACAGGGCTGCCGCAGTGCAGACCAATGTTGCGGCAAGCAGAAACGGCCGGCAGTTTTTCATAATCTTGTCCTTCCAGTCTTTATCGTTTGTTTAATAACCTTCCGCCACTGTGCGGGTCCGTGTCGAACAGCGCACGAGCAGAGATGGCTGGATGATTCTTTGAATGGCGGAATGGCGCGGCATTCTTCTTTGGGACAGCAGAATATCAATGGCGGAAACGATTTGTTCCCGGAACGGTTGACGCACGACCGTGAGAGGAAGACGGAGAGCCTTTGAAACCCATGGAAAATCGTCCCACATGATGACGGAAATGTCTTCCGGCACCCGGAGCGAATGTTTGCGGAGAGCCATGACGACGCTGTAAGCGCATCCGTCTGTACCGAGCAGCAAGCCGTCGAATGTCGTTTTACGCGCCAGCATTCTGTTGATGATCCGTTCCGCATCCGCGCAATCATCTTTTGTGACGGGGAGGATGAAATTTTCCAGAGCGGCGGGTCTTCCGAATTCGAGCAGGGCTTTTTGAAATCCTCTGATCCGGTCGGAATACTGAGGGGAATCTTTCGGCAGCATGAAAAAGACATGCCGGCAGCCGATCGCCAGCAGATGGCATGCCGCCAGATAAGCGCCCTTGGCATTGTCGATGGCGACATAGGAGTGGATGTGTTTCTGTATTTCGTTCTGGAGCAGTACGAACGGAAGCCCGACCGTGCTCAGGATTTCGATTTCGTCTTCCGAAAGATTCCGGGCGGCAATGAAACCGTTGTAATCATGCAGGGATTGTCCGCGGTTTCGCAGAGAGATCACAATATCCTCTTTTCCGGCAACGGGAATGACGCTGATCGTGAAC
The DNA here is from genome assembly GCA_900548385.1 of uncultured bacterium. Taxonomy (GTDB): domain Bacteria; phylum Verrucomicrobiota; class Lentisphaeria; order Victivallales; family UBA1829; genus UBA1829. The sequence goes on along the minus strand of URKJ01000024.1, from coordinate 57,800 downwards.
GGCTGTTTCCGTCCGGCGGAGATCATGCCGTACAGCAGTTCCGAGAGCCAGGGGTCGTTATAAAGTTCATCTTCCTCTGCGTCCAGAATCAGGCCGACACGGAAATCGTTTGAGGCAATGGTATCAATGCCGTTTACGAATGTTCCGTTTCCCTGAATCCGCCGGATGACCTGCTTTTTTCCGAGTTTTTCCAATGCGCTGCGGACGGTGATTCTGGAACAGGCGTATTGATCCGCCAGTTCCCGTTCGCTGGGAAGGCGCGTTCCCGCCGGGAGCAGTCCGTTGCGGATTTCCTCCAGCAGTGAGTGGTAAACGATTTCGTTTTTATTTTTGCTGACAGATTCGATATCCATACGTTTTTCAATCCTGAACAATAGGTTTCTGTAATTAATTATACTATAAAACCGTTTTTTTGTCAACGACTCACGTCTGGAAATTTAAATAAAAATAAGATGATATATAACCATTATATGACCATTGATAACAGGAAGCCGTATTGTTGACAGAATTGGTTTATCCGGAGGAAATTTAAAAAGGACAGGCGGCTTTCCCGGAACCCGGGAAAGCCGCCTGTGTGCTGTATGCAAAAGTTGTTACAGGCAAAAGTAACGGATTGAGATGTAGATCGACGAGGCGATCAGCGCGCAAACCGTAACCGGAACACCATAGGTCGCAAACAGCTTGAAATTGACCTTATGTCCGGATTGCTGGGCGAGCCCGGCGACCACAAGATTGGCGGCGGCTCCGTAGAGCGTGAAGTTACCGCCGAGGCAGAGCGCAAGGGCAACACCCCACCACAGCAGATGCTGGAGAGGGACCGACGCCTGGAATTCCGGCAGAGTTTTCAGGAACGCCACGATGATTGTTACCGCAACAGCGGTGAAGGAGACGTTGTTGATCATTGCCACTGCGAGACCGCAGATCCACATGAGCGTCAGAATGATCGCCAGCGGATGCCAGTTCGCCGTGAACTGGAGATAGCTGCCGACTTTCGTCATTACGCCCGCATAGTCCGCTCCTTCCACGATGATGAAGAGTCCGAGGAAGAAGAACAGGGTTCCCCATTCGATCTTCTCCAACATCTGATCGACGTTCACTTTGCAGACTGCAAGGCATACCGCTGCGCCGGTCATCGCCACGACCGACGGCTGAATTCCGAATACGCCATGCACAAGGAAGCCGCAGATAGTCAAAATCATGATTGTGCCTGCTTTCTTGAGCGTGGAGGAGTCCGTGATCGACTGACTTTCATCCATTTCCATAATGCGCGCCCGCTGTTCCACCGTCACCGACATTTTTTTCCCGTAGTAGAGGAAGAGGACGAGACAGTAGGCAATCAGGATCAGCAGAATGAACGGAGCAAGATTGATGAGAAACGCCATGAAGTTGAGTCCGACCATGGAGCCGATAATCAGGTTCGGCGGGTCACCGATCAGAGTCGCCGTGCCGCCGATGTTCGACGCCAGAGTTTCCGCCATGATGAACGGAACCGGCGAAACTTTCATCTGAGACGCCACGACGAATGTCACCGGAACCACCAGCAGAACTGTGGTTACGTTGTCGAGAAATGCGGACAGGAACGCGGTTGCCATGACAAGCAGGATCATGGTGCGCGCCGGATAGCCGCGCGCGAGTTTTACCGCTTTGATTGCGATGTACTGGAAGAGTCCGGTTTTGCTCAGGATGTTGACCAGCACCATCATTCCGGCGAGCGTGAAGATCACATCGAAGTTGACATATTTGGAATAGTTGTCAAGTGCGTTGTACTTTTTTGCTGCTTTTTGAAGTTCCGGGTCCTGAGCGGCTGCAGCCGGAGCGACAGTTTGCTGTTTGAGCTTGAGTTCCGCTTTTTCCGGAGTTCCCGTCTGTGCGGAAACCGCCTGCTGAACTGCGGCGGGGAGTTGTTTTTCCGGAGCCGGAGCTTCATGCCCGGCAGGGAGAACGAACAGGAGCATCAGCGCGGAACCAACGAGCACGCAAGCTGTTTTGTGGATTTTTTCCGTTGCGATTGCAACGAAAGTGATAATGAAAATTGCCGCAGCCGCCCAGAATTTGAACGCCGACGGGGCTTCCGCAACGGTCGCGAGCATGGGAGTAGTCAGAGAAAACAAAGTCAACATTAGAAATCAGCCTCGAAGTACATTGGTTACGAGTTCGATGTAGGTGATTACACCAAGCAGTTTACGGTCTTTCCCGACCACCATCAGAGAGGGCAGGGCGTTTTTGACGATATTCACCGTCAGCTGGAACAGCGGAACATCCGGCGCCACTGTGTAACGCAGTTCGGTCATAACGTCTTTCACCAGAAGTTTCCGCTCTTCTTTGAGCAGGGCTTCAAATGGTTCAAACTGATTGATGAACGTCAGGTTTTCCAGCATCATGATATATTCCGGGATCGCCCGGCGGATAATATCTTCACAGGAAATGATTCCCTGAATGACGCCGTTGTCATCCACCACCGGGATTTCCCGGCGTTTCTCTTCGGCAAGAATGTCGAGAGCGGAACAGAGAGTATCTTCCGGCTTGACGACTCGCGGATTTTTGAGCATGACGTCTTCCGCGGTCAGTGTGTGCTTGACTTCGACTTTCTCCGCATTCAGGGTGTTGATGAACCCCTGCGGAGTCTGGGAGGAAACCAGTTTGTCCATGCCGTCCGGATGAGTCAACAGGTATTTGGAGAACGCGGCAAGCGCTTTCAAATAGATGACGGAAGTCGTTTCCGAGATCGTGCAGCAGATGATGAGACGGGTCTCCGCCTTGTCATTTTCCTGCAGTTTCACCGGAGTTTTCAGAATGCCGATACCGATATCGAGATCCTGCAGCTCGGCGTGACGCATGTGGGGAAATGCAAGACCGGTATCATAGGTGATGCCGTGCGCCTCTTCCCGTTCGATCATCTCCCGTGCGGCGACCGCCGGGGAGAGCGGGAGTCGGACGACCCGTGACATTTTGGTCAGGAGGTTTGTGTAGAGCTCGGAGCGGTTGGACCCTTCGAGATTGAAAAAGATCAGGTTTTGATTCAAAAGCGATGAAAGCTTCATCTCCTTCTCCTTACATATTTTGTGTTTGCTCAGTCCCGCCGTTTTGCGGCGGTTGATTCCGTTTATGAATGACCCGATTTCGGTTCCGTTTTCTGGGGGGAAAGCGGCGGATGGGGAAGATCCGCCGGAAAACGGAAGGCAAAACAGAGGCCCGTTATTTTTCCGTATGCCGCCTCAGCGCAGTCCGACGCGCTTGCGGACGGTGTCCATGGTCCGGCTTGCTTCGGCACGGGCACGTTCGCCGCCGGCTTTGAGGATCGCATGAACGTAATCCATGTTTGCCAGAAGCTCCTCGCGGCGTTTGCGCATCGGGGCGAAAAACTCCAGATAGGCTTCAAACAGCGCCTGTTTGGCATGCCCGTAGCCGTAGCCGCCCGCAAGATACTTCGCACGCATTTCCTCCTGCTGAGCAGGGGAGGCGAACAGTTTATAAAGCTGGAAGATCGAACAGGTGTCGGGATCTTTCGGCTCGTCCATGCCTTTGGAGTCGGTCTTGATCGACATGAATTTTTTCCGCATGGGCTTTTCTTCACCGAAAATTTCGATCGTGTTGTTGTAGCTTTTGGACATTTTCTGTCCGTCGAGTCCGGGGATCACGGCAACGCTGCTGCTGATTTTCTCTTCGGGAATGGTGAACGTGTCGCCGTAAGTCTGATTGAATTTGATCCCGATGTCGCGGGTCATTTCCAAGTGCTGTTTCTGATCCTTGCCGACCGGAACGAGATCCGACTGGTAAATCAGGATGTCGGACGCCATCAGGACCGGATAGGAGAAGAGGCCGTTGTTGGGCTGGAAACCCTTGGCGACCTTGTCTTTGTAACTGTGGGCGCGTTCCAGGAAACCGAGTCCGGTGAGACAGTTGAGGATCCAGGTAAGTTCGCAGACTTCCGGCACATCGGACTGGCGGAAAAACACGGTTTTCTCCGGGTCGATCCCGCAGGCGAGAAAATCGACTGCAAGGCGTTCGATCCGGTTTTTGAGGTCTTCCGGTTTCGGGTTCGTGGTCATCGAATGATAATCGGCGATGAAGAGGAAACATTCGCCCTCGTTTCCGTTCTGGAGGTCGATACATTGTTTCATCGCTCCGAAATAGTTGCCGATGTGCGGGATGCCCGACGGCTGGATTCCTGTCAGAATGCGTTTCATGACTGATACCTTTCTGTTACTTTGCAAGAGCGATCTTCGTCATGTGCCCGTTGAGGTCCTCTTCCGAGGTCTTCAGCGCGGACGCAGCTTCTCCGGAGACGATGGCGGTTGCGAGTGTTTCATTGGAAATGTAATCGCCGAATGCGGCAACGGCTTCCTGCACGATGGCGTCCTGAGCCTGATAACGGAGCGTGATGCGGTCGGAGACTTCGAGTCCGGCCTCTTTGCGCATGTTCTGTACTTTGCTGACGAATTCGCGGGCGATGCCTTCCAGAATCAGTTCGTGTGTCAGTTCCGTGTCCAGCGCCAGCGTGATGCCGTGTTCGGTCGCGACCGTAACGCCCGGTTTTTCCGCGCGGTTGATGCTGAGGTCCGCCGCCGTGATCGCAATGGAGGTTCCGTCTCCGAGTTCGAGATCGAACGATCCGCCGTGTTCCAGATCGCCGATCTGCGCATGGGTGAGCTTGGCGATGGCTGCCGCCGCGGTTTTCATCTTCGGTCCGAGTTTCGGTCCGAGAGCCTTGAAGTTCGCTTTCGCGGAGAGATCGACAAGGCTGGAATCGGAGTCCTGCACAAGAATCTGCTTGACGTTCAGTTCTTCGGAGATGATGTCGGCGGTTTCGGTGAGCATTGCCCGCACGTCGGGATCCGCCGCCACGAGGATCGCTTTTGCGAGCGGCTGACGGATTTTCAGGTTGCGCTGAGTACGCAGGAAACGGCCGAGAGAGACCGCGTTCATCGTGCTCTCCATCTGTTTTTCGAGCCGGGTGTCGCGGATAGTCACGGCATCCGGATAGTCGCAGAGGTGAACCGATTCCGGCATGTTGTCCGTGCGGAGTGCGCGGTAGATCTCTTCCGTGATGTACGGAATGAACGGGGCGGCGCATTTCGTGAACGTGATCAGCACATAATAAAGCGTCGAATAGGCATCGAGCTTGTCGGTGTCGTTCTGGCTCTTCCAGAAACGGCGGCGGCTGCGGCGGATGTACCAGTTGGTCAGGTCTTCGACGAATTTTTCAAACCGGTTGGCGGCTTTCTGGAGGTGATAGGAATCCATCGCCTCGCGGATTTCCGTGACCATGTCGGAGAGGGAGGAAAGAATCCAGCGGTCCAGCGGATTGGCGGGATTTTCCGGCGCTTTGAGTTCGCCTTCCGGCGGTTCCCAGTTGTCGACGTTCGCATAGGTCGTGAAGAAACTGTATGCGTTCCAGATCGGAAGCATGACGCCGCGCAGAACCTCTTTGATCCCTTCTTCGGAGAATTTGAGGTCCTCGGCGCGCACGACGGGGGATCCGAGCAGGAACAGACGCAGCGCATCGGCTCCGTAGGTGTCGATGACATCGCTCGGATCGGGATAGTTCTTTTTGCGCTTGGACATCTTCTGTCCGTCTTCCGCCAGAATCAGACCGTTGACGATGACGTTTTTCGCCGGGGGCTCGCCGAAAAGCGCGGAGGAAAGAACAACGAGCGTGTAGAACCAGCCGCGGGTCTGATCGAGTCCTTCCGCGATGAAGTCGGCGGGGAAGTTCTGTTCAAAGTGTTCCTTGTTGTCAAACGGATAATGCTTCTGTGCGTACGGCATGGAGCCGCTTTCAAACCAGCAGTCGAGAACTTCGGGAACGCGGGTGAGAACGGCGCCCGATTTGGATTTGATCGTGAGTTTGTCCACAAAGTGCTTGTGAATATCGTCGACTTTCTGGCCGGTGAGCTCTTCCAGTTCTGCAACGGAACCGACGCAGACCGCTTCTCCGGTCTCCTTGTTGCGCCAGATCGGCAGAGGACAGCCCCAGTAGCGGTTGCGGCTGATCGCCCAGTCACGCGCATTTTCAAGCCATTTTCCGAAACGGCCTTCCTTGATGTGTTCCGGAACCCAGGACATCTGCGCATTGGAATTGAGCATTTTTTCCTTGATGCGGTCGATGCGGACGAACCAGGTGGAGATGGCTTTGTAGATCAGCGGGGAATCGTCACGCCAGCAATGCGGATAATTGTGCTTGATCGTGCCGCGGTGGACGAGCTTGCCCTCGTCTTTCAGACGCTTGATGATCTCTTTGTCCGCATCTTTGACATAGAGCCCGGCGTAATCGGGAATCTCTTTTGTAAATTTGCACTCTTCATCCAGCGGGCAGACTTCGGGAATACCGTTCGCTTTTCCGGCGATGGCGTCATCTTCACCGAATCCCGGCGCGATGTGAACGATTCCGGTACCGTCTTCGGTGCTGACGTAGTCGGCATTGATCATGCGGAATGCGCCTTCGGCTTTCTTGCCGGTGAAATAGGGGAAGAGCGGTTCGTAACTCATGCCCGCAAGGTCTTTTCCCTTGCAGCGTTCCACGACGGGCGGGACGTCCTTTTTGTAATAGGCGCCCAGACGCGATTCCGCAAGGATGTAGAATGTACCGTTGTCGTTGACCTTGACGTAGTCGATGTCGGGACCGGATGCAAGCGCCATGTTGGAGGGCAGGGTCCACGGCGTGGTGGTCCATGCGAGGAAATAGGCGTTCTCCTGTCCGTCGATTTTGAAACGGATTGTGATTGCCGGATCGTCGACTTCCATATAGCCCTGATTGGCTTCAAAGTTGGAGAGCGGCGTGGCGCAGCGTGAGCAGTACGGGAGGATTTTGTGTCCTTCGTAGATCAGCCCCTGATCCCAGAGCTGTTTGAAGACCCACCAGATGGATTCCATGTAATCGCGGTCCATGGTGCGGTAGCCGTTTTTGAAATCGACCCAGCGGCCCATGCGTTTGACGATCTGCTCCCATTCTTTGGTATAGCGCAGAACGATGCCCCGGCAGGCTTCGTTGAACTTGTCGATTCCGTATGTTTCGATTTCGCGCTTTCCGGAGAGATTGAGCATTTTCTCCATTTCGTATTCGACGGGCAGACCGTGACAGTCCCAGCCGAATCCGCGTTCGCAGAATTTGCCGCGCATGGTCTGATAACGGGGAACGACGTCTTTAATGGTTCCTGCGAGGAGGTGGCCGTAGTGGGGGAGTCCGGTGGCGAACGGAGGCCCGTCGTAGAAAATGAATTCCGGAGCGCCTTTCCGGTTTTCCTTGGATTTTTCAAACGTGTTGTTCTGTTCCCAGAACGCGAGAGTGTCCTGTTCCATCTGCGGGAAATTCGCTTGTCCTGCCGGTTTAAACATGGTCCGATCCTTACGTTTCAGTTAAAATTTACTTTTTCTCCGGTAATATACACCCGTCCGGCGGTTTTTTACAGCCGGAAAGGAGGAAAATGAAGAAAATAATTGTTTTCCATACCGAAAAGGGGCGGAGCGGTGTTGTTTCCGGCGGAGACCGCTGGGAACAGGTTCGTATTTCAAGCCCGGCAGCTGTTTTTTATTCGATTCTTTCCAGTCTCCTGCCGGAACTAAAACGGAAATCCGGTGTCTTTACAATACGGGAATCCGGGAGAACTTTTGCGATGCTGAAACTGATTGGAATACTGCTTGCCCTTGTTCCGTTGCTGCTGACTGCGGCGGAGCGCTGTGCCGTCTGCCGTAAAACGCTGGCGGGGGAAGTGTTTGAATACAAAGGGAAGATCTATTGCACGATCCGCTGTATGAAAACGGTGCTTCCGAAATGCGCGGTCTGCCGTCAGCCGATCACCGGCGAGTACTCCGTTTTTACGACTCCGGAGGGCGGACGGCGTTCGTTATGCAGACACTGTTCCCGTCTGACGCGCTGTTTCGCCTGTGATCTGCCCGGACGCACAAAGCAGCTTGCCGACGGACGTTTTATCTGTGATTCCTGCGGAGATCAGGCGATCCGTTCGCCGGAAGAGATGCGGAAACTGCTTGAGGATGTACGCGGGAAACTGGAGCGGATTCTTGGAGATCCGACCGACTGTCCATACCGTTTCCGCTCCGTGAGCTATCCGGAGTTGCTAAAAGTTGCCGATCTGCGCACCAGCGATACCGCACTTGAGCTCGGACTTTGCCGCGCACAGTTTACGGAACAGCGCAGCGGCGGTCGCCGCGAGATCGTGAAGATCGAATGCGAGATTCTGATGCTGAGTCATCTGCCGCGCTGGCGTTTCATTGAGATTGCCGCCCATGAGCTGGCACATCACTGGCAGTTTCATTATGCTCCGTATCTGCGGAACCGCATTCTGCAGGAAGGATTCGCGGAATATGCCTCGTTTCTTGTCAACCGGGAGTATGGACAGCAGCGGCTGAACCGGCGTCTGGAAAAGCGGAACGATCCGGTATATGGTGCCGGGTTCCGCCGCATTCGTGCAGTCGCAGACCGGGAGGGGATCGCCGGAGTGAAACGGCTTCTCCGCGATGCCCAGTCCGTCAAAGATGCTCCGCCTGTGCGATGAAGGTCTCCTGTGCTTCTCTGTCCAGGTCGTTGAAGCGGACGTTCCAGCCGCAGACGCGCACCTGAAGCGTATCGTAGCGTTCCGGGTGCGCCTGTGCATCGCGAAGTACCGAACTGTCGAAGATATTGAATTGAAGCCCGCTTCCGCCGCGGCGGATGAATGTGCGGATGAGGCTGCACAGAATGTCCAGCCCTTCTCCGCCCTGCACGGAAGTCGGATGAATCATCAGGTCCAGACACGTTCCGCACGGCCAGTTAGTCATATCCACTTTGAGAACGGAGTTCATCAGCGCGGTGACGCCATGTTTGTCCATGGAAATGCAGGCGTCCATGTTTTTCGCCATCGGTTCTCCTGCGCGTCGTCCGGAGGGCAGAGCTCCGATGAGTTTTCCCTTTTCCACGACGAGCTGTCCGTAGAGGGATGGTGTGATCGTGCCGCCGCGTCCATTGGGGAGGGCATTGAGGATCCCGGCGGCGGACCGGACCACTTCCAGCGCGATTTGATCCGCTTCCGGATTGTTGTTTCCCCATTTCGGACACTGGGTCCGAGCGCGGAAATTCAGTTTTTCAAATCCGTTCCAGTTTACCGCGAGCGCCTGTTTCAGCTCCGGCAGCGTGCAGAAACGGTCCTGATAAACGAGTTTCCGGATTGCTGCGAGAGAATCCACGCAGTCGGCGAGGTATGAGGCAACGCATCCCGTGGTGTTGTATTTCGCTCCGCCCTCGGAGATGTCTTTTCCAGATTCCACACATTCGGCAAATGTGACGGAGAGCAGAGGGACCGGATTGACATCGTGCCAGATTTTTTCACAACGTGACTGCATCCGCGCCATCTCTTCCGCAGTCGTCCGCAGGTCGGCGAGAAACGCTGTCATGAGCTCTTTAAACGTGTGGAAAGCAGGTCCGGAACGGAGCGTGTGCAGCAGAATGCAGGGGAAATAGAGATGAGTCGCGCCGGAGAGAGAGATCTCCTTGCCGAGCACGGCGGGTTCATAACAGCCTATTGGGATTGCATTCTGCGCGTCTTCCGGCGTGCGTCCGACTTTGATGAGGCTTTGTACGATCATATCGTAATTGAGAAAAACAATGGAGGTGCGTCCGTCGCGGATACAGCGGACACAGAGGTTCAGAAAATCATCCGGGGTATTGTTCTTCATGAAAACGGACAGCTTTGGGTCAACCGTGTTCATTTCGTAATAACATTCCATTCCGAGCCGGGAGAGTTCGTTGATGTCGGGACCGAAACAGAAGTTTTTGCCGAACCGTTTTCCCTGATATTTTGCGTAGAAGCGGATCCAGTAGTGTTTCAGCAGTTCTTTTGCCTCTTCCCGCGTAAGGAGTCCGGCATCAAGGTCGTGACGGTAGAAGCGCAGAAAGTCACGGTCGAACCGCCCCATTGTGCGGATCTCCTCCATGCCGTTTTCAATCATTTCGTGGAGCAGATAGGTCAGCTGAAATGCCTCGTGAAGCGTTTCCGGCGGCCGCTGTGCCAGAACGGTGAGCGTTGGAAGATTCGATGCTGAACCGAGCCGTTCCGCCAGAGCCGCGACGCCGTCGCAAACCATGGCGCATGCCCGGTGAAACGGCGTGTTTCCTGCTGCTGCAACACGGGCGCGGAGTCCGGGCAGTCCCAGCTCCAGGACCGCGGTCCAGTCGGGGGAAACATGGCTCATATCGACCATGCAGCCGAAGCCGCGGTCATAGTCGTTGATGTTGAACCATCCGTTCCACCCGCCGAATTCTTTTTCCCATGCGGATTTGCCGTGCTCCACACGGAGTTCGTTGAAGAGTCCGCCATGATTTACGAGACCGGCGAATGCATGATCTGGTTCCGGGAGTATTTGTGCGCGGGTGCATATCAGATGCATCAGATATGCGTGGGTGAGGATGAACGGTTCTTCCGGATTTTCTTTCCGGTGGCGGCGGAAGAGTTCCCGCAGCTGCTCCGGCGGAAGACCTGAGGCGGGATCGAATGTGCAGGTCTCGTGAAGCGTTTCAAGCTCCCGGCGTGTTTCATTAAATTTTTTCATGTCCGGTTCTCCTTTGGATTTGCTTTTCTTTGAATAATATAGTATGGTACCGAAGAAAAATGAATATACGAAAAAGAGAAAAGTTTATAACTTTATGATGGAATTGAAAAATCGTCCCGGAATCGTGCGGCTTGCGGAAAGTATGCGGATGGAGATGTTTCATTTCGCCGCCGGAGTTTATCCGGTGCGCCCGTGGACGGCGACCATGCGCCCGGTGAACCGTCTGTTTCTGGTGAAGACGAATCCTGACGGAGTGGAAAATTGGATAGAGGACTGCAACGGACGCTGTGTATTGGAATCCGGCTGTGCGTATCTGATTCCCGCATTTCATTCGACCCGCTGGATACTGACGGAGCATTTACAGTTTATTTCGATTCATTTCCGGCTGGAGGGAAATTCCGGTGTGGATCTGTTTTCTGCCTCGAAACGGATTTTCCCGCTCCGGGATTCCGGTCTGTTCCGGGAGGCGGAGACGGCATGGCGGGAACCGGATGAGTATGCTTCTGCGGCGGGATTGAAATCCCTGTGTTACCGTCTTTGTTCCGGTCTGTTCCGGGTGTTCTCCGCGGAGGAACGTGATGCGGTGACACGTTACGGCAATTTCCTGCAGGTCGTGGAGTTCGTGGAGAAAAACGGAAATGCGAAAACAGGAGTCGCCGAACTTGCGGAGCTGACCGGGATGCGTCCCGATGTCTTTTCCCGTAAATTCTCTTCCGAGACCGGCATTACTCCGAAAAATTTTCTCAACCGCGTGCTGATCCGCAAAGCAGGGGAACTTCTTCTCCGCCGGAAGACTGCCCGCGAGACAGCTTTCCTGCTTGGCTTCAACAACGAATATTATTTTTCCCGTTTTTTCAAAAAAATGACCGGTCTTTCGCCCGGAAACTACCGGAAAATGCACGAAGAGTGAAACAGGGCATGCACGTTGTTCCGTGAGCATGCCCCGTTTCCCTCCTGCCGGGAGGAAAATGCGTCAGTTCGGGAAACTGACGGCTTTTTTCCCTTCGTAGAATGCGCAGAGATTCAGCTTGATGACATCGGGCTTGTTGTTGAAGCAGTCGATGATCGCCTCTTCGAACGCCCGGTCGAAATCGAGCTTGTCGGCTCCTTCGAGGTAGCGGTCGATGAGGATCGCGGAGAGAGCACCGAGGATCACCGAGTTTGCGCATTTCAGGCTTCCGAGGCTCAGAGCGATGTCCAGCGCCTTGATTCCGAATACCGGATGCGATTCCGCGATATGTTTCGGAACTTTCATGGTCGAACTGTCGTAAATCAGCACGCCGTTCGGTTTGAGTTCGTGCAGAAACTTGTCGAGCGCGACCTGTGTCATGGCGATCAGCAGATTGCAGTTGTCGTCGATGACGGGCGAACCGATGAGATTGCGGCTCAGGATCACTGCGCAGTTCGCGGAGCCTCCGCGCTGTTCGGGTCCGTACGAGGGGAGCCAGGTGACGTTGAAGTTCCGCAGTTTCCCCATTGTGGCAAGCATGATGCCGAGGCTCAGGATGCCCTGTCCGCCGAATCCGGCGATCTTGATGCGGCGTTCATGTTCAAAAATCTTTGACTGGTTTTTGAAGCCGGACGCCACGCCGATGTTGAGTTTCGGCGGAAAGAGCACCTGCCGGACCGTGTCGGGATCGTGAACGGGTGGCGCGAAATAACAGGGCGTCGCAGATTCCGTATTGTCGCGGAGACAGCCGAGCGGGAAGTAGCGGCTCATCTGTTCGTCGATGAACCGGTTGATCGTTTTGGCGTCCATTTTCAGGTTTACGGGGCACGGCGAGAGAATCTCAACGAGCGAAAAACCTTTGCGTTCCTTGAGCAGACCGACCGCTTTGCGGATTGCCGTGCGCGCCTTCATGATCTTTGCGGTTGAAGTCAGCGCCACGCGTTCGATGTAGACCGGAGCGGCGAGGGCATTGACCATTTCGCAGACTTTCAGCGGATAACCGTCGGTTTCGATCTGGCGTCCGCAGGGGCTTGTGGCTGTTTTCTGACCGGGAAGCGTGGTGGGCGCCATTTGACCGCCGGTCATGCCGTAGGTCGAGTTGTTTACAAAGAACACCGCCATGTTTTCCCCGCGGTTCGCCGCCTGGAGAAACTCGTTCAGACCGATCGCCGCGAGATCGCCGTCTCCCTGATACGAGATGACAAAATTATCGGGCAGGGCGCGGACGAGTCCGGTTCCGACTGCCGGGGCGCGTCCATGCGGAACCGAGATTCCGCCGCAGTTGTAGTAATAATACGAGAACACCGCACAGCCCACCGGCGCGATGATGACGGTCTTCTTCTGAATGTCATGATATTCGATCGCTTCCGCAATGAGCTTGTGAAGAATGCCGTGTCCGCATCCCGGACAGTAGTGCATGTTTTTCTTGATCGGGCCGGGACGGCGCGTGAAGGTGTCGAAAAATACCTTGGACTTTCCGAATTTGATTTTCTCTTCGCTCATTTCAGCACGCTCCTTTCAGAATCGCAACGGCTTTTTCACAGATCTCGCGGACCGACGGGATGTTGCCGCCCATACGGTATGCGAGATGAACGGGACGGCGGCATTCGATGGAGAGTTTCACGTCTTCGATCATCTGACCGGGGCTGAGCTCCACGCACAGGAAGTTTTTCACGGTTCCCGCATTCACGAGTTTGTTCAGAGCCCGTTCGGGGAACGGGAAAACCATCTTCGGACGGAGAAGCCCGGCCTTGTATCCTTCGTTCCGCAGTTCGTGTACCGCGGTGCGTGCGATCCGGGCGGAGATGCCGTAGGCGACGAAAACAAGTTCGGCGTCGTCGGTCATGTATTCCTCCGCGCTCTGCTCGTTTTCCTGGATCAGACGGAATTTTTCCTGAAGAAGATGATTGCGTTGTTCGAGCTCGTCGTTTTCCAGATAGATCGTGGTAAGATAGTTCGCTTCGCCCTTGCTGTTATACTTGCTGACGGTCCATTCCGGATCGAACACATAATCCGTGGGATCGGGCAGGGTGACGGATTCCATCATCTGCCCGATCACGCCGTCGGCGAGGATGTAGGCGGGAGTGCGGTATTTTTCGCACATCGCGAAAGCATTGTAGCCGCAGTCGCACATTTCCTGTACGGAGTCGGGGGTGAAGACAAGACAGCGGTATGCGCCGTGTCCGCCGCCCTTGACGACCTGGAAATAGTCGCTCTGTTCGGGGCTGATGTTACCGAGTCCGGGCCCTCCGCGCATGACGTCAACGATCACGGCGGGCAGTTCAAACGCCGCCAGATAGCTGACCGCTTCCTGTTTGAGGCTGATTCCGAGTCCGGAACTTCCGGTCATGACGCGTTTCCCCGCCGCGCTTGCGCCGATGACCATGTTGATTGCGCTGATTTCCGATTCCGCCTGAAGGAAAGTCCGGTGGAGCATCGGGAAAAGTTTTGCGGAGGAATGGGCAACTTCACTCGCGGGCGTGATCGGATAACCGTAAAAAGCATCGCATCCGGCGAGCAATGCGCCGTAGACGACCGCTTCGTTTCCTTTGAGCAGCAAACGGTTCAGATATGCCATTTTATCACCTCAATTTTCTGATTCCGTGATTTCATAAACGGTGATTGCGCCGGGTTCGGGGCACTGATAGAAACAGGCTCCGCAGCCGATACATTCATCCTTGACCGGCTGAACGAAGGTATAACCCATTTCGTTCAAATGCTTTCCCATCGCAAGAACCATGCGCGGACACGCCAGCAGGCAGCGTCCGCATCCCTTGCACTCTTCGGGGTTCACTTTGACTTTATAACGTTTCATTCAGCACCTCCCTGAATACGTTGTTAAACCATAACGTTACCGGATGGACAGGATGTCGTTCACGGTGTATTTGGGAACGTGAATCACGTCCTGTTCATCCAGAAAATATTTCGTTGGGTCTCCTGCATGGATCCGCTGAAGCACAGGCGCCTCCGCCGGATAGCCGAGACCGACCAGATAAATTGCGGTCAGCCTGTCGAGCCGGAGCAGTTCATTGACGTTCTGTTTATTGAATGCGCCGATCCAGCAGGCGCCGAGTCCCAGATCGACCGCGCGGAACAGAATGCTCTGAATGGCGGCTCCGGCGTCTACCGCCGCAGTGACGGCCGGCGTCTGGTTTCCCTGATCCTCCGCACAGACTGCCAGAAACGCGACGGGGGAAGTTACGCCGAATACCGGGTTGCGGTGCGGACGGACGTGTCCGCCCCAGGCGGTTTGTTCAAAGACCGCTTTGAGCAGCTCCTTTTCCCGGATCAGCACATACCGGAGCGGCTGATTGTTGGCGGCGGACGGTGCGAGCGCCGCGGCGTCGATCAGATCCGTCAGGATGGACAGCGGAATCTCCTGCTGTTTGAACCGTCTGATGCTTCTGCGCTGTTTCAAAATATCGGAGAATTCCATGTTCTGCTCCTGTTTTTTTGTTCAGAGTTGTAGATTGTCGAGTATATCCCAGGGGGAATCGCCGGGCGGAAGTTCATCCGCATTTTCCCGGCAGCGGCAGGATTCCGTATTCAGATCCGCGCCGCAGCGGGGGCAGAGCCCCTTGCAGTCTTCCTTACAGTGAAACGCCACCGGAAGGATGAGCAGGAGGTCTTCCCGGATCTCCTCCGAAATGTCCACGATCTGCCCGGCAACGCCTTCATAGAGATGGCAGACGTCCGGCACATCCACGTTGACGCTGAGCGGCTTGAGACAGCGCGCGCATTCTGCCGCGAGCCGGACGCGGACCGTTCCGGTGACCAGCAGGTCGTTGCCCGCCATCGTTGCGGTCAGCTCGTAGGAGACCGGACCGTTCGGACGCGGAAACGAATTCGGATCCAATTCCAGAAATCCGCCTTTTTCCTCGCCTTTGAGAATCAGCGGCAGATCGCCGATATGTGTGGTATTGACCCGGATCATTGTTTCTGCCCGAATTTCCGCTTCATCGCTTCCGCGACCACAGGGGGAACGAATGCCGAAACATCGCCGCCGCATTTGGTGATTTCTTTGATGAGGCGCGAACTGACGAACGAGTATTCGGGACTCGGCATCATGAAGAGCGTTTCGCACTTGTCGTTGAGCCCGCGGTTCATCAGCGCCATCTGGAATTCATATTCAAAGTCCGATACGGCACGGAGTCCGCGGATTACGGCGCTTGCATCGAACAGCTCCAGAGAGTGCGCAAGCAGTCCGCTGAACCGGGAGACTTCCAGATTGGGGATGTCGTGACACGCCGACCGGATGAGGTCGATCCGCTCTTCTGTGGTGAACAGCGGATTTTTTTCCGCATTGACAGCGACTGCGATTACGACGCGGTCGAAAATTTTTGCGGCACGCCGTGCCACGTCAATATGTCCGTTTGTGACCGGATCGAAACTTCCGGGATATAAAACCGTTCTCACTGGAACACTTCCTTGCCGGTTTATGCGGGGGTTACCACGTTCAGGGTGGACGATTTGCGCATGCCGTTCACCTTGGTGCGGAAATCCGCCATGTGCGCGGACTGGAGATGTTTCATCAAGTGGTCCATGCTTTCCCAGCCCTCAATGATGGTGACGGTATTTTCACGAACCTCTTTCTGCGCGGAAAGTCCGGACGCGAAATCCACGTTGGGAACGTACATGATGCAGCCTTCTTCCGCGAGCACGTTGGGAACGTTCGCTTTGAGGACTTCGAGGAATTTTTCTTTGCATCCGTCGTTCAATTCCGAGGTGGCAAGTACATAGATCATGGTTTGAGCTCCTTCTTTTGCTTTATTCCGTAATATACACCTTCTTTTGCAAAATATCAATGAAGAGGCGTTAAAAGATCCCGTTCCGTATATAGAAATCAAGGAAAATCAATTTCTGCTGTTGACTTTTCCCATTCCGGGATTATAGTAATTATCAGAATAAATATTATTCAATACAGAATAAAAAGGAGGCTGTTATGAACGAAGAGTTTCTGCTGGGGACATCGACCGCCCGGATGTTGTATCATGACTGCGCGGAACGGCTGCCGGTGATCGACTGGCACAATCATCTTCCGGTGCGGGAATTGACGGAAAACCGGACCGCCGGCGACCTTGCCGAGCTCTGGCTTCTGAACGATCCGTACAAGCACCGCGCCATGCGGATCTGCGGAGTGCCGGAGGAGCTTATTACCGGAAACGCGGGGCATTATGAAAAATTTCTTGCATGGAGCGGAACTCTGCCGAAACTGACCGGAAATCCGCTGTTTGACTGGAGCTCTCTTGAACTCAAACGCGGATTCGGGATCGACCTGCCGCTGAATCCCGCCAATGCGGAAGAAATCTGGAACAGGACAAATGACATGATGCGTCCCGCCCGTGAATGGCTTTCACTGTTCCGGGTGAAATACGCGGCGCCCTGCTGTTCCTTTACGGATGACCCCGCTGTATTTGCCGGTCTGCCGGGCATTGTCCCCTCCTTGCGCGGAGATGAGGTAACGGGGCTTGCCATGGAGTGGATCTGCCGCGCCGGACTGGACAGCGGATCGTTTGCCGGACTCTGCACGGGGCTGGCGGAACGGATCGGGGCGTTTCATCATGCAGGGTGCCGGTTTGCCGATCTTTCACTGGATGACGGGTTCCGTTATGATCCATCCGGAGAGCCGGAACAGCTGTTCCGCGCGTTCCGGGAGGGCGATGACTCCGTACGTCCGAAACTGGTTTCGCATCTGCTCCGTTTTCTCGGCGGGGAATACAGGAATCGCGGCTGGACTCTTCTGCTGCATATCGGGGCGAAACGGGATTCCAGTACACGCCTGCGCCGTCTTGCCGGTCCGGCGGGCGGCTATGCGGGAATCGGCGGAGGATGCGATGTCGCTTCTTTGATCTCTCTGCTGGACGGCATGGAGAGCGGCGGCGGTCTGCCGCGTACCGTTCTGTTTCCGCTGAATCCGTCCGACAATGTCGCGCTGGCGGTTTTGAGCGGATCGTTTCCCGGCGACGGTGTCTGCGGTAACGTTCAGCTCGGCCCCGCGTGGTGGTTCTGCGATCACCGGGAGGGGATGATTGCGGGTTTTGAAGCGATTGCCGCATTCGGGGTGCTGTCGGCGTTTATCGGAATGACGACGGATTCGCGGAGTCTGCTGTCGTTTGTCCGTCATGAATATTTCCGTCGGGTGTTTTGCGGATGGATCGGGGAAAAAGTGGAGCGCGGAGTGTTCCCCGGCGACTTTGACAGTTTGAAAAATCTGGTGGAAGCGGTATGTTGCCGTAACGCCGAAACGATCATAACAAAAGGATGACGTTTTTATGGAAGAGACGTATTTCAGGGATCAGGTGGCGGTGGTGACCGGGGCGGGAGGAACACTCTGTTCGGAAATTGCGGCGGATCTGGCATCCCGCGGCGCAAGAGTCGTGCTGATCGGCAGAACGGATGAGAAACTGCGTGCCGTGGCGGACCGTATTCTGTCTGTGGGCGGACGTTGCATGATCTGTCCGGGGGATGTGACGGATGAAGTCGCGATGACGGCGGTTGAATCGGAGGTTTTCCGTAAGTGGGGCGTATGCCGTTTTCTTGTGAACGGTGCGGGTGGAAACAATATCCGCGCCATGACGGGAAACAGCGCGTATGAGCCATCGGATATTTCCGGGAGTGCGGATGAAAGGCCGCACGGATTTTTTGATCTTGACATGGCGGCGTTTGACGATGTACTGCGGATCAACACGATTGGAACGGTGATCGTCTGCCGGGCGTTCGGGCGGCGCATGGCAGAGGCGGGAAGGGGGGCGATCCTGAACTTTGCTTCGATGAACAGCTACCGTCCGCTTTCCCGTGTTCCGGCGTATGCGATGAGCAAAGCTGCCGTGGTGAATTTCACGCAGTGGCTGGCGGCATATCTTGCACCGGCGGGAATCCGGGTGAACGCGGTTGCGCCGGGATTCTTTGTGAACGAACGCAGCCGGAAATATCTCTGTACACCGGACGGCGGACTTTCCGCGCGCGGCGAGAATGTGCTGCATCACTCTCCGATGGGCAGATTCGGCGAGGCTCAGGATTTGACGGGATGCGTCCGCTGGCTCCTGGATGACCGGAATGCCGCGTTTGTAACCGGTATCACAGTGCCCGTCGATGGCGGTTTTCTTTCTTCAACTGGAATTTAAGGAATGGACCGGGAGGTGTCGGTATGATGAATGTACGGATTTATACGGACCGGGTGGAACGGGAATTGACGAACTTCTGGAACCACATCCATTTTCACCCGACGGATGCGGCGGAGGATCTCTGGGGACAGGAAATTTTGAGTCATGTCGCCAGGGATAAGGTTGCGCAGTATGTGCGTCTGCATACGATGTTCGAGGATATTGTGACCCGCGGAGCGGACGGAAGGCTCCGGTTCGATTACAGCGGGTCGGACCGCCGGATCGACATTATGGTTTCAAAGGGATTCCGTCTGCTGCTCTGTTTTGATTTCATGCCGCCGTGCATGGCGGTCGATCAGTGGAATGTCAGCAATCTCCGTTATAAGAACAAGCGTTACAACCGCAGTGTGCCGACCGATTATGCCGAATGGCGCGAGGTTTGCCGGAATTATACCGCCCATCTGGCGGAGCGGTACGGGATGGATACGGTTTCGGAGTGGCTTTTCCACTGTTGGAACGAACCGGATGCCGGATACTGGGTCAGCCGCCCCGGCAACGACGAATGGGATGCGTCCGGAGCAACAGACAAGCTCGACGAATATCTGAAACTGTATGACCATTTTGCGGAAGGTGTGACGTCCGTTACGGACCGTATCCGGATCGGCGGTCCCTCCTGTGCGGGCAGCGACCGTTTTATCCGCCTGTTTGTGCAGCATGTGGCGCAGACAAAAATCCGGTGCGATTTCATCAGCGTTCACTGTTATTCGCAGGGAATTTATTCGAACCTGCCGAACAAGTCATTCACGTCCCCGGACAATATCATGCAGCGTTTGCGCACGCTTCGCGGCATTCTGGACGGGAACGGTCTGGCGGAAACGCCGATGCTTCTGGACGAGTGGGGAATTTCCGGCGGCGGATTTCTCGGTATCGACCGTGAACCGCGTCATATTTTCCGGGAGAACGAGTATTATTCCGCGTTTTACGCCCGGCTTATCGACCGCGTCATCCACGCTCCGGAATTGAAGCTGGAAAAAATGATGATCTGTCTTTCCGGTCAGGATCATGTGAAGAAGGATTTTGACGGCTACCGCACGTTTTTTACCGCGAACGGCTACAGGAAACCGGTGTACAACGGCTATGCGCTTGCCGCCCGTCTCGGCTCCCGTCTTCTGTTCAGCGAGTCGGAGGATTCCGCCGCGTCTGCCGTCGTGATCCCGACAGCGGACGCGGATGGATCGGTCAGGATCCTGTGCGCAAATTTCGAGGATGATTATTACCGGACGATCGACAATCTGCCGATGGTCCTGCGGCTGAGCGGCATGAACGGCACTTACCGGCTGTGTCATTGGCGGATCGACCGGACGTGCAGCAATTCGTACTCAAAATGGGCGTCTCTGGGATGTCCGCAGCTGCCGTCGATGCTGGAGCGCGACATGATCCGTTCCGCCGGGGAGTTGTCCCGGTATCAGCCGGAGCGAACCGTTACGGCTGACGGAGCGTTTGAGCTGGAGCTGCTGCTGACTCAGAATGCGGTCTCCCTGCTGGAGTTTATTCCGGTTCGGGACCGCTGAATTTGCCGGCCCGGCGTGAATCCGGATTTTCTTTCTGTAAAAAATCCGGATTTTATTTGACTTTTCGGGAAAATTATGATAAACTACTCCTGTATGACATAATCAAAAGAAACAGGAGTGCTATGAAACTTTGCATGATCGGAAAGCGGGGACACGCATACTATGTGTTCGAGAGCATCCGCGAGGTTCCCGGTGTGACGATTCCCTGTATTTCCGGCGGCGGCGATGATCCCGCTCCGCTGCGGGAAATGGCGGAGAAGAACGGTTTTCATCCGGAGGTTCGCGAAGATTGGAAACAGATGCTGGACGAATTTCACCCGGATGTTGTCTGCGTCGACGGTCCGTTTGAGCTTCATGCGGAGATGTGCGCGGAAGCATTGAAACGCAATATTCATGTGTTCTGCGAGAAGCCGGTTGCGCTGACGCTGGAACAGTTGGAACTGGTCCGTTCCGCCCATGCCGCAAGTTCCGCCCGGATCGTTTCCATGGTCGGGCTCCGCTATGAACCGGCGTTTTTGCAGGCGGCGCGGATGGTTCACGCGGGAGCGATCGGCAAACTGAAATCAATCCGGGCGCAGAAATCCTACAAGCTCGGTTCCCGCCCGGAATTCTATAAACATCGTGAGACTTACGGCGGCACGATCCCGTGGGTCGGCAGCCATGCACTGGACTGGATCCTTTATTTTTCGCAGGATACGTTCCAGTCCGTGACGGCAATTCAGTCCGCCGAGGATAATGCCGGGAACGGCGATCTGGAGATCGTTGCGCAATGCCAGTTCCGCATGAAATCCGGTATTCTTGCCTCCGCGGGAATTGATTATCTGCGTCCGCAGAGCGCCCCGACGCACGGGGACGACCGGGTGCGCGCCGCCGGAACGGAAGGCGTGATCGAGGTTCGTGACGGCAGGATCATTCTGATTGATAAAGACGGAAAACGGGAGATCACGCCGGAGGCGCCGGACCGTCGTCTGTTTTCCGACTTTCTGTTGGAGCTTTCCGGCGGACGGCCTGCGCTTGTCAGCGATGACGAAACGTTTGAACTTACCCGCTCCTGTCTGCTTGCACAGCAAGCGGCGGACAGCGGCGAAACGATTTATTTTTAAGGAGTTTTCAAGATGAAGATCAAAGTCGCCCTGATCGGGATTTCCGGCTATGGAAGAGTTCACTTCAACCAGATGAGGCAGCTTGTGGAATGCGGGCTTGCGGAAATCGCGGCGGCAGTCGTCATCAATCCGGATCAGGTGCAGAATGAGCTTGCCGTTCTCCGGGAGATGGGAACCGCGGTCTATTCCTCCACCGATGCGATGTTTGCCGATTTTTCGGGAAAACTGGATCTTGTCTGCATTCCGACCGGCATTGCGTTTCATGAGCCGATGACTGTTCAGGCATTGTCCAACGGTGCCAATGTCCTTGTGGAAAAGCCCGCCGCCGGTTCTACCGTTGCAATCCGCCGCATGATGGAAGCGGAACGGAAATCCGGCAAATTTGTCGCAGTCGGATTTCAGCACATGTATGCCCGCGAGATCCAGTTCATCAAACGTTACCTGATGACCGGACGGCTCGGCAAGGTGAAGAAGATCGTCTGCAAAGGGCTTTGGCCGCGCGACGACCAGTATTATGGACGGAACAACTGGGCGGGCAAAATCGCCGCCGCGGACGGTACGCCGATTCTGGATTCGCCGATCAACAATGCATTCGCGCATTATCTGAATATTCAGCTGTTCCTTGCCGGAGAGACGTTCGGGAATTCCGCCCATGCCGTGGCTGTGGAAGGGGAACTCTACCGTGCCCGCAGGACGATTGAGACGTTCGACACCTGCGCGCTCCGGTTCACCACGGAAAACGGCGTGCTTCTTCAGATCATGCTCACGCACACGGTCGCCCGGAACGGAAGCCCGACCATCCGCGTGGAATGCGAAAACGGAACTGTTTACTGGAAAGTGGATGACAGTTGGAATATCTGCGCCGCCGACGGCTCTCTGCTGTATTCCGGCGTTGTGGAAGCTCCGCACAAGGATATGTTCATGGACATGGTCCGCCGGATCACCGGGGAACAGACGTTCCGCTGTTCGCTGTCCATGGCGTTGGAACATACGCACTGCATCGAACTGATGACCGGAAAGCTGACGCCGCGCGAACTGACCGGATCCGTGACCCGTCTGGAGCCGAACGGGCAGTACGTTCTGGATCGTGTGGAAGAGGTGTTCGACGAGGGATACCGGCGCGGACTTCTTCCGTCCGAACTCGGCGTCGAGTGGAAATGACAGGCTTTTCAAAGCGGCGGTTTTCCCGCCGCTTCTGTTACCGCCGGATTACGGGAGCTCTCCCAGTTCTTCCGGAGCCGGCGGCTCAAACAATCCGCTCCATTCCTCAAGATTCTCTTTTGTGATAAAAAAGACCGCGTTTTCCTCCACAGTCCGGTTGCGTTTTTCCAACCGCTCCCAGAGGATTTCCAACGGACATTCCATGTAATGAATCCGGAATTCCGCACCGAGGGCGTGCGCCCGGTTCCGGAATTCATCCCGCTCTTCTCTTGCCCAGCAGCCGAAATCAAGGATTACATCGACGCCCAGTTTCAGGACCTTTTCCGCAGTTGTCCACATCAACTCCTCGATTTTCGTGTGACGTTCGTCATGAACTGTATCTTTCGTATTGTTTGTAAAATCGTTGCCGAACAGGTGACGGTGCCACTCGTCCGTCGTGAGACGCAGCGCGTGAAGTTCGTGTTCCAGCCGGATGGCTTCCGTTGTTTTGCCGCTGCCCGGAAGCCCGACCATCAGATGAAGAGTTGCCATGAGTGCTCCTGTGCCGGTTTGTGTCAAACGACAATGGGAAAGTGGATTGAGAAACAGGTTCCCTCGCCGGGAACGGATTCAAATGACAGCGAACCGTCGTATGATTTTACAATCGCGGCGACCAGGCTCAGACCAAGCCCGTTGCCCGGAAGCGAGCGGCTGGAATCGGCACGGTAGAAACGTTCGAGAATATGCGGCTGATCTTCCGGCGGTATGCCCATTCCGCTGTCCCGGACTTGCAGGAGAAGACCGTCCGGGGCGGAACGCAGAATCAGCTGCACCTGTTTTCCCGGCGGAGTGAATTTCAATGCGTTGTCCAGCAGATTGGCGAGCAGGCGCTGAATATCCACCCGTGCACAGCGGAAAGGCTGTTCGTCCGGAAGCTGTGCGGAAAGCCGGATCGACTTGTCTTCGGCGACGGTTGAAAACAGTTCCACGGCTTCGCGGCAGAGTCCGGCGAGATCCTCCGGCTTCCGCTGTTTGCCCGCGCCCGCCTCCAGACGCGTGATCTCCAGCATCGTGTTGATCATGGAGAGCATTCCGCCGCATTCTTCGGCAACATCGTATGCAAGTTCGGCACAGTTCCCCTCGGAGACCGCCAGCTCGGCTTTGCCGCGCATCCGCGTGATCGGGGTCCGCAGATCGTGGGCGATATTGTCGGAAATGGTTTTCAGCTCCATGAGGAGTTCTCCGGTGTTTTTTGCCATCGTATTGAAAGAGTTCACCAGCCGCTCCACTTCCGCGCCTTCCCCGTTGTATTCGACACGCTGGGAGAAATCGCCGGAGGCGATCCGCATGGCGCTCCGGCTGACGCGGTCAACGCCCTGCATGATCCGCATGGATACCAGCCAGCCGGTCAGAGCCCCGATTGCCGTGATGACCAGCGCCATCATCGCGAGCAGTACCGCAAGACTCCGCATATTCCGGTAAAGCGGATGCAGATTGTAGCCGGTCACGAGAATACAGCCGTCCGGCATACGGCGGAACAGGGTCAGGACATCGCGGTTCCGCCGGTGGATCATTTCTTCTTTCCGTTCCTGATCCGGCGGCAGGGATTCCGGATCCAGAAAACCGCGCACCATGCGTTCCGAAAACGGGGAACGCGTCAGTACGCGGCGGTCGGCGGAAAGCAACAGGAAAAAGATGCGGTTGGTTCCTTCTCCGTAAGATTCCCCGTTGAATTCCTCGTTCATTGCCGCGATCCGTGCGGCGAGCGGGATTTCCCGTTGTCCCGTAACCGTTGTCCCGTTTACCGGAAGCGCATAGATTCTGCCGTTTGCGCAGCCGACCATCGTATAGTGTTCCGGGGAATGCTCATAGAATGCGAGCAGCGGACGGAATCCGCTGATCCGGCGCTGCGCTTCCGCGATGCTTTCGCCGGAAAGACGTTTCAGAGGGATGGTCCGGTTGGTGTGCTTGAATGCCCCGGCGACGAGATATTCCTTGAAAAATTCATTTTGAAAATATTCCAGTCTCTGCCGGATTCCGGAACGCTGGATCCGGTATTGATAGATGACCGCGATTGCAAAGCAGAGCATGGAGGCGCAGGCAAACGTGACTGCGAAAAAAAATGTGATCCGGAATTTGACGCTGTGCAGAAGTTTCATCGCCGTTTATTCCAGAACGTAACCGAATCCGCGGACGGTACGGATCAGCTTCCGGGCGAAATCCTTGTCGATCTTTTCCCGCAGACGGCACACGCGCGATTCCACAATGTTGGTGTGCGTATCGAAGTTGTATTCCCAGACGTGTTCGATGATCGTTGTTTTGGAGATCACGCGTCCTTTGTTGCGCACGAGGTATTCCAGCAGCTGATATTCGAGCGGGGGGAGGTCGATCCGCTGTCCGGCGCGGGTCACTTTGCGGGAGAGTACGTCCACTTTCAGGTCTTCCACGGTGAGTACGCCCGGTTCAGCGATCGCACTGGCGCGGCGCAGCAGTGCCTGAACGCGCGCAATGAGTTCGGAGAGGGAGAACGGTTTGGCGAGATAGTCGTCTCCGCCTTTTTCAAGACCCTTTATTTTGCTTTCCACGGAGTCTTTGGCGCTCAGCACGATGATCGGCAGGTTGATTTTTGCCGCACGGATCTCGTCAATCACGGTAAAACCGTCCATTTTCGGCAGCATGATGTCGATGACTGCCGCATCGAACGGTTCGGATTTCGCTTTGTCCAAACCGGCGGAGCCGTCGGCACAGTGACAGGTCTGAAAGCCCGCTTTTTGAAAACCCCTGACGACAAAATCCGCTGTTTTTGCATCGTCCTCGATGATCAGAATCCGCATTAAGTCCTCCTCGGGAGATGTCCCTGATGATTATTTCCGGGAGTAATATAGAGCCGCTGCGGCGGTTTCGCAATAGGTGACGCCGATTTTTTCTGAAAAAGCGCCGGGTTTCTTGACGAACGGGAAAAGAGTCTGTATATTTTCATAAAACAACAGCGGAGAGCTTATGAAACCGGAACGGCGGATGAATTACAGCAGAAAGAATCAGTTCGTGTGGAACGACATGCTTGCGGCTTTGGATTTGAAGCTGATCTGTGCGGGCGTCGCCTTCCGTATTTCCGACTGGCCGGGGCTGAATGATTTTTCCGGCGACTTCTTTTTCCGTCTGCATCTGCCGCTGTTCGGCAGGTTCCGGATTTTCTGGCCCGGCGGTTCGATCGTGGAGGAACCGGGAAAACTGTATCTGCTTCCCGCCGGAACACCGCTGAAGTTTTCCGGCATCACGCCGAGTACGCATATCTGGGTGCATTTCCTTTCGCGTCATTTGCAGACGCTTCCGCTGTTTTCCCCGCCCCGCGCCGTTCCGGCGGAAAAGGAGCAGCTGGCGGCGATGGATCACATTTACGGAAATCTGGAGAGCGCGGATACTTTCCGCAAGGCGAATCACCTCCGCTGTCTCCTTTCGGAGTTGCTGATGCCGTTTCTGGAACAGATGGCGGATAATCTGCCGCAAAACATTCCCGTCAGCGAATTCTCGCGGGTCATCAACTATATTGACGTGCAGCTGAACCGGGATATTGAGGTTGCCGAGCTTTCCTCGATAGTGAATCTGCCGCGCGCGGAGTTTTCCGCAACGTTCCGGCAGGCGTTCGGGATTCCGCCGAAACAGTTTATTTCCCTGCGCCGGATCACCCGCGCCCGCGAGCTGCTTGTGGAAAGTTCCCTGTCCATCAAAGAGGTTGCGCTCCGCTGCGGGTATCAGGATGAGTTTTTCTTTCACCGGATCTTCAAGAAATATACCGGAGTTCCTCCGGCGCGTTACCGGAAGTTCTGCGTGTACTGAATCCGGTTTTATTTCCCGATGCAGAACCGGGAGAAAATATCTTCCAGCACGTCCGGCGATGCGGATTCCCCGGTGATGGAGGCGATGGAGGCGACGGCAAGATGCAGATTGCTTGCCGCAAGCTCGTAGAACTCGTTTTTGAGCTCCGCCTGTGTCCGTTCCAACGCCGCGTCCGCCTCTTCCAGAGCACGGACATGGCGGAGAGAAACCGCACATTCCGGTTCGGAACGGTCGCCGTTGTTCCAGACGGTTTGCTCGAACAGCTCCAGCAGGCGGTCGATTCCTTTTCCCGTCCGGGCGGAAACGGCTGCGCTTTTCATTCCGGTGTCGGGCGGAACGAATCCGTCCGGCAGAAGGTCCGCTTTGTTCCAGACGGCGATTGTCGCCGCGCCGGCGGGGACGGTTTCCCGCATTTTGCGGATTTCGTCGTCCGGGGCGGTGGTGGAGTCGAAGATCCAGAAGATGATTTCCGCGAGGTCGAGGCTGGATTTGGAGCGTTCAATTCCCATTCCTTCGACGATGTCGGCGGCGTTTTCCCGGATTCCCGCGGTGTCGGTCAGCTCCACATGGATTCCACGGATGCTTGCGGATTCCCGGAGCGTATCACGCGTGGTTCCGGGGATGTCGGAGACGATCGCGCGGTCGTAGCCGAGCAGACGGTTCAGAAGACTGGATTTGCCGACGTTCGGCGAGCCCGCGATCACAAGCCGGACTCCGTCGCGCAGGATTGCCGATGATTCCCTGCCGGACAGCAGTTTTGCGATTTCCGCACGAATCGAGCCGATTTCCGCGAGCAGAAGCCCGCACGGTTTCCAGTCGAGATTCTCTTCGGGGAAGTCCAGTCGCGATTCGATTTCCGCCAACAGATGATAGAGATTTTCCGAGATTCCGCGGACCCGCTCGCCGAGGACGCCGGATAATTGACGTTCGGCGAGTTTCCCGGCGGTTTCCGAACGGGCGGAAATCAGGTCTGCGACCGCTTCCGCCTGCGTCAGATCAAGTTTCCCGTTCAGAAACGCGCGTTTCGTGAATTCTCCGGGTTCGGCGGAACGGACGAGTCCCGTCCGGAAAATCCGTTCCAGCATTGCGCGCGGGGCGTATTCGCCGCCGTGACACTGGATTTCCACGACGTCCTCGCCGGTGTAGCTTGCCGGACCGGGCATGAAGACCGCCATGCAGGTTTCGCCGGGAGAGCCGTCTTCCCGCAGGGCGCGGCCGAATGTCAGCTCGCGCGGCCGGTCGGCGGACAGAGGGGTGCGGGAGCTCCAGACCCGTCCGGAAGCAGCCAGCGCATCGGGGCCGGAAATGCGGATGATAGCCAAAGCGCCGCCCGGAGCGGTGCAAAGTGCGGCGATCGTGTCATTCTTTCTCATATTTTTTCCGTATTTTACTTGATTTGCAGACATTTCAGGGTATATAGTACTATAAAACTTTCATTTGTCAAAAAAAATATGGAGATTTTTCATGCCAATCGTGAAAAAAAACTTGTCGGAAGTCTCTCCGGCGATCCGCTCTGCGTTTCAGAAAGCGCAGGATGTTCTCTCCAAAAACAGCTTGGATTACGGAATCGAACTGTTGAAGGAAATCGCTAAAAAGGACCCCGGATTTCTGGATTCCCGGATCCTGCTCCGGAAAGCGGAGAAAACCAAGTATGCCCGCATGAACGTTTTTCAGAAAGTTCTTGCACAGATCACCTCGCTCCCGCCGGTGCTCAAAGGGGGCGCCATCGTTTCCAAAAAACCGTTGGAGGCGCTCGGATGCGCGGAAGACGCGCTGGCGATCAATATCGCTTCCCCGCTCGCTTACAATCTGCTCGCCCAGGCGGCGATCGCTCTGGAAGCGAACTTCATTGCCGTGGAGGCGTATGAAGCGCTTGTGGACCGCGACCCGAAGAATGAAGCGAATCTGAAAAAACTCGCCGAGCTGTATGAGGCGGACGGGCAGGGCGCCAAGGTGCTGCATATCCGTCAGATCATCGCGGCGAAATATCCCGACAATCTGGAGGCGCAGGCCGCTCTGCGCGCCGCCGCCGCTCTCGCCACCATGGAACAGGGCAAATGGAACGAGGAAGGAAGTTCCGTTGCCAAATCCGCCAAGGCCGCAAACAAGAAGGGCGGCGAAAAGCAGGTGCGCGACGACCGGATCATCCGTGCCGAAGAGGATATTCGCGAGATGATCGGCGTTTACGAAAAACGCGTCGCTTCCGGCGACGAATCCATCGACATGCGCCGTAAACTCGCCGAACTCTATCAGCGCGACAAGCGGTTCCAGGATGCCATCGACACCTATCAGTGGCTGGTTGAAAAGATGGGAACTCTGGACCCGACCATTGACAAGGCGATCGAAGCCTGTCAGATCGAGCTCTCCAATCTGCGCATCGCCGAACTCAAGGAGAAAAACGCGCCGCAGGAGGAGATCGACAAGGAAGTCGATGCGATCAACAAATACCGTCTCGAACGCGGCGAAGACCGGATCCGTCTTTATCCGAACGATACGCTTATCCGCTACGACCTCGCGGTTCTCTACTGGGAATTCCGTATGCTGGATAAGGCGCTGGAACAGTTCCAGCTGGCGCAGCGCAATCCGCAGAAGCGTCTTTCCGCGATTGTCTACCTCGGTCGCTGTTTCGCCGAAAAGAAGCAGTACGACATGGCTGTGGAACAGTATGACAAGGCGATTTCCGAAATGCCCGTGATGGACAAGGAAAAAATGAACGCCATCTATCACCTCGGCGTGACCTGCGAGGAGATGGGCAACGACAAACAGGCGATGGAGTGCTTCAAGCAGATCTATTCCACAAACGTCAATTATCTCGACGTCGCCAAGCGCATGGACGCCTATTATGCGCGTCTCAACGCCGCGCGCGAACAGGCCAAAGCGGAAGCCTGATTCCCTTTCCGCCGATACGGAAAACCGGAGCGGACCCTTTGCGGACCCACTCCGGTTTTCTTTGCTTGTGTCTTTTATGGAAATATGAGCAAGCGGAAGAATCCATAATGCCCCAATTCTCCGTGGCTTGAATGACGTTTTGTCAAAGTTGGGAAATAAAAGTGGCTTTGCGTTTTTCGTTTAACAGGAAGGAAAGCCATTTTTTATTGCTTTTCAGGAAATTGATACTGGAGTCTGCGGGCAGCTTATTTGTTGAAATATGCCAAATCGTCTTTGGGGTTCGCTATAATATAGAAAAAAGTCAATAGTGTTAACAAAATCTAGATTGTTGATCCTGCATGGCGAAACATGAAGCGCAGCTGATAGATCACGTTCAGATAATTCCGATGGTCCTGATATTTTCCTTGATCGACTCACAGCAAAATCAAAGCATTGAGTATAATGTTTTCCATTATGAGAAACCTCATGAAGAGTATTTCTTCCCTCATTGAGTCAAGATTACACGATAAGAAATTTTTGGTATATCACGAACTCCTATGTTGTTCGTGATAATATATACCACTTTGCTACAAATTAAAGGTGTGACATGACTTTAGTCTTGTCACACCATTGAGCAATCTCAGACAATGAATGTGCTATTACACCATTAATTGATTTTATCATAATGTTTATGGAAACTCGCGGGTTCCTGGTGGAGCACAGTTAATACAATGCCTTATCGCCAAAAAAGATCCAATAATCACACCGTATTTTTGCAATGCAATAATTGCATATTGTGAACATGATGGATAGCAACAACATTTAAGACGCGTACTTGATTTTGCGTATCTTTGGTAGCACATTATTGCAAAGATAAAATATCTTTTTGCACATATACAAATGATTAATGTAGACCATAATGTCAAAACTGCTATATAAGTAGAATATTCTATTTTGCTATATTTTGAGGAAAAAAAGATTGTAATACCAATAAGGATAGCATCTATCGTTAGCAGAATAACTGAAAGGGAAGAGAACCTTATCCAATTTATCTTTGGTCGGTAAAGATTTAGCGCCGGGGCCAAAATGCGGTTTAAATATGGATCATTAATATGTTTAATATAGTATTCGGTCGTTTTCATATTGCTGAAAAATGCGGCAGCGGATGTATCCTCTGCCGCATTTAGATACAAGTTAAGCGTTCTTTTTTTCTCTAAGTTTCTGTTTCATGGCTTGAACACAAGCCTCGTTTTGCTCTGAGCCTTTCATCGAAATCCAAAGTTTATCGCCAGGTACTGTCAGTTGAAATTTTGTCGTTTCAATGATTTCTGTATTGGCCAGAGAAACTTTCTTGCCGCCAAGGCACCCTCCTTTTTTGTACGACAACACGGATTTAGTTCTGGATTCCTTGGAGCTTGTAGACATCGCTGTAATGTCTTTATAAAAGTACTCCAGTGTGTCTTCTTTTTTCTTATCACGATCAAGCCATAATGTGTAAGTATAAAGATACACTTGCGTTGAGGAAAAGAAAAGCCATGTTGACTGGATATAATTGCTTACATAGTCTCCGAACTCTGTCTTCTTGACATATGCGTCCTCCAAAACAAAATCCACAAAATTGACGGGGGCAATTTCGTTAACCTCTTCAATATCGAGTCCAATCTTGGACAGAGCCTTGTCTTTGAGCTTGAGTGCTTCAAGCTTTGCATCAATCAATTTTACAAATTCTTCATCAGTCATCCACCTTTTGAAGCAACCATGAGGTTCTTCAGTAAGGTATTCGAAAATTCTTTGCTGCTCTTTGTTTCGTTCGATCTTGGCTTCTTCAAGCGCACCTTTGGTTCCATTTAACATTCCCATTTTCTTCTCCTTTAGTTGGGTGTGTTTCGGGAGTAATTTCAAAAAATTAGAATTCCGGTGGTTTATCTACGGACAAAATACTGAAAAGTAGTTCCGTATCCTCCTTTCTGTATCCTGCAGTATTGGCTTCTTTGAGAAGATCGCCATACATAGGGGATACTTTAAAATGCTTTCTGAAATAATAGTCATATTTGATATATGCAAGGAAATAATAAAATATTCCTCTCGGCTCAATCATAATTGCGGCATTTATATATTCTTCTATTTTATCAATTGTTCCGCGATTGGCCAGAAAAGCTTTTTTTCCATTTAGCAAGCATATTGCGGCATAAAAGTAACTTTCTGAATTTTCTATATTTTCAGATATTGCCATTTCAAAACTTTGTAATGCTTTTGCGTACAGTCCCAACTTAAGATAACACATGGCAATTGAATTATTTAGCTCAGGACTTTTAGATGTCGTAGCAAGACGTTTTTTATATGCCGATATGTAGTTATTGACATTTGCAATAGGCATAGTATAAACGCTTCTAAATGTTGATATCACGATAGGACCATGGCAAAACTCGCATTCTCTTGAAGAAATTGAGACCGGGGCCCCACAGCCGGGGCAAATCATTTGAGATATTTCCGCTGTCATTTCTGCTGTTTCCTTAAAAAATTATTTTTTACAGTCTGCAATGACACAGACTATATTTTTTTCAATAAGAAGCAAATCAGATGATATATCATCATAATTCCCTTCCATCAAATTGTCATAAAACTTTTCCACAAGTGATGCTAAATTCTTGTAGCTGTCAGAATAAGCAATTTTACCTGTTTTCGGTAAAGAATACTTTATCTTTTCTCTTATCCTTTTTACCGCTACAGAAAATTTATCTATTATGATTGGTTGCTGTTCGCATATTGTGAGCATTGCCAAAAGTTGTTCTGGATTTTTGATATTTGAGGGAACGACATTTAGTCCATCCACCTGAAATGATTGCGCATATCTTAAACAAACAATCTTGATGATGCAAAACAAATAAATACAAATTTGAAGAACGATTGGTAGATTATCGTAAAATCGGCTTCTTGGAAAGAAAATGCTTATAAAAAGGACAACAATTGACAACACCGTTGCATTAAGCACGGACGAAGCAATTGCTAAAAAAACTCCTCCTATTTGTTGCCGATGATTCAATAGATTTCGAACGGGTTCAATAAATCCAGCAAACCACCCGATTGAAAATAGAATCTCAAACCATATCAGTCGAATATAAAATAATTCAGATCTGTGTAAGAAGGAGTCTACGGGTTCGTTTTTTGAAAAAAGAAGGAATCCGATTGCCATGAATGCAAACAGGCAGACGGGATACAATAAGAAAATTAATATCTGTTGTCTTTTATGGTTTATTCCTATCTGTTTTTCTTCTAACATGGTAGCGCTCCTCACAATTTCTCAATAATAGCAGTTCGTTTTGCAGAATATTCTTCTTGTGTTAGGATTCCATCCTCAAAGAGTTTTTTTAAATATGACAACTTAGCAACGGGATCTTCATTTGAAGGAATGGCAGAAGCGTTATTCATACCGGAGACCGCCGGTTGAACTACTTGAGCCACCTGTTGTCCCAAAGGAACCCCAGCTCCCATTCCTAACCCTAATCCAGCTCCTGCGCCCATTAACGCGCCAGGCGCTCCTTGGTTTTGGGCGGCGCCTTTCATTACTTCAAAACTTTTTGCGGTGACATAACCTTGCCCGACTGGAACACTTCCCAGCAGCTGCATTTCCATCTTTTTAGACATTACATCCTGAATTTTTTTCATTTCATCAGGAAGAATGCTAATATTACTGATGTTAAAATTAACAAGCTCAATCCCAAAGCGTGAAAATTCATCAATAATTTCATTTGTCACGGAATGCGAAATATCTGCAAGTTTGGTATTGATTTGAAAAATAGACAATCCATTTTCAATAAAGATACTAATTGTTTGACTTGTTTTTTCAGTTATTTCCCCAATGAAATATTCATAAATCTTCTTACTATTAGCACCCAGTTGCGCACCGACAATTTGGGTCACAAAGCTTCTTGAATTTTCCACCCGAAATCCCCACTGTCCAAAGGCTCCGATATTTATTGGAAAATTTAGTTGTGGATCAAATAAGGGAATGCGTTGCGGTGTTCCCCATTTTAAATTTCTTTTAACCGTTTTATTTATGAACCATACTTCTGCCGTAAATGGGGTTTTCTCGTCAAAAAGCGAATTGGTGATTTTTCTCAAAAAGGGAATATTTCCCGTGACTAATGTGTGAGTTCCTGGAGTAAAAACATCTAAAGCAATACCGCCTTTGACCAAAATAGCTTCTTGTCCCTCATTTACGACCAGTTGTGATCCTAATCGCAATTCCCATTGTTGTTCTGAATTGAACTTCTGAACAACAAAATCATCAGATGCAACATCCATTTTAACAAGATCAACAATAGCCATAATAGTGTCTCCCATTGTTCGTTTGTGATAAATAAAAACGCCGCGATAATCCATTGCTGGACTTCGTGGCAAAAGCTTTTAAATAGACGGTATTATCAAGACACAGAACCCCTGTGCTGGATGACAACGGATAAGATGAGGAAGTCTGACCGAAAAGATTTCGGACGGTTAGAAGCAAGCACTTATTTAAAATAAGTGCTTGCTTGCTTGCTTGCTTGCTTGCTTGCTTGCTTGCTTGCTTGCTTGCTTGCTTCAGGGCAGGTTTCCCATTGGCACGGGAAGCGGTTGAGAGTTCCGGAAACAACGGCATAACAGCCCCTGCCGTATCGCACGGCATTCTGTTACTTTCGGCTATGGAACAGTTCATGACCGGACCCCTCTGTTAGGTAAAACAGCCGATTTCCCTGCATTCTGCTGTGAAATTTCTGCATACTTAGTCTCTACTATATATTATAGCACGGGATGGAGGAAAATGCAACATTAAAAAATTGCGCACGGTGTAACTTTATGATATTTTTTGTGAAAGTTCATCGGGGATGACGGATAATGAGGCGGGAAAGTGTCGGGGTTGAATATGATTTGATTTTCCGTAAATGGAAAAGCGCGCGGGACCGGGTACGGTTCCGCACGCCTGCCGTTTTGTTTCCCGTGTTATTTATACGGCTGCCAGCGGTCGTTGTTTCCTGCCGCCATGTGTTTGTATCCGTGATTGGCGCCATGCCCGTCCAGATAGACCGTGTTGATCGTCATTCCTCCGCCGTGCCGGTAGGCAGCGGCTTTCAAAGTGGAGTCGTTGCCTTTTTCCCACCATCCGCCGGAGATTGCGGGATCCTGCAGATTGTTACTGCCGGAGACATGAATCGCCTGTCCATCGTTGGTCCGTTCATCAAAGAGAAATCGCGAGGAGGGAGATTTGACTTTGGAAAGATAGGTGACCTTCTCTCTGTCCCAGGCGTTGGAGGCGGTTATCCCCGGAAGATTCGTTGTGCCCCAGAAGGTCATGCCGTATGTATAAGAAGCTCCGCGGAACTTGCTTACGAGGTTCGGGTTGCTCATCTCCCAGAGGCGTGTGGCTTTCGGACAAATGAAGTTTTTATCCCAGTCGCTGAGATTATATACATAGTATTTGATTCCCAGATAGTCGACATATGCCTGATTGCCGGCCCATGTCGTGCCGGTGTTCGGGTATTGAAACGGAGCGTTGATCCCGTCGGTGTCGTTTGCATAGTTTGCCATTGCGAGCCCCATCTGCTTCATGGCGGAGAGACATTTCATCTGCATTGCCGTATCCCGCGCCTTGCCCAGAGCGGGCAGGAGCAGGGCGGTGAGGATGGCGATGATGGAAATTACCACGAGGAGCTCCACAAGGGTAAACGGCGTTTTTCGGGTTCGGATCGTCATGACCATTCTCCTGTTTTCAGTTTGCTGTGAGTTCGTAATAGATCGCAGGCCCGGCGGGAAGCGCGGCGGTGTCCACGGAAAGCACGAGTTCGCTTCCGTTCCGTTTCAGGGGGAGTTCCGCAAGGCGTTCCCCGTTCATCCGGAGCGCGTACGCTTTCATTTTTACCGCGCTTCCGTTCCGGAATGCAACCTCGAATCTGCCTGTTTGAAGCAGGATCGGCATTTTTCCGCCTTTCAGCATGAAGCGCATTTCCTTATCTTCAAAAAGCATGTTGCTGTTCAGCGCGTTGGTCGCAAGGACCAGCAGCAGGCGTTTTGCATCCCGGATCGGTCTGGTTCCGTCGATTGAGATCAGCGCAACGTTGCCGCGCGTCGTCATGTTCCGCACCTCGAAATCGCGGAGTTTCGCTTTGGTTCCCGCTTCCGCGCAGACGCCCTGAAGACGCGGCGTGTCGATCTGCATATAGTTGCGGGGAATATCCATCCGCAGTTCTCCGGTATCGGTTTCAAAGATTCCTTTTGCGTCGCTGGAACGGTTGTTTTCCGGCAGGGCGCCTTTGCTCCGCAAGCTGTTCAGGTAGGAATCGAGATCGAACGAGGTGTCTTTGGTGTCGGCGATGTTGGTGTACCACGCATCAAGGACGAGTCCGGAGGAACCGCTGCGTCCGAGAATCGTTTCATTTTTTTTCAGCGGCAGTTTGGTGTCGCAGGTATAGGCGAAACGGCTGGTGAGGATCAGTTTTCCCTGTGCGGTGGAGAGTGCGTCGCAGGAAGCGCCCTTCAGGATTTCGTCGGAGGAGAGCGTCAGGCGGATCAGCGACTTTCCGGGGGATACGTCACGGCGGCGGAAGAGGAGTGCGGTGAGCAGTTCCTGTGATTTGGCGATCGGGTCGTTGTTGATGAGGAACGGTAACATCGGGGAATAATCGTTGACCGTGAGCCCGCTGCCGAATCCGGTCAGTCCGTCGATGTCCTGATAGGCGGAATAGGCCCCGGTGACAAACGCCTGTTCGTAACGGTAGCGGTTCCAGAACACATGGAGGTGTTCGGTGATGACATAGGGCGCCAGGTAGCGGCGCATACTGATGAAGCCGCGGATGATGTTAGCCGCATTGCCGATGGAACTGCCCTGTTCAATCGAACCGGAGCCGCCGTTCTTATTGCTTGCATAGCCGTTCGGATGGGCGTGATAGCTGTTCATGGAGATGAAGTCGTAATCGCGCCGGGAAACCGCATTGCGGAATGTTTTGCCCATGTTCATTGCGGAAACAG
This sequence comes from uncultured bacterium, assembly GCA_900548385.1. Classification (GTDB taxonomy): domain Bacteria; phylum Verrucomicrobiota; class Lentisphaeria; order Victivallales; family UBA1829; genus UBA1829. Next base: position 21,685 of record URKJ01000024.1, on the reverse strand, counting down.
GACCCTTGTAACCGATTTCGCGCAGAGAGTTTTTGTAGAAATGGAAGATGTCGTTTTCCAGTTTTTCGAGGAAACGGTTGATGTCGGTTCCGTATGCATCGGTGCGGAAAACATCATCTTTTCCGAAGATGGCAAGCCGATCGAAAGAGGCAGGCGCGCCGTATGCTCCTTTCCAGGCGTTTGCGAGCGCCTGCGGCGTGCCGTATTTCTGTTTCAGAAACGCTTTCCATTGCGGAAGCAGCGGAGCGTAGGTGTCGCGGAAACCGGGCGAGAGCGCAAATTCCTGTTCGTTGTAACCGACGACCATTGCGATGGTCGGATCGTCGATCATCCGTTTGCCTGTGTAAGGGTTCACATATGTGAAGAGTTTGCGTACGCCGTCTTTCCAATTTCTGCGTACGCGTTCGCTGTAATAGATCGCAAATTTGAAGTCGCCGGGAGTTGCGGGGCTCCCGCTCCAGCCCCAGCGTTTTCCTTTGGAGTATCCAAGCCGGCTTGTCATGGCGTCGATATTGATATAGATGCCGTTCTTACCGCACTCGGCAAGGAGATAACAGAAGTTGTCAAGGATTTTGGAATTGAAATCCAGATCCTTTTCCGCTTTCATCAGCAGAAGTTCATCCAGAAAATGAATGCGGATCATATTGTAGCCCGCCATGCGGAGCTGACGGACATATTCACGGGTTTTTTCTTTGGTGTCGAATTGCGGGCGCGCGGTCCAGTGTCCGCGGAACGAGGCGGCGGCTTCCGCTGAGGCGATGAAACGGACCGGACGGTCCGGAGCCTTTTCAAATGCAAAATGTCCGTCTTTGTTGATGATGACCCGTCCGTAAGTTCCGGTCGGTTTTCCATCGTTGAGAAAGCTGATGTCAAGAGCGGAACCGGCGATCACTCCGCCTTTCTGCGGCAGGGGCAGCACTTTCCATTCTTTTCCGGCGACGGGGGCGAAGCGCTCGTTTTCGGGCAGGTCGTATTTCTTTTCGGAAAGCGTCGCCGCGATGACGATCCAGTTTGCCGTGGAACCGGTCTCCTTGCGGAACGTGACGCTGCGGATCGTGCCGAGATCGTTCAGCTTGAACCGGGAAAGATAGACGCCGACCTGATTGCCGCCGCCGTTTGTCCAAAGCAGAGCGGGGAATGCGTTCGGCTTTCTGGACGGCATCCACCAGTTTGCGATGTCACGGCCGTTGACGATTTTCAACGTTTGTGCGCCTTTGCTTCCGGCGATCTCGATCTGTCCGACCGGGGCGTAGGAATCCGGAAACGTGAGAGTATGAAGCAGATAGAACCAGTTTGCGGTGCTGCCGCCGCCGGAGAGATCAAGGCCGGTCGATTCGATTCCTGTGGGAAGACGCTTGTTGGCGAAAGTCATGACCGCCTTTCCGCCGTTTTTCGCCGGATCAAGCAGACGGAACGGCACGTTTGCGACAGTCGTCTGTTTCCAACGGAATTTGGAACCGTCGTTATCCGGACCCTGATCGGACCATCCGCCTTTTCCATCGTTTGCGACCGGATCGGCATAGCCCATGTTGACGTTTTTGGAGAGATCGAGTACGGTATCGCCCGTTTCCAGTTTCAGATTGCGGTACTGAATGGTCCCGGTCGCGCCTTGAAGGCCGAGGAAGAGCGATGCTGAAATAATATCCTGCGGAATATCAAAGGATCTGACCAGTTTTTTCCAGTCGAAAATCCCCGGTTCCATATAGAACCCGAAATAGTCATATTTCCCGTTTGCATATTTGACGGACAGCATGAGTTTTCCGCCCTGCCACTTCTGATAGACCTTGATGTCGCGTTTGACTTCCGCGGAGATCGTGATGCGTTTCCCGGCGATCTTTGCGGCGTCGATGACATGGGAAATGCCGTGGACATGTTTTTGGGCCGGTTGATCAAGATGCAGTTCCAGAATCCCGCCGGGAAGGAGCCGGGCTATTTCTGCCGCATTCCACTTCCATGTTTTGAGATCTGCCTTGGTGGTCCATTCCGGTTGAAAAATTGTTCCGGCATGCAGGCTGAAACCAATCATTCCGGCAAACAGACAGACCGACATTTTCCGTTTCATACACGTTCTCCCTGGTTTTGATAATGAATTAACAATATTAGGCATTTGATTATATTATACAATATTTTCCGTTTTTTGTCAACCCCCTGTTTGGAAAAAAGTACGAAAATAATTTTTTTTGTTCGCGGCAAAAGAAAGAGCCGGACCGCCTTTATGATTTGGCGGACCGCACTTCCGTCTGCGAAGATGCCGGATCCGCGACCGGAATTCGATACCGGTTTTCTGTATTGAATCCGGAGCGGAAAATGGAGGAGAGCGTCTGCTTTGTTTCTGACAATCGGCAATAAAAATCTCCGGAAACAGCCGGCTCTGTCCGGGACGGTGCGGAAAAATGAGATTCGGAGGACGGGGAGATCAGCTGTCCTGACGTCCCTGTTTTTCCAGAATTTCCTGAATACGGAAACGCGGACGCGCCTTGACTTCCATATAGGTTTTGGCAATATACTCGCCGATCACGCCGATTGAGAGCAGCTGGACTCCGCCGAACAGCAGGATCACCAGCACAAGAGAAGTCCAGCCGTCTACCGTGTAACCGAAAAATTTGACGTAAAGGATTCGCAGAAGCAGAATTCCGCCAAGCAGAAGCGTCAGGATTCCCAACAGCGTGATCAGGCGGATCGGGCGCACGCTGAACGATGTTATGCCGTCCCATGCAAGCAGACACATTTTTGCAAGAGGATAGTGCGACGGACGCGTCGTCCGTTGACGCTGATAGAATACCACGGACTGACGGAAGCCGAGCAGGGGGACGAGTCCGCGCAGATAAAGGTTCACTTCTTTGTACTCCGCAAGAGCGTCGATGGCGCGGCTGCTCATCAGGCGGTAATCGGCGTGGTTGCAGATGCTCCGCACGCCGAGAAGTGTCATCAGACGGTAGAACGCTCCGGCGGACGCGCGTTTGAACAGCGTATCGGAACTGCGGTCTGCGCGTACTCCGTAGACAATGTCGTTTCCGTTGCGGTATTCCTCCAGAAAGCGGTTGAGTACGTTGATATCGTCCTGAAGATCGGCATCCAGAGAGACGACGGCGTCCGCGTGTTTTCCGGCATACAGCAGTCCGCAGAGCAGAGCCGCCTGATGCCCCCGGTTTGCGGTGAGACGGAGTCCGGTTACTTCGGGGTGTGCCGCATGGAGTTCGCGGATGATTTCCCAGGTCCGGTCACCGGAGCCGTCATCCACCAGCAGAATGCCGCTTTGCGGCGCCGCCAGTTCCTGACGGATCAGCTCCCGCAGCTTTTCCAGAAGCCGGGATATGCTGTCGCGCAGGATCAGTTCCTCATTGTAGCAGGGAACGACCAGATACAGTTTGCCGGGAGGGGTATTGTTCATCTCATTTTTCCTTTCCGGTAATATACAGGCTTGTTCCGCCGATTGCAAGACGGCGCGGTTGGAAAGAGCGTGAAAACCGGAATTCCGTTTGCTTTTTTGGAAAATCCTGTTATGTTTTTAACGTGTGCAGGATTCTTTACTGTTTGAATATGAACTGCCGGAATTTTTGAAACCGGTTTCAGGGAGAAAAAATGGAAAAGAGAGTCGGTCAGTTGTGGGGACGTTGTGCGAAAGAAGCGTTTTTCCGTAAAACGTTTGAATTGAAGAAACAGCCGGAACGTGCGGTTTTAAGGATCTTTGTCGATACCGGGTATGAGCTGTTTCTCAACGGACGTTTTGTTGCGCATGTCGACGAGTGGAACAACACGCGGGATTATCATGTGCATTTGTATCTGAAACCGGGCGGCAATGTGATCGCGGTGCACGGGATCAACAGTGCCGGACACCGCGGTTTTGCGTTTGAACTCCTGCTGGACGATGCAACGTCCATTTGCTCCGATGAAACATGGAAAGTCGCGGATTCCGAATTCTGGGGGTGGATGCTTCCCGGATATGACGATTCCGCGTGGTCTGCTCCGGTTCAGATGCCGATGGAGTGCGCCGGGGCGCCACAGTGGTCAACGCGACCCGGAAGCAATCCGGAAGCGGTGATTTCTCCGCTCCGGTGCTCCCCGTTTTTCTTTGGAGAGATTCCGAAATTCGTCGATTCCCCGTTTTATACCAAACCGCCGGTTTCATTCCGTCCGTCGGCGGAGGTGGAGGCGCTTGTCGGCCCCGGATATGCGGAGAGTGCAGCAGCCTATCCAGCCGGATTTGTTCCGGCGGTCGGCATTCCGGAGAAGGATGCGAAAAACGGGCGGCTCCGGATCGACGGGCTCAAGGCGGTTGTTTCCGCTCCGGGGCTTCGCGAGGGACCGGAGTTCTGCGTGGATTTCGGCGGGGAGTGCTGCGGTTTTTTCCGGATGCGGACCCGGTCGGAAAAAATCGTCCGCTTCCGTCTGGTTTACGGAGAGATGCTGGAGGAGTGTTTTCATGAACCGCCGCCGGAGGAGCCTTTGCACCGGATGCTGGTGGAGACCGTTTCGCTTCAACCGGGAGTGCAGGAGTGGGAGAGCCGGATGCGGAGCGGATTCCGTTTTGTCCGGATCGAGTTCCTGAATTGTCCGGCGGAGGTGGAGGCGGATGGTTTTCATGTCCGCAGTTCGCTTTATTCAGTGGCTTATCGCGGCTGGTTCTGCTGTTCCGACCCGGAACTGAACCGGATTTGGACGGCAGGGCGCAAGACGCTTCATCTCTGTATGCAGGAATACTGGCTCGACGCGGTCAAGCGGGACCGTCTGCTGTGGGTTGGCGATACGCGTGCCGAGGCGCTGTACAATTATTATCTGTTCGGCGATACCGAACTGTTCCGGTTCTGTATGCGGTCCATTGCTGAGTGCCGGTATGCGGACGGCGCGATCGGTTCCGCATGGGGGACCGGAACTTCCCTGCTTTGGGATTACAATGCGTGGTGGGTGATCGCGATGCATGATTATTATTGGTATACCGGCGACCGGGAGTTCCTGCTTGAGATGAAACCGTATCTCTGCCGTGCGACGGATTGGATGACGGAGCGTGCCGGGGAGAACGGATTGATCCGTGTGCCGCCGAATCCTCTCGGCGTATGGATGGTGGTGCTCGACAATACCAGCGGCGAAGACCCGTTTCTCAATGAGCTCTACCTGCGGGCGCTGCGGGCATCGCGGGAGGTATGCGGGGTTGCCGGAGATACGGAAGGAGTGTGCCGTTATGAATCCCGGATCGCAAAGACCGGACCCGCCGTACAGGCTCTGCTGGCGGAGAAGCCGCTGAAAGAGAAAACGACGCTTTACAAGCACTCCACGGGGCTTTTCGAGGTGATCGAATCGCTGTTTGCCGAGGGAAATTCCATCGAAGCTCTTGCTCTGATCCGCAGGAACTGGGGGAATCTGCTCGCCTGCGGAGCCGACACGTTGTATGAGGGAATGTATGCCGCGGAGTATCCGGATATTACGAAACGGAATACGGAGTGCCGGGCGCCTCATATCAGTTTCTGTCACGGCTGGACCGCCGGGCCGTGCTGCCTGCTGCCGTCGGAAATTGCGGGAATCAAGCCGGCAGAGCCCGGTTTCCGACGGTTTACGGTCAACCCGGATCCGGTTGATCTGACATCGTTCCGGACAGTCGTTCCCACTCCGCACGGGGAAATTGCGCTGATACTGGAGAACGGAGTCTATACGCTTCTGGTTCCCGCCGGGACCGAAGCGGAGGTGATTCGCGGGGGGAAGACGTTCCGGTTCGGGGCGGGATGCCATTCGTTCGACTGATCAGCGGACAGGCAGAACCGAGGCGGCTTTCCGGAAAGTTTCGAGGAAAAAACGGCGCGCGGCAATGGTCCGGTCATACGCCGTTTTCCGTTCCCGCAGGATTGCGCGGAGCGCCGCCGGGTGAAGAATGCGCAGTATTCCCCAGCGGATTTTGTCGGGCAGGGAGACACCGCGCCACGGTCCCGCCGGAATCGGGGAGCGCTCCGGAATGCCGAGTCCGCGGAAATAAGCGTTCATCCGCCGGAAAAATTCATCCTGCAGTTCCGGCGTCAGCTTTTCGTACATGTAGGCGAACAGGCTCAAAGCCGAATGCAGAAGATACGGATGGATGTAATCGAAACGGTGTTCCGCGATGAAGCGGCAGGTGTTTTCGTAGGCGCGGAACACGCAGAAACAGTTCCGGCTGGAGTGGGCGGTCATCTGCCCCGCCCGCTGCTGACGGTAGAAATAGAGAACGTCGCCGGTTACGGCGATCCGGTTGGCGGTCAGCAGAGTCTGAAAGAAGAACGGCAGATCGCCCGCCATTTTCAGTTCGGGATCGAATTCGATACCGAAGCGGTCGAGCATGGAACGGCGATACAGCTTGTTGCAGTTCACATTGTCCAGAAAAAGCAGTTCGGGGCATTCCGCGAGAGAAACTCCGCGCCGTCCGGAGCGGGTGCACGCCCAGAGGGATTGGCGCGGGATCGTGCAATCCGGATAGACGGAGGCATAACCGCACTGGACGAGATCCGCGCCGCTTGCTTCCGCCGTTCGGAGCAGATGCTCCAGCATGACCGGAGCGACCCAGTCATCGGAATCGACAAAGGCGATGTATTGCCCGTCCGCGTTGCGGAGCCCGGTGTTGAGCGCCGTCGTATGACCGCGGTTTTCCTGCGTGATGATCTTCATTTGCGGAAAACGCCCGGCGTATTCCCGCAGAATTTCGCCGGAGCGGTCGGTGGAACCGTCGTTGACGGCGACCAGTTCGAAATCCCGGATCGTCTGCGCCGCCAGAGAATCCAGCGCTTCCGGCAGATACGGTTCTGTATTGTAAACGGGGAATATGACGGAGATTGACGGCATGAAGACTCCATGGTCCGGATGATGCCGGGGAGCGGGGCCGGGGCCGCTTTCCGGCGGATTACACTGTTTCATTGTATATATACACCAAAAACAGGATTTTAACAAATGAAAAAATCCGATATTTTGAAAAAAAGGTTGAAATATCCGGTTTTCGGGTTAAATTAGGAAAATTTGTGAGTAAAAATTATGGAACGGAAGAGAGAATAATGGAAAAACGGGAAAACTGGGGCAGTACCTTCGGATTTATCATGGCGACTGTCGGCTCTGCGATCGGGCTCGGCAATGTGTGGAAATTTCCTTATATTACCGGGATGAACGGTGGCGGAGCGTTTGTGATCATTTATCTCGCCTGCATTCTGCTGCTCGGCGTTCCCGTGATGATCTGTGAAATGACGATCGGACGCCGCACCCGGCTGAACGCGTTCGGCGCGTACCGGAGACTCCAGCTGCGCCGTTCCGTCATCTGCGATACGATTGCCGGCGGGCTTCTGCTCGGCGGATTGTGCATGATCTGCGTGCAGCAGTACGGATTCGGGGCGGTGTCGCTGATCGCCGGGCTCCTGCTGCTGAAATATCAGTTTGCCGCGTTCGGGCTTCTCGCGATTTTCGGTGCACTGGTGATTCTCTCTTATTACGCTGTTGTGGGCGGGTGGATCATCGACTATACGTTCCGCTCGTTTGCCGGGGAGCTGAATTATCAGGATGTGAATGCCGCTGAAAACGCATTCGGTCTTTTTATCGAAACGCCGTGGCGCGTGATTCTCTGTTTTCTCGTCTTTATGCTTTGTTGCGGAGCCATGCTGTTCGGCGGAGTGCAGAAAGGGATTGAAAAGTGGTCGAAGATTCTGATGCCGCTTCTGTTCATCCTGCTGCTGGCGGTGATTGCGCGGAGCGTGACGCTTCCCGGTGCATGGAAAGGGGTTCGCTTTTTCCTGCACCCGGATTTCTCCAAGCTGACTGCGTCGGGAGTTCTGGAAGCGCTCGGTCACTGCTTTTATTCGCTGAGTCTCGGCATGGGGATCACGGTCACATACGGCAGTTATATGAAGAAGGAACAGAATATTTTTGCCGCTTCCATCTGGGTGATGGGGCTTGATACGCTGGCGGCGATTCTTGCCGGACTCGCCATTTTCCCCGCGGTGTTTGCAATGGGCTTTGATCCCGGAGCCGGGCCCAGCCTGATTTTCAAGATTCTGCCGGCGACGTTCAATCATTTCCCCGGCGGAACCGGCTGGCTTTGGGCGGGACTGTTCTTCCTGATGCTTACGATCGGAGCGGTGACAAGCGGCGTTGCCCTGCTTCAAAACGGAATTTCGTTTTTTATGGATGAACTGAAATGGGGACGGCGTAAATCGTTGGCGGTTTGTTTCAGCGGCGTATCCGTGTTCGGTCTGCTTTCCGCAGTCAGCATTTCCCATTGGCGGCATATCCCGGTTGTCCGGGATGCGCTGGCGTTTATTTTCGGGGAAAAACATATTCCCGCGAGTTTCTTTGATACGTTGGACTATCTGACGTCGAACTGGATGCTGCCGATCGGCGGACTTGCGATTTCCCTGTTCATCGGTTGGGTGTGGGGATCGCGCAAGGCCGCCCGTGAACTGCGGATCGGATCGGAGAAGGCGTGTCCCGACGTCAATCTGATTACCCTGCTGTCCGGTTTCCGCGGCGAGCCGCTGTACCGGACATCGCGGAATCACGGACTGACCCTGTTGTCGCTCTGGTCGATCATCATCCGTTTTTTTGCACCGGTGGCGATTTTCATCATCTTCCTCCGCGCAGTCGGCGTTGACGTCGGTTTTTGATCCGGCGCAATGAAAAAGGCGGAAAACGATCTGCGTTTTCCGCCTTTTATGTTTTGTTTTCTGCCGTCTCAGAACCGGTAGAGCGCGCAGGAATAGAGTTCCGGGAGAATCGCTTTCAGTTTATTGCCTTCCACGGTGGCGGAACCGCCGCCGAAGATTTTTTCCACTTCTCTGCCGAACGGAAGCTCAAATTCAAAATCGGAGCTTTCCGCTCCGTTGCGGTAGACCGCAATGAATCCTTCGCTGTAGTCCGGTGCGACCGATACGATTGAGCTCCAGGTGCCTTTGAGCGGCATTTCTCCGCCGGATGTCGTGAGATAACCGGCAAATTTCCGGCGGTACGGTGCGATCATTTCATAGAACGCTTTCATTTCCGCCTGACGCTCCGCCGGGGTATTGTCGATTACGCCCCAGTAGAGCGGCGAGGCAAAGATTGTGGTTCCGAGGATGTATTCAAGCGGATAATCCGTCGCCTGCGGCATCATCTCAATCTCACAATGGCTGACCGGTGCGTATTTGAGCGTGTACCAGAGGTTGCCAAGCGCCATGTACGGGTGGTAGTAACGGTGATCGGGAATGTTGCGTCCGCGGTTTTCGAGGAACAGGCGTCCGTAATCAAGCGCGAAATCGAAATTCGGACGGCTGTTGCGGGTGACGTCCATCGAGATGACGAGCCCGGGGATTTCCCGCTTCAGGGCTTCCAGCAGGGCGCGGTAGGCCTCGTAGTGCATCTGGGCGTCGCCGAGGAGCGTATCGTAAGCGGCCAGACGGTACAGGTCGAATTTGAAATGACGGATCCCGTAGTCGCGGTGCAGCGCTGCAAGTTTGTTTTTGATGTGCTCAAAATAACCGGGATTCATGAGGTCGGCGGAATAATAGGTGCGTTCCGCTCCGGCGACCTGTTCGGCGGGATGGTAGTCCTTGTTCCGGGCGAGCCAGTTCCAGGGATTTTTTTCCAGCATCGTGTCGTGACGCTCCGCGCCGTCCCATTCCATGACGCGTTTGTCGCGGGAGTCCATTCCGAGCGGATTGCACCAGAGACCGAGTTCGATTCCGTATCCGCGTGCGATTTCCGCGAGCCGGGTGAATTTGTTCGGGAACTTGATTTCGTCGATTTCGCCCATGAACGTGGAAAACCAGCCGTCATCAATAAAAACGACGTTGATGCCGGATTTTGCGGCGGCATGCAGTTCTTTCGTGATTGCGGCTTCGGTAACGCCAAAAGTCAGATCCGGCCAGGAATTGGAGAGCACCTCCGTTGCGGTGTCTGCCGGGTAATCCGAGTAACGTTCGAGCCAGTAGCGCTGGAGCCCGAAGTCACGGGTAAGCCCGATTACGACGCCGTTTGAGCGCCGCGGCTCATCCTTGCGGAGATTGTCGAAACCGAGTCCGAGCATTTCCACGGTATTGGTTTCGGGATCGTAGAGAAAATCGTATTCGCAGGGGATCGGCTGGCAGTCGGGCATCGGTCCTTCCTTGTAGAGGAACATGCCGTTTCCGGTGAAGTAGGCTCCGACATTCTTGCCCGGTTTTGCGGACGATTTCCGCATACGGTGGTTGGACTGGTCGCTGCAGGAATAGAAGTTGATGACCTCCGCATCGTCGTAACGTGCATGAAAAACGGCGTTTACGAGCGTGGAATAGTACATTGCGGCGCAGTCGGATTCCGTGGTGAACGTATCATACCAGCGCAGCGCGGGGGCGTCCTGATAAAAAAAGAGGTGGCGGGTCAGCGTGACGGGGCCGACTTTCCAGACGAATTCATAGCCGCCGGGAGTCTGCCGGGTGTCGGTCAGTTGAAAATCTCCGAGGCGTTTACGGTCGGCGAGGAGCTGAGCCTCTCCGGTTGAGAGCATGTTTCTTCCGGATTTGAGATCGGTGAAAGAGTCGATGCGGAAAAAGGGCGTCAGCGAGATTTTGATCCCGACAAATGAGTTTTTCAATTCAATGTGCATGGCGTTTCCTGTCTGGTTTATGAAATGAATTACAATGTATCATGAATCGTCTGTTTTTGCAAGGGAGATCGCGGAATTTTCAGGAAAAATAAAAAGCTCCGCGCGGGGCGGAGCTTGAATTCATCAGTGCTGTACGGCAGAGATTATTTGTCGTAAGCGTGTCCGGCGGAACCGAGAACGTTGATGACTTTGTGCTTGTAGAGCTCTTTGAGAGCATCGCGTGCGGGACCGAGATACTTTCTCGGATCGAATTCCGCCGGCTTCTCATTGAAGACCTTGCGGATCGCGGCGGTCATGGCAAGACGTCCATCGGAGTCGATGTTGATCTTGCAGACGGCGCTCTTCGCGGCGAGGCGGAGCTGTTCTTCGCTGATGCCGATCGCATCTTTGAGTTTTCCGCCGTTGTCGTTGATGATCTTGACGAGGTCCTGCGGAACGCTGGAGGATCCGTGAAGAACGATCGGGAATCCGGGGATCTTCTCTTCGATTTCTTTGAGAATGTCGAGACGGATCTTCGGGTCCGTTCCGGGTTTGAACTTGTAAGCTCCGTGGGAGGTCCCGATTGCGATCGCGAGGGAATCCACTCCGGTTCCGGCGAGGAACGCCTGAACTTCGGACGGCTGGGTGAAGACGTGTTCGTCGGATTTGACGTCATCTTCCACGCCCGCGAGTTTGCCGAGTTCGCCTTCGACGGTGACGTCGTACTGGTGGGCGAATTCGACGACCTTCTTGGTCAGCGCGATGTTTTCTTCAAAGGAGAAGTGGGAACCGTCGATCATGACGGAGGAGAAACCGAACTCAATACAGCTCTTGCAGGTTTCGAAAGAGTCGCCATGGTCAAGGTGGAGACAGATGGGAACGGGCTTGCCGCCGCTGATCTCTCTGGAGTATTCAACAGCGCCCTGCGCCATGTAGCGGAGGAGAGTCTGGTTGGCATACTGACGCGCACCTTTGGAGACCTGAAGGATAACGGGGGATTCCGTTTCCGTGCAAGCCTGGATGATCGCCTGAAGCTGTTCCATGTTGTTAAAGTTGAACGCCGGGATCGCATAGCCGCCTTTCATGGCTTTTGCGAACATCTCTTTCGTGTTGACGAGACCGAGATCTTTGTAGTTTACCATCTTGTAGTCCTTTCGTTTTTCAAGTTGATAACGAATATAACGGAAATATGTCACAAGTTTCGGAAAATTCAAGCGTGAACCGTTTTTTTCAGCGCAAAATTACCATTTTCCCGCATCGTTGACGAGGCCGCGCAGATGAGAAACGTCATTCCAGCAGGCAAGCTGCCAGGTGCCGTCTTCATAATAAAGCACTTTGGAGAAAGAGGCGTTCTCCGTCCGCGGGCGGCGGGGAAATGCGAGCTGTTCCGCGTGCAGGATATGCCGCAGGATCATCCCGATTGCGCCGCCGTGCGAAACCAGAAGGAGGCGTCCGCCCGGATGACGCTGCGCAAGGGTGGTGAGCGTCTCTGAAACGCGCCGCTGAACTTCCCGGCGGCTTTCTCCTCCGGTGATGAGCGTTTCCGGAGAATCCTGAGAGAAATTCCGGTATTCGTCCGGATAGAGTTCCGCGACTTCTCCGATTGTTTTTCCCTGCCATGCTCCGAGATGCCATTCCCGCAGTCCGGGGCAGGGAATGACGGCGTTTCCGTGCGGACGCGCGATCACTTCCGCCGTCCGCATTGCCCGTTTCAGATCACTGGCATAGATCGCGGTGAATTCCATATCGCGCAGTCGTCCGGCGATCCGTTCCGCCTGATGCTCGCCGGTTTCGTTCAGCAGGGTATCGGTTTGTCCCTGAATGATGTGCCGGGCGTTTGCAACCGTTTCCCCGTGACGGATCAGGATGATTTCTGTTGTTTTCATGAACCGTTCTCCGAAAAAAAAGCGGCGTTCCGGATTCCGCGAACGCCGCCCTGTGGATTTTTGCCGGTGCCGGTTATTTGCCGAGAACCCGCATGGTGGAGAGCGCAATCATGAGCTCTTCGTTGGTCGGCATGACGATCGCTTTCCATGCGCTGTCGTCGGTGGAGATGACGCCTTTTTTGCCGAAACAGGCGTTGTTCTTCCCGTCGTCGATCCGGATATTCAGCGCTCCGAGACCTTCCATGACGCGCTGGCGGATGGGCACGGAATATTCGCCGATGCCGCCGGTGAAGACGAGAGCCTCCGCGCCGCCGAGCAGGACGTAGTAGGAACCGATGTATTTGATGACGCGGCGGACGAACATCCGGATCGCCAGTTCCGCCTGTTCCTTGCCTTCTGCGGCGGCGTTGATCATGTCGCGCATGTCACCGCTGTTGATGCCGCCGATTCCGAGAAGACCGGATTTCTTGTTGAGGATTTTGTCGACTTCCTCGCGGCTGTGGCCGAGTTCGATGAGACGGAGCACCGCGGCGGGGTCGAGGTCGCCGGACCGGGTTCCCATCATCAGGCCTTCCAGCGGGGTGAGTCCCATGGTGGTGTCGATGACTTTGCCGTTTTTGACCGCCGCCATCGAACAGCCGTTTCCGAGGTGGCAGGTGATGATCGTGGTGTCTTCCGGTTTTTTGCCGAGAAATTCCGCAGTGGAAAGAGTCACATAATGATGGCTGGTTCCGTGGAAACCGTATTTACGGATGCCGAACTGCTTGTAGTAATCATACGGGATTGCATAGAGATAGGCTTCCGGGGGCATGGTCTGATGAAACTGGGTATCGAACACGCCGACGTTCGGAACGCCGGGGAAGTCTTTTTCACAAGCCTCGATTCCGGTGAGATTCGCAGGGTTGTGAAGCGGACCGAGGGGGAAGCATTCACGGATAATGTCCTTGACTTCCTGCGTGATGAGCACCGGCTGGGTGACCTTTTCACCGCCGTGCAGAACGCGGTGTCCGATTGCCGCGACTTCGGAAAGATTCTTGAGGACTCCTACCTGCGGATCCAGCAGTTTCCTGCGGATTTCGGAGAGCGCTTCTCCATGGTTGGTGATTTTGATGACCTCTTCGCTTTTGAACCCGTCAGGGCGCTTGTAGATCAGGTTGGGGGTATCGCTGCCGATACGTTCCACCTGCCCGCTTGCGAGCACGGCGTTTTCTCCGTTTTCCATGTTGAAGAGCGTGAATTTGAGTGACGAACTGCCGGCATTGACTACCAGGATTTTCATAGTGCATGGTTCCTTGTTCAAACTTTGAATTTTAAAAATAAAATAATGACGGTACTATACCATCGAACCGGACGAGTAACAAGCTGTTTTCGGAAAATTTATTGTTTTTTTATAAAGCCGGGATGCTTTTTGCCGGTTTGGGATGTATAGTACCGATTATCATTCATGCACAGTTCAAAAATCATGGAAGGATTCAGAGAGAGAAAATGAACCTGATTGTCAATCCGAAATCCCTTTCCGGGACGATAGCCGTTCCCGGCTCCAAATCCCATACGATCCGTGCCGTGGCGCTTGCGATGATGGCGGACGGCGTTTCCCGTATCAAGGCTCCGCTCGTGTCGGAGGATTCTCTGGCGGCGGTCCGTGCGGCGACGATGTTCGGCGCTGTTGTCGAGCGCGGCGACGATTCGGTCTGGACTGTGACCGGGACCGGCGGAAAACTCCGTCAGCCGGACGGAACGGTCGATATGGCGAATTCGGGAACCTCCATCAAAATTTTTGCAGGACTCGCCGCGTTGTGTCCGTTCTCCGTGACGTTCGACGGCGACGCTTCGCTCCGGTCGCGCCCGATGCAGCATCTGCTTTCCGCTTTGGAGCTGCTCGGCGTCGAGACCTCTTCCGCCGGCGGCAAGTGTCCGTTTACGGTCAGAGGTCCGATGACGGACGGGAAAACTCTGGTCAACGGCGAATCGTCGCAGTATGTGACGGCGCTTCTGCTTTCCGCTCCGTTTGCGGAGCAGGACACGGTGATCGAAGTGGAAAACATCAACGAACAGCCGTATATCGAGATCACTCTCGGCTGGATGGACCGTGTCGGGCTCCGGTACCATGCGGCGGAGGACCTCTGCCGTTTTGAGATTCCCGGCGGCCAGTCGATCCGTGCGTTCGATGTCACGATCCCGGCGGATTTTTCGACCGCGACGTTTCCGCTGGTCGCCGCCGCTGTGACGGGTTCCGAACTGGCGATCCGCAATCTGGATTTCAATGACCTGCAGGGCGATAAAGCCGTATTCGGTTTGCTGGAACGCATGGGCGTGGAGATCGTCCGGGAAGGCGATTTGACGATAGTCCGTCCGCACGGACCGCTTCAGGCGGCGGATCTGGACCTGAATGCCACACCGGACGCCCTGCCGGCGATTTCCGTTGCCGCCGCGTTCGCGGACGGAACAACGCGGATTTATAATGTCGCACAGGCGCGGATCAAGGAAACCGACCGGATCGCCTGTATGACGCGGGAGCTGCGCCGGTTCGGTGTTGTCGTGGAGGAGCTGCCGGACGGTATGATCATCACCGGCAGCGGAGAGCTGCACGGAGCCGCCGTGAACAGTTACAAGGATCACCGGATCGCGATGGCGCTTGCCGTCGCCGGGCTTGCCGTTCACGGTGAGACGATTATCCGTGATGCGGAGTGCGTCAGTGTCACTTATCCCGGTTTCATTGATGATTTCAAAGCGCTTGGCGCACGTTTCCGCGTTTTCTGAACAGGAAAAGGAGAAAGAATGAAAATCAGAAAAGAGTTATACGGTGACGGGCTGACCCAGATTCATTTCGCGGGCGGGCTGGTCCGTTTCGATTTTGCCACCTTTCAGCCGGACGGGCAGGGCGGGGCTCCGGTTGCGGAGAAAAATTTCCGTCTCGTGATGAATCTTCATGGCTTTCTGACGACGTTTGATACCATGAAGAAACTCACGGAGAAAATGCTTGCGGCGGGGATTCTGAAAAAGAATTTCACCGGAAAACTGGACGATTGAGCGGCAGACTGATTCCTGCGGCTGTACCGCGGGACAGGTCTTTTTATGCCGTGCGGCTGCTTTTCTGAGCAGCGTGTTTTCTGTTTTTTACTGTTTCCGATTGGAAAAAATCCGTTTTTTTTGTTTTTTCTGCTGTACAAATCGTACAGAGTGCGTTATATTGTCCCCCACTAACCTAAAAAAGTCTAAGAAAGGACAGACTCATGTACAAAATTGAATTTTATATTCCGGAATCCCATCTGGAACAGGTTAAAAAGGCGATGTTCGAAACCGGAGCGGGTAAACTGGAAAACTATGACTGCTGCTGTTGGCAGACCAAAGGAATCGGACAGTTCCGGCCGTTGGAAGGCAGCAATCCGTATTCCGGAGAACTCGGAGCGGCGGAGAAGGATACGGAATGGAAAGTCGAGATGGTCTGTGCCGATGACGTGGTCGAGGCTGCTGTTGCCGCCCTCAAAGAAAATCATCCGTATGAGACTCCGGCTTATCAGTATTGGGAAGTCAAGGCTTGAGCGATATTTTCATAACCAGTCTGTTTTCGGATCCGGAGTATTTCTGGTGTGTGACACTGGCCGTGATCCCGTCGATCTGCCTGCATGAATATTTTCATGTGCAGGTCGCTTTCTGGTGCGGTGACGACACGGCGGCGCATTACGGGCATCTGACGCTGAACCCGCTCCGCCAGATGGGGTGGATTTCCCTGGTCATGTTTTTCATATTGGGGATCGCATGGGGCATGGTTCCTGTGGACCGCCGCCGTCTTTCAAAGGGACAGGCGGCGCTGGTTTCGTTTTCCGGTCCGGGTATGAATCTTCTGCTTGCTGCATTGGCATGGATCGCCTGTGTTTTCATGCCGCTCTGGACTGCGAACGGAGGTCCCCGGCTGCTTCATGTCTATCTCATCGTTCTCGGAATGTATAATCTGGTATTGTTTTTTATCAATATGCTTCCGGTTCCCGGTCTGGACGGATGGGGGATTCTTTCCGAATTTTTCCATTTCCGCGCAGTGAATTCCGAAGTCGTCAAAGGTGCGATGCTTTTTCTGATGCTGGGTATTTTTGTCTGTATCGACTATGTGTTTGCGGCTGCCATGTGGGTGATGTCTCTTGCGCAGCTTCCGGCACCCCGCTGAGGCGTGCGATGGAGGAGCAGATTCCGCCGCCATGGAGCGTGACCGAACTGAACGAAGCGGTCAAGGATCTGTTGGAGAATACTTTTCTTCCGGTCCGTGTGGCGGGTGAGATCAGCGGACTCACGATCCACCGCTCCGGACACGTCTATCTGACGCTGAAGGACGAACATTCGCAGATCCGGGCGGTCTTTTTTTCCGGCGCGGAAAAATGCCGGGAACTGGGACTGCAGAACGGCAGTCAGGTCGAGGCGTCGGGAAAAATCGCATTTTACGCGCCGCGCGGAGAATGCCAGCTGACGCTGCGGGATTTGAAACCGCTCGGAACCGGCTCCCTGCAGGAGCGGTTTGAGGCGATGAAGAAGCGTCTTGCGGAAGAGGGACTGTTTGATCCCGCCCGCAAACGGCAGCTTCCGTTTGTTCCCCGCTGTATCGGAATCATCACGTCGCCGGAAGGGGCGGCGATCCGGGATTTCATCAAAGTGGCGCTCCAGCGTTTTCCGCCGTTGCGGATTCGTGTTTTTCCCGCTCCGGTGCAGGGAAAAGGGGCGGAACTGTATCTTGCGCAGGGGGTCGATTTTTTCAACCGGTACCGTTGCGCCGATGTGATTTTGATCACGCGGGGAGGCGGAAGCATGGAGGACCTCTGGTGTTTCAACGAGGAGGTTCTGGCGCGGGCAGTGGCGGAAAGCCGGATTCCGGTTGTCAGTGCGGTCGGGCATGAGATCGACACGACGATCTGCGATCTTGCGGCGGATGTCCGTGCGCCTACTCCGACAGCCGCCGCGGAAGTGCTTCTGCCCGATTTTCACGGGCTCTGCAATGATGTGGAATCCGCCGTGCGCCGTCTCCGCAATGCCACGGAACTTTCATGGCAGCGCGCCAACGCCGCATTGGAACGTCTGGTCTCCGCAAAGGCGATGATGCGCCCGGCGCAGATGCTTCTGGAGCGTATGCAGACGATTGACTATATGGTGCGCGATATGGAAAGCCTGCTGCTTCAGTCCGCACGGAATCAGGAAGTCCGGCTGGATCATTTGCGGAGCAAGCTGGGGGCGCTGAGTCCCGTCCGCATTCTGGAGCGCGGCTATTCCGTTCTTCTGGATCCCGCGGGCAAAGCGGTCGTTTCTCCGGAACAGATTCCTGCCGGCACGAAAGTTTCGGCGATTCTTGCCAAAGGCCGTGCGGTTCTCGTTACAGAAGAAGCCCGATCTGATAAACCAGAAACGTGATGATCCACGCCAGCGTGGTCAGCCCGATGATCTGGAAAAACATCAGCTTCCACGAATTCGTTTCCCTGCGGACGACGGCGACTGTGGCGATGCACGGCATGGAGATCAGGCAGAACAGCATGATGCAGAATCCCTGAAGCGGCGTATAATCCTGACGCAGTTTTTCGCGCAGCGGTTCCGTATCGTTTTCCGTATCGCCGAATGAATTCAGAATTCCCAGCTGGGAGACGAACAGTTCTTTGCCGGCGAATGCTCCGATCAGGGCGGAGCAGACTTTCCAGTCGAAACCGAGCGGACGGAAGACCACGGTCATTGCGTTGCCGATGCGCCCGGCGATGCTGTATTGAAGGCGTTCTTTCTCTTTGGCGGCGGAGAGAGCGGTGAGTTCCGCTTTTTTCTGTTCCGGAGTGAGCGTTCCGGACTGCTCCGTCTGCGTCATCGCCGCCGCGTAATCCCTGGAATATTTTTCCGGCGCGGGGAGGGTGTTGAAAAGATAGAGAATGACGGATGCCGCAAGAATGAAGGTTCCCGCTTTGTGCAGATACATCATGGAGCGTTCCAGCATGTAAAGCAGAAGACTGCGGAGAGTCGGCATTCGGTAAGGCGGAAGTTCCATTACGAAAATTTCATCGTCGCCTTTGAAGATCGTGTTTTTCAGAATTCCGGCGCAGATCAGAGCCAATGCCACGCCGATGAGGTAGATCAGCCACATGACAAGCGCCTGCCAGCGCGGAGCGAAAAATGCGGGGATCAGGAGGGAGTAGATCGGCAGACGCGCGCCGCAGCTCATCAGCGGGAGCACCATGATCGTGGTGAGACGGTCCCGTTCGGATTCGATGGTCCGGGTCGCCATGATCGCCGGCACACTGCATCCGAAGCCGAGGAGCATGGGGATGAAACTTTTCCCGTGCAGTCCGAATTTGTGCATGAAACCGTCCATGACGAACGCCGCGCGCGCCATGTAGCCGGTTCCTTCCAGAAATGCGATGGCAAGAAACAGGATCAGGATGTTGGGCAGAAAGATTAGCACTCCGCCGACTCCGCCGATGATCCCCTCGGTGATGAGGGAATGCACATATTCCAGATGTCCGGCGGGCCAGACTGCATTGATCAGCGAGGTCAGCCCTGCGAAACCTGCTTCGATCAGGTCCATCAGCGGCAGGGAGCATTTGAATGTCAGGAAGAAAACCGCAAACATCATCAGCAGGAAGATCGGCAGTCCGAGATACCGGTTCGTGACCAGTTTGTCAATATCTTCCGAAAACTGGCGCCGGGAGCGCTCTTTGAAGGTGATCGCTTCCCGGCATGCTCCGGCGATCATTCCGTAGCGGCAGTCCGCGATATAAGTTTCACTGGAGACGCTGAAACGGGCCCGGAGCTCTTTCCGCCATTTTTGCAGCAGCTGATCAAGAGATGCGAGTTGCGGGAGCTTGCGGATGTCGTCATCCTGCTCCAACAGTTTGACCGCGAGATACCGGACCGGGATTCGGCGGGCGATCGGAAGATCAAGTTCCCGGATTTTTTCCGCCAGTTCATCGATCGCTTCCTGTGCGGTGTTGCCGAAATCAATCGGACGCGGCGGTTCCGGCTTTACAGACCCCAGTTTCTGGAGCAGCAGGCGCTTCAGTTCGCCGATGCCTTCTCCGGTCGCACCGATGGCTTCCACGATCGGCGCGCCGAAAAAACGTTCCAGAATCGGGATGTTGAAGATCATGCCGCGGTCTCTTGCCTCGTCGATCATGTTGAAGACGAGGATCATGGGGATGTTGAGTTCCGCCAGCTGGGTGGTCAGGTAAAGGTTGCGCTGAATATTGCCGGAATCGACGATGTTCAGGATCAGGTCGATGTCGCCTTCCATCAGTTCTGTGAACGCCACGCGCTCTTCGGCGGTGGCGGAGGAGAGACTGTAAATGCCGGGCAGGTCGATGACTTCGATTTTGACGTCGCCCATCCGGCAGATGCCAGTCTTGCGTTCGACGGTAACGCCGGAGTAGTTTCCGACATGCTGATGAGTTCCGGTGAGAAGATTGAAAACCGTGGTTTTGCCGCAGTTCGGATTTCCCGCGAGGGCGATCTTGAAAGAACGTTTCATTGGAAGATGGTACCTGAAACTTGGTTATTCGGTCAATCGGAGCCAGATGTGAGATGCGTCGGTTTGGCGGAGCGACAGGCTGCTGCCCATGACTTTGATCCTCATGAGATCGCCGAACGGTGCGGTGCCTTCCATTTCGAGCAGAGTTCCGCTGACGAGTCCGAGGTCCGCGAATTTTTTGATTCCGCGCAGATTTTCCGCGACCCGCACGACGACGCCGCGCTGTCCTTCTTTCAGCTGATCCAGCGAGATCAGTTCTTCCGCATCTTCCGGGCAGAGCCGGGGAAGCGTCTGATCCAGATAAGCGCGAAGCGATTCGCAGTCTTTCCGTGTGGCGATCGCTTCCGAAAGAAGCACGATCCGCGACATCACTTTTTCGCCGATGATGTGTTCCACTTTGCATGCGGCATCGTTTGCTTCGTTCATCGGCAGTTTGAGGATGTAGCAGAAAAAGTTTTTCAATGCGTTGTGACGGTGCCGGATCACTGCGGCGGTTTCCGCCCCGGACGGCGTCAGGAAGACGGGGGAATGGGACTGATAATGGATCAGTCCCCGCGACGACAGCGCCTGAAGCGCATTCGTGACAGACGGCATCTTGACTTTCAGCCGGTCCGCGATCTCTTTGGTATGTGCGTGTCCCTGTTCTTCAATGATTTCCGCAATCGCCTCAAGATAATCCTCAAGGCTGCTGGATATGGCTATTTTTTCCACGTTGCTGCTCCGGGTTGATTAGAGTAATATAATTCCCGTGCGGAAAATTTAAAGCCCCGAATCACTGATTTTGGCATTATTTTGCCGGCAGGATGGCGTTTACTTCGAGAATCGGGAAGATCCAGCAGAGATACCCCGGAGAGGTCCGCAGATTCCAGGAAATTGTTTCCGGCGTGTCCGTGAACGTGGTTTCCAGAGAGATCCGCTCACCGTCACGGGTAAACCGTCCGGCGATCACGCGTCCGCTTTCCCGCAGTTTCGCCAGTGCCAGACCGCCCGATACGGGGTAGTCGCCGCCGCCGATCAGCGCGTTCAGCTTGAACGGCAGATTTTCGACGTCGTATTCCAGCGCAAAATAAGAATCCTTGACCGGACGGGTGAACTGACAGTTCCTGAGTCCCCGGATTCGCTGGATAAACTCTGTGATCGGTTCGATCGTGACATCCAACCCGGAGACTTTGTCCAGAGGAAGGCACGGAACGGTGACCGGTTTCTGCTCCATGGCTCCGAGGGGCAATCTCAGCCCGTACGGCGCCTGCGGCTCCCGCAGCACCTTGCAGTCCGGCGCCAGCAGATTTTCCTCTTCCTGCGTCAGAAACGGCAGGACTGCCGGGCGTATCTTCTTGATCCAGACTCTTCCATTGATATTCGGGCTTTTCCCGCTGAGCCAGAAAAGCACGGTACTGTGTGCGACTCCTACGGCTTTGGCAAATTGTGAAACGTTTCCGTAGGCCTCTATTGTCCGTTGCAGAACAGTTTTTACTTCCGGTGTTACTTTCATCGTCATTCCTCCCACTCTTTTGAAAATTTCTGTTCCCTTGCAACAGATAGACACTGCTTTTTCTGGTTTGTTGCGCCATCCTGCGGATCGTAACCATCCCGTGGCGGCGGATTTTCCAAGTATATCCGGATAAAACGGTAGAATCTTTGAAAAACCCTGATTATTTTTTATTTTCAAGTATAATTGGAAATATAATCGCCTTTTCCAACATTGAAAAATTCTCCACCGCATCCCTTGTGACCCGGCTCACCAATGACGTCAACAATATCTGTCTCTTATACACATCT
>URKJ01000023.1 GCA_900548385.1 uncultured bacterium | reverse complement strand
TTTTTTGAAAAAAATGTGGACTAGATTTTTTAGCCGATAAGCCAAAGTGAAGAGACGTTTCAGGAACTGGAACGTCTGAAAGAAAATTCGCTGGGACTGGCGCGGGATCCGGAATTCAGCGAGTTTTATTCCCAACTGGCGGACCATGTTGAATGGCTTCAGGTATACCGGTCTTCCGGCGGGACGCAATTCCTGCTGCCGAATCTCATTCTGGAACTGGATATGCTTGACCAGCAGGAGCAGAAAGAGAATATCGTTCAGCGTTATCTTCTGCTGAATGACGAGTCCGGACGCCGTCCCGCCGCACTGGTTCTTTATTACCGGTTTGCGCGTCAGAACGGAAAACATGAAAAGGCCGACCGCATTCTGCAGATGCTGAAAGATTTTGATATTTCCGGACTCAACCGGATTACCGTGGCGATCGGCTACACCCGGCTGGCTCTTTATCTCTGCCACGAGAAAAGGTATGATGATGCGCTGTTGTTTTCGCTCCGTGCGGAAAAACTTGCGCCGTATCTTTACGGTGTCTATATTGTGCTGTTTCAGGTCTATTATCTCCGGGAGGATTACCCGAATGCCGAGCGGACCATGCGCAAGCTCTATAAACTTCAGCCGGAGAATGTGCTTCTTCCGAAACTCTATGCCCTGCTGTCCGAAAAAGGGATTGATGCAACGTTTTGAGAAGTTCGCTCTTTAATTTTCTGCTTTCTGTATTCTCCGGGAGAAATTCCAAGCTCTCTGCTGAACAGACGGTTGAAATAAAATTCATTCCGGCAGCCGACCATTGCAGCAATGGTTTTCTGTGGAAGCGGAGTCGTTTCCAGCAGATTGCATGCACGGATCATCCGTTCTTTCAGCAGTAGCTGCTGGAAGGACACCCCGAAATGGTAGCGGACCTGATGACAGCAGTGAACGGGGGAAAGATGAAGTGAACGGGCGAGATCCGCCAGCCTGACAGGTTCGTGTGCGTGATCTTCTATATATCGGCAGATCTTCCGGCGGCGGTCTGAATGAATGTCTCCGCAGCTTGGTTTCCGGTCCAGATAGTGGCGTATGCCCTGGCCGAATATTTGCAGAACGGACGACAGTTCCGCAAAGAGTTCTTCATTTTCCGGCGGAAGTGCAGCATACATCGCTTTCAGCTCTTCTGTGAGACAATCGGGAGCATTGCCGTCAGGCGGACGGAATGTTCCTGCATAGAGAAGAAGGAGAAGAGAGCCGTCGCGGTCAATGGGAACCACGAGTTCCGTTACGCCTTTCCAACAGTGATGGAGAAAGGGACGCATTGCACGCTGTGCAGTTGTTTCCGCATTCCACGCGCATTCTTCATGACAGCGCCGGTTCCAGCCGTTTTCCAGAAAACGCCCGGTCATGCAGAACGGATTCCGGTGTATGCCGCGATCCGGAAGATACGGAGAACCGTTCCGGTAAAACAGCAGACCATGGCAGTCATGAATTGTCAGCCAGATGCCGTAACGGGCTTCAATGCTTGCCAGTGTCGCAGCAATCCATGATCCCGGATTTTCCGGGTCTATTGTACGAAAAAAATTCATAGAATTATGATGAAAAACAATTTTATATAAATATATCACAATTTTTTGCATTTACAAATCTGTGAGTTGCCGGTATGGTAATTGCACAGATCTTTCAACGAAAGGAGTTCTGTTATGGATTATGATGTCATTGTCTGCGGCGGTGGTCCCGCAGGGATCGGAGCCGCCTGTGCGGCGGCGGAATGCGGAGCGAAAGTCTTGCTTCTGGAACGTTACGGACGGCTTGGCGGTATGGGGATTCATGCACTTGTCGGGCCTGTTATGGGAAGGGCGCAGTGCCGTGTTGCGGACTGGATTCTGGAGCAGACCGGAGGGCGTACCATTGATTTTATGCAATGGGATCTCCGTCTTTTTGATCTGCTGGCTGGATTGCGGGTGACGATTCTGCTTCATACGACTGTGCTTGAGGCGCGGGTCGGTGATGGGCGGATTAAGGGTGTTTCAGCTCTCTGCCGGGAAGGTGTCCGCGTTTTTTCCGCGCCTTTTGTCGTTGATGCCACGGGAGACGGCACTGTGGCGTTTGCTGCCGGGGTTCCGTTTGATTACGGCCGGACGGAAGATGGAAATGTTCAGCCGTTGAGTATTATGTTCAATATCGGAGGAGTTGATCCTGCCCGGCGGATTGAAAGCGGTTCGGAAGAAAGTGCCCGGTTGCTCCGTATCGGAGACCGGAGCTGGGAGGAGATTGTGATGGAAGGACAGAGGAGTGGGGAATTGCCGGAGACGGTCGGAGTGATCCGTTTGTACCGGAATCTTTCTCCGGATGAAAATGGTGTCAATGCGACTCAGATCAATTATCGGAACGGAACTTTGTCGGAGGATTTGACGCTTGCCGAGATTGAGGGACGGAAACAGGCGTTTCGGGTCCTTGATTTCCTGAAACGCAATCTGCCGGGATACGGAAATTCCCGGATAACTTCCATGCCGGCAGTGGTCGGAGTCCGGGAGACCCGGCGTTTTCATGGTTTGAAGCGGCTGGAAAAAGCGGACTGCCTTGCCGGAACGCGTCGGAAAGACGCGATTGTCCGCAGGGCGTTGTTCGGAATCGACATTCATAATCCAACCGGATGCGGACAGGCTGCTGGTCGGGAACTTCATGAGACCGGAACAGCGGAACGGGTTCAGCCTTATGATATTCCATATGGAGCGCTGCTTCCGGACAGACCGGAAGGGCTGTTGCTGGCAGGACGGAATATCAGTGCTTCCCATGAAGCGCTTGCCAGTTGCCGGGTCATGGGGATCGCCATGGCGACTGGAGCCGGAGCGGGTGCCGCCGCGGCGTGGGCTGTCCGGAATGCTTGCCGGCTCCGGGATGTTCCGGTTGAAGAGCTGCAGAAATTTCTGTTTCCGCAGGATGAATAGAAGGTAATGAAAAGCCCCGGCATAAGGCCGGGGTTTTCATCCCTGGATCAGAACATGGAGAAGCCCATGTTGAAGTGGAACCGGAGGCTGTTGGAAACGCCTTTCTGGTTGTTCAGCACCGGATAGGCAAGGTCCAGTTTGATCGGGGCGTTGACCACCGGGAGTTTGATCCGCAGCCCGTAACCGATACCGATGTTGGGGCTGTTGAACGGTCCAAACCGGGAGTGGGTCGCATCGCCGACATCGACAAATACCGCACCGCGGATGAAGTTCCAGATCGGGTGCGTGATTTCCGTCGTGAGGAGGTACATGAAATCGCCTCCGTAATTATCCTTGTTCTTATCCACCGGACCGATCGAGCGATAGGGGAAGCCGCGGACCGTGTCGCCGCTTCCGAGGAAGTAACGTTCGTAGATCGGCGGATCTTTCTTCCAGCCTCCGATGGAACCGATCATGCCGATTTTCGCTCCGAGTGACCAGACAAACATCTTGTCGAAGAACGAATAGTAGTTGATTCCTTTCAGTTCCAACCGGTAGTAGTTTTCGGAGCCGCCGAGAAGTTCCGTGGAAACCGAGGCCAGCAGGTTGACCATATAGCCGGAAGTCGGATCCATGGCGTTGTCACGGGTGTCGCGGTCGAGTGTCAGGTGAATGCGTCCAACATAGCTTCCGCCTTTTTCTTTCTGGAAGATTTCCGACATGTGTTTGGACATGTGGTGCACACGGACGTGTTCGAATGTATAACCGCCGCTGATCGTGGTGAAGTCGTCAAAAATGCGTTTGGTCAGCGAGGTCGTCACACCGATTCGCTGTTCTTCCCAGTCTTTATATTCCACATTGCGGAAATAACCGGACACATCCCAGCGGAGCTGAATCCCGAACAGCCACGGTTCCGTGAAATCCGCTTCGAAATTATAACGTTCGATACCGTACATCGCCAGCAGCCGCGCCCGTTGTCCGCCACCCATGAAGTAGTTGCGCGGATCCAGAATGTCGAGGTTCGAATGCGTCAGTTCAAGCATACCGGCAAGGCTGTCGGTATCCGACCAGCCGGCTCCGATTTTGGCGTTCAGATAATTCTTTTCTTCGACTTTGATGTCAATATCTTTTTTATCCGCTTCCGGGGAACTGATCGAAACGGCATCGACTTTATTGAAGTAGCCCATTCCCAGCAGGCGGGAGCGGGATGCGTCGATCAGATGTTTGTCCACCGGATCATCCGGCTGGATCGCCAGTTCGCGCCGGATCACATGGTCTTTGGTCCATTTGTTGCCGGAGATGAAAATTTCGCGGACCTTATACGGTTTGCCTTCGTTAATGTCCACGACAAGATCAACCGTATGGTTCAGATAATCGGGAATGCGGTTGACGCGGCAGAGCAGATCCGCATATCCCATCGGCGAATAACGGTCGTCGATCGCCTGAACGGTGGCGCGCTCGGCCGTGCTGCTGAAGACATCGCCTTTTTTCAGCGTCAGAAGCGGCGTCAGTTCCTCGGTTTTCAAACGCTGATTACCGGTGATGGAGACGTTGCCGATGTTATAGGGTTCGCCTTCGTCGACGATAAATTCCACGGTTACAAAATCCGGTTTCTGTTCGTTGACGTGCAGACGGGTTTCCTTGATGTTGAAATCAAGATACCCTTTCGTCCAGTAGAGTTCGCGGAGGCGGACCGCATCGTTTTCGAGTTCCCTTTTGTTGAGCAGACCGAGGTCAAGGAACGGGATCCAGTGCAGCCATGAGTGCTGGTTCATAATACTGCTTTTCAATTCGGATTCCGGAAAAACGGTAGCTCCGGTGAACACGACCCGTTCGATTTTCTGTTTCAGGTTTTCTTTGATCCGGAACTCCACGGTCACGGTACCGTCTTTTTCCGTAATGAAGCGGGGATCGACTTTGGCATCGTTGTGGCCGCGGTCCGCATAGAATTTACGCAAAGCGTTGGCTGAGTCGATCAGACGTTTGTCGTTCAGCATTCCTCCGGCTGTGACCGTGATCTGTTCACGCAGTTTGTCCGCATCATATTTTTCGTTGCCGATGATCTTCACCTCTTTGATGACGGCTTTCGGGGCAATGCGGAAGATGAGGTCGATGGTGCCGTCCGGGTTCTTTTTCGTTTCAGCGACAACGTCGGAGAAGAAGCCGGTGGAATGAAGACGCTTGATGTCGTCATTTACGACGCGTTCGTCGTATACGGCTCCTTTTCTGCTTTGAACGTTCATACGGAATACGTCGTCGGCAAACCGGCTGTTGTCGGGCTGTTCAAAAGTAACGGATTTCAATTCCTGTGCAAACGCCGCGGAGCAGCAGAAAAAACAGGCGCAAAAAACGATCAGGCTGTCTTTTTTCATTTCGGGGGGAGGCTCCTGTTATTTTACTCTTTCTTGACTGGAATATCTTCCTTATCGTATTTATGTTCGATGCAACGGAATTCCATGAGCTGCGGGATGAAGCGCATGTTGACAATACCGGTTCTGCCGTTACGGTTCTTTTCCACGATCAGCATGGATTTGATGCCGTCTCTCTGATCTTCCGCATTGTTTTCCTTGGATTCATCCCGGTTGCGGTGCAGGAAGACGACCACGTCGGCGTCCTGCTCAATCGCACCCGACTCACGCAGATGGCTCAGTTTCGGAAGGGGGTTTTCTTTCGGATTGGTCGCTTTTTCCGATTCACGGCTCAACTGTGCAAGGACCAGAACGGGGATATTCAGTTCCTTTGCAATGGCTTTCAGGCCGCCGGAGATCGCGGCGACTTCCACCTGACGGCTCTCGGCGGAACGGTCGCCCGCCCGCATCAGCTGGAGGTAGTCGATGACGATGAGGTCAATACCGTTCAGTTCTTTCATTTTGCGTGCTTTCGCCCGCAGTTCGAAAACGGAAATCGCACTGGTGGAGTCGATGAACAGATTCGCTTTGCGGAGACTGTCCACCGCGGCGCCGAGACGCAGGGTATCGGCTGTCTGAAGCGAACCTTCGTAAATGGCGGAAAGCGGCACTTTCGCTTCGGTGCAGAGGAGACGCTGAATGATCTGCTTATCCGTCATTTCCAGAGAGAAGAACGCCACTTTTTTCCGGCTTTTCGGACCATCCGTTTCACGGTTGATGATATTGCGGATGATATTCAGAGCTAAAGCGGTTTTTCCAATGGAGGGACGGGCGGCGAGTACAAACATTTCACCGGGTTTCAGACCACCGCCGATCAGACGGTCCAGGTCGGGAAATTCCGTGGGGATGCCGGGAGTGGTCTGATGCTGAGCGATCTTCTGCAGGTCGTCGAACACCTCTTTCAGCAGAGAACGCAGTTCGACAATCTCGGACTGCACGAATTTGTTTCTGACCTGAAAGATTTCGGATTCGACGGAATCAAGAAGTTCCTTGATGTTTTCATGTCCCTGCTTGCAAAGGTCGAGAGACATGGAGCAGGTTCTCATCATTTCGCGCAGCATGGCGTAGTCGCGGAGCAGATGGCACCACGATTCAAGATGCGCTGCGCTGACGATATAGGTTTGAAGCTCCAGCAGAGCTTCGAGACCGCCGATCATCTCCAGCCGCCCGGCACGGGTGAGCCAGTCGCTGACCGAAAGCACGTCGATTGCCAGTTTTCCTTCGGAAAGGTTCAGCATCGCCTCGTAAATGGCGGCGTGCATGGGCTCATGAAACATGGTCGAAGCGACACGGCGGAAGAAAGGATTGCCGATGGCAGGCGTGTTTTCCCGGACGGATTTTTTCTTTTTATTGTCGGCGGAGGCAACGCTGCCGAGGATGGAGGAGACGGTTGTGAAATTGGTTGGATCAAGAAAAACGGCGGAGAGAACGGATTTTTCCGCTTCAAGATCAAAAGGCAGAGCATCCGCGGACGCAATTTTCAGCGTTCGCGGACGGTAATCTGCCGCAGCCGGAGCAAGTGTTCCGGCTGCGTTCTGTTGCACGGGGTCGGGCATTACGCACGGACCACGTTGACTTTGACGTCAACGATAACCTTCTGGTGCAGTTTGACGGCAACGACGTATTCGCCGCAGGAGCGGATCTGGGAATCCAGATGGATTCTCTGATGGGAAACGGTCACGCCGAGAGCGGCGATCGCGTCCGCGATCATGCGGTCGGTAACGGAACCGAAGAGGTGTCCGTCGTCGGAAGCCTGAAGGTGAAGTTCAACGGCAAGAGCCTGCAGTTTGGCGGCGATGGCCTGAGCTGCTTCAAGCTCGGCTTTGCGCTGTTCTTCAATTTTTTCCTTGTGCGCGGCAAGCTGTCTGAGTGCCGCCGTGGTAGCGACGGAAGCAAGCTTTCTCGGAAGGAGAAAATTTCTTGCATATCCGGGAGCAACATGGACTTCCTCACCGGCGAGACCGAGGTCTTCGACGTCCTGAAGAAGGATCAATTTCATGGAGGCCATAATTAGTCTTCCTTATTGTTTAAGAGGTTAAAACTAGAGAACGAGGCTGACGATTCTTGCTCTCTTGACGGCGACTGCGAGCATCTTCTGATGCTTCAGGCAGGTACCTGTAATGCGGCGCGGAAGAATACGGCCTTTTTCCGTCTGGAACTTCTTGAGAAGTTCGGCATCCTTGAAATCGATGTATGCGATTTTGTTTTCGCAAAGTCTGCAAATTTTCGGCTTTGCGATACGTCTTTTCATGCGACGTTTTTTGTTCTGGACCATTGCCATTTATAAAACTCCTGTTTTATGGTATTTTCACTTGTGTTGATCAAAAGGGGATATCGTCTTCAATTCCCTGAACGTTATTCGTTCCATCGTTCATATCCGGCGGCGGAACCGAGCGGGAGTAGGGCTGCTGCTGTTCATAGGACGGCGCGGCAGGCATCTGCGGAGGAATCCCGCCCTGCTGCCCGTACTGCTGACGCGGACGGCCGTACTGCTGCGGCATTGCATCCGGAGCATACTGCTGATCATCCGGCTGACGACGGGCATAGGATTGTCCGTCGCCGTAATCGCCCGGAGCTCCGCCCTCGCGGCGTGCGCCGATGAACTGGACGTTTTCGGCGACGACGCGGAGTCTGGAACGCTGTTTCTGATCGTTCTTGTCGATCCAGCGGTCAAGTTGAAGACGACCTTCGATGAAGACAGAGGAGCCTTTATCGAGATACTTGCTGCAGTTATCCGCCTGGCGGTCCCACACGGTAATATCCACAAAGCAGGTATCTTCTTTTGTTTCATTACCCTGAGCGAATCGTCTGTTGACTGCGATCGTGAATTCGCACACCGCCATTCCGGACGGAGTATACCGCAGTTCAGGCTTACGGGTCAGATTGCCCATAAGAAGGACCTTGTTGAAAGATGCCATATTCGATTCTCCTCTGAGTGAATGGTTTGGATCAGTCCGCCAGTGTGGCGCCGGAGATTGCCGGCACGCCTTCGGGACGCTCGAAGTTTACGATCATGAGTCGGATCAGACGCTCGTCGAGTTTGTACTGGGTGCGGATCTGCGCCACTTTCAGCGGATCGAGTTCGAACACATAATCCCAGTAGATACCGGCTTTGCGCTTGTTGATTTCGCGGGCAAACTGCTTGCGACCCATCGGATTGGCTTCCACAAGTTTGCCGCCCCAGCTCTCAAGATTCTTGCCGAATTCTTCGGAGAATCCTTTTCCTTCATCATCGACTTTGCGGATGTCGAGGATGAAAATTGCCTCATACTTTTTCAAGACTCCACCTCCTGTTGGTGTGTTTTAGTCATTTTCAAAATTCAGTTCGTTTTCTCTTCCGCGGAAAGGCTGCAATCCGTGGAATTGTATTGATTCATCGCCATCGAAATGCCGCGTCTCAGCAGCAATTCAACGGCTTCGACGGCTTTGTCGAGAGCTTTTTCAAAACTCTCTTTCTCCGCGCCCTCGAATGAAGTCAGAACGTAATCCGCTCTGCGCTTCGAATGTTCATCGCCGATCCCGACCCGGAGACGGGGAAAGGCTTCCGACTTCAGTGCTTCAATAATGGATTTCATTCCGTTATGTCCCGCACTGCCGCCGTTTTTCCGGATCCTGAGCCGTCCGACTGTGAGATCAATATCATCATAGACGATCAGGATCTCCGCCGGAACGAGGTTCTCGCTTTTCATCAGAGGGAGAACCGCGTCGCCGCTCAGGTTCACATAGGTCAGGGGCTTCATCAGAATGACATTTCTGCCGCCGAAGCGTCCTTCCCAGGCGTTCGCATTACGCGCACGCCGCGGAGAAAACATTGTCGGATATTTCCGCAGGAAACGGTCGATCACTTCGAAACCCGCATTGTGCTTCGTTCCGGCATATTCCGTTCCCGGATTTCCGATGCCGACGATCAGCCGGCATTCTGTTTCCTCCATACGCGACATAGACCGGACCGGATTTATTTCTTCTTGGCCTCTTCGCGTTCCGCGGCTTTTTCAGCCTTTTCCTTCGCTCCGACGATCTCCGGTTCCGCGGCGTTTTCAGCGGGTTCGGCTGCCGGGACATCTTCCGCCATCGCTGCGGAGTCGACGACTTCAAAGACAACCAGTTCGCCGTGGGATTTGGCTTTGACGCCTTCCGGGAGAACGAGGTCGGAAACGTGGATCACATCACCGACGTTCATTGCGGCGACATTGACTTCGATCAGTTCCGGGAGGGCATCGGGCAGAGCTTCCACTTTGAGGGTGTGGAGAACCTGTTCAAGGAGTCCGCCTCTGGAGCAGCCGACCGGCTGTTCGAATCCGGGATGGATCGGCAGTTCGGCTTCGATCGCGACATCCTTGCGGATTTCGAGAAAGTCGATGTGGCTGGTGGTTCCCTTGATGAAGTTTCTCTGCGTCTCTTTCAGGAGAGCGCGGACTTCTTCGCCGCCTTCAAACTGGAGGGTGACGATGTTGAATTCGTGCTGGGAAAGAGCTTCCCATTCCGGGGCCTTGACGGAGATCGCTCTGCCGGCGGCACCCTTGCTGTATACAACAGCCGGGATCAATCCCTGAGCTCTGACTCTGCGTGCTTCCGCGCTGCCTTTGACGGCACGGTCGCTCACATTGAGCACATGCTTTACTTTGTTTGCCATTCTTGTTCCTTTCGTTTATAAAAATGCTTGAATAAGCAAGTTTCAAATTATTGTTCCGGATCGCGGAACAGGGTCGAGACCGATTCGCCGTTGTGAATGCGGCGGATCGCTTCCGCCAGCAGCGGAGCCACGCACAGAACTTTCAGCTTGCCTTCGATGTGGCAGGAGTTCGGCACGGAGTTGGTGGTGATCAGCTGTTCGATCGGGCTGTTCAGCAGGTTTGTTCTCGCTTTATCCGTCAGGAGACTGTGGGAAACGACGGCGTAGACTTTGGCGGCGCCTTTGCGTTTGAGCAGATCAGCCGCGGCGCAGAGTGTTCCCGCCGTGGAAGTCAGGTCGTCGACAATCACGCAGGACCGTCCGTCGACATCTCCGACGAGGTGTGCGGATTCCACTGTCGTGGCGTTGACGCGGCGTTTGGCGATCACGGCGAATCCGCAGTTGAGGCGGTCCGCAAAACTGTGCGCCATTTTGACGCTGCCGGAATCGGGAGAGACGATCACGGATTCTTCATCGACTTTGATCACATCCCGCAGGTACTGGATGAAAACGGGGGAAGCATAGAGATGATCCACCGGAATATCGAAGAAACCCTGAATCTGCTGCGCATGGAGGTCCATTGCGAGAACACGGTTCGCTCCGGCGCTGACCAGCAGATTGGCAACCAGCTTGGAGGTGATGGGGACACGGGGACGGTCCTTGCGGTCCTGCCGGGCATAGCCGTAATAGGGAATCACAGCGGTGATACGGGCGGCGGAAGCCCGGCGGGCGGCATCCAGCATGATCAGCAGTTCCATGAGATTCTCATTGGTCGGATTGCAGGTCGGCTGAATGATGAACATATCCGCATTGCGGAGATTGTCTTTGTACTGAACGAAAACCTCACCATCGGGGAATCTTTCGATCTTCACATGCCCCAGTTCCATCCCCAGACATTTTGCAATCGATTTTGCCAGCTCCGGGTTTGCTGTACCGCTGTACAGTCTGATGTCTCTTGCATTACCTTCCATAATGACTCTGCATAGCCTCCGTTGAATGGAAATCCTTATTCGTTTACGAGAAAAACGATTCCGGATCACGAAGCATGCAACCTCCTGGGGAAAAAGCAAAAACGGCTTTTGCCCGGAGTCAACCTTACGGGTATGTCCTCCGCATTGCGCGGCGCGGACTTGCATCCTTTAACGGATCAAGGTTCAGAAATTCTCGTGCTAAGCCTATAATTTAGCGCATTTTTTCAATTTGTCAAGTTTTTATAACGGTAATAGTCGGGATAATGTTCGATTTTTACCGGAAAGAGGCGTCCGAAGAAAACTTCGACCAGATCGTGACGGAAAGGGAAATCGGCGTCGCCATATTTCCGTATCAGCTCGTGGACGGCGCGCCGCTGGCGTATCTTCTGTTCATCGGAATAGTTGAGACCCGGATGATAATCCTCTCCCCGGTAGTGTGCGGATTTGACTTCGACAAGCACGAATGTCGCACCATCCCGCATCAGCAGGTCAATTTCCGCACTGTGCAGTTTGAGATTCCGTTCCAACAGTTCAAAGCCGCGCCGCTCCAGAAAATTCCGTGCGATCCGCTCGCCGATCCGTCCACGCCGGATATGTGCCGCTTCTTTTTTCATCGTTGCTGGTCCTTGCTTTTCCGTCTATACTATATCACAACAAACAGAAATCTGCAACGTTGCTGTTTGAAAGCTCCGGTTTGAGGAGAAAACGGTATTATGATTCTTTTTCCGGAATGTTCCGACAGGGGCGTTGCGGCAGAGTCTTATTGATGCCGTTGATCATGGCGACGGCATCGGCGCTCATTCCCGTTTGAGACAGAAATGCGGAAATCAGATCGGATTTACCGGCGCAATACCGGTCGACGTCATTGGGGTACTGTGCGGCAAGCCGTTTTTTCAGGGCTCCATACTGTCTGGCCGCTTCTGCATTGCCGCGCAGAAAATCGCGCAGCCGCAGATGATTGGACGCATGGATGCAGTCCGGCATACAGACGTAAAAGTTATGACGGAATTCCAGCTGCAGACTTTCCGTGAACATCTCCCGTCCGGGAAGATCTCCGTTTCCGCGGTGGAAAAAGCCGAGAGGTTCCAACACCGCTTTCACTTGCGGCCAGAGCGCCGCATCGGGGAGAAGATAATCCGCATCAATGACCGGTTTGGCGGCCAGTCCGGCGATGGAGGTGCTGCCGACATGTTCCAACCTGCCGCCGAATGTTTCCAGAACCGGAGACAGATGCGTGCGCAGTTGTTCGAACCGTTTCAGCCAGACCGGATCGTAGTCGTTCACTTCAACCTCCGGGGTGCGGGCGTAATAGAGACGGTGCGGCATGATGACGCCGCCGACCAGTTTGTCATATTCTCCGGCGGCGATCATCCCGATCCGTTCCGCAACCCGGATGGAGTTCGTGTTCATGGGACGGATATCCGCGATCACCCGTCCGGTTTTCCGATCAGAAAAAGCGTGGTCAAGACATGCTTTTGCACCTTCGGCTGCATAACCGTTGTGCCAGTGTTTCCGGGCGAGCAGCCAACCGACTCCGGAATGGCTGTGTCCTTCGATTTCTTCCGGAATAAGACCGATCTGCCCGACGACTTCTCCGGAATCTCTGCTGACCGCAAGCCAGTAGCCGCAGCCGTGCTCCTGATAGCGTTTTCCGTTGCGGTCGATCCACGCCCGGACCTCTTCATCGGGGAAACAGCGTTCCCATGCGTACATGACTTCCGGATCCTGCAGCATGGTGCAGAGAGCCGGAAAGTCGCTTTGTTCCATTTCATGAAGTGTCAGACGTTCGGTTGTGATAATCGGTTCGCTTTTCATTCGTGTTCTCCTTTCCGGCCGGCGTGTATTATACATGGGAAAGCCGGAAAAGTCAATCCGGATTTCAACAGTTGTCAGATAATGGAGAATCGTCTGCCGTACTTTTCCGGAAATCTGTTTCCGCCGGGATTGCTTTTTCGTTTCCGGCTGTGTATATTGATTTGTTTACTGAAAACAGAAAAAAGGGTTGACAATTTATGCAACAGGTGAAATTCAGCGTGTTTGCTGATCTGCATTACCGGGACGGCAACTGGAATTCGGCGGCGGAACGGCTGGAACGGGTTTTGGAACGGGCGGAACGGGAAAAGGTCGATTTCATCATGCACTGCGGCGATTTCTGTCACAATGTCATGACTGCAAAACCGATCATCAACCGATACAATTCGTTTCATATTCCCGCATACCACACGGTCGGGAATCATGATTTTGAACAGACGGACGGGCTTGCCGTTGTCTTGGAGGCTTACCGTCTTGACGACCGGAGTTATTACCGGTTTGACCGGAACGGGATCCGCATGATTTCGCTGGATACCAATTATCACCGTTCCGAGGATGGAACGCTGCAGCACTACGGGGATGAATCCGCCTGGGAGAAATGTCATCAGACCGGACTTCTTCTTCCGCCGGAGCAGATGGAATTTCTGCGGGATTCCGTGGCGACGGCTCCCGGTCCGTGCGTGATTTTTTCTCATGAGAGCGCAATCCTTCCCTATGGGCTGATCAACGGACCGGAGATTCGTGCCATGCTCCGGGAAGCGCAGGGAAAACATCCTGTTCTCTGGATCAACGGACACCATCACCGCAACCGTTTGCTGCTGACGGAGGGGATTGCATGGTTCGATTTGAATTCCACTACATCCGTGTGGGTCAATAAGTCCCATCATGCTTATCCGGATGAATTGATGAAAAAATGCCCGGTATCCGATCATGAACTGCTGTATGGGGCTCCGGTTCATGCCGTGGTTACGGTTTCGGAAGACGGCACGTTCCGGATTGTGGGGATGAGCGGAATGCCTTACCTGGGGATTACTCCGGCGATGATCGGAGAACCGGAGCAGGACCGCAACGGATTGCCGTTCGATACGAATGTGCTTTCCGCGCATTTCCGTCTTATTGTCTGACGCTCTTTGCCGTGTCCATCCGTTTTTTGCGCAGGAGTTTGCGGCGGTCGTACTGATACATCTGCCACGCGTTCCAGGTGTTGTGGCAGACAATATAGAAGATCGGTCCCATCGCCGCCAGAGCACTGGCGTAATGTACAGCCAGATACATGGTGAACGTGGTGTTCTTCTGTCCGAGAAGCTGACTGCATTCCCTGCGGTAGCGCTTCGGCGCAAGGTATTTGCCGAACCAGAAATTGCAGATGCAGATTATCAGGGAGATCAGGGCGATTCCGGCGATGTTCCAGCGCGATACCTGCGGATTTTCGATAAAATATTCCCGTGCGATCGCCGCCAGAACGAACAGGGTGAACGACCACAGCAGAAAGGAAAAGGTTTTCAGTTTTTTCGGCAGAGTCCGTATGCCAGGCCAGATACTGCGTATGAGCACCGCCGCGGTAAACGGAAATGCGATCACCTGAAGCAGAGTCACTGCGACCTGACCGATAAACTCCGCGGTGAACTGTCCGGTCACCAACGGCAGAAGGAGCAGCAGAGAGAGCGAGACGAATACATTCGTGATCGTGAATCCCGTCAGCGCGAATCCGATTCTGCCGTTGAGAAATGCCACAACGACCGGTGCCGCCGTGGCGGTCGGGGTGATGCCGACGAAAAACGCAGCGTTCGCCAGTACCGGACTGCCGGGGAAAAGATACTTTAAAATAAAGTACGGAACAATTCCCATCAGAAGATTGGCACCCAGCAGATACCAGTGCTGCCGTCGCGGCTTCAATTCGCTGAACCGGATTTGCAGGCATGACAGAAACACCATGACAACCAGTGCCCAGCGCACCATGTTGAACGGAGGATCGTTCAGAACATGTGCTTGAGGGAACAGAGTTCCCAGAAGAAACGGAATGAAGATCATTGCCGGACGAATCAATGTTTTCAGCATGTCAACCCCTTTCCTGCTTGCCGGATTCAGGTAATATACGCTGCTTTTGCGGGAATAGCAATCCCGGAAAGAAAAAATTCCCGTCCGGACGGTTTCTATTCTCCGCTCAAATCCCCGCAGAGAGCCGCCATGTCATCGGGCAGGGGAGCGGAGGCGTGCAGTTCTCCGCCGCGGAACGGCACGCGGAGTTCGGATGCGTGCAATGCCTGACGGGGAAGCAGCAGACGGTTCCGGTCGTCCTCGGTCAGACGGTCGTCGATGAATTTGGTGAAAAAGGAGTCGTCGACGCCGTACAGCTTATCGCCTGTCATCGGGTAGCCGAGAGAAAACAGCGTGGCGCGGATCTGGTGGAGGCGTCCAGTTCGCGGAATGGCTTCCACAACGCTCAGTTCGCCGCATTGTTTCAGCAGACGGAATGAGGTTTCCGAACGTTCGCTTTCCGGAAGCTGCTCAAAGGTGAAACGGCGTTTTTTGCGGATTGCAGTCGATGGATCCGGGGAAAGCCAGCCGTTTGCCGTCAGTTCCGTGGGAAAGTTGCCGTGAACGATCGCGATGTACCGTTTGTGGACGCTGGTTTCCGTCAATGCGCGGGTGAATGCCGCTGCGGTTTCCGGAGTCCGGGCGACAAGTACAACGCCGGAGGTTTCGCGGTCGAGGCGGGTTGCAATATGAACCGTTTCGCCGTAGCGTTCCCGCAGAAGATGCCATAACGTGTTGCGGAAAAAGACTCCGGCGGGATGACACGGCAGGTTGCCCGGTTTTGACACGATCAGGTACTTTTCGTTTTCTTCCAGCAGAACGAAGGAACGGTCAACGGCGGGTTCTTCGTAAGGTTTTGGAATGAACGCGATCTTTTCCCCTGTCTGCAGCTTGCGGGAGGATTTTGTCCGTCGTCCGTTCAGGAGGATTTCGCCATCTTCAATGCTTTTCTGCCACTCTGTCCGGGAACGGTAGCTGAAACGCCGCTGCAAATAGAAATCGAGCCGGAGACCATGGGCTTCCGGCTCAATGAGCGTTTCCGCGATTCTCTGATCGGGATCGCTCTTCATTATTTGCCGACGCGGAGGACTCCGCCGGTATCGGCGCTTGTCGCAAGACTGGCGTATTTCGCGAGATAACCGGTTTTGATCTTCGGTTCACGCGGTTTCCAGGTCTTGCGGCGTTCGGCTAGGACGGTTTCCGGGACTTCGAGCGTAACCGTGCGGTTCGGGATGTCGATGGCGATGATGTCGCCCGGTTCAACAAGTCCGATGAGTCCGCCGGCCGCCGCTTCCGGGCTGACATGGCCGATGCAGGCTCCGTGTGTTGCTCCGGAAAAACGTCCGTCGGTGACAAGAGCCACGCTGGAGCCGAGCCCCCTGCCCATGATGTATGAGGTCGGCGCAAGCATTTCCTGCATTCCGGGTCCGCCTTTCGGTCCCTCATAGCGGATGACGACCACGTCGCCTTCCTTTACTTTGCCGCCGAGGATGCCTTCGCAGGCCTCTTCCTGACTTTCAAAGATGACCGCCGGACCTTTGTGGACCAGCATTTTCGGGTCGACGCCCGCCGCTTTTACAACGCAGCCGTTTTCCGCGAGGTTGCCGAACAGAATCGCGAGTCCGCCGACTTTGCTGTATGCATTGTCGACCGTGCGGATGACGGAGCCGTCCGGATCGGGAGCGGCGCTGTACTGTTCCGCAAGCGTTTTGCCGGAGATCGTGGGAGCGGAACCGTCGATGAGACCGGGAACTTTTGCGATCTCTTTCAGGATCGCCATGATTCCGCCGACCCGCTGACAGTCTTCCACAATATGAAATTCCGGTTTCGACGGAGCGAGTTTGCAGATGTTCGGGGTGGATTTGGAAATATTGTCCAGATCCTTGATGTCGACTTTGAGTCCGGCTTCATTGGCGACCGCCAGCGTGTGGAGGACGGTGTTGGAGGACCCGCCCATTGCCATGTCAAGCACCAGCGCATTGCGGAAGGATTTCGGGGTGACGAAATCCTTGGCGCGCGGCGGATTTTCCATTTTCGCCAGTTCAACGATACGGAATGCCGCTTTCCGCCAGAGTTCGACACGGGCGGGATCGTCGGCGGCGATTGTTCCGTTGCCGGGCAGGGCGATGCCGAGCGCTTCACAGAGACAGTTCATGCTGTTTGCCGTGAACATTCCCGAACAGGAGCCCGCGCCGGGGCAGGCGGTACATTCCAGGGATTCCAGCTGTGCATCGTCAATGGTGTTGACGACGCGGGCGGCAACGCCCTCGAAGATGGAATTAAGGTCGGTGTCATGAGAGGCATTCGGGGTTTTGCCCGCGCGCATCGGCCCGCCGGAAGCAAAGATCGTCGGGATATTGAGCCGCATGGCGCCCATGAGCATACCGGGGACCACTTTGTCGCAGTTCGGAATGCAGATCATGGCGTCGAACGGATGAGCGGAACCCATGGTTTCGACGCTGTCGGCAATGATTTCGCGGCTGGCGAGAGAGTATTTCATGCCGGAATGTCCCATCGCGATACCGTCGCAGACGGCGATCGTGTTGAACTCGTAAGGAACGCCGCCGGCTTCCCGGATGGCGTCACAGATGATCTCGCCGACTTTTTTCAGGTGGCAGTGACCGGGGACGATGTTGGTGTAGGAGTTGCAGACGCCGATATAGGGTTTGGTGATATCGGAGTGTTTGATGCCGGTTGCAGTCATCAGAGCGCGGTGCGGCGCACGCTCCAATCCTTTCTTCATAATGTCGCTTCGCATGGCAATCCTCTCTTTTTTACGAAAAATTATGAAACCATGGTTGAAATTTCGCCGTTTTCTGCCATAATACTGTGTTGACAGTTTGCGGACGTGTTTTCATTATTTCTATAATATAACACAGGTGCCGCGTTTACACAAGGCAGGAGAAAAAATAAATCATGTTTAATAATCTGACCGACAGATTGCAGGAGGCGCTGCGGAAACTGCGCGGTGTCGCGTCCCTTTCGGAATCGAATATTGCGGAACCGATGAAAGAGGTGCTGAACGCGCTCCTGGAGGCCGATGTAAACCGTGAGGTGGCGGAAGAATTCGTTGCCGGAGTCTCGAAGGAATGTCTCGGAGAGGATGTGCTCAAGAGCGTGACGCCCGGACAGATGGCGATCAAGATCGTGAATGACAAACTTGCCGAGTTCATGGGAGAGGCGGAAGCTCCGCTCGCATGGGATCCCGCGATCCGCCCGAATGTCATTATGATGGTCGGTCTGCATGGCGGCGGTAAAACCACATCCAGCGCAAAACTCGCCGCCAGTCTGAAAAAGCATGGAAAGCGCGTGCTGCTTGCCGCATGCGACGTGTACCGTCCCGCCGCAATCGACCAGCTGGAGATTCTCGGACAGGAAGTCGGTGTGGAGGTTTACGCCGAACGCGGAAATATGGATGTCTGCACGATTTCGCAGAATGCCGTCAAACGGGCGGTTGCCGGTAATTGCGATTATCTGATCATCGACACCGCCGGACGGCTGCAGATTGATACCTCCATGGTGCAGGAACTTGTCCGGCTCAAAGAGACGGTCCGCCCTGCGGAAATTCTGCTCGTCGCGGATGCGGCGCTCGGTCAGCAGGCGGTTTCGGTCGCAAAGCATTTTCACGATGCGCTCGGCATTACCGGCGTGGTGCTGACGAAACTGGACGGCGATGCGCGCGGCGGAGCGGCTCTTTCGATCCGCAAAGTCACCGGATGCCCGATTAAATTCGTCGGCGTCGGCGAAAAAGTGGAAGATTTGCAGGTCTTTCATCCGGACCGCATGGCGTCCCGGATTCTCGGCATGGGCGATATCGTTTCGCTGGTCGAAAAAGCCGCAGAGGAGATCGACAAAGAGGAAGCGGAAAAACTTCAGGAAAAACTTAAAAAGAATAAATTCGACTTCAACGACTTCCTCAGCCAGCTCCGTCAGATGTCCAAGATGGGCGGTGTGGAAGCGATCCTGAAAATGCTTCCCGGCGGCGGAAAGATCGCCGGAATCCCCGGATTTGATTCCAGCCAGTTCAACCGCATGGAAGCGATCATCTGTTCCATGAACAAAAAGGAGCGGGAGAATCCGGACATAATCGACATGTCCCGCCGCCGCCGTATTGCGAAAGGAAGCGGCACGACAGTGGAGCAGGTCAGCCAGCTCATCAAGCAGTTCACCAACATGCGCAAGATGATGAAGAACGTCGGACTGTTCGGACACGCGTTCCGCGGCGGAAAGCTCGGTTCGATGGATATGGGGGCGCTTGCCGCCGGAGCCCGTATGCCGAGTTTCGGACGCGGTTCCAATTATACGCCGCCGAAAAAGAAACGCAAGAAACGGTGACCGTCCATGAATCCCGGGCGGAAAGAAATCTGGATCATCGCGGGGGAAGCCTCCGGTGATCTGTACGGGGCGCGTATCGCCGCGGAGCTCAAACGTCGCAGGCCGGATGTCGTTGTCTGCGGAATGGGCGGCGTCGAGATGCGCAAAGCGGGCGTGGAGCTGCTGGTCGATTCCAGTGAACTGGGCGTAATCGGCCTGGTCGAAGTGCTGGAGAATATCTTCAAGTTCATCCGGATCATGCTGTACCTGATCCGTGAAGCGGGAAAGCGCCGTCCGCTGGAAGTGATTCTGATTGATTATCCGGGATTCAATATCCGGTTTGCAAAGGCCATGTGGAAGGCGGGGATTCCGGTGGTCTGGTATATCAGTCCGCAAGTATGGGTGTGGCGTCGCGGAAACATCCGGAAACTGGCGAAGTACTGCCGTAAGCTGATGGTGATTTTCCCGTTCGAACCGGAGGTTTACGAAGGTTCCGGACTTGATGTGGAATTCGTCGGTCACCCGTTGGTGGACATCGTTCAGGGACGCGCCGATGCAACGATTGAACGCGATCCGAATACGATTCTCCTGCTTCCCGGAAGCCGCAAAAAGGAGATTGAGTTTCTGTTGGAACCGTTTCTGAAAACCGCGGCGATCCTGAAATCGCGTCATCCGAACCTTCAGTTCGTCGTGGCGTCTCCGCGTGAACGGATTCTGCAAATGGTGCGGCAGGGACTGGAAGCGTTTATCCGCAAGCATCCGGATTATCCGCTTCCGAAGATTGAGCTGACGCGCGGTAAAACGGCATTCTGGATGCAGCGCTGCACCGCCGGTCTTGCCGCTTCCGGAACGGTTACGGTGGAATGCGCGATCGCGGGGCTCCCGCTGGTCGTCGCCTATAAACTGAACAAGCTGACGTTCCTGCTGGCGCGTCTGATCATCGGCAAGCTGTTCCGCGGCTTTTTTACGATGCCGAACATCATCCTGAACCGTTGCGTGTTTGAAGAGTATTTGCAGCATCAGGTGATCCCGGAGGATCTGGCGGATGCGGTGGACCGTATTCTGCCCGGCGGTGAACGGCGCGGACAGGTGGAGCGCGACATGCGGGAGATGGTCGATCAGCTTTCCGGCGGAGCGAACGGGGCGATCGCGAAGACCGCAGCCAGTGCGTTGAAAGCGATTCAGAACGGTATGTAAATCGGCTGATGCCTTATCCGGAAAGACGGTAATTTCCGGATTCGTCTGGCGGGGAAATGGTTTTCCATAAATGGAACAGCAAAATTTCATCCGTATTTTCCGGTTCCGGTTTGCTTTCATCCGTCTGTGGCTGTATGATACCGGAATGCTTTAACATAAAGGATCTATTCTATGACGTTCACAGAAACATTTCCGCTTTGGGACAAGGCTTCGATTCCGTTCCGCGTCCCGGAAGACGAGTCCCGCAAAGAACATTTTCAGGATCACAAAGGCGGTATCGACCGTCTGACCGATGTGACCGAGCCGAGCATCACCTGGTTTCCCGCGGCAGGGAACGGACCGCACCCCGCCGTGCTGGTCTGTCCCGGAGGCGGGTATGGCATTCTCGCCTGGAATCACGAGGGACGCGACATCTGCACAATGCTGAATCAGAACGGATTTTCCGCGTTTCTGCTGAAATACCGCTGTCCCGACCGTCGCACCGCCGCCCATGCGGATGCCGCCCGTGCCATGCGCATGATCCGGGCGAACGCGGAACGGTTCGGGATTCTTGAGAATAAAGTCGGTGCAATCGGGTTTTCCGCCGGAGCCCATCTTGCCGCCACGATCTCCGCTCCGGCGGACGGGGTTCCATATCCCCCGGCGGATGCGGTGGATGCCAAGCCGTTCCGCCCGGATTTCACCGCGCTGATTTATCCTGCGTATCTTGCGGACGATCAGCTGAATCTTGCGCCGGAGTTCAAAATCGACGCCAATGTCCCGCCGACATTTCTGCTTCAGACGGAGAATGATCCGATCCGTCCGGAAAACGCTCTGGCGTGGTTCCTTGCGCTCAAACGCGTTAATGTTCCCGCTGAACTGCACATCTGGCCGGAAGGCGGTCACGGCTACGGAGCCCTCCGCACGGGCGAGCCGGTTGCTGAATGGCCTGCTCTTGCCGGAGCCTGGTTCCGCCGTCAGGCGGGAATCAAGTGATAATGTATTGTAAGAATATACAGAAAGAGTCTTCCGCCCGTTTTCCGGACCGGACGGAAGGTTTTATTGCCGGATCATGAGATTCAATGACAGGAAACAGCGATGAGCGATCCGGCTTTCCGCAAAACGGTATTGTATGAGACTCCGGCGGAGGACGCCCGGAACCCGTTGCGGTTGTGCATCTGCCGTTTTGCGCTGATCGAAGGAGGCGGATACCGGATCATCCGGCACCGTCATCCTGAATATGAGTTCATGATTCCGCTGGACGGACCTTATGAGTCTGTTCTGAACGGCAAGCGGCTGCTGGTCCATCCGGGGCAGCAGATTCTGATTCAGCCCGGTGACATCCATGAGGATCTCTGTGACGGAGCGTTCCGCTTTGCCGCATTCCGGTTCCGGTTCGAGGGAGCGGATGGAATTGCCCGTCCGGTTCCCGTTCTGCGCCGGGAGTTGTCGCCGGAGGAACGGATCGTTCCCCTGCCGCCGGAGAGTTTTCCTGCGCGGCTGCTCGGCCTGCTTCTGCGGGAGCCGCCGGAGGAAACGATGTTCCGCCGGATGTCGCTCGGACATCTTGCGGAGAGCTTTTTCTGGGAATTGCTTGGAACGATCCCGGTGGAAAAGCTCGCGGAGGAATTTTCCGCAGAGTTTTCAAGGAGCACTCTGCTTTCCCGACTGGAGCGGGTGTTCGCCGCTCATGTCGGAGAAAATATGACCGGCGGGCAGATTGCTGCCTGTCTCGGTATGAGCCGCAGGGTTCTGGAATATCAGTTGAAACGTTCCGGTTTGCCGTCTCCGCACCGTCTTTTCACCGGATTCCGGTGCCGGGAGGCGATTCACCTGATGCGTTACGAGGGACTCAATGTCAGCCAGGCGGCGTACCGTCTCGGTTTTGCGACTCCTTATCATTTCTCACGGGTTTTTAAAAGCGTAACCGGACGGAATCCGTCGGAATATTGTTTCTGATTTTCGCAGACGGATAAATCTTTTCGCAAACAGCCATTTCCAAACGGCACTTGCAGGTATATTGTTCCATACATTACAGTTATGGAAAGGAGCCGTTATGAAGTTCTGCTATTTTGCATCCAGTCATTGGGACCGGGAGTGGTACCGTCCGTTTCAGTATTTCCGCGGAATGCTGCTGGAACAGGCGGAAAAGATTCTTGATACGCTGGAAAATGATCCTGCGTATGAGCGTTTTGTGTTTGACGGTCAAACTGTTGTTCTGGAGGATATTGCGGAGATCCGGCCGGAACTGATGCCGGGGCTGAAAGCGCAGATTGCGCAGGGGCGTTTGAAGATCGGGCCGTGGTATCTGATGCCCGATGAGCTGCTGGTTTCCGGGGAAGCTCTGATCCGGAATTTTCTTCGCGGCGCAAAACTGGCGCGGGAATATGGTGCGGAGCCGTGGGGGGTGGGGTATGTGCCCGATATTTTCGGACACATCGCCCAGCTGCCGCAGCTCGTGCGCGGATTCGGGATGGAAACCATTGTCGGATGGCGCGGGTTCGATGAGGATTTGCCGGTCTTTCTGCGCTGGGAGTCGCCCGATGGTTCCAGCTGCCGCCTGCTGCGGCACCCGTTCCGTGGTTATAGTGATTTTTCCTTTATCCGTGAGGAGAAGGATTTTCCGGAAGCGTTCCGGCGGATGATCGGACAGCAGCGGGAGGTGTATGGCGAAACCTTTGTTTTGAGTGATGCGTTTGA
The DNA here is from genome assembly GCA_900548385.1 of uncultured bacterium. Taxonomy (GTDB): domain Bacteria; phylum Verrucomicrobiota; class Lentisphaeria; order Victivallales; family UBA1829; genus UBA1829. The sequence goes on along the minus strand of URKJ01000023.1, from coordinate 50,662 downwards.
TCATCAGGACATTCCCGCGGAGGCTCCGGCTGTTTTACAGCGGATCCGGGAGCTCTGTCCCGGTTCCGAGGTCCTTTGGACGGATTTTACCGATCTTGAAGAGTGGAAACATCCGGAAGAGCTTCCGGTCGTGCGCGGGGAACAGATTCATACCTGCAAAGGGATCCGTGCATATGGGATTCAGATTCCTTACACCCTTTCGTCCCGGTATGATGTCAAAGCGGCGAACGATCTTCTGCAGAGCCGTCTGGAACTGGAAATGGAACCGATGGCGGTTTTCATGGGGGAAAGATTGACTGCGAATTTGCGCGGTTTGCTTGACCATGCCTGGAAGTTGTGTCTGAGAAATCAGCCGCATGACTCCATCTGCGGCTGTTCGGTGGATGCGGTTCACGCGGTGATGGCATCGCGGGCCGCTGAGGCGTTGCAGATCTGCGATTATCTGCGGGACCGTCTGGTGATACAGGATCGTTTTGCTCTGACCGGAGAGGAACTGGGCGGATATTGTTCCGCGGAAGATGGGCGCTATACATTACGGGTGTTCAATCCGCTGCCGTTTGTACGCCGGGCAGTGTTTGCGGTTCCCGTTGAATTTATGGGAGAGCAATACCCGCAGGAGTTCGCAGAACCGCGGAGCGTGGAAAAGCAGTATGCGTTCCGGCTGTTTGACGCCGACGGTGTGGAGATCCCGTATACGGTCTCCCGGATTCAGCGGAATGTGCATAAACCGGAGTACCGTCAGTTTTACCGCACGTTTCAGATTTATACGATTACGGCGGAACTGGAACTGGCGGCTTCCGGGTGGACTTCGTTCCGGATTGAGCCGTCAGAACGTCCAGTGCGGCGGTTCGGTTCTCTGCGGACCGGACGCAATACCGCGGAAAACCGGTTCCTGGCGTTACGATTTCAGCCGGACGGCACGTTTGAGGTCCGGGATAAACGGTCGGGACGTCTCTATGCCGGACTCAACGAGTTCGTATTCGACCGGGAATCCGGTGATGGCTGGGGGCATGTCAAGCCGCTTTGTAATATGGAACTGATCGCTTCTTCCCGCGCTCAGGTCGCTGTGGCGGAAGACGGACCGTTGCGGACAGTTTTCGAGATCACGCGCAGTTTTGAACTTCCGGAAGAGCTGCTGTTTACCGGGACGGTCAATGCAATGTTCGGCGGAACGGCGTTGTCGGAGCATACCCGGATTCTGCGCATTGTTTCCCGGATCACGTTCGACAAAGATTCGCCGGAACTGCAGGTGTGTACCGTTCTGTGCAACAATATCCGGGATTGCCGGCTGCGGCTTTGTATTCCGACTGGGATTCATGGGGAATATTTCACCAGCCAGGCGTTTGTTTTTCTGAACCGGACATCCGGACGGGAGAGCGGATACGCCACTCAGGAGTTCCGCGAAACGGAACCGGTCGAAAAGAATTTCAACGGGCTTGCCGGAAAGCGTGATGCCCGGGGCGGGATCGCACTGCTTTCCCGCGGAGGTTTGCATGAAGTTTCCGGCGGCTCCTGCGGCGAGCTTCTGGTGACTCTGTTCCGCGCTTTCCGGCGCACTGTCGGCACGGAGGGGGAACCGGATGGAGAGCTTCAGCGCGAACTCCGGTTCGATTACGCATACCGTTTTTTTACGGAGGAAGACAATCCGTCGCTTTACCGTGCGCTGTTGTGTCTGCGTACTCCGCCGTTGGTTTATACGTTAAGTACGGGCTCCGTCCGGTCGGCGGGGATTCCTCCGGGGCTGGAGTTGGATGGCGGACTCTCCTTTTCCGCTTTGAAGCCGGCGGAGAACGGGGATGGTACGGTTCTGCGTCTGGTCAATCTTTCGGATGAATCCCGCGGTGCAACGGTCCGGCTTCCGGTGCCGCTGCGTGTTGCGGAATGTACGCTTGCGGAATGCAAAACGGTACAGATCGCGGAGAAATGCAGAGTCTTTACCGTGCAACTGCCGCCGTGGAAGATCGGAAGCTGGCTGCTGCAGCCATGCTGACGGAATGATGTGTTTGACCGGAAAATCTGTATTTTCAAAAATATTTTCATGAAAATGCAGATTTTGGCGTTTTTGCATCTTGACATTTTTCAGGGTTTATTGTATAATATATAAAGTTGGCTGATAGTTGGCGTGAATACTGAAAGGTTTTGAAGAATGCGGAAACGTTCCATGCAGACGATTTCGGAAGTCCAGAAGGTCTGGCACCGGGTGATGGCGATCAAGTATCGTGCGGGCAACCGCGCGGTGAGGATTCCGTCGTCCAATGAATTGGCGCAGGAGTTCGGGATTGCGCGTTCCTCGGTCCGGATCGCTTTGGAAAAGCTGACTGCCGACGGAGTCCTGATTACCCGCAAAGGCAGCGGAACGTTTATCAATCCGAAGAAATGTACGAATACGACCTGGGAGGCTCCTCTGATCGGGCTGTTGATTTTGAACGGGGAGTTGTTCTTCTTTCCGCAGGAAATTCAGGGGGAACTGGAATGCCTGTACGGCGAGATTCGCCACACGGGCTGGAACGTGCGGGAGGTGACCGGGTTCATGAGTTCCGGAGAGGAAACCCGGCAGGTTTTGCAGCATGCTTATCTGGATGGTCTGATCACATTCGGTTCGGAGGAATATGCCGTGAAAGCTGCCGACGCCATGCTGCCGACTGTCAATATGGGATTTTTTGCCGAGGGTACAACCAATGTGATTACCGGCTGTTCCGGCGTGGTCCGGGAGTTGTTCCGGAAGACCGGACGCGAGCGGGATATCCGGGTTTGGACCTCGTTTCCTGAAAATTCCCGTCAGTATCTTCTCTGGCATTTGCGACCGCTGCCGGGAATCCGGATCCAGTATGGGAATTGTAATATTTACTGTGCGGACGAACAGTATTTCGCAATGATCCGGGAACAGTTCGCCAGGCAGTGTCCGGATTGGATTCTGATCCATCCCCTGATGCTGGACTCGATCCGGGAGATCGTCATCGGACTTTACGGTGAGGAGCGCGCCCGGAAGCTCCTGTGGATCTATGTGACCGTGCCGGGTACGAATCATGACTGGCCCGCGTATTTCTTTCATTCGAAGCGCCGCGAGGAAACCCGTGAGGCGATCCGGTTGCTGAAACAGAAGCTGGAAGATCCGCAGTCCCCGGTTCAGGACGCCGTTGTGGAGGCGGAATTGCTTCCGGTGAAATAACTTGGAAATAACTTAAAAATAACTCAACAAAAAGGAGAGAAAAAATGGTGAGAACAGAATGTCGGTCAAAATATGAAGGAGTAAGAAATTTTACCCTCATAGAACTCTTGGTGGTGATTGCGATTATCGCAATCCTTGCAGGGATTCTGCTGCCTGCTTTGAATGCGGCGCGTGACAAGGCGCAGGCGATCCGGTGCACCTCGAATCTGAAGCAGATCGGGCTGAGCCTGACACTCTATCAGAGCGAGAATGACGGTTATGTTTTGCGCACCAAGCAACCGACCGCTGAACATATTCTCTGGAATGATTTTATGGTGAATACGGATCGGCTTTCCATGCAGATCATCTCCTGTCCGACTTCGCTTCCCTATGAACGTGCCAGCAATTACTTCAAAAGAAACAGGAAGCTGCCAGTGGGAAATTCCTCCTGGTATAACGGTGGTTACGGGATGAACAACTGCCGCGCTTATGACCAGAAGACGACTGCCATCGCCTGGATCCGCGACACGCAGGTGAAGCGTCCTTCGGGGTATCTGATGCTTGGCGACGCCGCCAGCAATGCGATTTCGACGGCTCCGTTGAATCCGACTTCCATCATGTATGAATCTGCCGGACAGCACTATTTTGCGTATCCGTGGCATAACGGCCGCTGCAATATCTGGTGGTTCGACGGGCATGCAAGCACGGTTCGCGGCGTCAATGAACTGGTGCTTTATTACGGCCCGCTGAAAGGCGGATGGAACGGAGCCGGCACACCGTGGTCGGCATGGCAATACTGATTAACGAAAGGAACCAGAAGCATGAACCGTTTTTTTCACACACTCCCGTTTCTTTTTCCCGGCCTTTTCCTGTACGGGGCGGGAATCGACAATTCATCACTGCTGCCTGCGTACAAGCCGGACTCCGAAGTGCGTATGGAGCGTCGGGCGGATGGTACGTCGGAGTCTCCCGACTGGGTGAAAAGCCTGATCCTTGCAGAGGTCCGTATTGACTCGGCATCTTCCGATGGGACGGTAAAGGGGTTGATCCCCGTACTGGATCATCTGGCGGAAGCCGGAGTGAACGGGATCTGGCTGACTCCGCCGCTGAACGGCGGCAACGGATACGGCAATTTCGGAATTCATACGATCAGCCCGTTTCTGACCGGCGAGAAAACGCGGGAACGGCAATGGCAGGTGCTGAAAACGTTTGTTGACGAAGCGCATAAACGCAATATCCGGGTCTTTTTCGATGTTGTCAACTGGGGAGTCACCAAACATGAGGGCGGCAGTCCGCTCCGGAAGGAGAAACCGGAATGGCTCGGCGACTATTACGCTCCTTATGCCGGGTGGCTGTTCAACTGGAAAAATAAAGAACTCAATGAATGGTTTGCCGCCCGGCTCGTGGAATGGATCCTGAAAACAGGTGTCGATGGCTTCCGCTGTGACTGCGCTCCGTTTTACAGCGGATATGAGCCGTTCCGTGCGGCAAAGGAGCGGCTGCGCCGGATGGGACGCAAGATCCTGCTGATCGCAGAGCATGGGAGCAGCAGGAAGAATGTATTCGATTTTGATCAGGTCTCTTTCTGTTATAAAAATGAAAAGGGAAATCAGCGGGTCCGCTGGTTTACGGATCTTTATCTGAAAACGAACATCGTGGATATGATCCGCAGCGGAGAAGAACTCCGTATGCGGGATGATTACGACCGCGAACCGGGGCGGGAGCGTTTTTATACGCTGATGCTGTCCTGTCACGATTCCCCGCATTATATCGTGAACGGCAGTCCGGTTGCGATCGGCTATCAGGCGATTTTTGCTCCGTTCATTCCGCTCTGGTATATCGGGGAGGAATGGAACAATCCGCCGCGTTTCTTCGTCGACTACTACTGGAAACGGGATAAGCATCCGATTCCGGAAACATGGCGTCTTTATCAGAATGTGATCGACTGGGGAGCGAAAGAGAAGAACCGGGAATTTTTTGAACAGGTCAAGAAAATGATCCGTATCCGCCGTTCCAATCCGGATATATTCGAGTATTTCCCGGACGATCACCGGCAATCGAATATCTGCAAGGTGACGACCGATCAGAATGGACTTCTGCAGGCGTATGCCCGTTACCGGAATGGAAGAGCGGTTCTGATCGTTCCGAACAATTCAAAGTCCGGTAAAACGATCCGGGTTTCCATTCCGTTTGAGGAGTCCGGGCTTCGCAGGGGGGAACGGTATACGGTGACGGACCTGATGGCGGGAAATGTGTTGCGAAACGGTAATATGACGGATTTTTCCGCGGAGATCGCCGCCGGAGGGGTGGGAGTGTTTCTTGTCGCGCCCCGGAAACAGAAATGAAAGAGGCTTGCACAATGAATTGGAAAATATGTCTGCTGTTGTCTCTGGTCGCGTTTTCATGCCGGGCGCTGGAGGGGTGGATCGACAACCGGGATCTGCTTCCCGCTTACAAGCCGGATTCCGAGGTCCGGATGGAAAAACGGGCGGATGGACGGCTTGAAACTCCGGACTGGATCAAGAGTCTTATTCTGATGGAGGTCCGTATCGACTCGGCATCTTCCGACGGAACGGTGAAGGGGTTGATCCCCGTACTGGATCATCTGGCGGAAACCGGAGTGAACGGGATCTGGCTGACTCCGCCGCTGAACGGCGGCAACGGTTATGGGAATTTCGGGATTCACACCGTCAGTGCTTTGCTGACCGGAGAAAAAGAACCGGTCCGGCAATGGTGTGTTCTGCGGAAATTCGTGGATGAAGCGCACCGGCGCAATATCCGGGTCTTTTTCGATGTCGTGACCTGGGGCGTTACGAAGCATGAAGGCGGCAGTCCGCTGTTGAAGCAGAAACCGGAGTGGTTCGGCGATTACTATGCCCCTTATGCCGGATGGCTTTGGAAATGGGAGGACAGGGAGCTGAACGAATGGTTCGCATCGCGGCTGGTTGAATGGTTCCTGATGACGGGCGTCGACGGATTCCGCTGTGACTGTGCACCGCAGTATTCCGGCTTTGAACCGTATCACGTCGTCAAGGAGCGTATGCGGAAATTCGGACGGAAAGTTGTATTCATTGCGGAGTGGACCACGAGCCGGAAAAATGTTTTTGATCTTGATCAGCTGACGTTCTGTTATAAGAATGCGAAAGGACGCAGGATGACGCATTGGCTCGGAGACGTCTATCTGAAAGAAAATATCGTGGATTTCATCCGCAACGGCAACGGTTTGCGGGCGTATGACGATTTTGACCGTGAGCCGGGACGGGAACGTTATTATACCTATATGCTTTCCTGTCACGACTCGCCGCGGTACGTCGTGAACGGCAGTCCGGTTGCGATCGGCTATCAGGCGATTTTTGCTCCGTTTATTCCTCTCTGGTATATCGGGGAGGAATGGAACAATCCGTCGCACTTCTTTTATGATTATTACTATAAGCGGGATAAACATTCTGCCCCCCGGAAATGGAACCTGTACCGGAATACGATCGACTGGGGAGCGAAAGAGAAGAACCGGGAATTTTTTGAACAGGTCAAGAAAATGATCCGTATCCGCCGTTCCAATCCGGATATATTCGAGTATTTCCCGGACGATCACCGGCAATCGAATATCTGCAAGGTGACGACCGATCAGAATGGACTTCTGCAGGCGTATGCCCGTTACCGGAATGGAAGAGCGGTTCTGATCGTTCCGAACAGTTCCGGAGAGTCCCGCCGTTTCCGTGTCACGATTCCGTTCCGGGAGGTCGGACTGAAAGAAGGAATCGCGTATACGGTCCGGGATCTGCTGACGGAAAAGACGGTTGCCACAGGGAAAATGACTGGTTTTGAGGTGGCGGTTGCCGCCGGAGCCCTCGGCGTGTTTGAAGTCGTTCCGCAATGATAAGACGATCTGCTGCCGTTTTTGTTTTTTTGGCTTTGCTGCTGTGTTCTGCGTGCCGTGTTCCGGAGCCGGAGAGCCTGCGGTTGGAAAATGAAACCGTGCGGGTGGATGTGCTGAATCCGGCGGAGAGACCGGCGCGCCGGACTGTCGGGTGCCGGTTTATGCTGGGCGGCTGGCTGAAACGGTTGCAATTCCGGGATAACGGACGCGAACTGTTCAAATCCCGGACCGTCCATCCGCGTCTTCCTGCGTTCGGACTGGCGTTTGAATTTTTTCCGGGCCCGGAATTTTCGGTAAATCCGGAAACGGGCGGCATTACCCGGCTCCAGTATGGCGTCGGAATTGTGGAACAGGAGGCGGGAAAGCGGTTTGAGACCCGTCCTTTGGAGTATTTTCCGTGGCGCGGCGGTCTGACGGCGGAGAATGTGCTGACGGCATATCAGTCTGCAGACGTTGATGCGGGGTATGCCTATCAGTTGTCGGTGCGGGTGGAGCTGCGTCATGCGGGGATTCTCGTCTGCCGGTTCGATATGCGTAACACCGGACGTTTGCCGATTGAAACCGAATTTTATGCACATCCGTTTTTTGAGGCGGCGGACGGGCTGGACGGCTGGCGGTTCCGTCTGCCCGGAGCCGCATGGAGAGCGGTTGCAGAGGCTCCGTGCGAATTGGAGGCAGGCGGTTTCCGGAATTCGAGGGGGGAACAGGGGGTATGGATTGAAACGCCGGATGGCATCCGTTGTTCGATCCGGGCTTCCGTGCCGCTCAGCCGGGCGGTGTTCTGGAAAAACGGAAGAGACTGTTTTGCCGTGGAGCCGTTTATTCCGGTCTCTATTCCGCCCGGCGGACGGAAACAATGGAGTTACTTGCTGGCGGTTTCCGGCGTGCAGAGGGCGGAATAGTGTCGGCTGAATTCGTTTTCGGCACGCTGATAGCGTTCCAATTCCTCTTTGGACAGAAGACGGCGGCGCTGTTCCGCGCCTTTCTGCATGGGAAAGGAGAGAATTTCAAACAGTTCGCTGACGCTGTGCAGCAGGTTTACTTCCGTATCTCCGATGGAATCGTCCACCAGACGGCTTTTCGCGATTGCCAACGCTCCGGCGAATGTTTCGATTCCGCGTTCATTTTTTGCCATTTCGATGGATGTTTCCGCTGAAATTTTCAACAGTTCCAGTATCTTGCGGCAGGAGCGCAGAAGCGGCATACAGGGATCTTCGGCTTTCCTGCCGGCGGCGGGAAGACGGGTTTGCTCGCGCTGAATGAGAGTCAGGTTGTCGATCACCACGTCGATCAGAGTCAGCCCGAGCGCGTAGTTGCGGTAACGCTCTGCGTCGTCCAGCATGTAGAGCTTGGATTTGAACAGATCCGTAAGCGTGTTGTACGCGGTGTCGCAGCGGGCAAGCCGGGCGGGAAGATTGATCCCGGAGATCTGACTCCGCTGTCTGGCGGCGGAAGCCGGGTCGAACGCCGTCCGGAGGCTTTGCTTTACTTTTTCCAACATGGTGCTACTCCTGATTTCTGCGCGGCGGATAAACCTTGCCGAATACTTTCATAACCTGTTGGAGATCGCTCCAGGCATCGCGCTTCGCGGCTTCATACCGCAGAAGATACGCCGGATGGAATGTCGGCATGACCATGATTCCCTTATAATCAAGCCAGTGTCCGCGGAGACGGCTGATTCCGCCGCGTTTCATCAGGCCCTTCAGCGCCACGTTGCCCAGCAGCACGATCACTTTCGGTGAGACCAGCTGGATCTGGCGGTTCAGGTATGGAATGCAGGAATCCATCTCGTCGTCGGCGGGATTCCGGTTTCCCGGCGGACGGCATTTCACGATGTTGGCGATATAGACTTCCGAACGTTTGAACTGCATCGCCGCGATCATTCTGGTCAGGAGCTGTCCGGCTTTACCCACGAACGGAACTCCCCGGGCATCCTCGTCCGCTCCGGGACCTTCGCCGATGAACATCAGATCGGCTTGTTCCGAACCGTCTGCGAACACCACATTGTGACGGGTTTCGCACAGACGGCAGGCATGGCAGTTCGAGGTCGCCGCTTTGAGCTGCGGCCAGTCCATTGCCGCGATTTCCGCAAGATCGAGCGGAGAGTAGGCGCGTTCCGGTTCGGGACCCGCTTCATCGCGGAACGGGTTCGGATGAAACGCGGGACGCTGCTGCCGTGGATCATCCCGGTATACGGGCTGCGGCGGACGGGACGGGGCGTACTGCTGTACCTGCGGTGCGGGCGGCGTCTGAACCGCAGGAGCCGCGTTTTTGTAGAACTCAACCAGATGGTCTCTGCTGACATAAACGGTTCCGTTTGCCGACTGTTCCTGCCGGATGCACTGAATGATTTCGTCAAAAATATCCGCCATTGCTGCTCCAAAGTAATGATTTCTGTAACAATGTATTCGTTTCCGCTCAACTTTCAAGAAAAAAATTGAAAAAAAAGAGAAAAATCTCTGTTTGCATGGAGGAACGTTTCCCGGAGAGTGTTTGCGGGAAATCTTGCATTTTTCCGGTTTTTGTGCTAAATTACCGCAATTCAGAACTTCTGCGGACTTCGTCGCGGCGGTCTGTTTTTTTACCCGAAACCATCAGGGAGCGGATATGAGTGTGGCGATACGATTCAAAATGCTGGAGGGGTGTGACGACCTGGTCCCCGCCAAGGCGCATGCTGACGATGCCGCGTACGATTTGCGTTCGCGGGCCGATATGACCATCGAACCGGGTAAAGTCGCGCTGGTTCCGACCGGGCTCGTGATTGAGCTGCCGCCTGGATATGAAGCTCAGGTTCGTCCCCGCAGCGGCCTTGCCCTGAAATCCGGGATCGGCGTTCTGAATGGCCCCGGAACGATCGACGCCGGATACCGCGGAGAGGTCGGGTCCATTCTGTTTAATTTCAGCGACCGCCCGTTTGAGATCCGCCGCGGCGACCGTATTTCGCAAATGGTCATCGCGAAACTGGCGGACGTTCATCTGGAGCCCGCCGCCCGCCTTTCCGAAACGGGGCGCGGCAGCGGCGGATTCGGAAGCACTGGAAAACAATAACGATCATTATAATATCCGAAGGAGAATGCAAGATGCAGAACATCGCCGAAACACTGAAAAACAACAATCAGGAACACCTTCTTGAAGCGCTGAACAAACTGTCCGGGGCGGCACGGGAGAAACTGGAAAAGCAGATCGAGGCGATCGACTGGGAAGAACTTTCCCGGCTGATCCGTGAATATGTGATGCAGAAGCCTGTCACAACGATCCCTGCCGATCTCGCTCCCGCGTCTTATTTCCCGCTCGTTCCGAACGGTGCGGAACAGGAGGAACTGTATAAAAAGGCGTTTGAAAAAGGCGTGGAACTGATCCGGGCGGGCAAGACCGCCGCTCTGACGGTCGCCGGCGGACAGGGGACGCGTCTCGGCTTCGACGGCCCGAAGGGAACGTATCCGATTACACCGGTTCTGCACAAGACCCTGTTCCAGTATTTCGCGGAAAGTCTCGCCCGCGTATCCGAAAAATACGGCAGCCGCATTCACTGGTTCATCATGACCAGTGAACTCAATGACAAGGCGACCCGCGATTTCTTCCGGAGTCATGCGTTTTTCGGCCTGCCCGAAGATACCGTTCATTTCTTCACGCAGGGATTCATGCCGGCGATTGACTACTCCGGCAAGGTTCTGATGTCCGCCGGAGATTCCATTGCGTTGACGCCCGACGGGCACGGCGGCACGCTGCTCGCGCTCCGCAAGTGGGGATGTCTCGACCTGATGAAGAAGCTCGGAGTGGAATACATTTCCTATTTCCAGGTGGACAATCCGCTGGTTCCTGTATCCAATCCGCTGATGCTGGGGCTGCATGCGATGGAAAATTCGGAAATGAGCAGCATTATGCTTTCCAAGACCAATGCGTTTGAAAAACTCGGCAATTTCTGTGTGACCGGCGGCAAACTGCAGATCATTGAATACAGCGACATGCCGAAAGAACTTGCCGAACGCACGACCAACGGCAAACTTGATTTCATTGCCGGAAGTCCCGCAATTCATGTGATCAGCCGTTCGTTTGTCGAGCGCCTGACCGCCGGCGGAAAGCTGGAGCTCCCGTGGCACCGCGCCGACAAGAAAGTTGCTTATGTCAACGCCGACGGCGTGGAAGTGAAGCCGGAAGCGCCGAACGCGGTCAAACTGGAGTCGTTCATTTTCGACGCTCTTCCGCTTGCGTCCTCGACGATCATTCTGGAAGCCGACCGCAAAGAGTGTTTCGCTCCGACGAAAAACGCCACCGGAGTCGATTCCGCGGAGTCCTGCCGTGAGATGCTTTGCGCCCGCGACGCCCGCCGTATGGAACTTGCCGGGATTCGTATCCCGCGCAAAGCCGACGGTTCTCCGGACTGCATTGTGGAACTTTCGCCGCGCAGAGTGTTTGACGACGCCGACGCTGTGGAATTCTTCAAGTCCAATCCGGCACAGGCTCCCGAACGCAATTCAAGCACGGCTTACGGATGAGTCGATGAATACATTGCTGCGAATTGTCAAACTGAACATCGTTGACATCGTGTTCGATCCGCGGCACGCGGGGGATGTGGTCGCAAAGGCGTGTACCGCCCGTTCCGGCGCGCCGATGCGCCCGACCGGATGCTGCGATTCCGGCGGCGGAGTCATTTGCATTCCGCTTGCCGGAGCTCCGGATGAAAAAGAGGTGACTTATTATTTTTCCGCATTTCCCGATTCGTCGGAGGAGACGGTCGTTGCGGAAATGAACATCCGGTATATGTCCGATATGCTCCTGCTGGGCTCGTTCCGTTTTGAGGACACCCTCTGGGGCTTCTGGATGAGGGAGCAATAAAAATACGGGAAGCGGAGATGACCGCCGCTTTCCGCTCCGGAAAACCATGCTGTTTGGAAAAATTTTGTTTTTCCGATTGCATAACCGTGATATTGAGTGTATTTTATAAAGAAGTACGAAATAACAACTTGAAATAAGGATTTTTTCAGTCATGCTGACGATGCTTCTGTCTCTTACGCTGGGCGTTTGTGTATTTGCGGCGACCCGTTTCGGCGCCGGTTTCCATAACGGCTGGGCGATTGCCTGTACTTTGATCGCCATGTTTCTGTTTCAGCTCGCGGCGGCTCTGCTGATCCGCCGGGCGGTCAACAAACGCAATTTGCAGATTCAGGAAATCATGGTGGATGTTCAGCGCCGGATTGAGGCGAAGCAGCAGCATTTCATGCGCCGTCCGATGGGAAGTCAGAAGCTGATGCTTCAGCAGCTGGAGCGGGAGCAGACCGCGGGGATTGAACGCGCTCTTGCCGCGTGCGAGGTGTTCAAACCGCTTTACCGCTGGAATTTCTTTCTTGAAAAACAGATCAACACCATGAAAATGGCGTTCAATTATCAGCTCAAGCGGTTTGATGTGGTCGATGAACTGCTGCCGAAGTGCATGTTTCTGGAACCGCAGGCGGTCGCAATGAAAATGGTCCGCATGTATAAGAACGATGATCCGGGCCTCGACAAGTTTTTCCGTAAGAAAGGCGCAACGCTGAAGAAAGATGCGTGTGTTCTGCCGTGTTCGCTCTATGCGTGGATGCTGTTGAAAAAAGGCAGGAACGACGAAGCGCTTGCCGTTCTTGCCGGAGCGAAAAAGAAAACGGATAACGAGACTCTGATCCGTAACTGGGAAGCTCTTGCCAACGGCAGGATCAAACAGTTTTCCAATGCCGGGCTCGGCGAGCTGTGGTACGCTCTCGGTCTTGAAGAGCCGAAGATGCAGCGCATTCAGCAGCCGCAGTACCGCTACCGCTGATCCGGCGGCTTACAGGTACAGCGGCATTGCACCGGGACCGTTCCGGTCCAGCATTCCGGAAGAAAGCTCGCGGGTCAGTTCCGCGAGCAGACGCTGTTTGTCGTGCGGAAGGCGTCCGGCAAGAGGAAGCGGATTGGATGTGTGGTTCGCACGGAATACGGTTCGTTCCAGTTCCAGCCCGTCGATGATTCTGCGCAGTTCTTCCACTGCTTCATATTCCGTGACCGGCGTATAACCATCCGGCAAAGCGAGTCCGGGGATCGGGATGAAGCGGAGAGCCGACAGCAGATCCGGTTTCATCAGATTCAGAGCGGCGGCGGTGCAGGCGATATGCTCATGCCGCAGTTCTCTTCCGCCAAGACCGATCAGGATCATGACGGAACATTTCAAACCGTTTTCCTGAGCGCGTTTCACTGCCGATACCATCTGATCCGCCTGTTCCGTTTTCCCGAAACGGTCGAGAACGCGCTGACTGCCGCTTTCGAGTCCCATATAGAGCGTACTGAGCTTGAGCCGTTTCAGGTCTGCCAGTTCTTCCGGGGTTTTGGCAAGAATGGAACTTCCGTTTGCATAACAGTTGACGCGCGCAAGCCGGGGAAATGCTCTGTTCAGTTCCGCCAGAATTGTGCGCAGATGCTCCACGGGGAGGTGCATGATGTCGCCGTCGGCGAGAAAAACGCGGCTGGTGCCGGGATATTCCGTGCCTGCCTGACGGATTTCCGCAGCGATTTCAGCAGGAGCTTTCGGCTCATAGCGCACAGTTTTGTACATTCCGCAGAACCGGCAGGAGTTATGCGGACAACCGTATGCCGCCTGAAAGATCAGACTGTCCGCTTCTGCCGGCGGACGGAACAGCGGTTCGCGCAGATTCATGCTCTGTTCTCCGTAATGGCCTTGAAGCGCAGATAAAATGTCCGTGCCATTTCCAGAGTGGCATGCTGCAGTTCCTGCGGAATTCCGGCAATCGCTTCAAGTTCGATTTCCGTAATTTCTCCGCAGACCTTTTCCGCGAATTTGCGTCCGCCCGGGGTGAAAAGAATCTTCTTCCGCCGGTGATCTTCTTTGGATTCTTTCCGGACGATCAATTTCCGTTTTTCAAAATCGTTGAGAAGAACGGTTACGGACTGGCGGAGAATGCTGACTTTGTCCGCGATGACCGTCGGTTCCACACCTTCGGGTGTGTCCAGCAGCAGGCAGAGGACGAAATAGGCGTTCAGGCTCAGCCCCCAGCGTTTGAGCTGACGGTCGTAAAGCGTATCCGTCAGACGCCAGAGTTCGGTCCATTCATTGAGATATTTCAGAGATTGGCCGTTGGGCATTTTGTTTTCCTCCAAACCAGAACCAGCACAGCAGAACAAACAGAATGAGCCGTGAAACCGGCATTGCCAGCCAGACTCCGTTCAATCCATAATATAACGGCAAAAGGAACAGACACAAGGGCAGGGCGGCAAAAGAATCTCCATAAATCAGCGCGGATGCCTTGAGCAGTTTACCGGTCGACTGAAAATAATAACCTGCCACGCGGATCACGCCGAGCAGAATAAACGCGGGGGCGCTCAGGATCAGGCCGTGTCCGGCGAGTGCCGCCACATCGCCCTCCAATCCGAACCAGCCGGGAAATATTCCCGCACCGAAAATGGAGAGCAGCATCATCAGAATTCCGAACAGCAGGGCGCTGAGGTAGCCGTAATTGCCGATCCGGCGTTTGCGGCGGTGTTTTCCGGAGCCGTAGAAATAGGCCACGAGCGGCTGAACTCCGGCGGAGAGTCCGGTCATCAGCAGGGAGCCCATGGATTCGATCGTCGCAACAAGCGTATAGGCTGCGAGTCCGTTGACCGCACCGTAACGCAGAGCCTGGAGGTTGTGCAGGAACAACATGGCGATGATTGCAAGCTGATTTCCGAGAGTCGGAATGCCGTTCTGAAAGATCCGGATGCAAATTTCTTTCTGCGGACGCAGTTTGCGGAACCGCAGATCGGTCCGGGAAGAAAGAAAGTGGCAGATCCCGACCGCACAAACGATGATTTGAGAAAGCACCGTCGCCAACGCCGCGCCGCGGAGACCGAGGCCGAGCGGGAAAATGAACAGATAATCAAGCAGGATATTCAGCAGAAGCCCGATGACCACAAGCCACATAGCGCCGAAGGGATGCCCGTCATTGCGCATGACAGCGATCCATCCCATTCCGAACATCTGTGCCGCAGCACCTGCGATCAGCGGGATTGCATATTCGCGGGCACCCGGAAGCAGTTCCGTTTCGGCACCCATCAACTGCAGGATCGGTGTGAGAAACAGCAGGATGCCGCCGGAGAAGAGAAGCGCCGCGCAGAACAGCAGCGTGATCATGCTGCCGAATGCGGTTTGCGCCCGTTCCGGATCATTCGCTCCCCGTGATTGGGATACGATGATCGCCGCTCCGGTTCCGATCATATCGCCGAATGCATTGACCAGCATGACCAGCGGCCATGTGACCGCCGCCGCGGCGAGTCCGCTTTTTCCCATTGCCTTGCCGATAAAGATCGTATCGACGATGCTGTAAGTTCCCACGATCAGCATTCCAGCCATTGAGGGGGTGATGTACTTGAAAAACAAGCTCAAGTCCCGACTCATAAAACATTCCTCCAATTTAATAAATATTATTTACTATACATCTTTTTTATTATATTTTCAAGCAGAAAAAGACAAAAAAAAGCCGGTCACTTGGAGATGACCGGCGGCAATGCTGGCTGTAAGTCGGGATCAGAGAGCGGATTCCGCTTTTTCCCGGTTGTATTTTTTGGCGAGTTCGACGAATTCCAACAGTTTTTCTTTCCGCACCTCTTCCGGAAGATCGGCAAAGGTGTCAAGCAGAATCCGCTGATCGGTGTCGAGTTCCAGATATTTGGAACCGAGGGAGACCTGTTTCTGCGGTTTCTTGCCCATATAGGGTTTCAGGAGCGGCTGAAGTTTGTTCCAGGTCTCTTCCTTGATGGATTCCGTTTCTCTGCGCATATATTTTTTCACAGTTTCCGCACTGACGTTTGCCAGACGGGCAAACTCCGTGACGGATTCATGACCGTCTGTTACACAACGGTGAAGGGCTTTTACGATGTCGTCTGTCAATTTCATTTTCGACACTCCTGCTGGTATGTTTTCCTATAAATTACCATTTTTTCCGGCAGGAATCAAGTCGTCGGAAAAAGAAATTTTAAATTTAGCTTGATTTTTTCGCAGAAAGACGTTACTTTCCCGATGAAAAAACAGGAAAGGACTGATTTGCCATGGATACCGCTGATTTCTGGAAACTGCCGCCGATCGAGAAAATCCCCGAAGCCTACGGGGCGATTGCCGACGGACGGGTTGCGATGAAAGAATCTTCCGCGGAGGTCGTCTCCTCCGACGGCACGAAGACTTATCATGTGAAATGGAAAGACGGAGTCTACACCTCCGATGACAACGGATCCAGGTGGCAGGGCTATTCCGGTTATCCGATTCTTGCCGTGCTTCTGATGCAGGGCAGGCTTCCGCTGGACCGGACGGTCATGGAGGCGTTCCGCGGCGTCCCGTGGAAAGATCTGAACAAAAAATATAAGAATAAATACGCGGAAGCTCTTGCCGGGGTTCTGGAGAATATCCGGAGTGCAGGCGGGGATCCCGAACGGATCCGTCAGGAGATGCAGACCGTCTATTCCGCTCTGGAAGCGTTGAAGCTGCCGAGACGGCGGGGGGCGTCTGCCGGAGGAAAAGCGGATAAGCCGAAGCCCGTTCCGTTTACCGCCGTTCCGGTGCAGCCGGCGGAGGCGTCTTCTCTGCTGGACCGCTGCCGCAAGGCGGAATATTCCGCTTTTTCCGCAGAATCCCGGTCCGTATATGTGGAGGGGATCGTTTTCCGTTTCGACGCTTTTGAGGATGCTGCGTGGGAATCGTTCCTGGCGGAGTATTGCAAACCGGGGATCCGCAAGGTCGGGCATGATGTCAAACCGCTGATGCGCCGGCTGGCGGATGCCGGACGGAGCTTTGGTGATTTTGTGTTTGATACCGCGCTTGCCGCCTATCTGCTGGATTCTCTGGCGGGAAATCCTCCATTGGAAAAGATCGCGGAAAAATGGCTGAACGTGACTGTTCCGGACACCGTGCAGACTCCGGCTGTTCTTGCACAGCTGATGCCGGTTCTCCATGCGGAACTGGAGCGGACGGGGATGCTGAGACTTTTTGAGACCGTGGAGCTGCCGCTTTGCGAAGTGCTGGCGGAGATGGAACATGCAGGAATGGCTGTGGACCGGGAGATGCTGATCGCGTTCGGCGAACGGCTCTCCGGAGAGATCGCAGTGGTTCAGAAGCGGGTTTTCGAGCTTGCGGGCGAGGAATTCAATATCAATTCCACAAAACAGCTCGGCGAGATTCTGTTTGAAAAGCTGTCGCTCCCCGCGGGACGGAAGACCAAAAGCGGATATTCTACCGACATCGAGGTTCTGGAAACTCTCCGGAAGAAACATCCGGTGATTCCGGCGGTGATTGAGTTCCGTCAGCTGATGAAGCTGAAATCCACTTATGTGGACGGCCTGTTGGCGGTTATAGCGCCGGATGGACGGATCCACACGTCTTTCAACATGATGGTGACGGCGACCGGGCGTTTAAGTTCCACGGAACCGAATTTGCAGAATATTCCCGTGCGGACGGAGCTGGGGGCGGAGATCCGGCGGATGTTTGTCGCCGCGCCGGGGAATGTGCTGATCGACGCCGATTATTCGCAGATCGAACTGCGGTTGCTGGCGCATATTTCCGGCGATCCCGCAATGTGCGGGGCGTTCCGGCACGGCAGCGATATTCATTCGGTGACGGCGTCGCAGGTATTCGGCGTTGTGCCGGAACAGGTTACGGCGGAGATGCGCCGCCGCGCAAAAGCGGTTAATTTCGGGATCGTGTACGGAATTTCCCGGTTCGCGCTGGCGGAGGATATCGGGGTGTCGCGCAAGGAAGCCGATGATTATATGAATCAGTATTTTGCAACGTATTCCGGTGTGCGGAATTACATGGATTCCATCGTGAAGACGGCGAAGGCGCAGGGGTATGTTTCAACGATCATGGGACGCCGCCGCTATCTGCCGGAGTTGGAATCGCCTGTATTCAACGTGCGGGCGTTCGGGGAACGCGTGGCGCTGAATGCTCCGATCCAGGGATCTTCCGCCGACATCATCAAACTTGCGATGGTGAACGTTTTCCGCCGTCTCCGCCGGGAAGGGCTGAAAGCGAAGCTGATCCTGCAGATTCACGACGAATTGATTATAGAGGCTCCCGTTGCGGAGGCGGAACGGACGGGGTGTCTGCTCCGGGAGGAGATGGAACATGCCATGCAGCTTTCGGTGCCGCTGACCGCCGAGGTCTCCGAAGGGCGCAACTGGGCGGAAGCAAAATAACGGAGCAAGGTGTACAATGAACGGAATTGAACAGAAAATCGAAACTCTCCGCGCATTTTTGCGCGATTGCGACTACCGCTATTATATTCTTGACGATCCGAATGTGCCGGATGCGGAATATGATGCAAAAATGAACGAATTGAAAGCGCTGGAACGGGAAAATCCTTCCCTGATCACTCCGGATTCGCCGACTCAGCGGGTTTCCGGCGGAGCGTCGCGCGAATTCAAAACGGTGCGTCACCGCTCTCCGCTGCTGAGTCTGGATAACACGTTCTCTTTTTCGGAACTTCAGGATTTTGACAAACGGATCCGCGCTGTGGAGATGTTTCCCGAATATATGGCGGAACTCAAGATCGACGGTCTTTCGATTGCGCTGGTTTATGAGAACGGCGCATTGATCAACGCAGCGACCCGCGGCGACGGCGTGATCGGCGAGGATGTCACCGCCAACGTGCGGACGATCCGCAGCATTCCGCTCCGTCTCAAAGAACCGGTCCGGCGGCTTGAGGTGCGCGGGGAAATCTATATGCCGAAAAGTTCGTTTGTCCGTCTGAACGAATTGCGGGAGGAGCAGGGGGAAAAGATTTTTGCCAATCCCCGCAATGCCGCCGCCGGATCTCTGCGTCAGCTGGATCCCTCGGTGACGGCGAAGCGCGATCTGTCGGCGTTTTTTTATGAGATCATCTATGCGGAAGAAATGGAATTTCCGACTCAGAAGTCAAAGGTCGAATATCTGAAAGAAATCGGTTTGCCGACGAACCCGCAAAGCCGTTTCTGTCACAGCATCGAAGAGGTCTGGGAGGCGCGGGATGAGTTCTGCGAAATGCGCCATTCCCTGCCGTACGACATTGACGGTGTGGTGGTCAAACTGAATGCCGTTGCCGCGCAGGAGGAGCTTGGAGCGACGTCAAAGAGTCCGCGCTGGGCGATCGCCTATAAATTTCCCGCCGAGGAGAAGGAGACGAAACTGCTGGATGTGGAAATCAATGTCGGACGGACCGGGATCGTTGCGCCGACCGCCGTATTGGAACCCGTCGCGCTTGCGGGTACGATCGTCAGCCGTGCCAGTCTGCATAATTTTGACTATATTCAGGAAAAAGATCTGCGGATCGGGGATACGGTTGTTCTGCACAAGGCGGGGGATGTGATTCCGGAGATTCTGCGTTCGCTTCCGGAAAAACGCGACGGTTCGGAGCGGATGATTTCCGTTCCGGAGAGCTGTCCCGCATGCGGTGGTCCCGTCGTGCGGGTCGGGGAGGAGGTCGCATACCGTTGTGAGAATCCCGACTGTCCTTCCCGTATCCGGGAGAGTCTGCGCTTTTTCGCATCGCGCGACGCAATGGATATCGACGGTCTCGGTCCCGCGGTGATCGAGCTGCTTCTGGAGCATAAATTCGTCCGGAGCATCGCCGATTTGTACAGGCTTACGGTTCTTCAGCTGATCAGCATGGAGCGAATGGGCGAAAAGTCGGCAAAGAATCTGCTGGCCGCGATTGAGGAGAGCCGCCACCGGGATTTGTCGCGTCTGATCACCGCTCTCGGAATCCCGCAGATCGGATCGCGTACGGCAAAACTTCTCTGCCGCCGTTTTCATACGATGGAGGCGTTCCTGAATGCAACGGCGGAAGAATTTGAGTCAGTGGAGGAGATCGGTCCGGTTATGGCGCAGAGTATGGTCAAGTTCTTTTCCTCGGAGCGCAACCGGGAACTGATCGGCCGTCTTCGTGAGCTTGGACTCAATATGCGGGAAGAAGTCCCGGCTGATACAGATGATGCCCTTGCGGGAAAAACGTTTGTCCTTACCGGAGCCCTTGCGTCGATGACGCGTCAGGAAGCCGGGGAGGCGATCATGAAACGCGGCGGAAAAGTCAGTGGAAGCGTCAGCAAAAAGACCTCTTATGTGGTTGCCGGAGAAGCCAGCGGCAGTAAATATGCAAAGGCGGTGGAACTCGGTATTCCGATTCTGGATGAGGCGGGACTGCTGTCTTTGCTGAATTCGGATAAGCCGGAGTCCGTGCCTGTGACGGAACAGAAACAGACCGTTGCTCCGGATGATCTGTTCGCCGGATTGTGAACGGGTGCGGATAAGATTTTTTCCGGTGATTTTGAGCGTAAAACAGCGAATGAAAATGCGGGAGAAGTGTTTTTTGCAGGAAAACTGCTCTTGCATTCCTGTTGTTTGCGTGATATATTCCGGATAGACAAAGATAAGTTGGGGGGATCCAACTTGAATGAAACAATTCAAAAAGGAGAATGTATCATGTCTACACTGGTCACAAGAGAAGCACCCGATTTTACCGCGAATGCCGTTATGGGCGACAACACTTTTTGCGAGTTTAAACTTTCCGCGCTGAAAGGCAAATATGTTGTTCTGTTCTTTTACCCGATGGATTTTACGTTTGTATGTCCGTCGGAAATTCTGGCGTTCGACAATAAGTATGAGGAATTCAAAAAACGCGGCTGCGAAGTTGTCAGCGTTTCCACGGACTCCGAATATACCCACTTTGCATGGAAGTCGCTTGCGCCGAACAAGGGCGGCATTGGCAATGTCAAGTTCCCGATGGTTGCGGATATGACCAAAAACATTTCCCGCGATTACGGGATTTTGTTCAACGGATCGGTTGCTCTGCGTGGTTTGTTCCTGATCGACCGCCAGGGAATCGTCCGTCATGCTCTGGTCAATGATCTTCCGCTCGGCAGAAGCGTGGACGAGGCGATCCGCATGGTTGACGCGTTGCAGTTCTACGAAGAGCACGGCGAGGTCTGCCCCGCGAACTGGCACAAGGGCGAGGAGGGGATGAAAGCCTCTGCGGAAGGTGTTGCCGAATATCTTGGCAAAACCTATTGCAGGCAGAAATAACGATCCTTTCAGGGATTCCACCGGAGCCGGATTTGATCCTGCTCCGGTTTTTTTGTTTGACTTTTCCCGGTTCCGGTGTATGGTCCTGAAGGACAAACTGGGAGACCGTATGAAAATTCTGATTGATGCCGATGCCTTGCCGCGTCCGCTGAAAGATGCCCTGATCAAAGCGGCGGAGCGTACCCGTTGCCGCTGTGTGTTTGTTGCCGCGGGAATGCCGTTCCTGCCGTTTTCGGAATGGGTGGAGGGCGTTGCCGCCGGAAATGCGTTTAATGGCGCGGATGACTGGATCGCGGAGCATATTGAAGCCGGAGATCTGGTCGTGACCGCCGATATTCCGCTCGCGGACCGTGCGCTTGACAGACGCGCCGAAGTGCTCAGCCCGAAAGGGAATTTTTTTACTCCCGCCAATATAAAAAACGCACTTGCCATGCGCGAACTGCTGGAAGAGCTGCGGACTGCGGGAGAAGTCACCGGCGGCCCCGCTCCGTTTTCCCGCCGTCAGCGGGAACTGTTCATCAACGCGCTGGACCGCTTTTTGCAGAAAGCGATCCGGAAAGCGGACGGAAAACGCTGAGTTCAAACTTTGGCAAACATGGCGTTGTGGATCAGACAGGCGGAGCAGTCGCAGGCGATTTTCGTGCAGTAGCTGGTGTAGATGTGGTGAACACCCTGACGCGATGCCGCGTCCTTGAACCATTTTTCCGCCGTCGCCGGGTCTTTGAACCATTTTTCCAAAGCGGAAGTGAAGACCCGGTTTTTCTGTGTCCGCGGCAGATTGTTGAACGCGGCGTCTACGCGGTCCATCATTTTTTCATTTTTTTCGAGCATTGCCGCCGCCCGGAGCGCAGGCATGATGACGTCCGCCGCGAGTTCGCGTGCGCGTTCCTCGCCGGTCACCGCCGCCGCGTACTTGAGACGTCCAGCCCGGAAAGTCGTATGCGAATTCCAGAATGTATCATTTTGGATCAGGCCTGCGAGCAGCTCTTTGCAGAATGTTATGGCGCTTTCGGACTCTTTCAGAAGACGGAGCCATCCGGGCAGGGGATTCATGCCGTAGCGTGACAGAAACAGGCAGAGCCCGGCGGTGCGGCGTTCGGGGCTGTTCAAAGGGCGTCCCCCGTCGCGTTTCCAGTCGATCGGCGGAGCGGAATCCGGACGCAGATGCCACCAACGGGCCCACATCCGTTTTGCTTCTTCCAGGTTTTCTTCCGGCACCTCTCCGGAATGGCGCGACGGCAGAAGCCCGGATTCGCCCCAGATCAGCGGTTCGAATTCCGCTTCCAGTTCTTCCCGGGAATATTTGTCCCACAACCGGTTCAGCAGTTTACCGAACGGTTTCCGGTTCCGTTTGAATCCGTATGCGTCAAACAGACGGGTGAGGAACGCCCGTTCCATGCCGGCTTTAATCATATCGTGCAGGATCACCTGCGCTCTGGCGTGCATCCGTTCCCTGCCTGCACATGCGAACAATTCATGAATGTTTTCCGGAGCGATCCGTTCAAATTTGTCGGCGCAGAGTCCTTTGACGGAGAGCAGGGGTGGCGGATAATTGTCCAGTTTCTTTTCCGCCGGAAGCAGATAGATCGGCATATTGTCCGGAACGGAGGCCGTTTCCACCTGTTCGACCGCATGGAGGATCACATTGCTGTAAAGCGGATTTTTATCATGGCCGTGACGGAACCAGTCCCTGTCGGTCCGGTGGATTTCCACATCTCCGTAAAGAATCGTGGAACCGATTTGCAGTTTGGCATTTTTGAAATCGGGCCCGGCTTCAAAGTTCCAGACTCCGCGGGAGAGTACGGAAAAAGGGGTTTTGTCGGCGAGATGCAGCTGCGTATTCAGCGGGATGTGGTTCCACCGTGCCTGCAGGATCCCCTCATAAGAGGAACACGGTTCGGAAAACTTCAATATTTCGGCAATCTGCTCCGTTTGGATTTGCATTTTTCCATCCTGATTGTATGTTTCTTAAAATTTATAGAAAGAAAATACGGCATGAGAGCACAAAAATCAAGACTTTTTCTTTATTTTTTTATTATTCTTTTGAGCGTTGCTTTTTTTCTGGTCCTGTTCAGCAGAAACCAGACGAAAAAGAACGGTATGCATTCCGGCAATGAGAGTTCCGGAAAAGAACGGGAAATCCGCCGGACTCCGGTTGTGAGAGCGATCGAAAAAGTTCTGCCGTCGGTGGTCAACCTGAGCACGAGCCGGATCATCGACCGCCGGAATTCTCTGTGGTACCGGGATCTTGCGGACCGGTTTGAGCGCACTGCGAATCCGCGCCCGGATCATGGATATTCAATCGGCAGCGGAAGCATTATCGACTCTTCCGGATTGATTGTGACCAGTGCGCATGTGGTGAGCCAGGCGTCGAAGATTCTGGTCACGCTGAACAGCGGGATGATCTATCCGGCGATTACGCTGGCGGAGGATGTGGAGAACGATATCGCTTTGCTGCGGATTGTGAATGCGCATGAACAGTTTCAGGTGATTCAGGGGATTCATCCCGGAGATATGATGCTGGGAGAAACCACGATCGCCGTCGGCAATTCGTATGGACTCGACGGATCGATTTCGGTCGGCGTTCTGAGCGGGATCGGTCGTTCGCTGATCCGTGACAACCGGGTGATTTTCCGGGATCTGCTTCAGACGGACACGGCGGTTTATCCGGGGAACAGCGGAGGTCCGCTGATCAATCTGAACGGCAAGATGCTGGGAATGAATATGGCGGTCCGCCGTGATGCGCCGGGGATCGGTTTTGCGATACCTCAACTGCGTTTGGAAAACACTCTTGCGAACTGGATGCTTCCGGAATACCTTTCATCGTTGAGCGTCGGCATTGTCCCGGCGATGAAGCCGGATGGTTCGATTTATATCCGTTCCGTATTTCCCGGATCGCCGGCTGCCTCGGCGTCATTGCGGGAAGGAATGGTGATTGAGCGTTTTCAGGGATGGCGTCCGCACGGGGATCTGCTGGAATTTCTGCGCCGTCTGATCCGGGTAAAACGCGGGGAACCGCTGGAGCTGCGGATTGCCGGACAGACATCGCCGGTGATTCTGAGTCCGGTCGGCACGAAACAGATGGATGGTTCTCTGCTTGCCCGTTTCCGTCTTTCTCTTTCTTTGGAAGAGTTGACTCCGGCGCTGGTGAAAGCATTGGACTATCCGTTTGAAAGAGGGGTGGTTGTGACGGACCTGCCTGCAACCCTGTCAGCCTTGGGAATTTCGCGTGGAGATCTTCTTTTGAAACTGGGACAGCGGATGATTTATGATTTGAATGATGTTGCGCAAGTCCTTCAGGACTCCGGTTCCCGTTCCGGCATTCCCGCCTGCTTTCTCCGGATCAAGAAAGGACCGGACGGTAAAATGATTTTGCGTGAGAGTCAGGTTCTGTTCCGTCCGCGATAATTCTTGAAAATAAAGCGCATTGCGGATTGAATTTTTTCAAAAAGCGTGTAAACTATAGGATCCGTTATTGGAGAGATGGTCGAGTGGTTTAAGGCAGCGGTCTTGAAAACCGCCGTGGCAGTGATGTCACCGAGGGTTCGAATCCCTCTCTCTCCGCCAATTTAAGCTCAAAATGTTCAAAAAGGTGCCATTAATTACCGTTTTGAACTTTCTTTTTGTCAAAACACATCTATATTGGCTAAATCCGGTACTTTCAAACGAAAGGACAGAACATGGCCATCCAGAAAATTAAACTCGACCTCGGAACCGTCTACCAGAAAGAGGAAGGCGGAATCTATTATTTCCGCTATCAGGTCAACGGAGCACGCAAGGCAATCAGCCTTAAAACCCGTAACCAGAAAGAAGCCTTGAAAGAGGCAAACAAGCAGATTCCACTTCTGAAAGCAACTTCCGCTGAAATCATTGCAGCTCACGTCAAACATGCACGCGGCCTTATTACTCCGGAAAAGAATCTGCTGCTTTCCGAAGCATGGACCGTTTATGAGAAAAGTCCTGAACGCGCTACTCCTGATACGGTGAGCGAAGCGCTTGCTTATCGTTCCACCTTCGAAGAGTTCGTGAACTGGATCAACGATTCCGCCAAAACACTCCGGGATATTACCAGTCAGATTGCTGATGAATATGCACAGCACATGCGGACATTGAACATCGCCGTTTCTACCCATAATCGGAAGATCAAGCGTATCCGGCGCGTATTCCGAGTTCTGCGGGAGTATTGGAGCGGAGAAAATCCGTTTCAGGCATCAACATTGTTACGTAAAGAACGTGAAGAACGCGAACATGACGTTCACCGTCTCTCCTTTACACGAGAGCAGGAACAACAGTTGCAGGCTGTTCTTGATGACGACAAGCACAAGGTCATGAACAAACCGGAAGTCCGAGTGATCTATTATCTTGGTATGTTTACTGGACAGCGGATGAAGGATTGCGTACTGTTGCGCTGGAACAAAATCAACTTCAATCTGAAACGAATCTGGGTAAAGCAGTTCAAGACTGGTAAAGAAGTGACCATACCGATTGCGCCGAAGCTGCTTGAGGTTCTTCAAGGAGCATTGGCGTGGAAGACAAGCGAAGCCGATTACGTGTGTCCGCACATAGCCATCCGATATAACAAAATGAACGCCTTGGGTAAGAACGTTGGCAATAACCTCGTTAATATCGATATGCTCCGAGTGATCCGTTGGATCGGGTTGGAACCGTCTGTGGCAGTTCCCGGCAGGGATAAGAAAGTCACCGTCTACGGCTTTCACTCCCTGAGACACTCGTTCGCCTCCTACTGCGCCGAAGCAGGAGTACCACAGGCAACAGTACTTTCAATTTTAGGAGCGGCTGCCGGATCGCTCTTGCGGATTCTTTTCGGAATTTCCTCCGGAGGTTTGCTCGGATCGCAGGTCGGAAGGTTGATTGACGAGAATCTGATCGGTTTTTATCGCTGCCCGAAATGTCATGCAATCTTCAAGGCATAGGTGAAAATATGATGGATGTGGTTCATTGTCCTGACTGCGGTTCTATTCGCTGCATTCCGTGGGATGACGGATGGATCTGCCGTTCCTGCGGCACGGAGTTCGACGTTCCGGAACCGGACGAGGATTTTCCGGAAATTCCAGAAGTTGAAAGCGAATAACTTGTAAAGAAGTGTCCATGGGCTGACCACAGACACTTCTTTTTTCAGACATCTTGACTATAACGGATTTCATTGCTTACGCCGTTTCAGGAGCTTTTTCACGATGCTTAAAAAGTTTTTTTTGGGTCTTGAAAAAGAATCAAAGTCGCGAGGACAGATTGCTCCTCCCGTAAGTATATCCAGCTTCAGAGGTTTTGTCGCCGGACACCTCTCTTCAATAGAAGGTTCACATGAATCAAACAACCCTTCGACCTCTCCGAACTGGATGATGTCCAAGTTTTCCAATACTTGTTCCCCGGTTATTGCAACATTGTTGATGCGGATTCCATTGAGACTGTTGTTATCACGCAGCACGCAGACAATTTTGCCATCGATCTCGCGGCGGAAGATATCCGCATGATGTTCGCTCACGCTCGCATCATCAATGCAAATATCATTGTCGTCGTGACAGCCGATGCTCATTTCGTCTTTACTGATCTCAAAGATTTTGCCACGCAGCTTTTCGCTCAAGACGATGAAGCGGGGATTATTTATCGCAATCATCATATTTTCCTCCTAACATCATTAAAGTGTTTTTCCTTTGTACCGACAGGTTTCTGCATATCCTGCAAGGACAGAAACTTGTAGTTTTGATAACTTTCTCATAAGAACATGAAAGTATTGTTCTTTGGATCTCATTGGAAGAGTTTTGAATGTGATCAGAAACCGGTTATCAACGACTTCAACTTCTATCTCCGGCTTGTTCTTCAAAAGCTCATCTGCGGTCATGTACCGTTTTTGATCTTTTAGATAGAACAACTGTTTGATGCGCTGTCTAGCTTTCCAGAAAGGATAGAATTGAATTTTTATTTTCATTCTTCTGTATTCTCTTAGCATCTCCTTTTCCATACGGATACGTTTTTCGTCTCTTATCAATACGCAGCCAACCGGTAGATATCCAATGCCATATAGCTCTATCTTTCCCGGTTGTTGTTGATTTTGTTTTTTTGTCATGATTTCCCAACGCAACCGCAATAGGAACGAACTTCCCGATTCAGCTCCAATTTCAACGTGAATTGCTGTCGCCGGAGAGACACATCGGCAATATTGACAGTGAACGGAAGGCCCTTTTTCCGACAGAACGTTTGCAAGTCGAAGGAAAGTCGGGATGAAGATTCCCGGGTTAAAGCCCCGCCGCATTTCTGTTCAAGAATGGAGGCTATATCGCGATCAGACACAGAGGCGATCTTGTTGCCTCCGGAAATCAGAAAGTCCGGCAGCCATTGACTTTGAGTCCCCAGTGTAAAATTGATATAAAGAGACGTGACAGAAGCTTTGGAAACATTGATTCTCACAGAAACATTCGGCTTGTACCACTTGGGAAAAATGACTTCAAACGCGATCTGAGAGTCTTCGGTAATCCGTACATTTGTTAATTGCTCCAAAGCTGTCCCGACGGAATCCCTGCCGATTTTCACCAGCTTCTGCAAATCATTTTCATCAGCTTCGACACGTATCATTTTAACCCTATGGAGATTTCCGCTCCGCTGTTGCAAAGTTTACAGTTCAGATTGCCTTTGAATTTTCCATGTTCCACTTCCGTTTTCAAGACCAGTTCCGTATCTCCAAGTACAAATTGCTTTTCTCCGAAACGGATCAGATACTTATTGCCGGAATGTTGCACCATCCGCGGACAATATGCCGTCAGCAGTTTCTCAATATCCGCTGTGTCCATTTGAATTTTCATCATCAAGTTTCTCCTAACCAATTATTTTTTATTGTAAGGGATAAATTCCTTTTTTGCCTATGAAAGTTCCACCTGTTTGGGCAGGAGCTGGCTAGAGCATAAGGAAGCAAAGCTTATTTAGCGTCATACCGCTTATATGAAATAAAGAGCAATATGGCGCTTGAGAGAGACTTTAGTCTTTCAATAAGGGAAGAAGTTTTTGTTTTTCTGCTTCCAATTTAGGAGCCCCCATGCGAGATCCCAAGATTTTTTTGAAAACCTCTTTAACGTTGTTGTCTTTGTTTCTCTCATGAATATCCTTTGAAAGAGTTTTTAACATTTTCTTTTGTTTAGTCTCATCTGATTCATCATTTATCGCGGTTAATCTTTCTGCTAGCCATCGGTATGCAATTTCTTGAAAACGCCTGGCTTCCTCCGGAGAACAGCAATAGCTGTTTTGCAAACGTTTGAATTCTCTCTCCATTGCCGGAATGGAAAGTAACTTCACGGCTCTTTGGTGTTCATCATCCTTAACCCTTGTATATTCTACCACAATTTTATCAAGACCAACGGTTATTTCGAAATCTTGGCTTCCCACAATTTTTGCTTTCATTTTCTTCCCCCAATCAAGAATACCTGATGGCCAAGCTTTTCGTTCATCCCTCCAGCTGGTTATCTTATCAGGATAACAGGAACGAATGATTTGTACCAGTTTGTCATACTCATTTGAAGGCATTCCTTTACATGAAATCGTAAATGAAAATTTATTTTTAACTAGGAAATCCATCTTTTCTGCATTACAACTCTCCCAATGAAGAATACTTCCATCCGGGAATTCGGCCGCATAGCGACTGAAGGGGGGGATAGAAGCGGTTTTCTCTTCATTTTCAATAGAATTCGAACAGCTGAAGTAATCAATTTCATCACTTTCCCCCTCTGTCATAGAATTTCTGAAGCCAACTAATTGATTCCGATAAATGATAGACTCCTGCTGTAATGTCAACAGGGCTCTAATATCGTCCGGTGACAAATCGTTGTCGTTGTGATTGGGATAAACGGAATCGGCAATTGTTGTTAACATACGGTTAACATATTCTTTCTTCAGAAACGATTGCCAACTTTTCAACGAAATAAGGAGTTCCATACATTTATCATCTGTTCTCCTGGAAGATTCCAAAAAGGATTTTTTTTCGTTACAAATTTGAGCAATTTTGAGGTATGACTGATCGTTCAGAAAACAAGCCAACTCCATCAGTTTCTTTCGATTCAGTCCTAGGGATTTTTCTGCAAATGACAAATGTTCATTCAAACGGACTTTTTCATTGTCCCATAGAGCAAACAATTCCTGTTTATAATCTGCCTTGGCTTCATATTTGTCGCTGATCCATTTTCTGATGGCCTCACTTTGCTGCTCACTATTCATATTGAATAAATCAGGCAACGCCTGTTTCTGTATGATTTCAAAATCCTTAACAAGCATTTCCTCAAGTGGTAAACACTGTTTTTGAAAAGTTTGCTCATAGTCCTTTTGAAGGAGCTTGGGTTTTTCTTCTGCACTTCCGGAGTCTGGAACCAAAATAAAACAGGAATTTTCTTGCTTTTCAGCTAAGTCTTTTAACTCCTCATACTTATTTTTCTGATTAGTCAGTAAATACAATTCACTGAGAAAAATACTACTCATCGGTAAATTGTTACCACGCATAACCAGCATTTCAAAGAAAACAATCGCCTGATGAGCAAAAGGTTCTTTTGCCACAGATTGATCATTTGAATTCGATAATTCTTTATAGGCGGAAGCATAAACCAAAGCTGCTTTCAACAACAATTCGGGGTCATCAACCGCAAGACGCTTTACTGCCTTCAAAAACAAATCATCCTGCTGAACAGCCTTGGCCCACCCTAACTTTCCAGCAAGCAGGGCAACATGACGTAGTCTGGCATCGGCTCCGATAATGTCTTGACGCAATAAATTCAACTCATGGTCAAGTTCAAGAAACTTGGATAAGTGTCTTTCTGCAGTATTTCTCCAATTTTCAGCATCAGGATTTTTCTGTATTTGCTTTTCATCATACACTCCTTGGGCAGCAACTCCCAACTCATACCAAAAATACGGATATGCTTCAAAGTCTTCTTTATACTGTTCCAACTTCTTATATCGAGTAATATGATCCGCCTCGGAGCGGATCTCATTATACCACTCTATTTGGCGAACCGTCAATCGCCATTCATCATTGAAATTATAAGTATCAGATAGACGCCACGCTGTTTCAAACAAGGAGGCACGTAATGCATGAAGTTGTTCAATTGCGGATCGTTCCAATTTCCACAGGTCTTCTTCCAACTGCACGCCAATTTCACGTTTCTTGTTTTGATATCCGACATACATGCTTCCTGCCTGAATCGCAGCGGCCGCGACAATAGCCCACGGGTTACCTCCGACCACAAACAATCCTGTTCCGGAAGATAAACTTTCCCAAAGAAGTTTATTCATCCTCCGATGATGGCGGGCTTCAAGCAGTTTACGCTCTTTTTCCTGAAGTCGGAAAAATATGATTGTATCAAGAATCTTCCTCATTGTTGACAAGAGGGCTTCATCTTTGACTATAACCTGCAGATTGATATTGTTGAGTATTGCATTGTATTCTTGTTCCATAACCTCTACATTTCCACTGGCAATAATGTGCGAAATGGAAGTAGTGCAGAGATTCAACGCCATAGCTGCACGTTTTTTATTAACTAAAAGTGTCAGATCTCGTTTATCGGCTGCTTCCTGCAAAAGCAATTCCGCTTGTCTTTTATTCTCTTTACTTTCCTGCAAAAGTGTAGAAGCTGATTTCAGAGTTTCTTCAGTGCAATGACGAAGAGTTTTCAATTCTTCACGATCATTTCTTAAGCCGGAAATTATTTCGCTGGTTGAACTGATCAGTGACTGGACAGTCTGATTGTTTGAAATAACTTGTTGTTTGGCCTCTGTGATGTTACGTTCATTCTGGGTATTCAGCTTTTTAACTTCTTCAAGTATATCCGTGACTTCAGAACGAAGTTTATCACTGTTCTTCAATGCGTTTTGGGAGGTATTAGATAAATTCTGTATTTTTTGTTGTTCGCTTAAGATTTCTTTCAGAATCTCCATTGCCTTGGAAGAGAAAAACTCTTCTTTCTTTGCAATATCATTTTTCAGAACATCAAGTTGGACAGATAAATCATTATTCTTTTTCAATAAAACTTCGGCTTCAGCAGTATGGCTTTTTCCGGATGAAATTACCTCGTTGGCTTGTTTTAATGTAGCTTCGCAATTTTCCTGTAAATTCTTGACGATTGCCCGATCTTGTTCAATTCCGGAAGTCACAAGCTGTACAGTTTCTATTAAAGATTTGAGAGCATCAGTCCCGTCTGCGATCTGTTTTCTTTGCGCATCGGAAATATCTTGCTGTTTTTTTTGAAAATCTTGTATTTGCGAATAAAGAGTATCTACCTTTTTAAGATTCTCTCCGGTATCTTGAACTAATTTATCTGCTGTTTCAAGATTTTTTGTAGCCACTTCCTGAAGTTCATCAAGTTTCTGAGGTCCCCAAAACGGACTAGTTAGGATAGAAAGCAGTTTCATGCTCATTGTATACCTCCTTAATATGTTCTTTTTCTTATGTTAAAATTCAAAATAATTGGTACATGGTCTGAAATTGTTTCCCTGTAATGGGCAAAATTTCCATTACAAAATAAACGTGGAGCATCTATGCGCTGCATGAACAATACATATTCAGCTTCATGATTGGAAAAAGAAAAGTGATCATAATCATTGACATAGGCATCAGCGTTTGGATTTTCTTGAATTTTGTTCAAAGAAATAGTTGTTTTTTCGTGTTGTCCTGATTGCATTTTCATTTTTTCATCCATTGACCTGGAATCTATAAAAATACAATCTCTTAAGGGCAAATTGTAATCGCCGGTAATAAATGTATATCCCACCCTGTAGTCTCCACTCCGAGTATGAGCAATTGAAGGAAATACCTGTTTGGAAAGCTTTTCATATTCTGCGCGTCTCATGCGAAGAGCGGATTGGTCATTTCCTCTTTCTTGTGAATATTTATCTTTCCCGAAAACAATATGTGTATTAATAAGTCTGATTTCAATAAATGGAGAACAAGGCGCACAAGGAATAAAACGTCCAATATATGGAGGGCGAATTAATGAGCGACTCCATTTCGCTTCTATATGCGGTTCATATGTTTTCCGATCAGAAACGAGAAGAGAAATGGTATTCCTATTCCACAAAAAAGCATATCCTTCACGGTCATTTCGAACAGTTTCTTTCATTTCAAAGCGAAAATCCCAATTACCGCCATACATATTAAGATTTCGTTGTAATTCCTGAACAGGTCTCTCGGAAAGGATTTCCTGCAAGGATATGATATCGACCTTATGCGATTTTATAATTTGGGCTATTAGCTTCCAATCTTTCTTGTATTGAGAAACTGCATATTCTCCCATTTTCAATGTGTTAAAGGATGCAATGATATAGCTCATCGTATTTTATTCCTGTAATTTTTCCTCTATTATAAGCATCTTGAAAAGATACTATAATGCCTCCCGTTTGTCAAGGGGGGCATTACATTTTTATTGTCATAGATGTTTTTCCATTATTTACGTCTCAAAACCAAGCGTTCCGGTGTTTGCTCGGTAATCTGGTATTTTCTCAGCTTGTTGAGAGCGGTGATTCCGCCTCCGGAAACCGCAATCAGAACCGCCGCTTTTGTTGCAGCCAATCCCAAAGTCGTTATTACAACTGGACCAACAAGCGTGGTCCAAACAATAGGCACAACAGGAACAACTGGAGCCGCAAGAACTGTTCCAACTGCGACACTCAAACCGCCAATGCACAGTCCCCATGTGGCTTTACTTGCATTTTTTATGCGGTGAACAGTCTTGACAAGGTCTTCTCCTCGCACGACAATCACCTCTGCTTCCGATTTAATGGCGCTTCCTAATTCTTTTTCTGTAAAAACGAACATGTCTATCTCCTGTTTTTAATATTTAATTGTATGCAAAAAGCTATTTTCTGTTTTCTTTGCTCTTCTGTAAAAGCGTAGACGCTGATTTCAGGTTTTCTTCTGTACGATGACGATACGTTCATTCTGGATATTTAGCTTTTTGTAATATTTCTATTTGTCAATGGCGGTATTGCATGGTGACTCCTTTCTGATTCTCTCTTAATTTAACACTTTTTTCAATTGTGGATATAGGCGTTTTACTTCCGGCTATATAAATCTCCAGTATTAAAATCAGGCAGGGGTATTGATTTTCCTAATTAATAACTGTGTGGATTATATCCGCGTTCTTGCAGAATTTTGCAAGCAGCCATTTTTGCAGAAAAGCTAGTGTCACTCAAAAAACCGCCTTCGCCTTTGGCAATTTTTACGAGCTCTTCAGTTGACTTATTTTGAAAGCGTTCATATTTTTGCTGGCACTCAGCACTCCATTGGCCCCATGCACCTGCAATTTTATCCAAAAATCCCATGATATTTCCTCCGAATAGTAGTTCTTGTTGTTAACTGTTCAATCTCGTTCAGCGCGAGTTTCCCAAGCTTCCTCGGCTTCTTCCTGAGAACATCCAAAATATGGTTTCATCCCAAGAATCATTGTTCTTCTCCTCATACTCGTTCCCATCGGCCTCCATTCCGTTAGATGGCTCTGCTGGTAAAGGCCTCTCGAATTTCATAAAATTTTCTCCTCTTTTATTCTGCGTATCAAGTACCCTGCCTGATATTATCTGAATTTTGTAACAAAAAAAAGGGCGTACCCTGCTGCACTCTGCCCATGGTACGCCAATACCAGATAACGAATGCAAACAGAATACGTCCAGAGGATATATTCCGTCAGCATCTACGTTATCTGCTTTGATTTGGCGTTTTAGGGCAGACGATTGCTGAAAATACTTTTTACACGAACTCTTGTAAATTGCTCAGTCGGCAACGCTCCTTTCATCTGTCCAACGATACAATCATGGAAAAATATAGTGCATTGTTTTCAACTTTGCAAACTGTATTTTCATCGATTTCATAAAAAATCGACCGGAATACATTATTCTGTTTTCTATCGTTTCCAGTATTGGCGTATCATGGACGGAATACCCGTCCGCGATATCGCGGACTCACCTCCCTAATTTCCTTGTTGTTATGCCTTTATTTTAGCACGACACCTCTGCCATGAAATGTCATATCGAATTATTTTTTCCGATTTTTCCATTTGCATTCCAACTCTTCCAGCTGTTCGCAAAGAAGCTCGTATTGCCGCAGAGCACAGTCCATCATCTCCATGGAGCCGCCAGCAAATTCAGAAGGTCGCTGCCGGTCTTCCCGGAGCCGTTTCTCCCATTCTGCCTGCCACTTCATGTAGTCGGCTTCCATCCGGTCATAATCCGCACTGTTCTCGACTTCGATCTGTTGCCACGCCAGCTCCATTTCCGCCAGCTGCCGGAGGAACGAAGAACACATGTTCAGTTTCAACTGCGAAAAATCCGCATTGCCGTGCAGTTCGCGTTCACATTCCTTCCTGGCGGTTTGCAGGGCGGATTCGACGGATTCATTCCGTGAAAGAACGTGGCTGATGCCTGCTCCGCTCAGGAGGGAAATGATCGGAACAAGCACCATGCACACGATTTTTCTACATTCAATATGTCTGCTGTTTTTCCAGATGTGAATAGACATATTCTTCTTTCCATACTTTTTTGATTCGTTATTGAAGTTAAAAATCAAACTTTGACTGACGAGGTGTTTCCAGCGCTTCCTCTTTCGTTTCCCGGCATTTGCGTTCCATGAACGCAACCTGATCGGAACGCAGTTTCGACTTTTTGACAATCAGCACCGGGCTGTCATACGCGGTACAGCACCATGACTCAGCCGAATGAAACCGCACATAATAAAAACCTTTGCCGCCATTGCCATAACAGGCGCAGTCGAACCAGACGAAAATATCTCCGGCGGGAACCGGAAGCGTCGCATTGCCGCCGCGGTTCTCCCTCCGGAATTCCGTTATGGCATCCTGTTCCCGTTTGATCAGTTCATCAACCTGCCTCCGGGCGACCGCCGCCGGAGTCATTCGGGCCTGAAGCGTTTCCGGTAAAACCATCACTGTACACATCGTAAAAGCTCCTCATTTTTCATCTCACCTTCTGCGGCAGGCAACCGCAGAAGGTGAAAATGCTTCCTTCTTTAAGGAATAATTACTCTCTTAAAAGGAAAAGAAATTGTCAATATTAAACCAGAATTTTTCTTGAACTTCGTCAGTTGATATTTACTGAGCTCCATTTTTCCAGTCTTTCTTCTTTGCTTCGCGTTCACCAGCAAGGAACTCCTGCTGAAGTTCATCCTCATCCATCGTCATATCGGATTCAAAATAGGCTTTCGCCGCCTTGCCGACCCCATAGGTGACTGCCGCCGCAATCGGAACTTTCAGGAATGGCAGACAACTGGCTCCGATCTTTCCTGCAATGGAACCTCCGGCGCAGCCGAGCAGCATGGTGATGACCGTGTTGTCCGCCGCGATGCCGTAAACGCCCGCAAGTTTGTAAAGCATGTACACCTCGTTGGCGATCAGCGGACCGACATCGGCAAGCGGCAGGGGAACAAGCGCAATCGCCGCCGCGCGGCCCGCCGCCCAGTTGATGTAACTGTCCGCTTCGCCACTGACGCTTTCCGTCCAGGCGCGGCGCATGTTGGAGTAGTAATTGTCCCATCGGTTGCGGAAGGCTTCCTGTTCTTCCGAGGCGCGCCCCATCGCCGCCGCGCTCATCGTTTCGGTTTTGGCGATCAACTGCTTCAGCCCGGTCCGGTTTTCGGAGGAGACCAGCACGATCCGGTCGCGGTCGATCAGATCAAGCAGAGTGTTCATTACGGATTCCACCTGCTCCTTCCGCATGAGTTCGCACTTCGTCACGACCAGAATCACCTTGTCGCTGAATGTCTTGATGAGTTTTGCATCCGTATCCTGAATCCGTGCTCCGGAGCCGTCGATGCAGTACCAGATGTTGTGAATGAGCTTATCCCGATTGCCGGCATTGAGCCGCTGCAGGAGTTCATTCAGAATGAAATCGGCATATTCGTCAACTGTCTGCTGACCGGGATTCATTCCCTCTGAATCGATGAAATTGGCGGCTTCGGTTTCATAGACCTGAAATCCGACCGTGATCGGTTTGCCGTCGCCAATGGCGCTGTCCGGCACTACGCCGCGATGAGTGACCGCCTGAATCAGAGACGTTTTTCCAACACCGGTTTTACCGCAGACAAGAATATTCGGTTTCATTTTCATTCCTTTTTTGTATGTTCTGTGAAATTGTTTGAAAAGTTCAAGATCAAAGCCGAGCGGCGGAAGCGGAGTTCCCTTGATCTTCGCCAGCACATGGGCTTCAAAACTGTTCCGGAGATACGTTCCGAGCGATTCGATCAGCGTTCCGGCGGAAGCGGAATCAATGACGGTGGACGACTTCCGCCACGGGAACAGCTCCGGCGCTGCCATGACGACGGATTTTACAAACGCCGCGGCATCGGCGTGCATCTGCCGCTCACGCAATCCATAGAGCGAGGCGAGTTTCGCCGCCATTGTAATGCCGACCGGAAGAAGCAGACAGTTTTCCGACAGAGAGATCGGAACTTCCGCAATCTTTCCGGCTTCAACGGCTGCGTCTCTGACAATCGCGCGGGCGGTGTCGGACTTTTCCGCAATCCGAAGCGCTCTTGCCTCCCGGTCGATCTGCTGTGCCGCCAGAAAAGCGTCGCGATAAGCATCGGGAAGCATCCGGCGACTCAACGCAACCAGTTCCCGGCAGCCGATCGCTCCGCCTTCCGTATCGGAAACTTCCACGATACGCTCTTCGGGAATGCCCGCATCGGTCAGCGTCTTGCGGATTGCCCCGGACTGTTCCGTTTTGGTGATGTCCCGCTTGCTGATAACGGCGATCACATTGCCGGACGTGAAAATTTCTTTCATCAGAGCCAGATCGCAGTCGGTGACTCGTGCGCCGTTTCCCTGAATCAGATACCAGACCAAATGAACATGGTCTTCCACTTTGGATTCATTCTGACGTTCCGCAATGAACTCCTTCAGCTTTTCCCGGAATTCTTTCTCCCGTTCTCCGAGTTCAAGACCGCGGGAATCCCACAGGCGAATCTCTCCGTTTTCATAACAGTCGAATTCGATCCGGCACGGACGGGAACCGTGAATCCCTTCCGCCGGGACAAGTTCACTGCCGAGAACGGTGCGGATCAGAGACGTTTTTCCGCTTCCGGTGTAACCGGCGACCAGAATGTTCGGGCGTTTGCAAAGCTGTTCCGCTTCGCTGAAGTTCCGTTCAAACTCCGCTTTGAAATCAATGTTTTCCATCATCTTTCTCCATGTTTTCCCGGCTTTCGCCGATCTGTTATCGATCTTGCAACCGCTTTCTTCCAGCAGACGGTTGACGATTCGTTCCAGTTCCTCACTTTGAGCATTGCGCTGTTCCAGATTTTCGATGAAACCGTCCTTCGCCGGAGGAAAAAGCTCAATCCGTCCGGAATATACCCGGCTCAACCCCGTTACGACTTCCGCCAGCAATTCCCTGTGCTGGCGATCCAGCTCCCGAAGCTCGGACTTTTGCGTTTCGGACAGCGTTTCCGCCGACATCATTCCAAGCAGCAGTTCCGACATACGGATGAAAATCCGGTCTGCATCTTCAAGACGGCTATGCAGTTCGACCAGCATGGCTTGATACAGTTCCGAAATCCGGTTGTTCATATCGTCTGAAATCTCCTTTTGCCGTTTATTATACCACACCACCTATGCCATGAAATGTCATACTCAAGTGGAGCACGCTAATTCGCCTGTTTTTTTGGAGTTTTCGGTCATCTGCTCTCCGCATTGCCGGAGCATTTCCTGTCGGAGTTTATCCAAATACTCCCGGTTTTCGCGGCGCAAAGCCGCCATCTGCTCTTTCACATGGTGTTCCAGTTCCGCAAGTTTCGCCCGTACAATGCCATCGCGGAAAGCGGCTTCAGCACGGACTGCGGCCGAATCCGCATTGGCGGTGTTGAACTCCGCTTCATTCAGAAGCTCCCGACGAACAGAGATTTCATCACTTTGCTGAAGCTTTACCAATAATTTACGGTCTCGGCGAGCCACTTCCTGTGCATTTTCCACATATTCGTTATCATAAAGAGGATTTTCGCACGGCAGCGGCGGGTTGAATTTGCAGGAATTGTTACAGGAAATATGCTTTTCATAGCGAGATCCCAAATCGTAGCTGTGGCTGCAATATCCCCCTCCTTTCGGTTTTCTTCTCAGAATTTCCGGAACGGATTTACACAAAAATATCTTCAGCGATTCCCGTCCGGTTCCGTTTTTTTCAGCCAAAGCCCGCAGGATGGCATTGCGCTCGAAATGTGTGCATATCAGACGATTGCGATTGACGAATCGCATCAGGACATCATCGGGAATATCCGCGAACAATACGGCAAGTTTTTTTGTCCGTTCTACGATTTCTGATTCTTTCATATCTCACCCGTAACGTTGAAAAGTTGCGAAAGCGACCATTTGGGAAACCGCGTTTCTCTCTGTTGCAGGGAGACCTCCTTGACATGTCGTCCACTGGAGAGATAGCGGGGCAGACGAACCTTTCGTTTCTCCAAAAGTCTCATACTGTCTTCCAGCGTATCCAGAATGATCTGCGTATTGCCGGAACAGCTGAGCCATTTGTTATTCATGTAGCGGAACCCTTCGTCCGGAACAGCGATCCGCTCCACCTGATATGGAGAAGTGGAGCTTTGTATCAAATTGCAATGAGTTTTTCCTTTCGCCCGGCGCAGACCGCGCCCCGCCATCTGGATTGTCGGGAGACGCGAGGCGTCGCGCAGAAAGACGCTTTGCAGTTCCGGAAGATCAAATCCTTCACACAGTACGGAAACATTTGCCACGACCTGCACATCGCCCGCAATAAAAGCATCCAGCTGAGAATCCCGGTTGCTGCTGGCAGTGACAACCTCACAGCATATGTCGTGTTCCGCCAGAATACGCTTGAACGCCTGGCACTCCCGTATTGTCTGAAAGAATACCAGGGTTTTGCCCCACCGTTCCGGTGTTTCGCAGAAGATTTTTGCCATCAGACCGGCATTCCATTCCGGCAGTTTATAAGAGTGATACAGCGAAAGAATTCCCATATTGATCAGCTGCTGAATTCCGCAGCAGCGGACAGAGGTCTGAAAGGAAAGACGCATCCGGTCGGTCCGCATGGGCGTTGCGGATAATCCGAGAATCAGGGAGTTGCCGGTCTTTTCATACATGTCAAGACAGCTCTGCGTCGCTTCGTGATGAGCCTCGTCAAGCACCACAAGATCCGCTTTCGGCGGATTGGCGGCAAATACGGAAACCATGTTGATGTCGCAATGAAAAAAACTGTCGTTCAAGTCTTGTGTCTGTTCCAGAATATGCCGTCTTGACGCCACCCAGTTTACACGCAGTCTGCCGTTTGCCTGAGCCTGAAGCTTTTGGATGATCAGGAGCCCCATGACCGTTTTTCCGGAACCGACCGGAGATTCCAGCAAAACGGAATCCCGACCGTTTTCAAATTCCGTCAGGACCTGTGCGACCGCTTCCGTCTGGTAGGGACGTATTTCAAAAATAAATTTTCTCATGCTTGAAGCACCGTGTTATTTCGCCTTGCGGCGCTTTCCTGAGAGATATTTTCTGTAATGGTCATATCGTTCAGATGAAACGCCTTCGCCGGGGTCCGGTTGTGATACATTTCCTCCAGATCGAATTCCTGCGACAGCATACGGCCCAGCGTGGCATTGAAAGCGTCGGCATTGGATACGATATTGTCGTGATGACTGGTCAGTTCGGAACAAAAGTTGAAGAGATCGTTTACAGAGCAATTGACCGGCAGAAGTGCACGTCTTTTGGGAGCAATGTTGGTCAGGGAAGAAATTTCATAGCAGGAACACGGGTCACCGGCCATTTCCTCAAGCCGGGTTCGGAGCGAGGAAGAAGCCGACTGGTCGGCAATCTGTGTGGCAAGCAGATTTTCGATAGTCAGAACCTCATTGACGGAGGCGATTGTGTCCTGCGCGGCTTGAAGACGGCTTTCCAATGCAATGAATCCGTTTTCGTTGTTGTAAGAGCGCAGCAGACGGGAAAGATGCGTTCCCGATTCATCGTTGATTTCGATGTCGGTCCGGAAACCGGGAACCAGTGCGGTTGCACCGTTGGTACAGATCTGTCGGAGAACCGAAAGATAAACACACGGCATGTTGACGCCG
The DNA here is from genome assembly GCA_900548385.1 of uncultured bacterium. GTDB lineage: Bacteria > Verrucomicrobiota > Lentisphaeria > Victivallales > UBA1829 > UBA1829. Next base: position 10,509 of record URKJ01000023.1, on the reverse strand, counting down.
TCCACAGGATAATGGACCCATATCTTCCGGAGGTATTCACTGTCGTTCTTTACCGTAAAGGACTTGTCCAATTGAAATTCAGCTTTCCATACACCGTTGGCATATTCGATCTTCTGAATACGGGGATCGGCAGAAAAAATATTGCAGGCGACATCCGCGGGCAATATTTTTTTGTTTTCATCCACGATGCCCAGAATTTCGTTTTTCTGCTGATCGAAGGTCACTCTGAACGCAACATCCGGATTGCGCTGCTGTACCCGGTCAAACACTTCCTCGGCGGAGAAATAATTGAAAATGTTGCTGGAAAATTTCAATTTTCTGGCAAAACTGGTGATAAAACGATCTGAGGTGTTGTAAGAACGATCCTCATACTGAATTTTGAATTCGCCGGTCGCCTGATCGCACTCCACAGGCATGAGGTCTGCAATGGATACACGGGCAGTCGTGAACCGCTTCGACCAATCCAGAGAGGTTTGCTCCTCAATTTCAGCTGGTGGATTTTCTATGACCGGATGAAGTTCAAAATACAGCTCTTTCAGATATTGAGTTGTTTCCGGATCTGTTGTCACCTGGTAAGGCAATACACCATCTGGATCGGCGAAGTCCGGCTTCGCGCCGGCTTGAATCAGACATTCTGCAGCCTCTCGGGTTAGTCGCGGATAAAACAGCGGAGTCCGTCCATCCTCTTCTGGCTCATTGAGCTCGAAGAATGGCAGGAGCAGCCGGAGCATGGGCATGGATTGGTGTTCCAATGCCGCATAGATAAGGTCCATGTCTTTTCGGGAATCCGGACGCATTCCGCTTCCGATCAGGAATTCCGCAACTTCATAACGATTTTCTTTGACAGCTTTTTTCAACGGCATGATTTCACCTCTTTCGGCAATTCGTTTCTGTGAGAGATCCCTTTTACATACAACATAGCAGTCTGCCTATGACACGAAATGTCATGGCTGCAATGCTGCTGCCACATTTTCAATAAAAAACAGTGATCCCCGTATTCCAGTTGTTCTCCCCCAACCGCAATATGCGTTCCGCTTCTTCCGGTGAGTGGGCTGTGATTATTCCATCCTTGCATATCCCCATTAGTGGATCTCGACAGATAATACCCCATTTGTAAGTTTTCTTCGATTGTTCTGCAAGTAACACTTCTTTTTTCTCTTGTTCCAGTTCCTGCTGTTTTTCCTGGACGAATTTCAATTGTTCCGGTGTCAAATACGATTTCTTCCAGCCATGGCCATAGAGACAACGGTAATCGATGTCTTCCTCATCCCGGATAACAATATCGAGGCAATCACCTGCTTCATAAATTATGCAGATCATATTCCATTCTTTCGACTTGTGAAAGTGATCGAATGCCTCCTGCATTTCATTGCGTTCTTCTTCAGTTAATTTTTCCAGAAAATTACTCAAATCCTGGTCAGGAACAGACAACATGATTTCCTCCTTGTCTTTTTGTTTCTGTTAAATATTCATTTGCCCTATCAGCAGTATACCTGTACCACGCCGACTATGACACGAAATGTCATACCAGGTCCCGGATGAAAAATAATTTTCCTTATTTTTAATTTCACGTTGCATTCGTGCTTATAAAACGGTATATTGCATGATAACAAAAATGTCTTACCACAACAGAAAGGATTGCAGTTATGAGTGTTCAAGGCCGTCAAGCGCTGCGTCTGATGAAGTTCGTCGCGGAGATGAAAAAGAACAATTATCCCAATGCGGGCAGTTTTGCCAGACTGCTGCGTGAAACGGATATCAATGAAAATATGGTCTGTGCGTGCAGCTCCCGAACCGTGTTGCGGGATATTGAGGTTCTCCAGAAGGAATATCATGCCCCCATCGCCTACGATGCGGTTCGTCGCGGCTATTACCTCAAAAACCGCGATTGGGAGTTCCAATGTCCGATCATGGGAGACGAGCTCCTGAGCATGACGCTGCTGGGGACCCGGCTGGCTTCCGATCTTCTTCCCGAACCGATTAGGAGCGATGTCAATACGGCGGTCGAAAAGGCGTTGACCGGCAACAGCTCGGAATTTTTCGACGAGGCGATGATTGAATCGCTGCTCTGTGCGACCGGAATTAAAGCGGCGGTCGAACCGATGATCTTCAAGGATATTTTTGAAGGCTGGCGGCGTCATCAGGTATTGGCGCTGACCTACAGAAAACCGAATGGCGGGGAACAGGAGCGCAAGTTCGAGCCGCACATCATTGCGTTTCATCACGGGATCTGGTACATCAAGGGATACGAATACGGAACGAAAAACATCAAGACCTATGCGATCCAGCGAATAACCTCGGTCGCATTTGGTATTGATACGTTTGAAACAGACAAGAAACTGTTGGATGCGACCAGACGCAACGGTCTGTTTGAATATCCGAAAATCGACGGCATCCGGCTTCATTGCGACGCCTCCATTGCCTTTTATCTTTACGAACATCAGAAAGTGAAAAAATTCAAGATCGAGCGTCAGGACGACGGTTCGCTGATCGTTACCCTGCGCCCGGCGTTTGAACATGAAGTAATCCGCTGGATACTGGGGGAAGCCGGGCATATTGAAGTTCTCTATCCCCCGGAGCTGCGTCGGAAAGTTGCGGAGGCAGGAAGGAAAATCAGTGAACGGAACTCCTGATATGACACTTCATGTCACAGGCGGTGCATTATAGTTGCTGCACCGCAAATCAATGAGGAGTGCTGTATCATGACTGCTGCCGGAAAGAACAGAGACAAGCTTTCGGAATTTCGCAAATATATTTCCAGAAGGGTTTCATTGACGGATGCTTTGGATGAATTTATTTCCGGAGATCTTTCTCAGAAAATCGGAGGTACTGGTCTAATGGGCAGAACCGTTCCGGTCAACGAAGCCGAGGTTCTCAGAAACGCCATGTCACAAAATCGACAGAGATATACTCAAACGAGTCTGAAGCTGCCGGAACATCTGCCGGAATCCCTGATTCTGGAATTGACCACAAGATGCAACTATGCGTGTCCGTACTGCTATTGTTTGTGGCATGAATATCCGCATTTAGGCAGATATGTTCTCCGAACCGATCAATGGAAACGGGTTATTCGCTATGCTGTGGAACGGCATGTTGCAGATTTTCAGTTTTCCGGAGGGGAAGCCCTGCTGCATCCGGGAGCCGCGGAGCTTCTTCGTTTTACCCGGAAACTGCTTCCGGAAGGCAGGCTGTCCCTGTTTACGAACGGCTCCCGTATGACCGACGCTCTCCTGTTGCAATGCAAACGGCAAAGAATCGCTCTTTCCACAAGTCTTCAGGGACTGCGTACTTACGGAGCCATGACCGGAACCCGTCGGAAATATTACAGAACCTTGAAGCTGCTTTATCGTGCAGCAGAGCTCCAATGGCCTTTTTCCGTGGGAATGACCGTTACCCGGACGAACAAACCGGAACTGCCTGACATGATTGCCGCCGCTGCGGTTTCCGGAGCATCATGCCTTCAGATCGGAGCGGTTATGCCGGAAGGCCGTGCCCGCAACCGTCTGGATTTGACACTCTCCCGAGAAGAATGGACGGAACTGAAAGCGGAAATACGAAAACAGGATTATGGCATTTCATATACGTTTTGTGATGAGATGATCTGCGAATGTCGAGATCAGCCGTCGGAATATCTTGCCCGATTCGGCGATCCAAACATCACTCCGTGCCAGGCGGGAAAAGTTTTCGGCGTGATAGGTCCGGACGGAAGCTTCAGAAAGTGTCTTCACTGCATATAGGAACTCGAATGTCCCCGCTGCTTTTCAGCAGTTGAAGACAGTAGAGCAGCGGGACGCAAAACAGATCATGTGGAGATTGAAAGTCCCAGTCCACGCGGGGATAAAAACAGACATTTCCGGTTCCGTAATAGAAAGTGAACTCTGGTCTTGCGGTCCCCCATGCTTGAAAATCACCGGAACCGCTGTATAGTAAGACAATGGAGGATATGAACGATGAAAAGGATAACCAGCTTCGTATATACGTTTGAAGAGCTTCGCAATGGAGACTTCCTTTATGTGGATAAAACGGAATCCATCTGGCGGTTGATTCAGTCCACTAAAGAAGGGTATTTCCTGTCGCGTCCCCGCCGGTTCGGAAAGTCCTTGCTCGTGTCCACTCTCAAAGCGATTTTTGAAGGACGCAGGGAACTGTTCGACGGTTTGGCGATCTCAAAGAAGGAATACGACTGGAAACCATATCCGGTCATTCATTTTGATCTCAACGGCTGGGGCTTTCATGGTCTGAAAGAAACTCGGAGCAGTTTGAGTGGACTTGTTCAGGAATGTGCTCAAGATCATCATGTCACACTGAATGCGACAGAGCCTTGTGAGATGTTCCGGGAACTTATTCGTGCACTGTCTGCCGGGGAGCAGAAGGTGGTTGTCCTTATCGATGAATATGACAAACCGATTCTGAATAACATCAATGCTCCTCATGTACAAGACATTCTAAATGAACTCAAGGCGTTTTACTCCGTCATCAAAGCCTTTGAAAACACATTGCGCTTTGCTTTCATCACGGGGGTGACGAAGTTCTGTCATGTGTCGCTGTTCTCGGACCTCAACAATCTGACGGATATCACCATGCGTTCCGACTACGCGACCATGTTCGGTTATACGCAATCGGAACTGGAACACTATTTCAGCGACCGGATCAAGGCGACCGCACAGGCGCAGAAAATATCGGAGGAGGAGCTGAAACGAAAGCTCAAGGCCTGGTATGACGGTTACTGTTTCGAGGAGACTTCGGAGACGGTCTACAACCCGGTGTCCATTGCGAAGTTCTTTGAGAATGACGGCAAGTTCGACAACTACTGGTTTGCGACAGGAACTCCTTCGTTCCTGATGGAGCTTGCCAAGAAGACCGATTTCAACTTTGAGGATGCGGTATCGAAAGCGGTTCCCGGCGTGACGTTCGATGCGTTCGAGATACCCAATATCGACCCCGTGACGCTGTTGTTGCAGACGGGATATCTGACGATCAAATCCAGCGAGATCCGTTTCAACAAGCGTTGGTTCTGGCTTGACTTCCCGAATGAGGAAGTCGCGGAATCCTTCAGCACTTATCTGCTGAACAGTTATGTAGGCAGAACGCAGCGGGAGGTCGGCAGCTTCTCCGCTGATCTGGCGACCGCGTTTCTGGAAGGCAATCTGAATCAGGCGCGAAAGGTTCTCGAAGCGTTCTTCGCCGGAGTGCCTTATACCACCCACAAGAAGAGCGAAGCGACATTTCAATCCATCTTCTACGCGATTTTCCGGTTGCTCGGATTCAATATCGAAGCGGAGTCCTGCACGAATGACGGTCGAATTGATGCGGTCGTTCAGACGGAGGATCACATTTATCTGTTTGAGTTCAAGCTCGACAAGGATGATTCCGCATTGTCGCAGATCAAGGAAAAGGAGTACTTCAAAAAGTATCTTCTGACTCCAAAGAAGATCACGCTGATCGGAGTCAACTTCGATTCGGAGAAAGGTCAGCTCATCGACTGGCAGACAGAAGATGTCGTGCAGTAAAAACAGTGCGGAGGCGGACACTCCTCCGCACTGTTGCCTGTTGATCAGTTTTCCAGTATGAATGCCTGGGGAAGACGTTCAGCCAGTACCGCATTCTGCCACTGTTGCCGAAGTGCACAGTACAGCTCATTCTGATCTTCCCCTTTTTTGAGAAAAACAGAACTTCGCAACTTGTAATGCTTACTGTCAAGAATTATATTATTAGGATTTAGATTAAGTATAAATTAAATCGCAACAAGGAGTTGTCTGTTTTGAAAAGTGCAAGAATTGAATCCATTGACGGTTTGAAAGGTCTTTGCGGAATTTGGATTGTGATTTTTCATTATCTGCTTGCCTATGCCGCATTTGGATATATCGGGTGGGAAAGCGGAGTTGCGGCTTCTGACCGGACGGAATGGTATTTTCGGTATTTCCCGTATTCCGTATTGAGCAATGGTTCGTGGCCGCTGTATATATTCTTTGCCATTATTGCTTTTATTCCTGCGTTTATATTTTTTCAGAAAGGGACTTTTGACAATCTGCGCCGTCAGGTTACAATCCGTTATTTCCGCCTGTTTTTTCCTGTTGCCGGATGCATCCTGTTTGCACTGCTGGTCTGGAAAGCCGGAGGATTCTTCAGTCAGTCCCTCGGTAATCTGCTGAACAACAACTGGGATAAAGCATTTTATACCACCGTGCCATCGTTGAAAAATGCATTGTACTGTGCTGTTTACAAGACTCCTTTTGCCGGCGACTGTGAATATTGCAGTGTGTTGTGGTGCATGAGTCTGATTCTTTATGGATCATATTTCAGTTACTTGGCCATTATGGGGGTGGGAATGCTGAAAAGACGTTACCTGATTTATTGCGGACTTTTTCTGCTGACGTTTGCCGACCCGTCTTATACTGCATTTCTTGGAGGAATCATTGCCGCAGATGTTGTTGTTGCGTTGAATAAGAAAAAGATTGTTCTGCCCGGTTGGCTGAATGCTCTTTTGCTTGTCGGGGGATGCGTCATTGGTAATTTCCCGGAAGTGTGGCTCGGCAAGTTTTCCGTGTTCACGGTTTACGGAATAGGTGCATTTCTGGTATTGATTCCCTGCTGTAATTCGATTTGGCTGCAGAAAGTTCTCTCTAATCGTTTCCTGGTCAAAGCCGGACAGTATTCTTTCGCACTGGTTTTGGCTCATTTTACGGTTATGATGTCTTTTTCTGCGTGGCTGTTCCTGAAACTGCACAACAACGGTATAAGTTACGTTTGGAACCTTGTTATTGTGTTTTTGACAGCAATCCCGGTAAACTGGTACATCGGAGTCATATTTTATCATCTGATAGAAAAACCGTCTACCAGACTGACAGATTGGATTTATCGGAAATTGGCATAATTGAAAAATCGGCTGAATCTCTTCTGCCGTCATTGTGCATAGCAGAGAATAGCTGCTTCATCTTTCCTGCATTCTTTCCGTTTCAGATTACGGACTGATAATGACCTCGAATGCATCATGAAAGAGATTCGCCGATTTCTTTGCCGCTTTCATTCTCGATCTGATAACGGGCGGCGACCTTTGAACAGACATAGGAATCGACCTGCCACTTCCGTGCTTCCTAAAGAACGGGCAGCAGTGGTCCCGCAATCGGAATCAGCACTTCTTTTCCGGTCTTGAATTGTTTTATCCAGATACGCTTCTGTTCCAAGTCAATGTTTCGCCTCTGCATCAGCACACAGTCTTTCAGTCGCTGACCGGTATACATACCGATTTGGAGGTTTTCAAGCTGACGCATTTGCGTTCATGCCGGACTTGGTAACGGAAATAGTAGGTGCCGCCTTCCTCTTTCTGATAGACGGTTCCGACGTCGAGTTTGACTTTGCATTTCTTTCCCATCTTACGCACTCCTTGTGGTAAAATCCTGTTTTAGCTCAATATAGCCGTTGAACTGGGAAATGAAAGTCTTGGTGGTAATGAATGGTATCTTTGGGGTACATTTTGAGGATAAAAACTGGCTCCGGCAGCTGGATTCGAACCAGCGACCAAGTGGTTAACAGCCACCTACTCTACCGCTGAGCTATGCCGGAGCGTTATCTCCCATCAGGGAATACTCGGAATATACATGACTTTTCGAGTTTTACAAGCCCGAAAAATACTTTTTTTGAAAAAAAACAGTCTCAATCATGGAAAATGATTGAGACTGTCAAAGTCAGTAAAAACAGATTACTTCTGAGCGTTGGCAATCAGAGCGGTGAAAGAATCCGCTTTGAGAGCTGCTCCGCCAATCAGACCGCCGTCAATATCTTTCTGGGCAGTGAGGTCAGCGGCGTTTTCCGCTTTCATGCTGCCACCGTACTGAACAACTGTATTTTCCGCAACTTCCGCTCCGAACATTTCGGTCAGAGTTTTACGGATGAACGCATGGGTCTCCTGCGCCATTTCCGGCGTAGCGGTCTTTCCGGTACCGATAGCCCAAACAGGTTCGTAGGCGAGGGTGATGTTCGCCATGTCTGCTGCGGTGAGGTCGGCAAGACCGCCCTTGAGCTGGACTGCAAGGACGTTGTTGGTTTTGTTGCCTTCGCGTTCTTCCAGCGTTTCTCCGATGCAGACAATCGGTTTGAGTTCATATTTGAGAGCCGCTTTGATGCGCTTGTTGACCGTTTCGTCGGTTTCGCCGAAATACTGTCTGCGTTCGCTATGGCCGATAATGACGTATTCCACTCCCAGTTCCTTGAGCATGGCACCGGAGATCTCTCCTGTAAACGCACCGTTGTCCGCCCAGTGGATGTTCTGGGCGCCGACTTTGACGTTGGAGCCTTTCAGAACCTCGACAGCAGTCGCAAGGCTGGTGAAAGTCGGGCAGACTGCCATCGTGACGGTGTCACCGAACTGTGCGAGACTTTCTTTGAGAGCTTCCGCAAGAGCTTTGGTCTCCGCGGCGGTTTTGTTCATCTTCCAGTTGCCGGCAATAAAGGTTTTGCGTGCCATTTACAGAATTCCTTACATTGTTGTTTACGGCGTTTCCGCCAGGTTCAATTAAATACGAATCATTCTGTAATATAGTTTCAAAACACCCCGAATTCAAGCTGACGAACAAAAAATATCCGAACAGGCTGTTTACAGTCTCTATCCGAACAAAACTTGAATGATCAAAGACTTTCATTCCTGTGTTTGGATCAAACTCTCAAGCGGCTGAGTTCCGGTGGAAATATCAGTTCAATTTTCAGAGAAAGTCCGGAACATTAAAAATACGAAAAAAGCCGCTGCGGGATCCGTCAGCGGCTTTTGGAAAAAGACATTGAATCCGGTTATTTGAGCAAGTCCGGCGTTGCCGCCTTCACCTCAAATTCGAGTTCGTATTTTTTCCCGGCTTCCACTTTCATGTTGAAACCGATGCGGTTGTCATGGTTGACAAGAATAGCCGGAGTGCCTTTCTCGCCCGCAGTCGGAAGATACTTTGCCTTGCCGCCAATCGAAAATCCATTCGGAATCACGCGTCCGTTTTTCCCGGTGAATGTTTTCTTGAAATCGCCGTTGGCATACAATTTATCGTTGACTTCAAACTTGTTGACGAGAAGCCATGCACGGTCTTCCGGTTTCGCCGCCCACTGACCGCCGACTGTGATATTGATCGACCCGGACTTTGAGGGTACGAATGTGATTTCATAGTCTTTCCATTCCGCAGCAGAGACTTTCTTTCTGGAGGTCGCGGTCAGCGTATACTTCCGGGCTTCCGGATCTTTGACCCAATTCATGGGAACGGCATTCATCGAGTCGTTCTTTTCCGGCGTGAGGATAATCTGGTCTTTGCCGGAATTGAAGTCCACACGGAAAATGGCATCTGCCGCCGGAAGAGTGAACGCCGCAGCGACAAGAGTCAGAATGCAAAGTTTTTTCATTTTTTTTGAATCCTTCCGGTTATTTGAGCAGGTCCGGCGTTGCCGCCTTCACTTCAAATTCGAGTTCATATTTTTTTCCGGCTTCCACTTTCATGTTGATAACAAGACGGTTATCGTGATTGACGAGAAGCGCAGGAGTTCCGTTTTCTCCGGCGGTCGGGAAATATTTGGCTTTTTGATTGAGCCAGAAACCTATCGGCATGATACCGTTTTTATGCTTCCAGGTCTTTTTGAAATCGCCATTGGCATAAAGTTTGTCATTGAGCTCAAATTTATTGACAAGAAGCCATGCGCGGTCTTCCGGTTTTTTTGCCCACTGACCGCCGACCGTGATAAGGACCGTTCCGGATTTCGAGGGGATGAATGAGAATTCACAGTCTTTCCACTCCGCAGAGGAAATCGCCTCCTTGAAACCAACACTCAGCGTGTACTGCTTTGCGTTGGGGTCTTTCAGCCAGCCGAAACGGGATGCATTGTAATCCGAATCTTTTTCCGGAGTGAGAACGATCTGGTCTTTCTGTCCGTCAATATCAACGCGGAAATATGCATCTGCAGCCTGCAGTGCGAATGCCGCCATGGCGGCGAATGCAAAAGTCAGAATCTTTTTCATTTGATTATTCTCCTTTTTATTCCTGATTATTTAACCTGATCCGGCGTAACGGCCTTTACCGAGAAGCCCAATTTGTAGCTTTTCCCGGCTTCCACTTTCATTGAGAGGGAGGAACCGTTGTCATGGTTGACCATGATTGCGGGCGTTCCGTTCTCGCCGCCGGTGGTAAGGTGAGAGGCCTTGCCGTTGAGCCAGAAACCGTTCGGCATGGTTTTGCCGTCTTTGGTTTTCCAGGTTCTTTTGAAATCGCCGTTGGTATAGAGCTTGTCATTGACTTTCATATTGTTGACGAGAAGCCATCCGCGGTTTTCCGGTTTCGCCGCCCACTGGCCGATAATACCGATTGCAACGGTTCCGGATTTGGAGGGGACAAATGTCAGTTCGCAGGTTTTCCATTGATCCGCGGGAAGTTTTTCCGTGCTCCAGGATGTGACGGTATACTTCCGCTTGTCTGCGGACTTGACCCAGCCCATCGGCTGTCTCTTATACACATCTCCGAGCCCACGAGACGGAGCTACATCTCG
>URKJ01000022.1 GCA_900548385.1 uncultured bacterium | reverse complement strand
TTTTTTTTTGAAAAAAATGTGGACTAGATTTTTTAGCCGATAAGCCAAAGTGAAGAAACCGGATCCGGATCCGGTTCTGACCGTTCATTCAGCCGACTTCGTGAAGCTGTAAAGGCTCCTATTCACTGCGGATCGTCCGGTCCTTCTCCTCCAACTGGCGGCGGAGAAGGGCGACCGCAGTTTTCGCCGCCACTCACCCTGAAAATTCCGGAAAAACTTCGTCCCCTCTGAATCCATTCCGCAGAAATTTTCTTTGCAGACGGAGAGCTGATGAAACGTTCAAGGTTTGTACATCAACCTTCGCACCCCGCCGGACCAGCAATATTCCTGCAAAGGAAACCAGAATTTACGCTGTGGGGTATCCACTCCCCAGTTGGTAACGTACAGATCACTTTTCCGGTAGGAGGCAATGTGCCCGTCGAACAAGGTACTGTTGATGAATCCGTCATGGTTTTTGCTGGAGAGGGTCAGCGAGGAGATATTGCCGTCGACTTTTCCCCAGACGGAGAAGCAATAGCCGGGATAAGCGGTGCTGATTTCCGTTCCCCGATCATTGTCTCCTAAAATAAGAAGCTGGCTTGCCTGCCGGATCATGTTGGTTCTGACCGGAATATACTCATTCCTGTAGGCGGGAAGAAGCGAGTCGTACAGTGCGATCCCAAATTTTCCTTCCCAGAAACTCCAGTTTTTCACAGAGGGACAATGCAGTTTGCTGTTCGTGGAAGAAGCAGTATAAGGCAAGAGTTTATAAAACCAGTAAGTTTCCGGCTTGGAATTGTTGTCCACCACAGAACAGACGAAATCGTCGTTGTCCAAAGTGTACTGCAGATAGGCGGTAACATACTGTTTCTGGGCGGAAATGCAGCTTGCCTGCCTGCCCTTGCCACGGACTTTATGAAGTGACGGCAGAAGAATTGCCACCAGGATGGCAATGGTCGCAATCGTTATAAGGAGTTCAAGCAGAGTGAACCTTTTCCATTTTGTTTTTTCCGAATGCTCCCGGAAAGGAAGGGATGCCGCTGTTATGTGAAAATTGTAATTCATGATGGAATTCCTTTCAAGGTAGACGGCACAGTGAGACAGCGCGGATTTCGCAGTCTGCGGAGGTCGCGGAAATTATGAGATTCCGGAATTTCCCGACGTCGCAGTTGATGCTTCCCGCACTTTTTCCGTTGCAGGTGACGGAAGACCGGTTTCCGCGACGAACGAGTTCCGCTGTCTGCCATTGTCCTGCGACAAACGGAATGCCGCCGGATGGGAGAACCGTTTCATTCCGGGATGCCGATTTCTCTTTCATAAACGCTGCGCTGGAAACTCCGCCCGGACGGAAAATCGTCATCTGCCGCCCTTTTTCCCCAGTCAGATTCACATGGACAAATCCATTCTTTTCAGAAAGAATCCGATATTCGAAGCGGAGACGGAACCCCTGTTCAAGCGTCCCTTTAAAGACGGGAATCGAATTCCAGGCATTTCTGTTTTCGAGTTTGTGAACCATTCCAGCCGGATCGTGGTAAAGATTGGTGCCGTCTTTTGCTGCGGCTTGGAAGTCCCGCAGAACTTTTTCCGAATTGCTATATCGGAGGTTGATGTTGCGGAACTCACAATCCGCGTAGGCGGCGGAAAGGATGATTTTTGAAATCCGGCCGGGAAGAAAATCAATGCTGCCGCATTCATTACCGTCGGTCAGAAGCGAAAGTTCTTTTCCTGTCAGAGAAAACTCCAGCGTCTCCCATTCGCCCGGTTTTGTTTTGCGGTCTGATTTTGGGAAACCGGATTCCAGGCGATTGAGCGCGGGGGATTTCTGCGTACAGGTGAAATTTACTGAATTCGGACGGCGTACCAGTTTGAAGCTTCCGTTTGTTCCGAAGATATCCACTATTGCGAATCCTTTTTTCTCATTCAGGATTCTGCACTCCATGGAGAGAGTAAGGGCTTCCCCGGTGTCTCCCGAATAGATGGGAACGCTTTTCCAGGCGTTGAGATTTTTCAGTGAAATGGTCTTGTTTTCGGGACTCTGATAGAGAAGAATGTCTTTTCCAGTCTGCTCCATGGTTCCGGCAGGAGCAAATGTTCCGCCTTCTTTGCCGAGATTGCGGATCACTACATCCTTGATTTCAAGATCGGTCGATGCGCCCGAAACGCTGATCGAAGTGATCTCCTCCGGAACGAACGGGATTTCTCCGCAGGGAATGCCGTTTGCCGCGACCTTCAATTTTCCGTTTGCGAAGATGAGGTCGTATTGTCCCCAGTTCCGCTCCGGGACTGTAACGCCTCCGTTTTGAAATCCGACTTCCTGTTTGCCGTTCATCAGGTAGGATACTCCGCGCGGACGGATCAGAACCGCGCAGGAATCATTTTCTCCGGCCAAACGGATGGAGCCGAACCCCTTGTTGGAACGCAGAATCCGCATTTTGAGTGTAACCTGTCCATTGTTCCGAAATCCTCCCGAAAAGAGAGGGATGGAGTTCCATTCCTTATAGTTGTTCAACTGCCGGATTTCAGATTTGTCGCAGAGGATTCTGCCGTATTTTTCCTGAGGAGGTCTGACCGCTTCAAATTTCGGTGGAAATTTATTTTTTGCAAAATAGTCGTTGAGGGCTTTCGAACGGCCGGTTTCCGCGACGGTCTTCAGTTTTGCATCCTTGTACGGATCCCACGCCTGAAATTCGGCGATGCAGTGCCACATCCAGTCCCATCCGTATTCCTCAAAGAGTTCGATGCAGTCCCGGGTCCAACGGCCGCCGTCCTCCGCCCAGCTGACGCAGCAGAATTCAGAGACAAAGATCGGAACGTTGTATGCCTGCTGGAAATGACGCGCCGGCGCAAGATCGCGGCGGATCATCTTCTTGTCCCACTTCAGACCCTCGATGACGGAAGGATAGGTAACCACTTTCTTCTGAGAACCGAGGCGCTGATGGCTGAAGGGAAACGGCGTGTAATGATGAATCCCGTAAATGATATTTTTTGCACGGATCGGACGGAGGCGGTCCATGGAACGCTGCCCCCACCATGCCTCCTGCTGAACGATCATCCAACGGTCCGGATCGATTGCATTGATCCTTTTCGCGATCGTCTCCATCAGCTTGTTGTAATCGAATTTCGGTTCGATCCGGATTTCCATTTCGTTGTATAACTCGAATGCCCAGATGGCCTTTTCGCCTTTGAAGTGCGCGGCGACTTTATCCCAGAACAGAATGTTGCGGTCGTGCGTTTTTTTCTCCAGTGCGGAGGCGTGGGTTTCAGTCCTGCCGACCTTATCGCGGAAGCCGCAGAACTGCAGAACGCCGAGTGCGCGGCTGTGTTTTTTCAGAAAATAGAGAAAGCGATCGAACTGACGGATGGAATAATCGCAGAATGCATCGAATTCCTTGTCGCTGATGTCCCCAACGGGGGCATTGACAGTGAATTTGTACAAATTGCAGTTTTTCCATTCGGCGAAGTGTTTGCGCGCAACACGTTCCTTGGAAATCAGTCCGCTTCCGGTGTTAAGTCCGCGCAGTCGTCCGAGGGAGTGCCCGTTTGCGGGTGGCCGGGCATTCGGGTTCGGTGCGGGCAGGGGACCTTCAACCACAGCAATCTTCAGATTGCGGAAGAGAATTTCCCCTCTGTTTCCGATGATTCCGAGCGAAAGGGTTGCTTTTTTCAGATCAATAGGAACGCGTGTCCGGAATTTCAGAATTCTCCAGTCGAACGAGCCGCTGTATCCGTTGCAGCATTCGCTGTACCAGAGACATTCCGTGTCATAGTTCATAACGAACCGGACCCCTTCCCACGGAACTTTAGGAACCGTGACGGAAAAGGCTTTCGCTTCAACGGAAATTTCCAGCATGTAGTTTTTGTATTTCTGGAGAACGTGGAATTCTCTGGATGCCAGAACCGCGCGGTCCGTCGTCTGAGCCATGTTGCCGAGCAGATCGCGGTTTGCCATGGCTTTGGATGCCAGTTTGCTCTGTTCACTTTCGTTTGTGACGACAACGCGCAGGCCTTCCGGCCCGAATGAAATCCCCTTCTCCGTCCGCCACTCCTTTTGCGCGGTCAGCGGGTCCTGGAGCAGAATGGTTTCCCCGGAGCGGAGCGTTCCGCAGAAGCAGAATGCTCCCAGCAGAAACAGAAAACTGAAGTGCTTTTTCATAAATCCTCCTATCATGTATAATATTGGCGTTTGATTTAATTATAAAACAAAACTATTTTTCTGTCAATCCCCTTTCCATAGGGAAAAGAAGGTATTTTCAATGGAAAAGAGGTGCTTTCGGAAACTGTTTGCTGCTGTTTGATTTTTTCATATCTTTTTCCTTGTATTTCCGAGGAGTTGTGATATTGTTCTTTTGGAAGAACACGACCCGTGGAGGAGGATGGAGCATGACTCGATATCGAACAGGGCTTCCGGCGACGAAACGTCTTGCTGTGGAACTGGAGAAGCGGATTTTTTCCGGCGATTTGAAGCCGGGAGCCCCATTGCCGTCCATGCGCCATTTTGCGGAAGAGCGCGGAGTGGATCTGTCTTCCGTCCTGGGGGCGTACCGACTTTTGGAAAAAAAGGGGTTGATTGTCCGGGAGCACGGACGCGGCTGTTATGTGGGATCGAACATTCGGCGGGAGATAATCCCGAACCGCCGGCTTTACGGTTTTCATGAGAATATGGGGGAGCTCCTGAGGGGGGCGCCGGATGAATTTGTCTGTTTCGATTTCGGCACCTACCAAAACTATCCGCAGTACTTTGATTTTCTCAAGGAGCGGATAGAACGAAAGCCGGGACTGATTCTCATGGATGAGAACATGCTTCCTGCAATGGTGGAGGAAGGTCTCCTCATGCCGCTGGATTCCCTGCTGAAAGATTCTGCGCTCGAACCCATAGTGGCGGAGGTTGCTCCTGTGTGCCGTCAAGTGTTCCGGTGCCGCTGTTCGACGTTTGCGCTTCCTGTGTTTTGTCTGCCTGTGATGGCGTACTTCAACCGGCGTCTGTTTGAGGAGGCGGGGGTCGCTCTGCCCGGAGAGGACTGGAGCTGGGAGAGCCTTTTTCATCTTTTGGATCAGTTTACGCTTTTTTCGAATCTAGGGCGGTTTGAACACGGGGCTCTGGGGCTTCTTCTGGACCCGAACGGCTGCCTTCCGATCATTTCCCAGTTCGGCGGGGAGGTATTTGACCGCAACGGCAACTGCGCATTTGACAGCGACGTCTTTTACCGGGGACTTATCTTTTTTGAAAGAGTCATCCGGCATTTGGGCTGCTGCGTCCATAAGTGGGGCGACAAGCGGGAGTATCTAGGCGAACTTCTTGCCAATGGACGCATTGCGTTTATCATCGGTTCCGAACAGGATGCTTCCTTTGCCCGGGAAATCCTGACGGAACAGGAATTTTATGAACTTCCGCTTCCCGGATATGCCGCAGGGCAAATGACTTCATTTTCCGCCTTGGGCATCGCCATTTCCGCGGGAAGATACGATCCGAAGGAACTTTTCCGTTTCCTGACGGAATATTATACACGGGAGAATCTCTGTTTCCTTGCACGGCGGAACCGCAGTCTTCCGGTTTTCGACGAGGGCGTGACGGAGGCCTGCCGGAAAGCACGCGACCGGAGCCGCCCGGTGGTGCAGTGCGCTTCCCGGAACAGCGCAGAAGTTTGCCGGCATCTCTTTCACCGTCTTTTCTGCAGGATTCCCGTGTCCCGCGCAGAGCTCGGGAAGCTCGCAAGAGAATATTCCGAGCTGATGATGCGGACGTAATCTCTCCTGCACCTTGCAACGGAAAGAGTCCATCCCGATCGAAACAGCTTCCTCTTCTGTTTAATAGTATACTGATGCTGCTGTGGCAACCGTGACCATCACAAAGATTGGCATTTCAGCTCTCATACCGAGCAACAAGAAAGATACGACCCGGCGAAAAGCCGCGGTCAAGGCGGCCTGAACGGCAGGTCCATCACTCTGCAAAAACAGGAGAACGGATGGAAATCCCGCTGTCCGAAGGCGAAAACCGGACCCGGATCCGGTTCCAAGCGTTCATTCAGCCGACTTCGTGAAGCTGTAAAGGCACCAATTCACTGCGGATCGTCCGGTCCTTCTCTTCCAACTGGCGGCGGAGAAGGGCGACCGCAGTTTTCGCCATTGCAGTAAAGTCATACGAATGACTGATTCCGTGAAAGACCGGGAATTTCGCCGCGACAGACTCCCAGCAGACATGAAACATCCTGCCCAGATCAAAATCCGTCTGCTGCGCAACCAGCGCAAGGTCCTCATAGGAGTACAGGGCGTTGACGATCGCATCCACCGGAACTCCGAGTTCAAAGATCATTTTCACCTTGGCAAGCGTATCCACGCCGTTTAAAAACAGTTTTTCATTCAAAGATATACCGGCCTCCCGATACGCCTTGCGGATACCGTCCGCCGGAAAATTCCACGGGCGTTCGTCGCGCAAATACAGGAGGTTCCGTTTTCCCATTTCCAACAGCCGTTTGCCATAAGCATATCCCAATGCCGACAAATCAAAATCCACGCTGGGAACCGCATTCCGGTGACTGGATCCGCCGATCACAACAACCGCGATTCCGTTCTCCCGGATCTTTTTCAGAAGCGGCTGAAATTCCAGCGGCGGATTCTGCCAGATCAAACCGTCCAGAAACTCATTTTTCAGCTCCTTGAATACAACATCGGGTTTAGTGGAAGTCAAATTGATGCTCCGCACATACGCAGGATAAACCGCGACTTCAACCAGACAGGCGGCAACGGTCCGCGCAAGGAACTCATCCATCTCAATGATCATGCCGTCGCCGACAATGATCCCGATATTGGGTCTGTTTCGCCGGGATTCAAACCGGAACTGTTTTTTCGGGTTGGTGAATGTACCGAGCCCCGGCTTGCCGATCACATAATTCTCCTCCGCAAGCTGTTTCAGCGATTTTCCGACCGTCTGGCGGCAGACGCCGAACAGCTTTGCAAGCTCCTGTGCCGTCGGCAGCTGGACCGACTCATTTCCCGATTTCATAATCAGATTCAGCACATAACGGCGGATCTTCATATATTCCGCCACAGCGGTTTTCGATGCAGGCATTCACGACTCCATAGTTACCAATGGTATTCATTTTGCAACTTTGCTGCATAAGATAATTCTTTTTTCCAAAATGTCAATCTGTAAATAGATTTTTCTTCGTACAGGAAAGAATTTTACGGATATTTTCAAAAACGGGGATTGATAAAACGGTAAAAATGATATATAAAAATATAATGTCCACTATTATACATCCGAGTCCGGGAAAAACCGTTCATTTCCGTTACCGGTTCTCCGGCAGTTGTCCGTTATGCTGATTTTCCTTTTTCCTGTGCGCCATTCGATTTGTATTCCCCGGCAATCCGGTATATATTATGTTGAAAAAAACGCGTTACAACACTCTTTCAAACAGGAGCATTCCAAACTATGCATCAGCTGAAAACCGTTGCCGTCATTCCCGCCCGGCTTGCAAGTACAAGATTCCCGGAAAAAGTGATTGCCGAACTCGGCGGAAAACCGATCATTCAATGGGTGTGGGAACGGGCCTCGAAGTCGAAAGCCGGTCAAGTCCTTATTGCAACCGACAGTGAAAAAGTCCTCAAAATCGCGGAATCGTTCGGAGCCGAAGCCGTTATGACCTCTCCAAACCATCCATCCGGTTCCGACCGCATCTGGGAAGCCGCGAAGGGAATCGACTGCGACATTATTATCAACGTGCAGGGCGATGAGCCGTTCATGAAACCGGAAGTCATTGACGCTCTGATCGACGTCATGGCGGGCGGGGACAAGCCCGATATGGCAACCGTGGTCGTTCCCTCGACCCGTGAAGAGATCGCCTCGAATCCGAATCTGCCGAAAGTGGTGGTCGGTGCGGACGGAAGCGCGCTCTATTTCAGCCGTTCCGAAATTCCGTTCCTGCGCACCGGCGGAACCGATATGCCGCTTTACCGTCACTGGGGCATCTATGCCTACCGCCGTTCCGCGCTTGAACGTTTTGTCTCTCTGCCGGAAAGTCCTCTGGAAAAATGCGAAAAACTCGAGCAGCTCCGCGCTCTGGAAAACGGCATGAAAATCAAGGTTGTCAAAACACATTTTCAAAGCATCGGAATCGACACTCCCGAAGATCTGGAACGGGCGGAGGCGTATCTCCGGGAACACAACGAGCGGTAAACGCTATGAAACGCGCTCTTCAATATCTGGTCTATCTGGCTGCTTTGGTCTTCATGAAAATCATGGAGCACCTCCCCCGCTGTACATTCCACGTTCTGGCATGGCTGTTTTCATGGCCCGCGATGCTGCTGCCGCAAATCGGCGGACTCGTCCGCGCAAATATCCGCTGCGCGTTTCCCGAAAAAGAAGGAAAAGAGGTATTCAGTCTCTCCCGACGCTGTATCGCCAGCCTGATCTTGACCGTCTGTGAATTTTTCTGGTTTCACAACAAACCGGAAAAAATCCGGGAAATGGTCGATATCCAATCCAATCTCGCGCAGGTGGCAAAAGACGCGGCAAAATGTCTGGAAGAGGGACGCCCCGTTATTTTCATCACGCCGCATCACGGCAACTGGGAATTTTCCGGAATGGTGCTCGGCATCGTTTTCGGGTTCAAAATGGCAACCGTCGTCCGGACCCCGCGCAATCCTTACCTCGGGAAACTCATCACAGGCGGACGCTCGGTGAAAAACGTGCAGATCATCGAATCGCGCGGCGGTATGCTGAAACTCGTCCACGCGATGGAAACCGGATCGGCGGCGGGAATGCTTGTCGATCAGAACATCAAAGTCCGTAACGGCGGCGCGTTCGTCAATATGTTCGGCCTGCCGTGTCCCGTCACCCGCTTTCCCGGCACAATGGTATTGAAGAAAAACGCCTATATCGGCGTCGGCTCCTGCATCCGCATGCCGGACGGTCATTTCAAAGCCACGATGGATCCGCTGCCCAAGCCCGCTTCCGAATACACCTCCGAAGAAGAGGTGATTCAGGATATCATGACAATGACCGAAAAACTGATCCGCATGGCTCCGGAGCAGTATCTCTGGCTTTATAAACGCTTTCAGTATATTCCGCCGGATGCCTCCGCGGAGCTCCGGGCGAAATATCCGTCCTATGCAAAAGTGGTCAAATCCTCCTTTTTCTCTAAAATGAGGGGCGGAAGAGGAAAACCGGAGAAGGATTGACACACCATGCTCAAATGGCTCCACATCAAGAATCTTGCACTGGTCGACGAAGCGGATATTGAATTTTCTCCCGGCTTCAATGCCGTTACCGGGGAAACGGGCGCGGGAAAATCCGTACTGATGGGTGGGGTCGCACTGCTGCTCGGCGGGCGGTTCGACAAATCCGCAATCCGGCAGGGAACCGACCGTTGCGAAATCGCCGGAGAGTTCCGGCTGGATTCCGTTTCCGAACCGCAGATTGCCGCGATTCTTGAAGAATGCGGACTCGAACCCTGTGAGGACTCCACTCTGCTCGTACGGCGGGTCTTCACGCCATCCGGCGGACGCATCTTCATCAACAGCTCCCCTGCAAATGCCCAGCTCCTCCGCACAATCGGGGAACTGCTCGTGGATGTTCACAGTCCGGACGAAGCGTTCGGGCTCATGAAGAATTCCGCTCAGCTGAAGGCGCTTGACCGTTTTGCTCATTTGGAGCCGCTGCTGGAGCAGACCGCCGCCGCGTGGGTATCCATCCGCGAAATCGAAGCGGAACAGGAGGAGTTTCAAAAGACCATGCCGGATGCGGACGAGGCGGAACATCTGCGGAAAACCGTATCCGAAATCGAAAAACAGAGTCCGGAAGACGGCGAAGATGCACAGCTTGAAGCGCTCCATTCCGCCGCATCCAACTCCAAAACAATTTTGGAAATCGCCGCCGCGGCTTCCGCTGCATTGAACGAATCCGACGATTCCATCATGGACCGTCTCTCTTCCGTGCGCCGCTTGTTGCGCCCGCTGGAAAACGTCGATCCCGATTATGCCGACCGCTTTCTATCAAAATGTGACGAAATCTCCGATGCGGTTTCCGAGCTGACGGATGATCTGCAATCCCGCGCGTCATCCGTAGAGCTGGACGAATCCGAATTTGCCGCATTGGAAGAGCGCATTCAGATTCTGCAAACTCTGAAACGCAAATACGGACCGGAAATTCCCGACGTGCTCGCATATCTGGAAAACACCCGGCGGAGACTGGATCTGTTTGAAAATTCCGCACGGGAGCGGGAACAGCTTGAATCCCGCATGACTCAGGCGAAAGACGCTCATGCCGGACTCTGCGGAAAGCTGACCGCGGCACGGAAAAGCGCAGCGGAGAATCTGGCGGAAAAACTGCGGCGGGAAATCATGAAACTCGGATTCAAACGGGCGGCGTTTCAAGTGGAATTTTCCGGAGCGCAGCCTGGACCGAACGGCGCGGACCGCATCGAATTCCTGTTTTCGGCAAATCCGGGCGTTCCGGTGAAACCGCTGAAAGAGGTCGCAAGCAGCGGCGAACTGTCGCGCGTCATGCTCGCGGTCAAAACCGTTCTTGCGGAAGTCGATGAGATCGGAACGCTTGTATTTGACGAGATCGACGCCAACATCGGCGGAGAAACGGCGGTTGTCGTTGCCGGAGAACTGCACGAACTCGGCACCCGGAAACAGGTCCTCTGCATTTCCCACCTTGCACAGGTTGCCGCCCGTGCAGACCGTCATTTCGCCGTTGAAAAGAAAACGACGGAGGAAGCGGCGGTCAGTTCCATCCGGGTCCTGACGCAGAAAGCGCGGATCGCGGAACTCGGCAGAATGCTCGGCGGAGGAGCCGCTGCGGAACGGCACGCGAAATCCCTGCTCGAATAACTCCGGTCATAGTTTCGCATGAACCCAGGCGGGAAGCGCGGAATCGCGTCCGTTCAGAATCCGCCGGGCATGTTCTGGATAAGGATAGTATTTCTTCACCAGGTTCCAGAAACGGACCGAATGATTCATCTCCGTCAGATGACACCCCTCATGAATGACCACATAACGGACGATCTCGCGGGGAAAGAACAGCAGAGCGGCATTCAGGGCGATCCGGCGTTTGGAATTGCAGGTTCCCCACACCCGGCGCTGGAGACCGAGCGTAAAACCGGAAATCTCAAAATTCAGTTCGGAACAGATATCCGCCGCAAACGGCAGAATCTCCAGCTTTGCCTTCCGCATCAGCCATTGACGCAGCGCCTCAATACAGGAAGACGCCTCTGCCGTATTGCCGGAAACCAGCAGCTCCGTCGGACTCCGGTAACGGACACCCGTCCATACGACATCCTGCGCTTCATAGACAAGCTTCAGATGCTCGCCCGTAAAAGCAAGCCGCAGTTCCGACGGATGAGTCAGCGGCTCCCGGCGGTTCTGTTTCAGCGCCGTTTCCAGCCAGAGAGACTGTGAGCGCAGAAACTCAAGCGCGGCATCCATATCGGCATATACGGGCACCACCAGCTCCGGTCCAGACTCCGTAACCCGCAGACGGATCCGTCTTGCACGCTCCGACCGCCGCACCGCGACATGTACCGGAACCCCGCCGGAAAGAGAAAGAAGGACATCGTTCTTCATGCGACAAAAAAGGACAGCCGAAGCTGTCCTGAAATAATCCGAAGTTCCGTTTTACTCTTACGGTCTGGTGAAAAGCTGCTGATATTTCTGAGCCATCGCGTCGATATTTTCCGGCGTGATGAGCACATATCTGGCTTCAAAAGCCTCTTTCAGGTCTTTCGGAGCGTTCTTTTCAAAGTCTTCCTGCTTGAGATCGGGACGCATGACAACCGCACCGGCGATCGTGCCTTTTTTGATCTCCTGACCGAGGAAGTTCACGTCAGCGTTGATCAGAACCAGTTTCGGCGGATTTTTCTGCTTCCAGAGTTTGATTCTCGCCATCTGGGACGGATCATAGGGGAGACTGAGCGTCATCACGAACACATCAACATCCTTGTTTTCATCAAAGAGCTGGTTGAAGTATTTCGCGTTCATGTATTCTTCCATCATGCCGGAATCGCCCGCAGGAGTGTCATAGGGGAGCCCCTTGACGGTCACATTGGCACCGTTGATGTACTTCTTCGTATATTCCACGAGCTTGTTCGGCTGCTTTTCCCAGGCATTTCCGCCGGAAGCGACAATGAGAACATTCTTACCCGCGAATTTCTTGGAAACGAGTTCTCCGGCAGCCTGGGCGGATGCTTCACTGAAACGCTCATAGCTTGCAAGCGCTTCCTTCATCTCGCGGGACATGCCGCCGAACGACCCGGTGTCAACCAGGAACTTTCCTGCACAGACCACCACGATGATCAGGCACAGAATCGCAATCGTCTTTGCGTTCGGATTCGTTTTCTGTTTCTTTGCACAGATGATCATTCCGATAAATGCGGCGATCATAACGGCAATCGTTGCAATTTCCATCTTTACTTTCCTCTCCTCTATTGTTTTACTTGTTTAGAATGTTGATAAAGATCTCTTTCACGAATATAACATCGGTTCAGCACAATTCAACATGAAATTCTGCGAAACTTAAAAAAAATACGATTTTTTATTACCCGAAAGCAGGAAAAGACGGCTTTTTGCGCCGTTTCTTTCAAAAATCAGCGGAACTTCCCCCAGCTTCTCCGCCCGGAGCTGATGATAAAAGGAATCAAGCCACACCGTTTCCGCCTCTTCCGTATCCATTTCACGCACTGTCAGCTGTGACACATCCGGCAGCGGCGACGGCTCGAACCAAAGCGTATGACGGATCTCCCGGTTCCCTTCCGTATGGCTGAATTTTGAATGACCGGACAAAATCTGCTTCCGTCGGCGCTTCTTCCAGTCGTGTTCCACTCTAGCCTCCTCCAGACGGACAAGTTCCCGGTAGAACGGTCCGGCATCCTGACGCAGGATCCCCCGACGCTCCAAACGCTCCAGCAGCTCCCGGTCCGGCACATCCATGCGGAGCGGCAGGAGCCAATGCAGAAGGCTGCGTAAATCCTGATCGTCCAGACACGATTTCCGGCAGATCCCGTAAGCATCAATCATGAAACACTTCTCCGCTTCCGGCTGTAAAAGCACATTGCCCGCATGAAAATCCGGATGACAGAGACTGTTTTTGCAAAACTGCAGAGAAAGGTCAAAAAACAGATTCAGCCACCGCTGTTTCTCCCTTTCCTCATAACGCGCAACACGATACCAGTATTCCAAGGCGGAAACACAGCCATCCAGTGCACGGGAGACCACTGCCGATGCACCGCCGCGCCGTCCCCACGCAAGATAATCCGCACACGGGATACCGCAGGACAACAGCAGACGTCCGGAATTGTATTCCGACTCCGCTTTCGAAAAAAAACGATTCCGGATCCGGTTCAGCAGCCCGTTTTTCGACTCAAGTTTGACAAAACAGCCGTGTCCGGCGGAATCCTCCGTGCGGAATACGGAACGCACCCCGTTGCGCTTTAAAGGATCGGTGGCGAGTTCTTCCATCTTCTCCGCCCACGGCTCCAGCACCGACGGATCGTTCAGGAACCATTCCCAACCGTTCCGCCTGACTCTCATTTCTGCCCCTGCAGCTTTTTCCCCGGCAGAATCACGCCGCCGCTGACGATCAGTGTCATCGCTTCGGAAACGCTCATCTTGAGCACCCGGCACTCTTTTTTGGGGACGAAAATCAGGAAACCGCTGGTCGGGTTCGGCGTCGTCGGCATGAATATGCTGTAAACCTCCTCTTCCAAATGCTCGTTCACCTCAAATTTCTCTTCGTTGTAATTGGTGATGAAGCCGATGGCGTAGGAGCCCTTTTTCGGATATTCAAACAGAGCAACCTGCTTGAACAAGCCGCCCTGCGACGATTTCACAGTCTCTCCGATCTGCTCGCAGGTGGAATAAACAATCCGCAGCAACGGCAGGCGCAGCAGAAGCATCTGCATCCAACGGATGAAATTGCGTCCAAGAGCGATTTTAGCGATCTGTCCGACAAAGAAAATTCCCGTCAGAATCAGAAGGATCGTCACGATACGGACTACGACGGGCCATGCCGGAAAGTTTTCCAGTTTGGAATCCGCATACAGATTCACCGACCAGTCCGTCAACACGGAAACGCCCCAGTGCCCGACCCAAAGCGTGATAAAGATCGGCACAACGATGAACAGACCTGCAATCATCGTATTACGGAATTTGGCGGCAAGCGTCGGAGACGTCGGTCTGCCTGTAGGGAATTCATTCATCTTCATTGTCCGGCACCGTCAGTTTGAGTTTCAGAATCTTGCGTTTATCGGCTTTCACGATCTCAGCTTTGAACAATCCGCGCGCGGAATAGACCTCGCCGATTTCGGGAATCCGTCCGAGTTCCGCGCAGATATAACCGCCGATCGTGTCGGCGTGTTCCGAATCGGGTATCTCAATGTCAAGAATCTCATTCACATCGGAAACGGGCGTGCGCGCCTCAAGCAGCACGGAACCGTCGGGCATCAGCTGCGGTTTTTCCATCGCATCCTCGGCACTGTCATATTCATCCCGCACATCGCCGACGATCTCCTCGATAATATCTTCAAACGTTACCACGCCGCTCGTTCCGCCGTACTCGTCGATGATAACGGCGAAGTGATTCCGCGTCCGTTTAATCTCCTCCAGCAGCTCGTCAACGGCTTTGGTTTCCGGAATGAAGATCGGCGTATGGATCATACCGGCAAGGCTCTTCTTTTCCGGCGGAACGGCAAGAAAATCCTTGGCATAGATAATACCGCGGATCTCGTCGATCGAACGGCCGTAAACCGGAATGCGACTGTGCCCGGAAGAAACAAATGTGTTTCTCGCCTCCTCAATGCTGGAGGAAAGCGGAATCGCGATCATATCCACACGCGGCGTCATGATCTCTTTCACCGACATATCCTGCAAATCGAAAATACCGCGGATCATGCGTTTTTCCCCCTCTTCCAGCTGTCCGTCCGGTTCATCCTCCATCATATCAAGAATCTCGTCTTCCAGACTCGCTTTGTCTTCCGGGTCGGGAGCGTCCTCCATGATCTTTTCCATCTTCCGGTTCAGCAGACGGAACAACGGTGCAAGCGGAGCAAGGATGATCCGCGCGAATACCAGCATGACAGGGATCGTCACTTTGATGATCAGCAGGTCACAGCGCGGCAGCAGCAGTTTTGCCAGCAGATCACTGACGGAACAGAGCAGAATGATCGAAACCGCCAGCAGAATGACTTCCAGATACGGAACCTCCAATCCGAACAGCGATTCCAGTTTCCCGGTGGAAAAATAGACGGAGATCGAGAACACGGAAGCGATCACAAACAGCAGCAGTTTGAACAGCATACGGATCTGGTCATCCTGTTCAAGCCAGGAATCAAGTTTTTCCGCGAGTTCGGGATTCTTTTCCTCAATCCGGCGGACACGCCCGCCGGAGAGATCCTCAAATGCGTCGAACACACAGGAAATCAGGATATAGAGCAGAATGCTCAGCGGAATCAGTATCTGGGTTATTTCATTCATACAAAGCCGGCTCCCCGGAATCAGGAACCGAAAATCCTTTCAAAGTTACAGTTATTTTCCAGCGCGGCGAGAACTTGTTTCTCGCGTCTGCGCATTCGTCGTTTCTTCTCCGGCACAAGATCATCCTCCCCGGCGGCGTGGAGCAGACCGTGCGCCATATACAAAGTCACTTCCCGTGAATAAGGCAGCCCGCGCTTCCGCGCCTCCCGGCGTGCCACATCCGGACAGATATACACTTCCACATCCGCCTCGAACTCATCATCCTCCGTCTTCGGGAAAGCCGGACCGGACGTTCTCAGATCAAACGAAATGACATCCGTCGGCCCCTGATGCCGCAGGGATTCCCAGTTCAGCTCCGCCATTTTATCATCCGGCAGAAACACCACGGCGACATCCAGATTCTCCGGCAGCCCCGCCGCCAGCGCCGCCTTCTCCGCAAGCCGTTCAAGCGCCTTTTTGTTCGGTCGCTTTTCTTGCTGCCGCATCCACGAACAAATCGTCCTCATCCGGTACAACTTCCTTTGGGTAAGCCACTCGTGCATGAAGCATCGAGGTCAATGTTTTTACAAAACTCTCTTTGATAACCGTCAATTCCTTGAAGGTCAGATTCGCTGTATCAAGCTGATGATCGCGCATGCGCTTGATAATGATCTCCGTCACCAGCTCTTCGATTCTGCCGTGCGACGGTTTCTGCAGGGAACGCGATGCCGCCTCGCAGGCATCCGCCAGCGACAGAATCGCGACTTCCTTGCTCATCGGCGTCGGTCCCTGATACCGGAAATCGTGTTCGTCCACCGGCTCTCCGGACTCTTTCGCCTGTTTGTAGAAATAATACACCACATCCGTCCCGTGGTGCTGCTGGATCGCATCCCGCATCAGCTTCTTGAGTTTATATTTGCGCGCCAGCTCCAAGCCTTCCTTCACATGGTTGAGAATGATCAGAGCGCTGATCTTCGGCATCAGATCCTTGTGCCGGCTCTCTCCGTTGTTGTTCTCGGTAAAATAATCCGGATGGGAAAGTTTTCCGACGTCATGGAACAGCGCACTCACCCGCGCCTTGAGCGGATTTGCCCCGATCTCCTTTGCCGCCGCTTCGGCAAGCGTTGAAACGATCAGACTGTGATGATAAGTCCCCGGAGCCTCAAACTGAAGGCGTTTCAGCAGAGGATGATTGTAATCGCTGTACAGCAGCAGCGACATATTCGTCGTCATATCGAAACAGACTTCGAGGATATAAAGCATGATCTGCGTGGCGCCCGTCGTGACCAGTCCGGTAATAAACGGAATGATGAACACCCACGGATAAACGATCCGGACGGAATCGCCGAGATCCCTCCAGACGAACAGAAGACCGACCAGAAGCGTTGTCAGAGATACCGCAAGGAATCCGGAAATAAAGAAGTTCCGGTAGTTGACGCACCGGCGGACCGCAAACGAGGATACACCGCTGACCAGCAGGCCGGCAAGAATGATATGAAAAGAATCCTTGTCGGAAAACGCCGCGATCACCGAAACAAACAGCCCGATGAACAATGCGGAACGCATTCCATAGATCGATGACAGCACCATCGGCGCGAATCCGAGCGGAAGCGCAATATAGGTCAGCCACGGCGGAATGGACTCCTGTTCCCCGAATATCCCGAACATGCGGTACGCCAGCACGTTCAACAGGATCGCGGTGATCGTGACAAATCCCATCATGCGGATCCTGCTGTTGCTCCGGAGCACATCCGGATGAATATGATAGAGATAAATCCCGCAGAACAGAAGCATCAGCAGGGTCGTTGCAGCCGCCTTGACGATCCGGACCGCCATTTCGAGCTCCGATATTTCCGCCAGACGTTCTTTTAAAATCTTCGCATACGTTTCCAGAATCTCAATATCCTGCGGTGTCACCACGGAATCCTTGGAAATGACCGGCTGGCCTTTCGTAATCTCCCGCATGGCGGGCAGAACCTGCGCCAGCGCGCTCTTCTCCCTCTCTCCGGTGTACTCGGAATCCTCCTTCATTCCGCCGACAGGCAAAACCGTTTCCAGCAGAGAAACGAGTGCCTTCCGGACTTCCGCCCTGTCCGCCGACGCAAAAGTCTCCAGCGCCCGGTCCGCGATCGCCGCGGCAGCTTCCGGCGGCGTCGGAATATCCTTGAGCTGGCGGGATTCCCGGACACGGTCATAGGCATCAATAATGCGGACCGGTTTAGTCCACGGCGTATTCTCCTTGTCATATACGGGAATCATCCCGTTATCAACCGCAAGCGCAACCTGTTCCATCAGATCGTGATACAGCTGCGGCGCATCGGCAAACTGGTTGAGACGGGTCAGATCCGGAAGCGGAAGCGCCGCAACCAGTTTCCCTGCCCGCGTATCGGGAGCCGGATACGGAACCTTTTTCTCCACCGCCTCCTTGCGGGCGCGGATCTCCCTGAACAGCGCCGCAAGCTCTGATTTGATCTGTCCCGCCGCTTTATCGTCAACCCGGTAAAACAGCGGAAGTTTTGCAAGCGCGACGGCTTTGGCGCGGTTGGTCTTATCCCGGTCTTCATACTGAAAATCAAATACGGCATAAACCGTGTAAGCGGCAACCTGATCTTTCACCAGATGAGGCACCGCGGGCAGACGCTGCTGGTTCATCATCGAAAACACACTGGCGGCGAGAACCAGAAGCATGGTGACTGTCCAGCAAAGCGGCTTGTTCTTCATCGCGCGGGAATAGAGCGATTCCTTCCGGTTCACCTTGCGGGAAGTGTTGACCATCCCTTTCTGCGCCATCTTGCGTTTGGCAATGAAAGTCTGAAAAAAAGAGAACACGAATCAACCCTCCGAATCTTCCGACGGTGCATGCGCAGCCTGTTCATACGCATTGACTATCCGTTCCACCAGGGAATGGCGCATCACGTCGCCGCGGTCAAACCGGCAAACCCGGATTCCGTCAATCTTCGACAGCAGACGGATCGCCTTGGCAAGACCGCTTGATTTACGGGACGGCAAGTCCGTCTGCGATGGATCGCCCGCAACAACACACTGGGAATTAAAACCGAGACGGGTCAGGAACATCAGCATCTGATCGTCAGTCGTATTCTGAGCCTCGTCAAGAATGATAAAGGAATTGTTAAGCGTACGT
This sequence comes from uncultured bacterium, assembly GCA_900548385.1. Taxonomy (GTDB): domain Bacteria; phylum Verrucomicrobiota; class Lentisphaeria; order Victivallales; family UBA1829; genus UBA1829. The sequence continues at coordinate 58,072 of URKJ01000022.1, read as the reverse complement.
CCGCGCATGAATGCCAGCGGGGCGAGCTCGATCATTCCGCGTTCCGTCAACGTCGCAAGCTCCTGCGGTTCGATCATCTCCCGCAGAGCATCGTGAAGCGGGCGCAGGTACGGATTGATTTTGTCCTCCAGTTTGCCGGGCAGAAAACCGAGATTTTCCCCCGCTTCCACAGCCGGACGCGCCAGAATGATGCGATCCCGTTTGCCCGTCATCAGCGCATTGACCGCCATTGCAACTGCGAGGTATGTTTTTCCGGTCCCCGCAGGACCAAGCGCAAAGACGATATCATGCTTGTTCATCGCATCCACATACGCAAGCTGATTGCGGGTGCGGGGCACGATTTCCTGACGTTTCCGGGAAATACGGATCTTGGAAGCGAAAAAACTGGAAAGCTCTGCCGGACTGCCGGAAGAATAGGATTTCAGCGCCAGATCAAAGTCCATCTGCCGGAGCGGGGTACGCATATCCGCATGGAGGCGGAACAGGTGTTCCAGAAACGATTTCACTCGCTTGACGGTTTCCGGATCATCCGCTTCCACTTTGATCCAGGAATCACGCGTGATCAGCGATACCCCGAAAACTTCCTCCACCCGTTTCAGGTTTGCAGAAAGGTTTCCGGCAAAGACAGCATCAATCTCCGCTCCGCTGCTTTCAATATAAGGAGTCGCGGCGGAACGGGACGATAAAGGATCCTGACTGTCTTCTTCGCTCATGCAATCACTCAATTTGCTTTCGGGGCTTCCGGCGCTTTCCCGACCGGAGCAGGCGCAACAGGCGCCGCCGGAGCTTCTGCTTTCGGGGCTTCCGGCGCTTTCCCGACCGGAGCAGGCGCAACGGGAGCGACGGGCACTGTACTTTCCTTCACGGCTGCCGAAGCCTCCGGTTTTGCCGGTCCGGCCTTGCGGATCATCGGAATCGTAATCTTCATGCCGGGACGGATCAAGTTCGGATTGTTCTTCAGCAGCTCTTTGTTCGCCTTGAAAATGAATCCCCACAGGAATCCGTTCCGGTATTCGGCTTTGGCGATGGAAGAAAGCGTCTCGCCTTTTTTGACGACATGCGTTTTCGTTTCGCCGGTAAGCTCATATTTCACATTGGACGGCACTTTGACCTCCGCTTTTTTCTCCGGTTTGCCTGCCGGAGGAAGCGGCGGCTGTTCGTCAATAACAACCGTCTCCTGAATATCAACCGTGGAAACGATTCCCGCATCTTTCGGAGCGGTTCCGGGTTCATCCGGAGCGGCGATCACGGTCTGCGGATCGGGCGCGGCGGGCGGAAGCGCTCCACCCTGCCAGCCGTATTCATTCCGCAGTCTGTTTTCCACAGTATCCTCTTCCGTTGAACGGCACGCGGTAAACGCGGCGGCAAGCGAAAGAGCCGTCAATGCGAGAATCAGTTTCTTCATGTTGAACCTCAGACTTTCTTTACAATAATCACGCCGTTGTGACCGCCGAAACCGAGATTGGTGTTAAGAGCCACATTGACAGTGCGTTCGCGCGGGGTGTTCGGAGTGCAGTCAAGATCGCATTCCGGATCCGGCGTTGTATAGTTGATGGTCGGCGGGATGACACCGGTCTGGATCGTTTTGAGACAGACGATCGTTTCGAGTCCGCCGGCGGCACCGAGAGAATGTCCCATACAGCCTTTGGTGCTGCTCATGGCAAGTTTATAGGCGTGATCGCCGAACGCGGTTTTGATGGCCGCCGTTTCAAACTTGTCGTTGAGAGACGTACTGGTTCCGTGAGCGTTGATGTAATCCACGTCTTCGGGATTGAGCCCGGCGTTCTTGAGCGCCATTGTCAGAGCCCGTGCTCCGCCTTCCCCGCCCGGAGCGGGAGAGGTTATATGGTAGGCGTCTCCGGTCGCTCCGTAGCCGACGATCTCCGCGTAAATTTTCGCTCCGCGGGCTTTGGCGTGCTCGTACTCCTCCAGAATCAGAATACCGGCGCCTTCGGACATGACGAATCCGTCACGGTCCTTGTCAAACGGACGGCTCGCCCGCGTGGGGTCGTCATTCCGCTGACTGAGCGCTTTCATGGAGCAGAAACCGGCAAAACCGAGACGGGAAACGGAAGCCTCCGCACCGCCGGTGATCATCAGATCCGCATCACCGCGCTTCACCATCCAGTAGGATTCCCCGATCGAATGGCTGGCGGTGGAACAGGCGGAAACAACCGCGTGATTCGGACCCTTTGCGCCGTAACGCATGGAAAGAGAGCCGGAAGCCATATCAATGATCATCATCGGAATCAGGAACGGACTGACTTTCGACGGTCCCTGCTGGAGCAGCTTCATGCACTGTTCTTCCATTGTCCGCATTCCGCCGATCCCGCTGCCGACGCACACGCCGACCCGGTTGGGATCCGCAACGGAACCGTCACGCAGATCAAGACCGAGCCCGGCATCTTTCATCGCTTCATCGCCCGCGGCAATGGCATACAGACAGAAATCATCAAGGCGGCGGGCCTCTTTTTCCGTCATATAATTTGAGACATTGAGGTCTTTGATCTCCCCGGCAATCCGGGTCCGGTAATCGGCGGCGTCGAATTTCGTTACAGGGCCGATCCCGCTTTTTCCGGCAAGAAGCGACTCCCACATGGCGTCAACACTGTTTCCGACGCTGGAAATCGCACCGATCCCCGTTACAACAACACGTCTGGAATTCATTCAGTCCTCCTTTACAAAAAAAATGGGTCATAACCCTTTCGAGTTGAATGACCCATCATATACACTAAAGACTGATCAGCCTTTGTTCTGCTTGCTCTCAACGTATGTGATGGCATCGCCAACCGTTGTAAGTTTCTCAGCATCTTCGTCAGGAATCTCAGCGCCGAAGGCTTCTTCAAGAGCCATGACGAGCTCAACCTGATCCAGGGAATCCGCACCGAGATCTTCGATGAATTTGGCATCCGCGGTGACCTGATCTTCATTCACGCCGAGCTGTTCGACAACGATCTTCTTCACTTTATCTGCAATTTCTGACATTTCAAACCCTTTCTGATAAAAGTTCTGTTTCAGTTGCTTTTCTTTTTCTAAACTTATTTTACCGTCTAATTCCAATTAATCTACACCATAAGCGGAAAAAGTCAAGTATATTCTCTTTTATTTTTCCTTTTTTCCGCTCATTTCCGGTGAAGAACGGTTCCTTACATCAGGAACCCGCCATCGCAGTTCAGCACCTGTCCGGTCACATAATCCGCTTCCGGAGAACAGAAGAAGTAAACTACGCCCGCCACATCCGCGGCTTTTCCGGCGCGCTTCAGCGGAATATTCACGAGGAACGCGTCACGCGCTTCCTGCGGCAGCTTTTCCGTCATATCGGTTGCAATGTAACCCGGGCACACCGCATTCGCGGTAATGTTGCGGGATGCGAATTCGCGCGCAGTGGTCTTGGTAAGGCCGAGGACGCCGGCTTTGGAGGCGGAGTAGTTCGCCTGACCGACGTTGCCCATTCTGCCGACAACAGAGGAGATGTTGACGATACGGCCGTAACGGGCTTTCATCATCGGACGGATCGCGGCTTTGGTCATGTTGAACACGCCCTTGAGGTTGACGGCGATCACGGCATCCCAGTCCTGCTCGGTCATCTTGAGCATAAGGGTATCGCGGGTAATTCCGGCACAGTTGACCAGAATATCGAGCTTGCCGCACTTGTCCACGACCGCTTTGACCGCGGCTTCGGCGTCTTCCAGTTTCGCGACGTTCGCGGCGACAGCAAGAGCTTCGAATCCGTTTGCACGGAACTCGGCGGCGGTGTTTTCCGCAACGTCAAGCATAATATCGACCATTGCCACGGTCGCGCCCTCGTTCGCGAGCTTTTCGCAGATCGCTCTGCCGATACCACGGGCGCCGCCGGTGACAAGCGCCACTTTTCCTTCAAGATTTTTTCCCATTGTACGATCCTTTCATCGGTTTTATTTATTGAATCATTCCGGAAACATTCAGCAATGCTTTGGAGGGATCAATCTTTTTGACAAATCCGGTCAGCACCGCTCCGGGCCCGAACTCCACAAACTTCTCCGCACCGAGCCCGATCAGGGTCCTGACGCAGTCTTCCCACTTCACGCTGCCGGCAACCTGTCCCGCAAGATTTTCCTTGATCTGCTGAAGATCGGCCTCGGCCGCACCCGTCAGGTTCTGCACGACCGGGTACTCAAGCGCGGTGACGTAGGTATCCGCCAGCGGACCGCGAAGCTGTCTGCCCGCTTCCGCCATCAGACGGGAATGGTAGGCTCCCGCCACATTGAGCGGAAGAGCGCGCTTGACGCCTTTTTCCTTGAGCATGGCGCAAGCCTTGAGAACGCCGTCCTTGACTCCACTGATCACGATCTGCCCCGGACAGTTGTAATTGGCAACGTCGATATCGCACTCCCGGCAGACTTCGCGGATCACATCCGGATCACCGGCAATAATCGCCGCCATTCCGCCCTGCGTATTCTTACAGGCTTCATCCATGAGCTCCGCTCTGCGGGCAACCAGTTTGAGGCCGTTTGCAAACGTAAAATATCCGGCGGCGGCAAGCGCGGCATATTCGCCGAGGCTGAGTCCCGCACAGCCGACGATCTCATCCGGATCGCCGTCAAATTTTTCCCGGTACGCGGCGAGACACGCCATACTGGTCGTATAAATCGCCGGCTGACAATACTTGCTTTCCGTCAATTTTTCCGCGGGTCCGTTGAAACAGATGTCGGAGATGCTCCAGCCGAGAACGGAATCCGCCTCGTTGAAGATTGCCGCGGCGGCATTGCTTTGTTCGTAGAGATCCTTGCCCATTCCGACGGCCTGTGCGCCCTGACCGGAAAAAATATAAGCAGCTTTCATGTGTTGATACCTCTTCAATAAAAAATTAAAAACCTGAAAATTAATGTACTTCCAGTTTCCGGAAAATCAAGAACTCCCCGGAAAAAAATATGAAACGGAACATCCGCCGCCCCGGTTATCCCGCGCAATAGCGCTCTTCTCCGTCCACAAACACGCGTTCCACTTCAAAGTCTCCGGAAAGAACCGCAAGATCCGCAGCATATCCCGGCTGAATACGCCCCACTCTTTCCAGGCCGAGCGACTGCGCCTGATTCCACGACGTCGTTTTGATCAGGTCTTTCAGCGGATATCCGGTGATCTCGTAAACATTGCGCAGAGCAGCATTCATCGTCAGCACACTGCCCGCGAGCGTTTCCGGCTGATCCTTGAGCCGGACAGCTCCGTCTTTCAGTATGATCGGCAGTCCGGCAAGTGTATATTCGCCCTCCGCCATTCCCGAAGCCTCGACCGAATCCGTAATCAGCATAATACGGTCAACGCTCTTGATCTGGAAAATCAGGTTGATCATATCGGGGCATACATGCAGAGTGTCGCAAATCAGTTCCAGATAAACATCTTCATACAGGAACCCCGCACCGACAAGTCCGATCTCCCGGTGTTTCAACGGTGTCATCTGATTGCAGAAATGAGTCAGATTACGCATCCCGTGCTCATACGCGCCGGTAAACTGCGCGCAGGTCGCGGCGCTGTGCACGCAGGACGGAACGATCCCGTGCTCCAGCAATTCCGCGGTAAACGGGATCGCGCCGGGCATCTCCACCGCATAAGAGACCTTGCGGACCGGGAAAATCCGGTTCAGCCTCTGCACCTCTTCAATATCGGGATTGCGCAGATACGACGGATTCTGCGCTCCGAGACAGTGCGGATTGATGAAGACTCCTTCCAGATGAACGCCGGGAAGTTTTGCTCCGCGGTTTTCCGATTTCACATAATCCGCCGCGCTTTGAAGTGCGCGGGCAAGGGTCTCCTCGCTTTGTGTGGACGTGCTCGGCAGCAGAGTCGTAACCCCCTCCGACAGTTTATTTTCCGCGATCGTGCGGATCGCCTCGCGGGAACCGTGCGAAAAATCCTGTCCGCCGCAACCATGCGTATGAATATCAATAAATCCGGGAACAAGCATGTCCCCCTGAACCTCGACCACCCGGTCAGACAGCGGCAGTTCCTCTCCGCAGAGATAAATCCGGCGGATCACTCCGTCTTCAACCAGCACCGACGCTCCTTCCAGCTCCACATCCGGTGAAATCACCAACGCATCATGAAATAAAATTCTCATGTGACACCCCTTCTGTTTCTGTCAACATATCCTGTACTTTAGCGCTCCGCAGAAGGAAATCAAGTCTTTTACGCAAATTCCGCAGAATTCCCCGAACCGGCGCCGCCCGGTTTACCGCTCAAAATCACGATTTTAAAATAAAATATCGTTATTTTTATTTTTAACCTCTTGACTTTTTTCCTGTTTTGAAGTATAATTTAATAAAGCGCTTAATCATACACTGAAAACAAGGGAAAAAATGGTCAGACTGGTCGACATAGCAAAACGGGCGGGAGTCTCTCTGGGCTCCGCCTCCGCGGTCCTGAGCGGGAGAAGCAAAAGCAATATCCGCGTCTCCCGGGAAAAGACCGAACGGATCCTTGCAATCGCAAGGGAGATGAACTATATCCCGAATTTTTCCGCGCAAATGCTCTGCGGGCGCTCTTCCCACACCCTCGGAGTCCTCATCGACAGCGAAGACGTCGCCGTGCGATTCCGTCAGATCGCCGCGATCGAGCGGGAAGCGGACAGCCGCGGGTACCGCCTTCTGATCGCCGAAACGCACGACAACCCCGGCAAACAGCTGCAAAACTGCCGGACTCTTTTTCAATACGGTGTGGATGCCGTCATCTGCCACGTCAATACCATCGACGACGATCTTAAAAAACTGGACAAAGTCATTTTTTACGGAGCGGAGCCCCTGCCGAACCTGCCGTCCGTCTATTACGACATCAGCCGGGGATATGCGGAGGCGGCAGCACAGTTCCGGCAGGAAAAACGACGCAATCCCGCTCTCCTGATCGGTGAGCAGGAAACAAAATACGATTCCCTCCAGGCCCGGCGCAAAGCATTTCTCAGTGAATATCCGGACCGGGAAAACGCGGTCTTCACGATCCCGAACCCCGACAATTCCCGTGAATCCGTGCGCCGGATCTTCAGCCGCTTCATCGACGAAGCAGTGATCCCGAACGGGATCGACGCCCTGATCGTCCAGAACGACATCTGGTGCCTCGCCCTTGCAAGCGAACTGCTCCGGCGGGGCAAACGGATTCCGGAAGACATTTCGCTCGTCGGACAGGACAATGCGGAATTCAGCTGCTGTCTGTATCCCGCGCTGTCCACCATTGATACCAATCTGAATGAATTCGGAAAATCGGTGATCGAACTGACGCTGGAACGGATTCTCCATCCGGAGACTCCCGTCCGCTCGATCGCAGTTCCGACTGCATTAATTCTGCGTGAAACCACCCAACCAAGGAGGAACGAATGAAAAGGAAATTCACCATCGTAGAATTGCTGGTTGTCGTCTCTGTAATCGCAATTTTAGTTGCACTTCTTCTCCCCGCTCTCGGCAAAGCCAGAGGCAAGGCGCGGGGAATCAGCTGCCTTGGAAACCTGAAATCCTGCGGACAGCTGGTCCACATGTACGCCAATGATTCCGGCGGGAATGTCATTGTCAAAGTCCATAACACCTATAGCTGGCTGCGGTATCTGCAAGTAACCGGCTGGATCCGGAAGCCTGAAAACAGAGAAACCAGCGCACCATGGTGCTGTCCGCTGACAAAAGGGACCTTTTCCTATACAAATAATACGATACTCTATTATCACTACGGCTGGTTCGGCGATTTCCCGTTTCAGGGAACCAATACTTCCGAAGGCAAGTACTGGATCAAGTTTGAAGGTCCAAGCCGCAACGACAGCCGTATGGCGCTCGTCTGGAAACAACCTGCCCAGATGCCGATGCTTGTCGACAGCCGTGGTCCAGAAAACATCAACCCCATTCGGAATGACGGCGGACCGCGCAATCAGGGATTTCTTAAAGTGACCTGGCCGGAAGGACCGCGGGCATGGGCTGCACATGATCCGCAGGCGGTCAATCTGCTGTACATCGGCGGAAACGCCGCAGCAGTCTCAACCGCCCGGATGAAGGTGGAACTCTATCCGAAAATGGAATTCGCCCAACAGCAGCAAACCGAATGGTAACCCCAATATCAAGGAGCAAAAATCATGAAACGAGTCTTTCTGACAGCCGCGGTTCTTCTGGCAGTATCCATCGCCGCAGCCGCGGAAACACCGGTCCGGCTGGACTCCCGCGGCAGATTGACAACCTCTGAACTGCAATTCGGCGGAGACTGCTGGAACGGCAGACGCAATTTCGGACAAAGCGACAAAGAGTGGAAAACCGGCAAAACAGAAGTCTCCCCCATCGGCTGGAGTTCCAAAGGGGAAATTCACCTTCCCGGCGAACCGGGCGGGAGTTATAACGCGGAACTCCGGAAAAACAACTCTCCGGATTCTTATACTTATGAACTGAATATCTCTTCCGGGATCCGTTACGGGTTCACGTTCCGCACCGCGATGCCGACGGAAAGTTTCGCCGGACGCGTCTTCCGGATCAACGGCAAAGAGTTCGTTCTTCCGCTGCAGAAGAACAAGGGAAAAGTGGAAGTCTATGCGAATGACAAAGTCAACCGTCTGGAAATCCCGGAACAGAACGGTGTTCTGATCCTCTCCGGAACCTTCACGGTACGGATTCACGATTACCGCCCCAGACCGAACACATACAGTCTGCTGATCGGCGTTCCCCGCATCGGAAAGACTCCGGACCGGAAACTCCGGCTGAACGTCGAGTACCGCCCGAACCGGTCACAGACAATCGACCTGCGGAAATTCGTCAATATGGGCTTTGCCGACCAGACACCCGCCGACGGAAAAGGCGGCTGGACCGATCAGGGACCGGAAAACGATCTCCGTATGATCCCCGTCGGACGCCACCGCTGGCGCGGCGTTGAATTTGACATCATCAACCCGGCACGCAACAACGGAAAATCCTGCCTTGTTCTCGCAGGAGCAAACCGCCTCTATATGCCGCGGGAAGCCGGCGGCACAGTGAAAACAAATCCGCGTGGCAAATATTTTTATCTGCTTCACGCGATTGCATGGGGATCATCCGCTCCCCGGATCGGCACGATCACTCTGACCTATACGGACGGCACTGAAACCGTGCTGAACATCAAATCCGGCGATACGGGCAACTGGTGGTCGCCCGTCCCGGTGAACAACGGCGAAGTCGTCTGGACCGGAGAAAACCGCAGTTCTTATGTCGGTCTTTACCGCAGTGTCTATGAAGTGGAGGACAAACCGCTCGCCGGCATCCGGTTCCAATCCGCCGGAAACGCGGTCTGGATGATCGCGGGGGCAACGCTCTGCGACCGGAAAGTCCCGCAGAACGCTTCCATTCCCCATTATATCGTAGCCGGACGCAACTGGAAGCCGATCGACTATCACAAAGACATCCTCCCCGGCTCGGTTCTGGACTTCTCGTCCCGTCTTGATGCGCCCGCCGGGAAATACGGTCCGGTCGTCATCCGCAACGGACATTTTGAGTTCCGGGACCGTCCCGGCGAGCAGCTCCGTTTTTACGGAACCAATCTCTGCTCGCGGGGGCCCTATACCACAAAAGCGTGGGCGGAACGGCTTGCCGACCGCATGGCTGCCGCCGGATTCAACGCGATCCGTCTGCACCACCATGACGGCGGAATGACAAAACGGGAACGGACCACGGAACTTGATCCCGTCCGCATGGATCAGCTGGATTATCTCGTTCACTGCTTCAAGAAAAAAGGGATCTACATCACCACCGACCTGTATATCTCCCGCCGGCTCCCGAAGGGTGAAATCCCCGAATATCCGGAAAAACTGACGGATATCGCCGTTTACAAAGCGCTTTTCTGGGTTCTGGATTCCGTCTATGAGAACTGGAAAACCTACTCCCGCAACTATCTCACGCATGTGAATCCGTATACCGGGCTCGCCATCAAGGACGACCCCGTACTGATCTCCATATCACTGGTCAACGAAGGCAACATCAAGTCCTGCTGGGCGAAAAATGAATTCACCCGTACCCTGTACCAGACCCGTTTTGAAGAGTGGCGGAAAGCCAAAGGTCTTGCCGTCGGCGCCACGCCCGGAGAACGCAACGCCCAGTTCGAACGTTTCCTGACGGAAACCTACGAAAAACGTTACGCGCAGATGAAGGAATTTGTCCGCGGGCTCGGCGTCAAATGCCCTCTGAGCGATCAGAACATGGGGTCGACTCCGAAACTCTCCACGATGCGCGCAATGTATGACTATGTGGACAACCACGGGTATTCCAGCCATCCGCGCTTTCCGTCCTCTTCCTGGAAACTGCCTTCGATCCTCCATCAGAAATCGGCAATCGTAACAGGTCCGTTACCCGGAAGTATCGCGGTCAGCCGCCTGTACGGGAAACCGTTTACCGTCACCGAATTCGACTACGCCAAACCGAACCGCTTCCGGGCGGAGGGCCCCGCCCTGATCGGTGCCTACGCCGGATTGCAGGGATGGGATGCCCTGTTCCAGTTCGCGTATTCGCACGGACTCGAAAACTATCAGCGGAACGACCGTGCGAACAATCATTTTGACCTATCGACCGATGTCGTCAAAAGTCTGGCGCACCGCATCGGCGTTTCCCTGTTCTCCGGCAGCGGCATACAGCCCGCAAAAGAGAGCTTTGCCGTGCTGCTCGAAAATGGTAACGGTTTGAGCTTTGATACCGCTTACATCCCCGAACTGGCAAATCTCGGCCTGATCGCGCGGATCGGCACCATTGTCTCACCCGCTCCGGTCCGGCTCCCGGAAAACTGCCGGGCAGTGTTCAACGCAGGAACTGCATTTCCCCGTTTCTCCGGCGGAATCCCCGTTCTGAATGCGGGTCCCAAAGATCACGGTATTCTGGAAAAACTCCTGAAAGCCGGACTTCTGAACTCCCGGCAGTGCAATCCCGCCGACGGAATATTCCGCAGTTCCGGCGGAGAAATCGAAATTGACCGCAAACGGGAAACATTCCGTGCCGTCTCGCCCGCCTGTGAAGTGCTGATTCTCCCCGCCGGCAAAAAAGGAACAACTCCGTTCCTGCAGGTGAACAATAAAAACGGACGTGCCGTGTTCGCAGCCGCCGCAGCCGATTTTCTGCCGCTGACGGAGTCCAAACGGATTCTGCTTCTGCACCTGACGGATTCACAGGCAACCAAAGCCAAATTCGCCTCCCCTGCCATGGAGCGGCTGGAATCCTGGGGAACAACGCCTTTTCTCGCCGCACGCGGCGAAGCGGAACTGACGCTCACCCCGCCTCCGGGTGCCTCCTATCGTCTCCACGCGGTCGATACCTCCGGCAAACGAGTTGCGGAACTTCCGTTAAAGCGTCGCGCAGATGGCAAACTGACGGTTTCCCTGACCGTCTTCCGCCCCTCCGGAGCGGTCTTCGCCTACGAACTGGAGCGGGTGAAATAACACCCGTTCCGTAAATCAATCATTGCCGGAAACACCGGGAAAATGCGGCTTTTGCGCCGTCAATATGTCCTTTTCCCGGTAAAAAAACAAACGGCATCTGTTGTGCGGATCAGAATGGGGCGTCTGCTTTTTGCGACCGATCCGCTTCCGCTGTCCCGATCCTGCCGGAGTGGGGAAAACGTTACCGTGCAGACGTTCCGGGAAATATTTCCGGTTTACCGGGAACGCCTCTTCTCCAAAGGAATCAAGCCGGATCCCGGCAACGATCCGGAACTGCTGATTGATCGGAATAATCTCCATGAACTGGTTGTGCAGGTGAAAAAAGCGGAGAAAACATAAAAAATCAATTTTTTCAAAAAAAGATTGCCAAAATCACGTTTCATGTGCTATAGTAAACATATTGCGGAATAATTGGCAGCCTCCTTATAATTTTCAACACAGGAAAATATAAGGAGAAAACGAAATACGCTCATTGAATTTTCTTGTACAGATCCGGAAAGGTGTCTCATCATGTTTTTTTATTCTCCGTTTTTGAGAAGGACCGTATTTACCCTGATCGCCGGCTCCGCGCTGTCCGCAGCGGCCGGAGAACCGGTAATCCTGCAGAATTTCAGCGACTCCACGCGCTATACACTGCGGGAAGCGTTTGCCGTCTCGTCGCCGGACGGTGCGACTCTCAGAATTGATACAACGACAAGCAGGAACGAATGGACTCCGGTCTTTCAGACCAAGCCGGGTATGCTGAAACCGCTCACCGCCTATATTGCGACGTTCCGCTGCCGGGTCGACAGACCCGGTATAGATACGAAATACCTGTACTTTCTCTGCCGTCCCGTCTCTGCCGGAAACAGTACACTCGATACGATGTCCGAGCGGGGAGGCGACAGCGCCTTTTTCCGGTCAGTCAGGATCAAATTCCGTACCGGAAACACTGCGGATTATGCTTTTCAGATTCACACCCACCGGCAGCTGAAAGGGGAAATTACCGATTTCCGGCTCATCCAAAGCCGTGAGGACTGTTACTATCCCGCCACGCGGAATGCCGTTCCCTACACCGGACCGTGGGGAACATTGCCGACCGGCGCAAAGGAATTTTCAATTCATCCGCCGGAGAATGCAGGCGAAACCGTCGTCGCGGCGGCTGATTTCGGGGTCTCCGCCGGTGCAACCGACAATGTCGATGCTCTGAACCGCGCCCTTGAACACTGCCGGAAAATCGGAGCGGCAAAGCTGACCGTCGCTCCCGGAACCTACCGGATGACCGCCGACTTGCCGATCAAGTTGGAACGGATGCGGGATTTCATTTTTGACGGCGGCGGAGCGACGTTCGTCTGGCATAAAAAGCGCGGAGCAAACTTCCGGATTGATGACTGCGAGCGGATCATCATGCGCAACTTCAAAATGGATTGGAACTGGGAGAAGGATCCGCTGGCCAGTCTGGTTGAAGTCGTCGATGCTTCAAACAATCATGTCGATTTCCGCTTCTGCGAATATGAGACGTTTCCACGCCGCGATCTTCGTGTCGCCATCGTCAGCAGTTATGATCCTGCCACAAAATCAGTTGGAATCGAGGGCGGTTTTGATCGCGGTTTCGAATTCTTCGCCAGTCGGAATCGCCCCGGAACGGAATGGCTTTCCGGCAATGTGCTCCGGGTTCACGGCCGGCACCTGTCGCAATTCCGCCGGGGACAGCTCTTCCGTATGCAGCACTACTACTATGACATGCACGGCTTCGTGATGAACGATAACCGCCACCTGACACTTGAAGACGTCAATGTTTACTCCTGCGCCGGACATGCCTTTGCAATCGGCGGCATCCAGCAGTACTGGCAGTTCCGACGAGTCAATATTGCCGCACCGGCCGGAGTGCCGCGCAGGCTTATCACCTGCACCGCCGACCACTGCCACATCGCACGTTCGCGTGGATTCTTCAAAATGGAAGATTGCGAATTCAGCCTCGGCGCAGACGATTGTCTGAATGCACACGACACCTCCTGTTACGCCGGAAAATCCGGCAGATACACAGTCATAACACGGAATGCAGCAGCCATCGGCACGTTCCGTCCCGGCGTGCCGGTCGAGCTCCGTCACGGCGACTATTCCCCCGCCAATTTCCGTTCCGCAGTCAAATCGGTCCGTACCGTTGATGCGGAAAAGGGAATGTATGAGATCACTTTCAAAGCCCCGGTTCCGGATCCGGTCGACGGCGGATTCATTCTCTTCAACTGGGCCTACGATACGCGGAACATCATCGTGCGGAACTGCTTTTTCCACGACAACCGTGCACGCGGCATTCTGCTGCTCGGACGCGACATCACGCTTGAAAACAACCATTTCCGGCACAATGAAATGGGAGCAATCAAGATTGAAACCGGCTACACGTTCAACGCCTGGAGTGAAGGATATGGCGCGGACAATATCGTTGTGCGGAACAACCGTTTCGACAGCGTGAATCCGCGCAATGTCGGCAATGACGGCAAAGCGCGCGACATATACATGGGCGTTTACATGAAAACCGATCCGTCGACGCAACGGACCGATTATCCGATTCTGTCGAACATTCTGTTCGAAAACAACACGTTCAAGGATAGCTACGGGCTTGTCGCCTTTATCAGTTCGGCAAGGAACGTAACGTTCCGCAACAACACCTTCAAGAATCCGACGCCGCGCCGGGAACCGCTGCCCTACCGCGCCGCGTTCTATATAACCAACGCGACTGAAGTCAGAATTGTGAACAACCGCTATATCGCCTCGCCGAACGTACCGAATCCCGGTGTCTGCGCCGACCCGTATTCGGTAAAGGGACTTGCCGCCTCCGGAAACATTGTCGTCAGCGAATAACGTCAATGCGAATGCAAATCCCGCCAACAGTGGCGGCAATCCGTTTATGAGGTCTGTGCCTGCCAAACCGCCGCGGAACATTCCGCGGCGGTCCGGTCAGAAAAAACGGTTATTTGCTCTTGCCGAACTGCGTATCATGCAGTTTCTTGTAACGGCCTCCGAGAGCGAGAAGCTCATCGTGCGATCCGGCTTCCACAATGTGTCCCTTTTCCAGAACGATGATCATATTTGCATTCTGAATCGTACTCAGACGGTGCGCAATCGCGAACACGGTCCGGTTCGTCATGACATTGTTCAAAGCATCCTGCACGAGCTTTTCCGTCACGGTGTCAAGCGCACTGGTTGCTTCGTCAAGAATCAGGATCGGCGGATTCTTGAGGATTGCGCGCGCGATACTGATGCGCTGCTTTTCCCCGCCGCTCAAGCGGAACCCTTTTTCACCGGCAAAGGTGTCATATCCGTCCGGGTGACGGCCATCCACGATAAAACCGTGCGCATTCGCCTGTTTGGCGGCTTCAATGATCTGTTCGCGGGTCGCGCCCGGCATACCGTATGCGATATTGTCGGCAATGGTGTCGTTGAACAGGACAGCATCCTGCGTAACGATACCGATCATATTGCGGAGATCGGCGATCCGGATGTCACGGACCTCTTTTCCGTCGATCGTGATGGAGCCGGAATCGCAGTCATAGAAGCGGGCGATCAGATTGGCGATCGTCGTTTTCCCGGACCCGGTTTCTCCGACTACCGCCACAATGTGACCTTTCGGAATATCAAAGGTCACTTTATCCAGAATCTTATGCTGATCATAGGCGAACTCGACATCGCGGAACGCGATCTTGTCGTTGAACTCCTTGAGCGGTTTGGGATCCACCGACTCCGAAAGCGTGGTATCGTAATCAATCACCTGGAAATAACGGTCGGCGGCAGCCATGCTCCGCTGAATGTAAGTCGCGATCTTCGCAAGATCCTTGATCGGACGGTATGCAATGAAGCAGGGAGCAAGCAGCTGCGCCAGCTCGGAAAGCGAAATCTCCTGACTGTAACTGTAAATCAGAAACGCCAGCGTGGATGCAACCGCAACAACTTCCATCAGCGGCGACATCAGCAGTTGCGCGCGCGTCGCCCGGATCACGGTCTTGAAATACTTCCGGTTCGCATTCTCGAACCGCACGGTCTCCCGCTCCTCCGCATGATACGCCTTGACCACCATGATTCCCGTAAACACTTCGTGCATACGGGTGACGACATTTGCGATCTGCGCAAAGGATTTCTGGTACGTCTTGCGAATCTTGCGTCCGAGAATCGCGACCGGCAGAATGCAGAGCGGCATACCGATGAAAAGGATCAGCGGGAGCGACCAGCGCCCCGACTGCACACTGGCATAGACAATCGCCGCCGCGCACGCCAGAATCTCTATCGGACAGCGCGTCGCATCGGCGATCACGTTCGCCACGCTGGATTCAATCGCCGCCGTATCGTTCGTGCAGCGGCTGATCAGCTGCCCGACGTCGGTTTTTCCGTAAAAACGCAATGACTGATTCAACAGCTTGCTGAAAATCTCCGAACGGAGATCGGCAACGACCCGCGTCCCGACCCAGCGCGTCAGATAATGGTTCACATACGTCGCAATGTTTTTCAGACACCAGAGCAGAACGAATCCCACGCAGAAAATCGTGAAGAACTGCCACGTCATTTTCCCGTTTTCGTTTTCCGCCGGAAATTTCAGCAGTTCTTTCCCCGATGCAGGCCTTTTCAATAACACGTTGCCGTGATCATAAGTCAGCTGAAACGAAGAGAGTCCGAGATAACGCAGAGTTTTGTTCGCTTTCTCCAGCTCCTTTTTGATTTTGGAAACCTCCCGCGGCTTCGGTGCATCCAACACCCGGCGGACAGCGGCGAGCTTCTCCTCCTCACTGCCCGGAACCTGAACCGCCGCAACGATCTTTTCCGCCATCGCCGTTTCCTCTTTCGGCTGCGCGGCACTGGAAAATTCGATTCCGGACATCAGGCTCGGGATCAGCATCAGGCTGCCGAACAGCGACCCGCCGACGACAAAACCGGCGAGGATCCCGACCGTCATCCGTCCCCAATAAGGCTTGACGTACCGGAGCAGACGCCAGTAGGTCTGCCGCTTTGCTTCCTGCGAATTATCCATTATTTCAATGCATTCCCGATAGTCGCAACCACATATTCCCGCATGGCTGCAGTGGATTCCGGATAGATCGGCAATGCAAGAATCTCGTCCGCGACCGCTTCACTGACCGGCAGATCGCCTTTCCGGTAACCGAGTCCGGCAAAGCATTCCTGCATGTGAAGCGGAACGGGATAATAAATATCACAGCCGACGTTCGCCGCCTGAAGAGCCGCTTTCACCGCATCCCGTCTGCCGTCCTTCACCAGAATGGAGAACTGATTATAAATATGCCGGGTCGTATACGGAGCTTCCGACGGAAGCACGACTTTGCCGTCAAGTCCGTTTGCGGCAAAAATCCGGCGGTATTCCTCCGCGTTTTTCTGCCGTCCCTCCGTCCAGGAATCCAGATGTTTCAACTTGATGGAAAGTACCGCCGCCTGAAGCGCATCCAGACGGAAATTGCCGCCGACGAAGTGGTGATAATATTTCGGATTCATACCGTGATTGCGGAAGATCTTCAACCGTTCGATCCGCTCCGCGGAATTCGCCGTCACCATTCCGCCGTCGCCGAAACCGCCAAGGTTTTTGCTCGGGAAAAACGAGAAACAGCCGTAATCTCCGACGGATCCCGCCCGCCGGCCTTTGTATTCGGCACCGATCGCCTGCGCGGCGTCTTCAATCACGATCAATCCATGCGCTCCGGCAATCGTCATGATCGGTTCCATCTCCGCCATTTGCCCGAACAGATGCACCGGGATAATGGCTTTCGTGCGCGGCGTGATCTTCTCTTCGATTTTGGAAGCGTCGATATTGAACGTCACGGGGTCGATATCCACAAACACCGGTTTTGCTCCGACACGGGCAATGGCTCCGGCTGTGGCGAAAAAAGTAAACGGAGTCGTAATGACTTCATCGCCCGCCTTGACGCCCTCGGCCATCAGCGCGATCAGCAAAGCGTCCGAACCGGAGGTGACGCCGCACGCACCGGCCGCGCCGCTGTACGCGGCAACTTCCGATTCAAATTCCGCCACTTTGGGTCCGAGAATGAACAGCTGGGAGTCGCAAAGTTCCTCCATCGCTTTCATGATTTCAGGTTTCAAAGCGGAAAATTGTCCTCTCAGATCAAGAAGCGGAACCTGCATAATGATAGTCCTTTCAAAAACGGTACGTTTATACCTGTTGATTTCAGTTTGTTGAATAATATACACCATAAAACTGTTTTTTCATGGTGCATTCGGGAAATATTGCGTTTTTATTTTGCAGGAAGCGTGCGGGCCTCCGGGGCAATCTTCGGAAAATCGGAGGGATGAAGCAGGAAATTTCCGCTGATCCGGTTCCGGAAATACCGCAGGGAACCGGTCCGCGTAAAGGTCTCATCCCCGCCTTTTTTCCGGTAAACCGCAAGGAAGTCGGAATTCAGAGCGACAGACTTCGGAAGCGGTGTGCGGTCGTCCAGAATACGTTTCGCGGTAACTTCGCTGATCTTCCCGGAAACAACATACAGCCCGTTGTCAAGCACCTTGGCATAAGTGGAAACACCGTCTTCCTGATAATCCACGATCCAAAGCCCCGGCGAGAGCTCCTGAATCATCTTGTCATCTTTCATCAGCTGGAGCAAAAGACGCGCCGAACCGGGCTTGAGTGCAACATACGCCTTTACACGCTCCGCACTGTCAACAGCTGCCAGAATCGCTCCGGAAGCATGAGTGATGCAGGCGGCGGAAAACGCCGACGGCAAAGTTGTTTTGCCCAACTGATGGATCAGGGAACTTTTGAGTTTCGGATCGTCCGGCAGGTCAAGCAGGAAAATCCGGGACGCCGCCGCAAACACCGGAACATGCGAAAAATCAAAAGAGCTCTTTTTATTCCGGAACAGTTTTGCCGTATCGGAATCCGGTTTCAGCGTCAGTACGCCCTGCAGTTCCAGCGTGCGGTCATTCGGGAAGTTCACGCCCAGCGTCAGCTTTTCCGCCTGCCGGACCGTCTTCTCCAGTTCCTTTACGAGGTCTTCCGGCGGAATATCAGTATTCTGTTCCGCCGCCGCGGCGACACCGTTGGCAATGGCGTCCTGCGCAAATGGAAGCTGAGTCACGGCATTCAGTTCCATCTGAAGCTGAAACTGCGGCAGATCCCGGCGGACGGGAAACAGCGATGACGCTTTTTCCCGGATCATTTTATTGTAGAGCGGATTCGGACGGAACAATACAGCGCGTCTGTCGGAGAAACGGAACGTCGCGAACTGCATTCCGCCGACCGGGATCTCTTTCTGGAGCGTGGCGTTTTCCCGGAGCGTTACGGCGGCGCAGAGGAAAAGATCAGGCACATACTCTCCGCCGGCATTTTTCGCAGTCCCCGCCCCCGTGAGCAGGAGAACCGACATCGGACGCGTCAGATCCACTGCCGCAAACGCAGGATTCATCGCCAGAGCAGCCGAAAGAAACATCACGGCTCCGGCGGAATCCGGGGCAACCTGAGAGGCAAACGAGGAAACGGAATTCACAAAGCCGGTATAAGACCGGAAGTCCAGACGCAGGATCTCGCGCGGCTGAAACTCCTGTCCGACAGCGCAAACACTCAGGATCGCACAAAGAACAACAGCAGAAACGGTTTTCCGGATCAAATTCATATTCATCATAATAAAACACCTCCCGATTAGTTCAACACCCCATAATGATACTGCATTTTCCGGAAATGTCAATCCGGTTTCCGCATTTTTACCAAATTGCAATCTTTTCCCGGCTACTTCTTTTCCACATCCGGATCTTTCTGTCCGGACGGCAGCAGTTCAAACGGTTTTTTGCGGCCGCGCACCCGCTGGTGCCGGTTGCCATCCGCGTCGATCAGCAGAGTCCGGGTCCTGTCATCCAGCTTTTCCGCGAAAACGGGCCCCCGGATAAAAAGACTCGTTGAAAGCGCATCGGAAGCTGCGCCGCTGGGCGTTATCACGGTTGCGGAAACGGTCCGGCTCACCGGAATCCCTGTTGCCGGATCAATAATATGCGTATAACGCTTTCCGTTGATCACCACATACCGCTCATAATCACCGCTGGTGGCGATACATTCGTCCAGCACATCCGCAACAGCGATCTGCCTGCCGGGATATTTCGGGTCCTGCACGGCGATCCGGTATGCTTTCCGTCCCGGCGGCGGAAGCGGAAAACAACGCATATTTCCGCCGAGATCCACAAAACCGCGCCGGATCGAGGTCGTTTTCAAAACCGCTTCGGCAGCCTTGTCCACCGCCCATCCCTTGGCAATCCCGCCCAAATCAATGGACATGCCAGGCACTTCAAAAAACACACTCCGTTCATTGTCATTGAACAGAATCTTACGGAATCCGCAGCGTTTTTTCGCCTCTGCGATCTCTTCTTCGGAGGGCAGAGTCTTGCGGGCGCGATGGAAGCCCCAGACTTTCATCAACGGGCGGATCGTCGGATCAAACGCTCCCTCCGATATCCGGTGATACTTGCGTACCTCCTGCAAAATCTCCCACAGCTCCGCCGAACAGTAAAACGGCGCTTTCGACGCGGTCGCATTGAGACGTCCCAACTCACTCTCCGGATCAAAATAGTTGCAAACGGCAACCACTTTTTCCATTGCCTCCCGCGCTGCGCGGAACCCTTTTTCAATCTCCTGTTCTTCGGTTCCGATCAGCTGTATTTTGGCTTTGGTGCTCATAATCGGAAAAACAATACTGTCCCGGCGGAACCGTCCGGTCCCCCCCGCATCAAAATACCAGATTCCTCCCATGACCAGACTTGCAATAATGACCCAGAGAACGGCAATACGGACACGTTTCATGATTATGACCTCGGATGAAATTTTTTATGGACCGCCAGCAGCTGCCTCTGATCCACATGAGTGTAAATTTGTGTTGTGGCAATATCCGCATGCCCCAGCATTTCCTGAATCACGCGCAAATCCGCCCCGTTTTCCAGCAGGTGACTGGCAAAGGAGTGACGCAGTGTATGCGGATGGATATTTTTCATGATTCCCGCCTGAAGCGCGGCCTCCTTGATGATCGCCCAGATACGCTCCCGGTTCAGTTTTCTCCCCCGCTGGGAAAGAAACAAAGTCGGTTCATCCGGAGAGCGCAGAAGATTCGGGCGGGATTTCGTCAGATAGCGCCGGAGAGCCTGCACGGCAAGGTGTCCAACCGGAACGATACGCTCTTTCGATCCTTTCCCTAGCACGCGGATCACTCCGTTCTCCGCGTTGACCGACGAAACGTTCAGCGACGCGACTTCCGACACCCGCAATCCGCACGCGTACAGCACCTCCAGAATCGCGCGGTTCCGGATCGCAAGAAAATCCTTGGCATTGACCGCATAAACATTCATCAGCGCTTCGACTTCCCGGGAAGACATGAATTCGGGGAGAATCCGCCAGAGTTTCGGGGAATCCATGACGGACGTTATGTTCTCCGGCACAAATTTTTCCTGTGCCAGATAACGGAAAAACACCTTGATTGCGACCAGACGCCGCGCAAGACTCGCCGGTTCCATCCCGTTCTCTTTATGCTCGCCGAGAAAGTCAATGATATTGTCACGGGTGACCTCCGAAAAATCCGTTTTGCCGTATTTTTTCAGATAAGCGATGAAATCCGCCAAATCGCACCGGTATGCGGAAATGGAGTTCCTGCTCAAACCGCGCTCCATCAGAAGATAACCGCAGAAATGTTGTAAAATCTTGTCCATAAGTAATACGAAACCTCAATTTTTCCACTATACACGCAAAACCCCGTTTTATCAATCCCGATGATCAAGTTTTCCGGGGAAAAGAGCTTTCCGCCCACAAAAATTCAGGATTTTTTTTCAAAAAAATGCAAAATTACCGGGAAATAATGGAATTTTTCAAGTTTCCCGATTGACTTTTTGGAATTCATACTATATTATCTTTATCAGAGAGAAGAAGTTACAGTTTCAAGAACCGGATAAAGAGCGAACACAGCTTTTCCGTTCCGCGGGGGTCTGTGTCTCAATGTGTTTCCGGCATGATCTTTGAAAAAAATTGCCCGGTTCCCGGGCTTTTTCTGTTGAGAAACGGAATATGGGAGCGAATGGACAGCGTCGGGAAAATGCGGAGAACATCCCGCAGACTTCCGCCGTGTACAGGAAATCCCATCCCGTGAAAAGAGGAATGAAATCCGAAGGACCGCAGATCCGGGGATGAGTGTTTTGAAAGAATTCACGAATGTTATGGCATCCGCCGGAGAACGGAAGAGCGGCGATTATTCCTTTCAATGGAAAAAGTTTCGGAAATCGGGGAATTTTAACGGAGTTGCGGAAACCACCCCTCAACTCCGTTTTTTTATAGGGCAGGAAACTGTTCCGCTTGATTTTTTGCCAAATACGGTTAGATTAAAGAAAGACGAAGGATTTGTACCGTCATTCTCATAACAGGCAGTCCGGGTGTACCGGCTGGGCACACGGCAGCGGCGATCCTTCCGAACTCAGGGCAATACGCCCGCATCTGCTCAATCTGAAAAACAGCAAAACAGAACCAACCTCGTCCGGAACAACGTTTCCGGCATAAAAAAGGAACAACTTATGAATTTCAAAGTCAATTATGATATTGCCGTTGTCGGCGGCGGTATCGCGGGCATTGCCGCCGCAATCCAGGCGGCAAGATCCGGCAAGAAAACCGTTCTCGTGGAAAAAACGATCCTCCCCGGCGGACTCGCGACCAGCGGTCTGGTTTATATCTATCTGCCGATCTGCGACGGCAACGGCCATCAAGTCACATTCGGACTCAGTGAAGAACTGCTGAAAGCCAGTATCCAATACGGCCCGGGCGAAATTCCCGCCAACTGGCGCAATGCGGAGAACGCCGAGGAACAGAAACGCTACCGCTGCGTCTTTTCGCCCGCCGCATTCATGCTTGCCCTCGAAGAAGCTCTCCGGAATGCGGGTGTCGACATCTGGTACGATACGCTTCTCTGTGACGCTATCGTTGAAAACGGACGCCTCGCCGCCGCCATCGTCGAAAACGAAAGCGGACGCGGGGAAATCCGCGCAAAACAGTTCATCGATGCCAGCGGCAGCAGCGTTCTTGCCCGCCGCGCGGGAGTCCCGTGTCTGGACGGCGACAACTTCTACTCGCTCTGGGCTCTTGAATACCGCAAAGGCGCGCACGCAGGCCATCGCATGGATGAACTGGGCGAAAGCGTCGTCATGCATTTCGACGGAGCGTGGGCAAACGGTGACAGTGCGGTTTCGGAGGAACGGCTCGCCAAATGCGGTTTTACCCGCGAATCGCTTAAAGAGAAGACCGTGCGGCACCCATCGGGAAAAGATGTTTCCGACTATATCCTCGCCACGCGCCATTTTCTTTTGGAATATTACCGCGATCTCCATGCCTCCGGTCAGTTCGACCGACGAAGCTGTTATGCGCTGAAACTCCCCGCCATGCCACAGTTCCGCAAGATCAGCTGCATTCAAGGCGAATATGTACTGAAGGACAACGAACACGCCACCCGGTTTGAAGACTCCATCGGACTTCTCGCAGACTGGCGCAAACCCGGCTTCGTCTGGGAAATTCCGTACCGGACGCTTTATCCGGCGAACCGGCTCGGCGGACTCCTCGCGGCGGGACGCTGCACATCCGCCACCGGAGACGCATGGGAAATCACACGGGTGATCCCCTCCGCCGCCATGACGGGACAGGTTGCCGGACTCGCCGCCGCTCTTGCCATCGACGAAGGCAGAGAACCGGGCGATCTCTCCGTTCCGCTGCTTCAGCAGAAACTGAGGGAACTCGGTTTCGCACTCCATTTGCCGGATGTCGGGCTCTGATTCCCGCCCCCGGGACACCTGCTCAGCCGGAACGGTAAATTTTCCGGCTGAGTTTTTCCGCAGAAAACAGCGAATAAATACAATATCAATGCAACTTTTTTCCTTCCCGGAAGAATTTTCCGCTTGATTTTTTCAAAAGAACATATATACTTTCCAATAGTGATTCCTATTATAACATGGAACAAGGGGGCATGGAACAGAAATTTCATTCTGGAGAACGGATACGATGAAGTTAAGCAATACCAGTCAGCGCAGAGTCATCATGGAAGAGTTGCGGAAGTTGAAATGCCATCCAACCGCCGATGAACTGTACTGCATCGTCAAACAGCGGATGCCGAAAATCAGTTTGGCTACGGTATACCGGAATCTGGGATTGCTTGCGGATGCCGGAGAGATCCGGAGAATCGAACTCGCCGGACGCCAGAACCGTTACGACGGCGATACTTCCATTCACTATCATCTCCGCTGCCGGAAATGCGGCGCAGTGGAAGATCTGCAAATGGAAAATCCCGCAGCCCTGAACCGGGACCTGACGAAAATGCTCTCCGGACGCATTTCCGAGGTCAAGGTCGAATTCGACGGCTACTGCGTAGACTGTTATAAGGAAATGCTCAACTGATCAATACGGAAAACGGTTACGACGATCCCCCCGGTCGTATAAAATAAAAACCTTAAACAAAAAGGAAACGAGAAAATGAACACGAAAAACTCTATTCTCAAATGCACCGGGTGCAATGCGGTCATCGAAGTTCTGGATGAATGCACATGTACGGAAAACTGCACATTCACATGCTGTGGAAAACCCATGACGCTCATGCAGGAAAAAACTGCGGATATGGCGACGGAAAAACATGTTCCGGTACCTTCCGCCCTGCCGTCCGGCGACACCAAAGTCGTAGTCGGTTCCACGCCTCATCCGATGACTCCGGAACATTACATCGAATGGATCGAGATCATCGACGGTCCCCGCTCCGAATGCATCCGTCTCAAACCCGGCGACGCTCCCGAAGCGTTGTTCCAGCTGAAACTCAAACCCGGAGTTGTGATCCGTGAATACTGCAACATTCACGGGCTCTGGGTCAACAACCTATAACCGGGAGCCCTTCACGGGCTCCACCAACAGAAACAGGATTCAGAACCATGCCATTCAAAGCTGTAAAAATCACCGATAAAGTCTGGTGGGTCGGCGCAATCGACTGGAATCTCAAGGAATTCCACGGGTATCATACCCATCGCGGAACTACATACAACGCCTATCTCGTGCTCGGCGAAAAACCGACCCTGATCGACACCGTAAAGGCTCCGTTCAAACAGGAAATGTATTCCAGAATCGCATCCGTCATCGACCCGTCGGAGATTAAAGTCATCGTTTCCAACCATGCGGAGCCGGATCACTCCGGCGCTCTGCCCGAGGTCATTGATGAACTGAAACCCGAAGTCGTATATGCCTCCGTTGCAGGAGTCCGCATTCTCGACGCCCAGTTCCATATCGGAAACCGGCTTACAGCGGTGAAAACGGGCGACAGCATTGATCTCGGCGGGCTTACGCTCTCTTTTATCGAAACCAAGATGCTCCATTGGCCCGACAGCATGTTCTCTTATCTGAAAGAGGAAAAAATCCTGTTCTCGCAGGACGGCTTCGGTATGCATCTGGCTACCGACCGGATTTTCATCGACGAGAATCCGTGGGATGTCATCGAACTGGAAATGCAGAAGTATTATGCAAACATCCTGCTGCTTTACTCGCCGCAGGTCCTCAAACTTCTGGAAGTCTTCCCGACGCTGGGGCTTGATGTGCAGTACATCGCCACCGACCACGGACCGGTCTGGCGCGGAGCCGATGTTGCAAAACCGCTCGCCCTCTATAAAAAATTCGCGGAACAGAAACCCGAACCGAGAGCTGTTGTGGTTTACGACACCATGTGGGGAGCGACCGACAAAATGGGCCGTTCCATCGCAGACGGCATCCGTTCCACCGGAGCCGGCGTGACGGTCTGCTGTATGCATTCCAAATTCCGCAGCGATGTAGCAACCGCCGTCATGGGAGCGGGCGCGCTGATCGTCGGTTCGCCGACCATCAACAACATGCTCTATCCCTCGGTCTCGGATGTGCTCTGTTATCTCAAAGGGTTGCGGCCGAAGAATCTGATCGGCGGAACATTCGGCTCTTTCGGATGGAGCGGAGAAGCTCCGGCCCAGGCAATGGAGATCCTCAAGTCCATGAACGTGGAACTCCCGGAAGAACCGTTGAAACTGAAATTCGCATCGTCGGAAGAAGATTTCCGGAAGTGTTTTGACTTCGGAGTCAGAATCGGAAATCTTCTGCTCGAACGTGCAAAACAATAAGGAGAATGAATTATGGACAAGTATGTATGTGACGTGTGCGGCTATGTGTACGATCCCGAAAAAGGCGACCCCGATAACGGAGTGGCGCCCGGAACCCCGTTTGATCAGCTCCCGGCGGACTGGGTCTGCCCGGAATGCGGAGCGGGCAAGGATGAGTTTTCCAAGCAGTAAACCGCTGAACACACAAGCATGGAAGCCGCTCGGTCAACGACTGGAGCGGCTTTATGCTGTCTACTCCGATCCGCGCTATATCTCCCCCGATCCGCTCGAAACGGTTCTGCCGTTCCGGGAAACAGCCGACCGGGAGATCGCTGCGCTCATCGCCTCCGCGCTGGCGTATGGACGCGTCCGGCAGATTCTGAACAGTCTGGATGCCGTTTTCCGGATAACCGGTCCCCATCCCGCACAGTATATCCGTTCGGGCGATGAAGAGCGCTTCCGGCATGATTTCAGCGGGTTCAAACACCGGTTCCACACCGGAGACGATCTTGCATTTCTGTTCGCCGGAACTTCCGACGTTCTGAACCGTTACGGCTCGCTGGAAGACTGTTTTCTGGCAGGCTTCCGTCCGGATCATGAAACGGTTCTCCCTGCAGCGGAACATTTCTGCTCGGAGCTGTGCCGCCGGTTCCCGTCGGGGGAATCAACACTTCTGCCCTCGCCGAAACGCGGCAGCGCGTGCAAACGGCTGAATCTGATGCTCCGCTGGCTGGTGCGGCAGGATGCCGTGGATCCCGGTGGATGGACCAGGGTTCCGGCGTCCCATCTGGTCGTACCGCTGGATACGCACATGCACCGGATTGCGCGGGAGCTCGGCCTGACCACCCGCAATGCCGCCGATCTCACCACCGCTCTGGAGATCACACGCGTATTCCGGACCATGTTTCCGGACGACCCGGTCAAAACGGATTTCGTCCTGACACGCTTCGGAATTCACCCCGATTTCGGGAAAAATCCGCTCGAAAAATGCTGAAAAGCAAAAAAAAGAGAAAAAAAAGAACTTTTTCTGCCTGTTTTTTAATTTTTCCATTTGAAAATGAATTAATTTTATGATACAGTTACCGCATAAGCACAAAATTGTGCTTGAATACTTAACCCAATAACAAGGGAGACGAGCTCATGGAATTCTTCAACGTCAAGAAAAGAACGAAAGTCGAAATCGCTGAAAAGAACTGCAAAAAGGTTGTCTACAAGAGAGAGACCGCCAAAGGTATCCAGGAACGCTATGCCGTCAAGGCCACCGATGATGATGGAACCAACCTGACAAAGTTCGTCAGCAAAGCGGACTATGCCAAGCTGAAATGCCCTGTCGGAAAGTAATTTTCCGCTGAGATTCGACCCCGTTCTCCGTGGACGGGGTTTTTTTTTGACTTCAGCTCGCAAAACAGAAAACGGATACAGTATACCATGGCAGCAAAACTTCGTTGGATCGACTTCCGGAAAATCGGCCTGGAAGGTCAGGCGTGGCAGCGGAAAAAACATGAATCTCCATACGACCGCTTTCCCGCCACATTTCAATCCCTTCTCCCGGAAAAGGTCTGGAACAACTCCCATTCCTCCACTGGAATGTGCATTACTTTTGTTACCGACTCCCCGTCCATTCACATCCGGCGGAAATTTGAAACGGCCCAGTATGAGGAACGCAACTTCAATAATTGTTCGTTCAGCGGCTTTGACCTCTACGCCGAAGAAAAACCAGGAAAATTCCGCTGGGTCGCAACCACAAACCATAAATTCGGCGATGCGGAAGAGTATCCGCTGACACTGGAGCCCATCCGCGGGAAACACAAATTCCGCCTCTACCTCCCGTCCCGCAACCGACTGCTGCATGCAGAGCTCGGAATCGAAGCCGGAACCATGTTTGAACCCGTCGCCCCGCGCCCGGAAACCGCGTCCATCGTCTTTTACGGTTCTTCCATCGTTCACGGTGCCTACGCTTCCCACGCGGGACTCTGCCACCCCGCGTGGATCGGCAGGAAACTGAACCGGCCGACTTATAATTTCGGCTTCTCCGGCGCGGCAAGAATGGAACTGGAAGTCGCAGAAATCCTCGGTTCGCTGAATCCGGCGGCATTCGTCATCGACGCAATGCCGAATATGGATCTGGAACAGATCCGCTCCAATGCAAAACCGTTCCTTAAACGCCTGCGCGGACTGCGTCCCGGAACGCCCTTTCTGCTGATGGAAGACGCCCCCAAGACCAACGGCTGGTTCTTCCGGGAAAAACTCGACGACAACCGCAAACGCTGGAACGCCATGCGGAAAATTTACCGGGAATTGCAGGAAGAAGGAGAACGCCGGATCGTCTATCTCAAAGGCAATACGCTGTTCGGAACCGATGGCGAAACCGCCGTCGACAGTGTTCATCCCGGCGATTTAGGCTATGAGCGCATGACGGATCAACTTGTTCCCCTGCTGAAAAAAATGCTGAAATAATGGAATTGTCCGGGGAACGGAAACTTCCCCGGACCGCTCCCCGTTACCGGGCTTTTGCCAGCCACTTCGCACGGAGACGCTCATCCGCCATCAGACGGATAAACAGGCCGCCGACAACGGAACGCGCCTGAAAACCGACTTTATGTCCGTCTTCCGTCGTTTCGTACCAGTCGGTCATCGGGCCCCGTGTTACGCCTTCTTCCACCCACTTCCATACAGGAGCAAGAAGAGCACGGAAATCTTCGTCTTTTCCGGTCAGGATCGAACTCCAGAGAATCCAGTCGATCTTTGTATAACTCTTGCGGCTGTCAAGCGGAAGGCCGTATTTGTTCTGGACCTTGCGGTAGTGCGCCATTTCCTTTTCGGCGACCGACTTCGGAAACAGATCAAGTCCGAGCAGACGGTCCCAGACCAGATTGTATTTCTGACTCCATGAACCTTTCCGGTCAAACGCCAGACGGTAAAACTCTCCATCGTCGGCATCGACAACCCAGCGTCCGGCGAACTCCTGCGCAAGTTTCCGGTAACGCTGCGCCTCTTCCGCATTTCCGAGCATTCCCGTAATAACGGAAAAGCCGCCCAATGCAAGGATCGCTTTAATGGAAAGATTGGTGTTGTGCGCAAGGTGTCCGGCAAAATCATCGGTGCAAAGCTGATTTTCGGGATCGTAGCCTTTTTCCGCAAGGTATTCCGCCCATTTGCGGAGCAGTCCCTCATATTTGCGGAGAAACGGCAGATCGTTCGTGAACTTCGCGAGCGCCGAAACAAGAAGCAGCATGTTCCCGCACTCTTCCACAGGCATCTGTTCCTCCCCGGACGTTTCGCCTCCGCCATAAACTTGACCGTTCGCAAGCGGATAAGTCCCCAGGTCATGCGGAGCAAACGGATGACGCCATTTGCGGGTTCCGGCATATTCCAGAATCGGGATCAGCATCCCTTTCATCAACGCGGGCGACATCAGCAGGAACAGCGGCGACGATGGATAGGTCACATCGACCGTGCAGATACAGCCGTTCGAAAAGTTCTCTTTGGAGAAGAACAGCGGCGTCCCGTCAATATCCGCAACCAGTTTATGCGCTGCAATCGCCTGACGGAACGCTCCGGCAAGCAGACGTGCATATTCCAGTCCGCCCGCCTGTTCCGCATCCGTCATCAGTTCCGCGTCAAACGCCTCGCATTCCGCACGCAGAGCGGCATACTCCTGATACGCGGCTGTCAGCATCGAAGCGAAATCTCCGCAGGAAACGGTCCAGTAACCGGGAAGTCTCCGGTTCAGATATTCGACCGACAGGCAATCATTATACGCCAGCATCTGCCAGGCGAAATCCGTTCTGCCGGGAACCGCGCGGAGACGGATCACCGAAGCCGCCGCGTTCCAACCCTGACGCAGAATTTTTCCAAATCCGCACTCGTCCTCATCCGGCAAATGTCCGGTTTGCAGGAATTCCTCGAACAGTACGCGGTTTCCTTTCAGACAGGTCTCCGCCGCGAATTCATCCGGAACGGCAAGCGTGATATGCCCCCAGTCGATCATCAGATCATCGCCGCATTTCGCAAGGACAGGCTGCGCGGCGGAACCGATGGAGAGACAGGTCATATTCTTTTTGAGCGTACGCGTCCAGCTGATACGATCCGTACTGCTGTTGACGCAGCAATCGCCCGTAACAGAGAAGAAAACTGCCACATCGTGCTCCGCGCCGTCGGTAGATTCGACATCATAGCAGATATAGGTCAACGGACGCGCCATGACGTCAAGCCGATACGGCAGTGCCGGAGTCAGGAACGTCAGCCGGAACCGGACACCCCCTTCGGCAAATGAATACACCGTCCTGGTCGGCAGCACTTCCACGGAAAGCAGCGTCATCGCGTCCGCACCTTTCCGAGGCCCCATAAACCGCCAGTTTTTCCCGTCAATGCGAATCACCCCTTCAAGATTGTTGTTGTGCCCCGTCCAGTGACAGGTCCAGTCTTCCGCCGGATGGTCACTGAAACTCCAGATGGAAAAATACGGATCATGGGTCACCAGCGGATAAGCCGGATAGCGAACGGAACGTGTCATACGAAATCCTCCTTTTTTGTTGTTGATTGTAATATTATAGCACAGACTGTGAAGTTTGTGAATGAGAGAAAATTCAAAAAACATGAGGATTATGCGCATTCCGCATATTCCGGACAACAAAAAACCCTTCCCCGCTCAAATGCGGTGGAAGGGCCCTGATTCCGGCTGAACCGGAAAATTACCGGACGGCGTTGCCGGAAATATTGATCTGGCGGGTATAGAAAATGAATCCGCCGACCTTGTACTGGGAAGCGAGATTGAGAACCTTGGTCGCTCCGAGTTTTTTGGTCTCCGCCGTAAGGACCGGCATCAGGGAGCCGACCGTAACGGTGTCTTTCAGAACGTCGATGGAACCCGGATTTGCGGTGGAACCGGTCAGCAGCGGGATCGTGAAGAGGTAAATACCCCAGTTCTGTGCATCAACATGAGCAAGAGTCGTTCCGCTGTTCGCGATCTTCTGACCGCTGAGGTTTTTATCTTTTACAATTTCAACGCTGGCGCATGCGCTGAGAAGCAGGCCTGCGGCAAGAGCGGAAGCAAAAAGCATGATCTTTTTCATAATATTCTTCCTCGGTTACAGGGTTATTTTACAGAATTGCCGGAAACGGTCGCGGTCTTCCAGTACAGAATGAACGGGAAAGGAACCGGAATATTGACGCTGTCGGTCATGGAAACGAGGTCGATCGTACGTTTTCCGCCTTTTTCCGCGCTTTTCTTGGTGACCATTTTGGTAACCGCGCTCACATTGACGGAATCCTCATTCCAGCGGATCGCTCCGGGCTCTTCCGCAGAACCGGTCAGCAACGGAATCCACAGGAGATAGAGACCACTGGTGTAGCCGCTGACATGTGCAACCGATGTCCCGGATGCGGTGATGCTCTGATTGTTGAACGTTTTGACATCGGCAGTCTGAACGGTGGAGCACCCGGCGAACAGGACCGCCGCTCCGGTCAGTGCGAGCAGGAGCGAGAGTTTTTTCTTCATTTTGCGAATTCCTTTCCTTTGTTTGGGTAAGTTTTCCGTTCCGGTTTTCTCCGGAATCCGGCGAAAAACTTCTTTACTTTAAAATATACAGAGATTTTTCAAAAAATCCAATGGAAAACAAGATTTTTGTCCGTTTTCCCTCTCCATATCCCGAAAAACAAACGCATACCGGCAAACATTTATTGTATAAGAAAATTCCATGGCAATCCGGATCCGGAAACCGTTATTTTTAATAAAAATTGCAAACAGGGGATTGACATTTCCAGGAAATATTGTATAATATATAAAGTGGGCCATAGGTGGGCTAGTCTTAAACAACATCGACACCGGAAGGAAACGGGATGGAAACCGAATCAAAAAACTTTCTGACAGAGACCGCGAAGATCCGTCACTATGTGATGAATCTGATCCTGCGGAACGGCAATCAGTCGGTTAAAATCCAGTCGTCACGCAGTCTGGCGGAAAAATTCTCCGTCGCGCGGGGAACCGTACGCGCCGCTGTGGAAAAAATGGTTCATGAAAATTATCTGATCACCCGCCGGGGAATCGGGACTTTCACCAATCCGTCAAAAGCGCTCTGCGTCTCCAGACAGGTTCCCCCGAAACTGATCGGAATCAAAATGATGAGCGGCGACATGTTTTTCCTTGATCCTCCGGCAATGCGTACGCTTTCCGTGCTGCTGGACGAATTTTCAAAGAAGAATTTTATTGTCCGTTTCCTGACAGGAAACCCGGTCACTCCGGAAGACTGCAAATATGAACTGGATCACTGTTATGCAGACGGCATCGTCGGTTACAGCTGTACCCCCGGCATCCTCGAAGAAGCCATCGGCAGAATCCCCGTAGTCGGAGTCAACTGCGGCGGCAAACACGTCCCCGCCATTCAGTATTCCTATCATGATGCGGTGGAAGAACTGAAGCAGCTTCTCAACGGCAGCGGTCTGATTCTCTGCACAGAGCTCAGTCTGCCTCCGCAGCTTAAAACGGAACTGAGAAACAGCGGACTCAGACTGCTCCGGAAAGAGTTTTCCGAACTGGAAGCGGCTCCCGGACTGCCCGGCGGAATTTTTCTGCCGGAAGAATATCTGGCGGAATTTCACGCACTTCTGCAAAAGCGCGGTCTCAGCGCTCAGGACTGCAAACCGTTTTTACTGACACAGTCGGAGAAACCGCTTCCCTACTGGCGGTTCGAATCTCCGCGGCGGGCGGCATGCCGGAAAGCCGCCGATATGCTGGAAGCCATGTTCCGGGGAGAACAGCCGGATGGCTGCACTATGGAATTTCATTTAAAACCTATCAATCAAACAAGCATAAAGGAGGATCCTGTATGACAAACGGAAAAACAATCGGAATGAGGAATTATCAATTCACCCTTATAGAACTCCTCATTGTTATCTCAATTATTGCAATTCTTGCATCGCTTCTGCTGCCGGCGCTCCAATCGGCAAGAAGCAAGGCATCGGCCATTCTCTGCCTCAGCAATCAGAAGCAATATATTAGCGCATTGACACTGTATGCAGGCGACAGCTCCGAATGGATGCCGATCGGATATTATGACAAACAAAGTTATACGCTGGAAAACGTCACCTACGAATTCGTAAGCACATACAATTTTCTTTATCACGGCGGCTACTTGAAAAATGGAAAAAGCGCGGTCTGCCCGGAAGCGGTCCGTGTCTCCAACGGAGAACTCAAGCCAAACAATGTCGGCAACGTGGCATTCAAGGCGTTCGGGATTCTGGAATGGGGCAGAGCCGTCGGCCACACCGCGGGAAGCGGATTCGCCGATACCCACTGCACCAAGAAATTCTGTCTGGGCGTTGCGGCTTCCCCCGGATGCAACGATGGCAGCTGGTGGACGAACTATTCTTCCGCGAAAGCTCCGCCATCCAAACATCTCATCATCGGCGATGTCATGCGGAAAACGTCCGCAACTGCGACCATGGCGCAGCATCCATCCGCCCTCAATCTGGTCAGCAATGACACAAACGACAGCACTGACGGCGGAGTTCTCACGGCCCTGCATGGACAACATGTCAACACCGCTTTTCTGGACGGTCATGCAGCGGCATCCGGTCGTTCCGCTCTCAAGGACAGCGGAATCCGCCGCTACCGGAACTTCTCCGGCCTGTTGGAAAAAATTCAATAAAACACCAAGAAAGGATATTCATCATGCCAAGGCTCTTTCCGCTTCTCCTGCTTCTGACTATCGCGGCGACCTGTTCCGCCGGACGCTTCCGCATGGACGTGGTTGCAATCTCTCCGGATGCGGTTCTGGAAAAAACATCCTGCAGCTCCAACATCGTATTCGAGACGCCCGACTGGGTGAAAAACAAAAAAAATCTGAACCGGCGCTGGCTCTGGGTCCTCGGCTCCGAAACCGGAAGTCAATGGCAGAATATCGAATTCCGGTTCAAATCCAGCCGGACCACACGGATCCGGCTGACCGCATCCTGGACCGGCAAAAAACCGGGACTCCCCGATTACGCCGCTCTCCGGGATTTCAAAATTCAGAACACCCGTTCCGTCAAATGGCAATACCCGAAAAAAGCACCGGAACTGTTCACCTCCGGTACAGCGGAAATCCCCTATTCCGTACAGGACACTGTCTTTTGCGAATTCAACGTTCACGGCGGGGAAGAAACAGTTGTCAGCGGCGGATTCCGGCCTCTCCGGAATGATGAGATCCGTCAACCGGAGCCTCCGGATCCCGTAACATACCGGAAACACGGCTGGGAACTGAAAATCGACCGCGGAAGCGGAAACTGGCTTGAACTCCGGGCAGGCAACGCACTGATCCTGAAAAATCCCTCCAACCGCTCTTCATTCTATTTCAATGACGGCGGCAGCCGCCAGACATTAAATCCGGAACACGTTGAGTTTGATGAAGCATCCGGTACAGTGACACTCTCCCGCGGGAACCGCGACTGGGAAATGCGGGAGCGGATCCGTTTTGTGGACGATGCCCGGATCCGTGTCAACGCCGAACTCGCCCCGCGCGGAAATGAACTTAAAAAATTCCGCCGCTTCATCTATTCCCTCTCCCTGCCTGCAGAAGGAGAATATTTCTATCCGGGAACCTTCTTCCACGATAAAATGCATGTCTTCGGCAACTTCTCCACAACAGGACATCCGGAAAGTGAACGCAAAGGAAAATTCCGCGATCTCCCGTCGCGAACCTGGTGGAGAACAGCGCCGCACGTCAAGTTTCTGGCGGTCTCGCCCGGTGTGCTCGTCATTCCCGAACAAAAAACGGAAAGTGCGGGAATCGCTCTGAAACGGCTGCCGGACAGTGTCGCGTTGGAAATCCCGGTCGACACCGCCGGATGGGCGGAAAAAGGACAGGTTCAGCACATCACCGGCTTTGAACTCTATGCAGCGCCCGGAACCGCATTGAAGACGCTGTTTGAACAGCATCTTCCCGCCTGTCTCGCGGAAAACGGTCTCCACACCCCTGCCGACCGCCCGGAATGGGTACAGGATATGGCGATTTTCGGCATGGATCTGGAACGGTTCAAAATGGCGACGTTTCAGGATTTCCGGAAAGGAGTGAGCAAACGCATCCGGGAACTTGGATTCAACACGGTGTGGTTTCTTCCCGTTCAGGAGGGAACCGTCAGTTATAACCCGAATGATTACTACAAGCCGGAATACCCGCTCGGCAGCTGGGACGAATACCGCGCCATGGTGCGGGAACTGCGGCAGAACGGCATCCGCGTGCTTCAGGACATCGTTCCTCACGGCGGCACTTCCCCCGTCTCCCTCATCCATTATCTGTTCGGCGAAACCGGTTACATCCTCAACAGCCGTCCCAAGGACTTCTACAGTCCGGAATGGAACCGTTATATGGCGGACGTAACCCGGTTTTATATGCGGATGGGAATTTCCGGTTTTCGCGTGGATGCAATCGGCGGCAGCTCAATGCCGAATTGGAGACGCCGCGGTTTTCCCTCAAAAATCCCGAATGTCGTTCAATTTCAGAACCGTTACAACCCGAAACCGACCACCCGTACCGTCCCGCCGGAACGCTGGAACAGATTTCTGAACGAATACGGCTCCATGCCCGCACCCGCCGCGCCCAGAGCGAGCTACAGTACGCTTGCCGGCGGACTGCGCATGGCGGAAACCATCCGCAGCGCCGCGAAAGAAATCACGCCGGATGCCGTCACACTGCTTGAAGTCCAAGGCTTTCCGTTCTCCACAAAAGGAGATCTGCTCTACGACCTGCTTTCCTGTCAGCTGATCCACAAGCTGATCGCGCTGCCGCCGGAACAGTTCGTCACCGGTCTGCGGACCTGGCTGGAGGATCAGCAGCTCTCCGATCTGCCCGGCGTGGTTCTCATGCGTTATCTGGTTTCCAATGATAACCTGATCTCGCGTCAGTTCGCCGGTTACGGAGTCTCCAAAGCCCTGCTCGCATGGAACTGGTTCGTTCCCGGCGTACCGCTCGGATACGGCGACAATGACAATGGATTCGGCGAATACCTGCGCAAGCTCAACGCCGTCCGTGCCGCCATTCCCGACCTGCGGCGGGCAAAAGCGGACTTCCGGTCCGTCCGCTCCTCCGCACCGGAAATTTTTCTCATGCGACGGGGAGGAACAGTGGTCGCCATCAACTTCTCCGGGCGGGAAATCTCCGCAGAACTCTCCGTTCCGGCAGACTTGAAACTCCGCCATGATGTTCTGAACAACCGTCCCGCCGGAACAACGCTTCATCTGCTGCCGTGGGAATGTGCCGTTCTCACCGGTTCAAACCTGAATATTCCGCAAACAGCCGTCGCCGGAAAAGGGGAAGTGCTGAACTCCAAAAAAGAAAACGGACGTTTCCTGATTCCCGACGGCTGCAGCTATCAGATCAATACCGTAGAGGGACTGATCGAAGACTGGCACAGCTTCCGCGACTGGGAAATCCTTTACCACCGTCAAACTCTCCGGACACCGTCCGACTCCAACCGGATCTGGGATTCCCGGTTCAATCCGCTCCATCCTGCCGCGCCGGAAATCCGGATCTTCCGCAAAGACGGGCGCGGAATGGCGATCACGCTTCCTCCCGATGCCGGACTCGTCATGCGTAATGTGAAACAGGGATTCGAGCTGATCACGGACCTGCCGGAACTGCAATGCCGTCCGGTCGGTGAACGGCTCCGGCAAACCAACGCTCCGGTCTGGAAAAGCGGAGAACGCTCTCTCACATTCGATGGACTCGCCTGGATCGCGGAGCACCCCGATTACCGGATCCGGCTTGCCCGCGCCGGCGGCGGAATTCTGGAATTTTTCGACAAACGACGCGGAAAAGTCCTGCTCCGCAATCAGTCCGTTTCTCTGAAAAACGGAGCGGCAACACGCTTCGATCCGGAAACACGGGTTTCGTTCCGGGAAGAAAAAGGTGACCTGATCCTTGAATTTCAGGGAGAGGCGCAATTTCTGAAACGCCAACTCCCGTTCCCGTTCGAAGTGTGCACGGAATACCGCTTCCCGGCAGATGGCTCCATTCACCTCTCCTGCCGCTACCGGAACAGCATCGGAGATACCATGAGTCTGCCGGTCTGGAAAGGAACAGCCGATGCGGAATTCCGTCCAGTCATTGCGGAAAACTCCGATGCAGTCCGCCCACTTCCCGGCGGGGCATTCTCCTGGGGAGCAGACAACGCTCCGCGCAAGTGGCAGAAGTTCGGCATGGAGCTGACCGGAAAAGCAACACCCGAACCGGTCTGCAAAAACGATCCGGCGGAAGTCTCTCCGGAAGACGGCGGATTTGAATTTGCATTCTACCGGGCACATAAAAAAGGCAATCTCTGGCGGCTCTGGAACCCGGATCCATACCTGTGGAAAAGTCTGAATCCGGGAATTCTCCAGGCGGGAAAACGTTATACGCTGGAACTGACGCTGTACAACCCGGTCCGTCCGCTGACACTGGATATCCGGATCCGTTGTTGGAACAAGTCCGGCAAACCGATGGAAGAATCTTTCCGGCTGAAACTTCCCGCCGGGAAAAGCCGGATGAAAAAACTCTTCCATTTCACGCTCCGGGAAGACGGATTTGCCCCCACGCTGAATCTGGAATACAAAAATCAGATTCCGGCAACATTCCTTGAAGTGGAGTGTCCCGACCGCCTCACCGCGGAGTAACCTCTTTCAGATCCCGGAAGAAAATTCCGTTCCGGGATTGATTTTACCGGAAAGCAGATTATTTTACTCCTTAAAAACACTATCGGGAGGGAAATTATGGCTGACGGCAAATACACATGGCGCGGCGGCTTCTGTCTGGAAGTCGCCCCCGTACCAAACACAATCGCAATCTTCGGAGCATCGGGAGATCTTTCCTGCAGAAAGCTGATCCCCGCGCTCTTCCAGCTCTTCAAGCGCGGGCTGCTCCACGAGCAGTCCCGGATCGTCGGATGCGCCCGTTCCGAACTGGACGACTCTTCCTTTCACGCTCTTCTCGCAAAATGGATCAAGGGAAGCTCCGATGATATCCGCGAATTTCTCCGCCGGGTCCACTATGTTCACGGGGATTATGACGACCCCGCGTTTTATCAGGCGATCGGCGCAAAACTCGATCAGGCGGAACGCGAAGCCGGGGGAGAACCCGGATCATTCGGACGTATCTTCTACCTCGCAATGCCGTCCGCGCTCTATTCCAATATCGTGGACCATCTCGGCGCTTCGGGATTGACAAAGGAAACTCCCTCCGGCGTGCCATGGCGGCATGTAATCCTTGAAAAACCGTTCGGACGCGACCTTGCTTCCGCTCAGGAGCTCGACCGGGAACTCCATAAAACTCTCGACGAACGGCAGATTTACCGCATCGACCATTATCTCGGCAAGGAAACCGTGCAGAATATCATGATCCTCCGGTTTGCAAACCTCATCTTCGAACCGGTATGGAATTCCCGGTACATCGACAACGTTCAAATCACCGTTGCGGAAACTGTCGGCGTGGAACGGCGCGCCGGATACTTCGATAAAAGCGGACTCCTGCGCGACATGTTCCAAAACCATATTCTGGAAATGCTCGCCCTCGTCGCAATGGAAAATCCCGGTTCGATCGACGCCGACAGCATCCGTTCCGAGAAGCTCAAACTCCTCCGCAGCATCCGTCCGTTCGATCCGAAACATCTGGAAAAAAGCATCGTCCGCGCCCAGTACTCAGCCGGAGAGATCAACGGCGAAACGGTTCCCGCCTACGCCGACGAGCCCGGCATTCCCGCAGATTCCGACACGGAAACATTCGTCGCCATGCGTCTGCTGATCGACAACTGGCGCTGGCACGGCGTTCCTTTCTATCTCCGCAGCGGAAAGCGGATGAAAGAGAAAACCAGCCGGATCATCATCAACTTCAAGCCGATCCCGCACTCGATCTTCTCCCCCGTCAAAGCGGAAGACCTCACCCCGAACCAGCTGATCCTCAACGTCCAGCCGGAAGAGGGTCTGCGACTCACCATTCAGGCGAAACAGCCGGGCCCCAAGCTCTGCATGGGCGCGCTGAGCATGGATTTCAAATACGCCAGCATCCTCGAACCGGGCGAAACCATGCCCGATGCCTACGAACGGCTCCTGCTCGACTGTATGCTCGGCGATCAGACGCTGTTCATCCGCAACGATACCATCGAACACGCATGGAGTCTCCTGACTCCCGTGCTCGACGTCTGGGAACGCGGCGAGGGCGGGCCTGTGCCGCCGCTCTTCCATTACCCCGCCGGATCGTGGGGACCGAAAGAAGCGGAGTCCCTCACCGATATGGACAAGGTGCTTTGGAAGAATGAGACCGATTGACCGAGCCGCACTCTCCGTCTGGAAAAAACGCATTCCGTTTCTCGCGGTGCTGATCCTGTGTCTGGCGGCGATTCCGTTCCTGACCCGTCCGCCCTGGTTCGACGAAGTCCTCACGCTTGGATGGCTCACTCTCGGATTTGCGAAAATCCCGTTTACTTATCCGATTCCGAACAATCACATCGTCTACACGACGCTTCTCTCTCTCTGGAATTCGGCGGGCGGAACGCTGACGGACAACTGGATTCTGTTTTTACGTCTGCTCTCGCTGATGACAGGCAGTATTGCGCTGTGGCTGTCAAGCCGGATTCTGATCCGGCGGGGCGGACTCATTTCCGGAGCGGCATGTTCCGCGCTTCTGGCGGTCTCCGGCCCGATGGTGCTGTTCTCGACCGCTCTGCGGGGGTACGCCGCCGCCCTGCTGTTCTGCATCGCAGCCTTCCTTGCCGCGGAACGCTGGATAAAGCGGAAAACGGTCTGCGGTTCCGCCGTTCTCTACCTGCTGTTCTGCTTTCTGGCTGTCGGAGTAATGCCCACCGCACTGTTCGCTCTTCTGGCGGGAGCGCTGTTTTTTCTCCCGGCTCTCCGCGATCCGGAAAAACGGATACGCTGGATTCTGCTTGCCGCGATTCCGGTGCTTTGCGTTCCGCTGTTCTATGCGCATATCTTCGGGAAGCTCGTTGCGGCTTCCCGCCTGCGGGAAGGATGGGCCGGCTACGGCGCGGCATATTGGAATCTGTATGCGGCATTCGGCGTTTCCGTTCTCCCGTTGCTGGCGGCGGCATCGGCGGGAGCGTGGAAACTCTGGAAACGCCGTCCGGCATTGCGTCTGCGCCTGCTCGGTTTTCTGCTGATCGCACTCATGCCTCTGTTCCTGCTGATTCCTGCGAACGTTCCGCCGTTTCCGCGGATCTTCTTTCCCTTTTTCGGAATCTGGTGCATCATTCTCGTCATTCCCGCGCGGGAATATTTCCGGACGGCGGGACGGATCGGCACGATTCTTTTCCTGCTGACGGTTCTGCTGTGGGTTCTCCTTGCGCCGACGGCGACTCCGGCGGTCTCGCGTCTGCTTTTCGGTCCCGCGGGCTCCGATGATCTTCTCTGCCCGTACCCGGTCTCGGAAGAGTTCATCCCCATGGAAGCGGTAAAAACGATCCGCGCCAATCTGCCCCCGGACGGAGCAGTTTTCATCGACTTCGACGCCGATCCGCCGTCGCTCCGTTTCATTCTGCTGAATTACGGTGTACCGGATACCGCGATCCTGTATGACCGGCCAGATTTCGGACAGGTAGTCTCTCTTCCGCCCGGTACACTGCTTGTCTGCCGGAACGGGGCGGACCTTGAGAAACTGAAACAGCGGTTCCGACTCGCCGCCAGCCCGGAACCGCTTCTGGAACGCGGAATGCAGAAAGTGTACCGGCTGAAATGAAAATCGAAAAAATCCGTTTCAAAAACCTGGCGTCGCTCGCCGGAGAGTGGCAAATCGACCTGACCGATCCGGTATTTGCCGATGCGGGCATTTTTGCTTTGTCGGGCCCCGTCGGTTCGGGAAAATCCACAATTTTCGATGCCGTCCGTCTTGCCCTCTACGGACGAACGTCCCGACTCGACCGCGTCAATCAGAGTGACAACGAAATCATGACGCGCGGAACGAAAGAGTGTTTCGCCGAAGTCGTCTTTTCCAATGACAAAGGACGTTTTCTCTGCCGCTGGTCCCAGCATCGGGTGGCGCGGACAGACAATCTGCAAAAAGCCCAGCATCTGCTTTCCAAGCTCGAAGACGGCTCCGGCGAAGGCAGAATTCTCACCTCCAAACTGGAAGAGACGCGGGAACGGATCCGGGAACTGACCGGAATGGATTTTTCCCATTTCTCACGGGCGATGATCCTTCCCCAGGGACAGTTCGCCAATTTTCTGCACGCGTCGCCGGATGAGCGGTCCCCGATTCTGGAACAGATCACCGGAACCGGCATTTATGCGGAAATATCCCGGAAAGCCCATGAACTCGCACGCGGACAGCTGCTGGAACTGGAAGCTCTCGAAAAATCCTGCTCCGGAATTGAACTTCTCCCGGAAGAACGTGTCCGCGAACTGCAAACCGCCATTCAGGAAAAACGCGATGCCGTTCAGGACATCCGGAAACGTTACGACGCCGGTGCCGAAATCATCCGTGCGGTGAAAACACTGACAAGCGAAACGGCGGCTCAAGAACGGATCACCGCCGCACGGAACGAACTCGCACGCGAACTGACCCGGACCGCTCAACTTTGCGAAGAGACCGCGGAAACAAAACGGCGGATCGAAGCGGAACAGATCATGCTTGCCCCCATCCTCCTGAAAGTCCGCGAACTGGACACCCGGATCGCCGTCCGGCGGGAAAACCGGAACAAAGCAGATCAGGAACTCGAAGTTCAAAAAAAGCGTCTTGCGGAAACCGGACACGCCCTGCAAACCGCGGAACAGAAGAAACAACAACAGGAAAACCGGCTGAACGGATTGCGAAGCGAATTGCGGAAACGCTCTGCGGACGCCTCCCTCGGAACCGTTCTCGGCTCTCTCGAACTGGTCTGCGGACAACTCGAAGAACTGGAGCGGGAAATCGCGGAAACGGAAAGACAGTTGCTCTCTCTGCGGCAGGAACGTTCCGCTCAGGAAACCGCTCTTGCCGGAACACAGGACGCTCTGCGCAAACAGGAAACAGTATACGCCGAAGCAGAAGAACTGTTCCGCAAGCACGAAAACCTGCTGAATTCGCTTCTCAACGGCGATACCGTTCCCGAATTTTTTGCAAAAAAGGAGCATACTTCCACACAGGTCCGCGAACTGGATGAACTGCTCCGGCGCATGGAAGAAGCCGCCTCGCTCCGTTCTCAACAAAATGAACTCCGGGATTTGCAGAATACGGTCCGAACGGAATACGCTGCCGCAGCAGCTCTCCGGGATGCGAAGCTGGAACTGAAAACCGCTCAGGAACAACGGATTGTGTTATTGGAGCAGCAGCGGCTGGATCAGGCGAAAATCGCAAG
This sequence comes from uncultured bacterium, assembly GCA_900548385.1. GTDB lineage: Bacteria > Verrucomicrobiota > Lentisphaeria > Victivallales > UBA1829 > UBA1829. Next base: position 16,290 of record URKJ01000022.1, on the reverse strand, counting down.
TCTGGAAGAATTCCGCAACACGCTGCAGGAAGGAAAGGCATGTCCGCTCTGCGGTTCTGAAAAACATCCGTATGCACACCATCTTCCCGCCCCGGAACCCGATCATCTCCCGGAAGCGCGGGAAAAGCTCAAACGCATTGAAACCGAACTCTCAGACCTGCAGAGTGCCGTCATCCGCCATGAAGCACAGCTCGCCGCAGGCGAAGAAAAGCAGAAACTGCTGGAAACCGCATTGAAAAAAGCGGAAGACAGTCTGCCGGACGACCGCGCGGCTCTGCTCTCCGCTCATCGAACCGCCAGTGAAGAACTGACGCGTCTCAACGCCGTCGGTGCCATGATCGAAACCGCGGTTCAGGACCGCGACCACGCGAGAAGTAAGCAGGAAGCCGCACAGACGCGTCTCCGGGAACTCTCGTCAAACGCCGAAAATCATATCCGCCTGCTGAACACTCTTAATTCCCGCTGCGAGCTCGGCGGGCAGACAATGACGGAAAAAACAAACCGGCGGCAAAACCTCCGCGCGTCCATGACGGAACTGCTGAAAGACATTCCATCCTGTCCCGATCAGCCGCCGCGTATGCTGCTCGCCGCTCTCCGGCAGCGGTATTCCGACTTTGAACGGCTCTCGGCGGAGGAAAAACACGCCGCCGCCGATTTGGAACAACTCATTCTTGAACTCCGGACGGGTGCGGAACGGAAAGCCAATTTTGCCGCCGGGCTGGAAGAGTGCCGGAAAAATGCCGAAGCGCAGAAACTGGAACTGAACGCTCTGGAGCTTCAGCGGAAGCAGTTTTTCGGAGAAAAAGATCCCGCCGAAGAAGAGAAAAAACTTGCCGCTGCGTTCAAACAGGCGGAACTCTCGTTGCATACGGCGGAGGAGTCCCGGCAGACTCTGCTTCTGAAATCGGAATCGCTGCAAACAAGTTTTCAGGAATCGGAAAACCGCATGGAACAGACGCGGCGTTTCCTCGCCGGGCACGGCGTCGGGCTTCCAGTGGGTCTTCCCGCAATGGAAACGGAACTGCTGAAACTGGACGAGCAGCGGCAAAAGTATCTGGCGGAAATCGGCGAGCATTCGCTTCTGCTGGAACAGCACGCCGGAAATCTGGAACGTTCCGCCGCTCTGGCGAAACAGATCGAAGCCAAACGCATTCTCCGGCAGAAATGGGCTCTGCTTGATGAACTGATCGGCTCCGCCGAGGGGAAAAAATTCCGTCTGTTCGTCCAAAGCCTGACCTTTGAAACGCTGATCGGACTTGCCAATGACCAGCTTGTCAAATTCACCGACCATTTCATCCTCACCGCCGATCCGGAAAGCGATCTGGAATTCAATATTCTCGACCGGTACCGCGGCGACGAGCTCCGTTCGACGAGAAATCTTTCCGGCGGAGAAACGTTCCTTGTCAGCCTCGCTCTGGCTCTCGGACTCTCCCGGATGACCCGTGACAAAGTCCGCATCGACACCTTGTTTCTCGACGAAGGGTTCGGGACTCTGGACGAGGAAACTCTTCAGCACGCACTGGAACAGCTTGCAGGGCTTCGTCAAAACGGCAAACTCATCGGTATCATCTCGCACGCCCACGGCATTGACTCCGCCGTCCCGGTTGTCCTGCACCTGGAAAACAACCGCGGACGGAGCTCGATTACGGGACCCGGTACCAGATTTCTCGGAAATTGATCCTCCGGAAGCGTCTGGTGAGCGTCCGGAGGAAATCATTTTTTACGGCTGTTCCGAAACAGTCATGGAGGAGAAAAGCGAGCTCAGCTCTTTTTCTGTACGGGCTGTTACCCATGTCGGAATCGGAGAGACTGCAAGCGTTTCCGCGTTGATCCGGTTCCCCGGTCCGATGGGTCGACCCGATCGTCGCCATGATAAAAGGTCCGCTGTCTCACCGCGTCAGATGGTACGCCATAACACCGCCTTTTCTCATTCCGGTGTCGGCGCGGAACTTCAGTCCCTCACTGTCATGCACGACCGGAACCGTTCCCGTCGCCCTGCCGGAAAGATCCAGCGTTTCGATCTTCCAGTCACGGGTAAGACGCAGAACGATGTCCGCAGATGCTTTCCTCAGCAGAACCGGCGCCCCGCCCCAGTCCAGTAGAAGTGTTCCGGACGCGTTTTCAAAGACCATCCCGCTGTTCGCCGTCTCCGTCAGATGCAGGAGCAGCAGACTGCGGCTCTCCCGTAAAGCCTTCCCGTCCAGCGAAATCAGAGCGAAACTCTGGGGACAGGCGGCATTCCGGACGCAGAGCACATCCCCCTCCGCCGCCCCGGAACAGCTTACCGCTTCCGTCCTCGGAGTGACAACGGAAAAACGTTTTTCCGACGGTGCAATCAGGATCTCCCCGCTCTCGCTCCGCACCGGCTTGCGCTCCAGAGCCCGTTCATAAGCCTGTTTCAACGGCCCCGGCAGCGTCGCCGCCCAGTTCGAAAACGGATCGAGCCCCACGGACGCGGCGGAATCCGTCTTCCCGCAGAAGACACCGATTTTCGTATAGAGTCCGAGCCAGGTGAAACTGCGCGTCTCCTCCCCGGCGAACCCTTTGAGCGATTTCACCTGCTCCTCCCGGAACAGCAGTCCGGCCGCCCCCGGAGCGGAAGCGACATCGCCGCGCACGAAAAGCGCATGGACAAGACGGTCGGAAAGCTGATCCAACGGATTGTTCACCGCATCGAACCCGCCCAGAGCTTTCCGCTCCATATACTTCCGTCCGCCGTGCGACCAGGCGAACCGGTAAATACCGTCCCAGTCCTGAAGGGCGGCATAAGCGCCGAACAGCGGTGCGTACTCCGGAGTGAAGCGGTTCGGCGTGCAATGGTTCACTTCGGTCAGAAGAAACGGTTTCCCGAAAATCCGCGTCGCCATAACCTCCCGGGAATGGGCTCCGCCGAGAGCGAGCGGAGACGCCTGCGAGTATTTCGTGGGAGTGCTCCATTTCGCCGCGGGAAATGTCGGATGCGCCCAGTAGGTATGGTTGTCAACCGCATCAAACTCCCGCCGGAGGGAATTCAGGGAATACCCCGTCTGATTGTTCAAATCCGTAATCAGAACCCGCGTGCCGATTGTCTTCCGCAGAAACGCGGTTTGACGCCGGATCGCTTTCCGCTGGACGGAGTTCAGAAAGTCGAGAAAAAGCGAATCGCGCAGCTTCCGGTTTGCGGGAGTGTCGAGTCCCCGCTCCCGCAACCAGCTGTAATAACGCTCAAGACAAAGCGCGATCAATTCCGGATGATTTTCCGAATGGAACAGAAGCGGAAGCCCGTTCTCGTTATGCAGGTTCACGATGGAAAGCGCCGGATCATCCGCAAGGGACATGCCCGAGTGGGGATTCTTCAGCGTCAGCAGCTTTTCCGCATACGCCTCCCAGCATCTCATCGCGGATTCCTCGAATGGAACGAGCAGTTTGAACTGCGCGGGGCCATAACCGCTCTTCCAGTTGCGCACGCCGTCCTCCGGGCGTATCTTCCGGCTGCAGTAGAGATCCAGCGTGTAGTAAATTCCCCGCGTCTTCAACAGACTCATGAAATACTGGAAGCGGTCCAGCATTTCCGCATTGAACCGCAACGCGCCGGCGGAGGTACGGTCCAGCAGCAGATTCTCGAAATGGTGAAAACGGACCGCGTTGTATCCGACTGCGGCGATCTCCCGCACCATTCGCTCCGCATCCTCCTTTTCCGGAAAACACGCTCCCATACAGAGGTTCACGCCGAGAAAGCGGATCCGTTTCCCCGGCGCGTTTTCAAATGAGAAATGGCCGTCCGCACCGGCAACAATCCTGCCGTATTTCCCTGCGGGGGCATTCAGCGCACCGGAAAAATCAAGCGGGGAACCGGGCAGAGTCCGCCGGGAAAACTCCACGGGGATCCACTCCTTCCCTGCCTGAACGGTCAACTTCTGTTTCGATGGAACGGCAAACGGAACCCGGCGGTCGGCAAGCGAAAGAGCGCAGATCATCCAGACGGGCCCCTTTTCCGCCGTCAACACGACCTCTTTCACATTTCCGGTCAGAGGAAACGCAGAAGCGTAAAGCCCGACCCGCGACTCCAGTCCGTCCGCCTCCCATGCGACGGCGGCGTTTTCAAAGCCGCCGCCCACCCACCAGTTGCCGCAGTCCCTTCCCGCCAGAACGGGAAAAGTCCCGGTTTCGCCGTTCCCGTAAACGACCTTGACATTTCCAATCGGCTGTCCGCCGCGGGGAACCCACGCGGCGGCATGAAGCAGATACAGATGAGAATAGCCGCGCCCGGACTTCACGGGAATCCGGCTCTCCCGCGGAAACTTCCCGGACGCCCCGGAAAGGACGATGCAACTTTTCCCGCCGTTTTCCGCCGGATCAAGAATCCGGAAGCGGATGCCGGAAAACCTCTTTTCGCCGGGAGTCATCATCCGCAGATCATTGTTCACCCCCTGATCGGTCCAGCCGCCGGCGCCGTCGTTCGCAACTTCATCCCGGAAACCGGTTGTCGCGGACGAAGAAAGATCAATCGTCCCGCAGCGCACCGGCGTCACCGAAAGCTCCATCTCCGCGGCATACTCCCGTGCGTATTTTCCCGGAGGGGACCGCAGACCGCTGATCCGGAAAATGAAATTATCGCCCCAGCGGCGCTGGTCCTGAAGCGAGGCAAAAAGCGCCCCCTTGATCCACAACGTCCCTTCCCCCGTCTCAATCCCGACGGTACAGGGATTTCCGGAACACCAGTCGAGAGCCGTCCGGCTGAATTCACGCGGCAGCTCCACGCTCTTCCCGTTCAAAAAAACGCGCCCGGCTTTTCCCGCCGGGATGCGGACCTCGCAGCTGACATGCTCCATCACGGGAAAATCCTCTGCGGCAAGTTTCCCAACCCACCGCTGAACACCGTTTTCCCCGGCGCTCAGTTCGCCGGTCAGGCGAATCTCTTTCCCGGCGGCGCGAATCGTCCCGGAAACGTGCCCTTCCGCGACGGAGGTGGCGGAAAAAGTCTCTGCTCCGGCGGAAACAGTCCGCATCCATCCGGGTGAGGCCATGACCCATCTGCAGGAAATGTCGCCCCAGCTCCAGCCGCCAAACGCATCCATCCTGATTTCACCGCCGGCGAAAGCGGCACCGCACATGCAGGCAATTCCCAAAAAAACAACCGTCCGTTTCATTCCATTCCTCCCGCTCCATTAAAATGTGACAAGTTTCTTTTCGATAATCGCCTCGGGAAATCCGAGCGCCTGAAGGCGGGCGCGGGAAACACTCTCCACATGCCCGTCAAAGAAATGCATTCCCCCCGTCGTCCCGTGGTTCAGACTGACGATTCCCGTCGTCACCTGCGGAGCGCCGGAGTAGAAGCATGTCGGGCTGAAAGAGGTCGGAGAAAGAGCGTCCGCCGCATAAAATGTTTCCGACGGGCGTTTCATCCTCCCGGTCAGGAAATGCAGGGACTCCCCTTCCACAGTATCGTTCCACACGGCGAACTTCACATCCCCCAAGCGTTTGTATATCTTCTGATACCAGTTCGCACCCTGGTTCGGACGCCATGCTCCATATGTATGCCATTTATAGGAAGTCCCCTTCGTTTCAGGACAGCGCACGACTTTCTCCGTCAGGAATTTCCGCGCCACATAGATTTCCGGCCATGTCGCAGTCGTACCGTTCTGCCGCTGATGCGTCGGCACATACCCGCCGGAATCATCCGCATACAGAACTGCCGCCCCCGCGACCTGTTTCAGATTGGCGATACAGGAAATGGAAACCGCCTTCCGGCGCGCCGAATTCAAGGAGGGAAGCAGAATACCGGCAAGAATTGCAATAATTGCAATCGTTACCAGCAATTCTATGAGAGTGAACGGTATGCCATTTATTTTTTTACGTTTTGCTTTCAACTTCATATTGCTTCCTTTCCTGTTCTGGTTTGACTTTTCCGGATACTACCTTTCCGGCTTTATATTAATTATACAATAAGTCTTCTCATTTTGCAAGATGGGAAAACAGACTTTTCCGGCTGAAAAGCATCTTTTTTTTCAGATGTTCTCAGCATATAATACTAAAGCCGCTCCGCCGGAAAAATGATGATAGAAAACAGGTTTTTTGTTATTCTCAGCATGTAATACCAGAACAGCTCCGCCGGAAAATGATGATAGAAAACAAGGTGTTTTAAGAAGACCGGCAGCGGAGCGGAAGAAGGCTGTACGACTTTTCCGGCTGAGACAGCCCGTTCCGGCGCGGAATCCGGAACGGGAAAATCTTCCGCGCGCGTCGAATTCACCGGTCCGACTGTCCTGCGACGGAAAACAACCGCGGACAGAGCTCTATTACAGAGAGGGAAACCGGATTTTCCGGGAATTGATCCTCCGGTCAGTTGCCCGTAAAAACCACGGTCCGGTTTTCATGAACGATGATCCGGCTTTCCAAATGCGCTTTCACCGCACGGGACAACACCATCATTTCCACATCGCGCCCGATGCGGGAAAGATCGTCCGGTCCGTATTCATGCGTCACCCGGACGACATCCTGTTCGATGATCGGCCCCTCGTCAAGATCCTCCGTCACATAATGCGCGGTCGCCCCGATCATTTTCACGCCGCGCAGAAAAGCGCGCATATACGGATTCGCCCCCTGAAACGCAGGCAGAAACGCATGGTGAATATTGATCATGCGGTTTTGATAAAGGCTGATGAACTCCGGCGACACCACCTGCATGTAACGGGCAAGCACCGCCAGGTCGATATGATGCGTATCCAGAAGTTCAATGATCTTCGGCTCGGTCTCCGCCTTGTTCTCCCGGCGGACCGGCACACAGAAAAACGGAATCCGGAACTGCTGCGCCACATACTCCAGATCCGGGTGATTTGAAACAATCAGCGGAATCTCGCATTTCAGCGTCCCCTCGCGCTGTTTCACCAGCAGATCGTACAGACAGTGCGACGCTTTTGAAACCAGAATCGCCACCCGCGGGACATAATCGGAATAGCGCACCGACCATTCCAGCGCCATCGGTTTGCCGAACTCCGTCAAGCGCTGTTCCAACTCACTCTTGGAAAGGGAAAGATCCGAAAGATCCAGTTTCAAACGCATGAAATACTGTCCGCTCATCACATCCGTATACTGCTGACAGTTGATGATGTTGAGTCCGTTCTCATAGAAAAAATTGGTGATTCCGGCAACCAGTCCCTTGCGGTCCATGCAGCGGATCAGAAAAACCGCATTTTTGTTCTCCATTCTGAAACTCCTTATTGCCAGCCCATGGAATCGGGCAGGACCGTTTTCCCGCTCAGCGCGGGTTTGGTGTCGACGAATCCCCAGCGGCGCGAAAGCGGCCAGAAAATATTCAGCGCACGGCCGATCATATTCTTGCGGGGAATGAATCCCCAGTTGCGTCCGTCCAGACTGTTCGCCGTGTTGTCGCCGAGCGCGAAATACATATTTTCCGGTACCTTGAGTTCAAGCCCCGGCCCGAGCAGCTCCGAAGCGATATGCCCCTGATAGCCGCCCTCCATCGAATAAAGACGTTTGAACTTGTCGGAAAATGCGGTCGCGGGACGGAACTCCGCCGCGCCTTCCGGCTTGATGTAAAGCATGCGGTCCACAATCTTCAGAGTATCCCCCGGAAGCCCGACAAGACGTTTGATGTAGTAATATCCCCCAAGCGGCTGAGTCGGCGACTTGATATTTTCCGTTGTAAACACGATCACATCCCCGCGCCGGGGCGGAAGATAATGGATTGAAACCCGGTCCACGAACAGATGATCGCCGGTGGAAAGCCATCCGTCCGCCGGAACTTCGTCTTTCCGGAACTCAATCCGCCGTTCCAGATCAAGATACCGCGCAATCTGGCTGATCGTTCCGGGCAGCGTGTAGACCTGATCCCCGATCCGGATCACCGTCGAATCAAAAATCCCCAGTTCACGGGTCGGCTGGTATGCACGGAAACTGCCGTCCTCCCCGATCTTCAGATACGCCGGACGAACTGCGAGATAAGGGATTTTCAGCAGATTTCCCGCTGCGCCGTTATGCTCCGCAAGCCCTTTCCGGTCTACATAATGAATGCCGAACAGAGTCGGCTGCATACTGCTCGTCGGAATCTTGAACGGCTGAAGATAAAGCGCGCGGATCCCGAACGCAACCGCAAACGCAACCGCCAGAACATCAAGGATATTACGGAGTTTGCGCTTGTTTCCATGAAGTTCGGAAAGCGCATTCAACCGCCCGGAACCGGAATCGACAAACGCACGGATCGCGACGGCGTCGGAACGGTCCACCGCGGACGCTTCGTCGACGATCGCCCGCAATGCGGCTTTCCTGTCGTCAGAAAGAATATCATCGTCGGAAATCAGCCGCCGCGCAGCCGCAAGGCGCACCTCTTTCAGCTCTTTCCGCAATTTTCTGAGTTTGAAACAGGACAGCATCCGACTTTCCTTTCCGTTATTCCCCGCTGGACTTCAGCACTTCGACAAACGCTTCCTGCGGAATATTCACTTTGCCGATCTGTTTCATGCGCTTTTTACCCTCTTTCTGCTTTTCGAGCAGTTTGCGCTTACGGGTAATGTCTCCGCCGTAGCATTTGGCAAGCACGTTTTTACGGAGCGCACGGACCGTTTCGCGGGCAATGACCTTTCCGCCGACCGCCGCCTGAATCGCCACCTGGAACATGTGAGGCGGAATCACATCCGCCAACTTCTCGGCAAGCATGCGGCCGCGGGAATATGCGAGATCGGTGTGAACGATCGTCGCAAACGCATCCACCGGGTCGCCGTTGACCATGATATCCAGTTTGACCAGCTTGTCCGCACGGTATCCCGCATGCTCATAATCCATACTTCCGTAACCGCGGGTGATGGATTTGAGCTTGTCGTGGAAATCGATCAGAATCTCGTGCATCGGAATCGTCGCCGTGATCATGACGTGCGAACCGTCCACACTGTCCGTCTGCGTACAGATGCCGCGCTTCTGCATGACAAGATTCATAATGTCGCCGATATAGTTGTTGGGCGACATGATATGCGCGGAAATCAGCGGCTCTTCAATGCGGTCGATTTCCGCCGGGTCGGGCAGATGCACGGGGTTGTCCACCTCGATCATCGTGCCGTTGGTCAGATAAACGTGGTAGATTACGCTCGGATACGTCGCAATGATGTCCATATTGTATTCCCGGCGCAGACGTTCCTGAATGATCTCCATGTGGAGCAGACCGAGAAAGCCGCAGCGGAAGCCGAATCCGAGCGCGGCAGAAGTCTCCGCCTGATAAGTGAATGCGGCGTCGTTCAACTGAAGTTTCGCCATGCTGAACCGGAGCTGATCGTAATCCGCCGTGTCGATCGGATAAATCCCGCTGAACACCATCGGTTTGATCTCCTGGAATCCGGGCAGCGCCTCGGCGCAGGGATCTTTCAGCTCGGTAATGGTATCGCCGATCCGGGTATCGGTCGGGCTCTTGATATTCGGAATGATGTAACCGACCGATCCGGCGGAGAGCTCCGGCGCCGCCGCCATCGACGGCTTGAATACGCCGACCTCCTTGATTTCGCTTTCAAGACCTGTACTGAGCAGACGCATCTTGTCGCCGCGTTTGAACGATCCGTTGAAAACGCGCAGGTATGTCACGACACCGCGGTAGGAATCATATACGGAATCGAAGATCAGCGCACTCGTCCCCGCCATATCGACATGTTTCGGCGGCGGGATGAATTTTACAATCGCTTCCAGAACTTCCGGAATTCCGGTTCCCTCCTTTGCGGAAACGGCAATCGCCTCTTCCCGCGGAATGGCGAGAATCTCCTCCATCTGCTCCAGACACATATTCACGTCCGCTGCGGGAAGGTCGATTTTGTTAATGACCGGAATGATATGCAGATTATGCTTCATCGCCAGATTCACGTTGGCGACCGTCTGCGCCTGAACCCCCTGCGTGGCGTCGATCACAAGCAGCGCGCCGTCGCACGCGGCAAGAGAACGGCTGACCTCGTAAGCGAAGTCCACATGCCCCGGAGTGTCGATCAGATTGAGTTCGTATTCAACGTTGTCGGAGGCGGTATACAGCATCCGGACCGGATGCGCCTTGATGGTGATCCCGCGCTCCTGCTCCAAATCCATGGCGTCCAGCAGCTGATCGTGGGTCAGATCGCGTTTCTCAATGGTTCCGGTTGCTTCAAGGAGTCGGTCGGCAAGCGTGGATTTCCCATGGTCGATATGGGCAATGATCGAAAAATTTCTGATTAGTCTGAGTTCCGGCATCTCTCTCCTCCAAGTATTTTGTAACCGGGTAATATAGTACACAAACAGGAGATTTGCAAACCGGAATACCGGGAATGGAAAACCGGAGTCCCGGTTTCCGTTTCCGGCAATGCTCCATCACGGACGGTTCCACGACCCCCAGGTACGCGCCTTACCGTCAAACGTCCAGAAATTCCCCGCGTACCCGGCGCCTTTGAGCGGGCCATACTGCCCCGTCAGGCTCTTGGCGATCTGCTCATCGTTTCCGCCGTACCCGGTGACGGAGGAAACATGACCGTCTCCCCACAGCACATTGACATCGCGGTTATGCCGGGCGAACACTGTGCAGTACCCCCAGTTCGAATAGTTGTCCACCCGCATATACGGCGGATAAAGTCCCGCTGCATTTTTATTGCCGGCTTCCGTTGCGACAATGAATCTGGAAGGACTCTTCACTTCTCCCGCCTTGGTCTTGGAAACACTGGTTTCCGCACTGTCGCCGAATTCCCGGTAATTGATCGCGTAGTTTGCAAACTGCCAACCGTTATCATCGTAAACGCGGTTCGCTTCCCACATTTTCATATAATAACTGCCCATCGCATTTTTCGCCACCGGGCAGAGCAGCCCCTTGTAATTGATATACTTCGCCTGAGTGATAAAGTAATACGGCCAGTTCTTGTAGTTTACATCAGAGCTCCGCGTCCGGGGATAAAAGTCATCGTTATCCCCGACGTAATTCAGCATGGCGTAGCCGACCTGCCGCAGATTGCTTGCGCAAGAGATCTTATAGGTCTTCTCCCGCGCGGAATTCAGCGCAGGCAGAAGCATACCCGCAAGGATCGCGATCACGGCAATCGTTACAAGGAGCTCTATGAGGGTAAACGGACGGTGACACGGAGAAAACGGATGCTGATGTTTCATAATCAATTCCTTTCTTTTTTATTATTTTGTCGCCAGTTCAAAAAACAGGGCGGGACCTTCCGGCAGTGCCGCGGTGTCGATCTCCGCAAGAAATGTTCCGTTCTTCACGGAAACCGGTTTGACGGGGGCACAGCGTTTTCCGTTCATCATCAACGGGTACAGTTTCAGTTTTTCCGCGTTCACGTTACGCAGTTCCACCCGGAAACGTCCCGTTTCGATCATCGTCGGATTCTCGCCGTAGTAACGGACTCTCCGCATGGATTCGTCGTCAAACGTCATCTTATTGCCGAGCGCATTGGTCGCATAGACCAGCAGCAGACGATCCGCCCCGGCAATCCCTTTCTCTTTCTGAAGAGACGCCACGCTGACGATTCCCCGTGTTTTCAACAGTTCGACCGAAACATCCCGGAGTCCGGCTTTCGCTTTCTCCTCCCCGCAAACGCCTTGATAACGCGGCGTATTCACGGTCATATAGTTCCGGTCCGTGTCGATGTAGAGTTCTCCTGTCGAATTTTCGAACACATAAGCGCCGTCGCTCCGGTTCGTCCGGCTGATGACGCCAGCTTTGCGCAAACGCGCGATCTGTCCGGCAAGGCTGAACGTTCCGGCACCCGATTCCCGCGATGTGGCAAATCCCTCCGTATTTTCCACGACACTCGCGCCGCCCGCAAGGGGAATCCGCAAATCGTCCGCCGGAGCAGGCGGACGGAGCACCGGTCCGGGATCGGTCTGTTCCAGACCGGAGCGTACGATCAGCGCCAGGCGGGACTGCATCGAATTCAATGCCTCATTCCAGATCCGGTTTTCGGATACGGCTTTTTCGGAGAAAGTCAGACGTACTCCGCGTTTTCCCTCCTGAACATCTCCGCGCCCGTAAAGAAGCGCGGTCTGCACCAGAGACGCCTTGGTGACCGGGTCGTGGAACATGACCCACGGAAACATGCGTTCCGCATCAACCACATGAATCGGCGATCCGTGACGCAGCAGCATATCGAATCCCTGAAACGCCGCGCACGCACTGACGGCAAACGGTTCTTCGTAACGGTAACGGTTCCAGTAAACGGAAGCATATTCGTTTACGAGGAAGGGGCGTCCCGCAATGCGGGCGTCCATCAGTGTACGGAACTGCTTGAGCCCGCCGCCGATGTCGCTTGCCTGCGACTGGCTGGTACTAGCGATTGCATGGGCATGGTAAGCATGCATCATCACATAATCCAGATCGTTCCGCAAAACATTGTAATGCATGGATCCTGTCATTTCCCACAGGTTTCCCAGTCCTTTGTAACCGATCTCTTCATGGATCGTTTTGCGGTACCATGCAAGCATTTCACGCCATTTCATCGTGATGAACGCGTTGATCTTCCGGCCCTTTTCATCTTTCGTATTCCACTCTTTTCTGGTAAAGATGGGAGCTGACGGATCGCCGATGAACTTCCGCCATTCCGGAAGCGCAGCATCCCATGGAAATTCCGTGCGGATGAACGCAAATTCCTGCTCGTTGCAATAGTTCAGCACCGCGAGTACCGGATCATCTTTGAGAGCCGTTCCCGTGTATGGATTCACATGTTCCAACAGAGCTTTCATGCCGATCCGGTACTCCTCGCGCCGTTCGGGATTAAACAGCAGCTGAAACTTGGAATTGCGTGCCAGTCCCTCACGGGACCACTGCGACAGACTCGAAAATCCCTGAACGTGCATCGTATCTATCTGAATATAGATACCGTTTTTCCTGCATTCGGCAATGCACCAGTCCCAGCGGTCCAGCTTCTCGCGGTTCAGCTCGGCGACACCGTTTCTGACCGTCACCATATCCATATTGTGCAGACGCACCATATTGCAGCCGTGACGCCGGATCTCCCGGACCAACGCCGAGATCTGCTCTTTGTCTTTCCAGAACGCGCGGGCATTAAGCTTTCTCCTGCCGTCATCCTGGAAAACATAATGATCTTTGAGGCTTGTCCCCACCTCGACTGCAAAGAAGCGGAACGGCTTTTCCGGTTCGCTCTCTTTGGCAAGCCGTCCATGTCTGTTAATGATGATCCGTTCGATCTTCCCGGTGTTCAGGTCGGAAAAATCCAGTGCGGAACCGGGAAGAATCTGCGGTGTCGGCGGACGCTTCAACGCCCGGAAGCGGTCCCCCGCTCGAACCACGAACCGTTCCAGTTTCGGTGGCGGAAAATCGCTGCCGGAAAGTGTAATTCCCGCTACGATCCACACGGCGCCGGTCGTCCCGCCGTCCAGACGGATCTCCCTGACGTTCCCGATCTTCGGATCGAGCGGAAAGCGGCTCACATAAAGTCCGTTGCTGCCGCCCGTGCGATTGTTCCACACCGCACCGATCAAGCCGTTCTTCCGCGCCGTTGGATTCCACTGATCGCCAAGATCCTGCGGAAACCGGACCGGGATCCTCTGTTCGCCTTTTTCCCCTTTCAGCGTCACCGTGCCCGCCCCGCCCGTTCCGGGAGCCCAGCAGGCGGTATGCAGCAGATACAGCATTTTCATACCATCGCCGGAAACCGGGACACATGCGCTTTCCAGCCCGTTCGGGAAGTTGACCGAGCCGAAGACCAGCACGGACCTGCCGTTGTTTTTCGCCGGATCAATCACACGGAACGGCACATTTGCATAACGCTCTTTCCGGAAATCGAATCCGGCGGCATCGTTGTCCGGTCCCTGATCGGACCAGCCGCCGACACCGTCTTTTTCCCTGGCGTCGGCAAATCCCATGTTGGCGGCTTTGGAAAGATCCGCAAAGTTTTCCGCCGGACGGATATCCAGATTCCGGACGCCGACGAGCCCGCTGGCGCCCTGCATTCCGAGCGAAATCACAAACCTGCCATCGGCAGGAACGGCAAACCGGAACTCTTGGGTTCCCCACGCCGCGCTCCCGTGGCGCTCCCGTGCTCCCGGATAGAGCATTTTCCCGTTTTTGCGATAGCTCACCAGAAATTTACTGCCGCTGTATTTCGCTTCCGGCAGACTGGATACATCTTTCCGCATCATCTCCACGGAAAGGATCACATCCCGTCCGGCGAACTTCCGGAAATGCACAGGACGCCAGATACCGAACAGCCCGCGGCCTTTGACAAGGTCCGTTTTCGTCGGTTCAATCTTCACCCATCCATTCTCCAGCGATACCCCGTCGATGGTCTTCTTCCACGATTTCAGAGCGGCTTCCGTTTCCAGCGGAACCGGCTCCGCACAGAGCGTCCCCGCCGCCAGAAAGACAGACAACACATACGGTCTGATCCTCATACTGCATTCTCCTTTTTTGAATGATCCGTTAAATATACAAAGTCTTATAATTTGATATAAGTGAAAATTTCACAACTTTCATCATTTAAAGCGGCTCCTTTCCCTCTTGAAATATCACTTCGGGGAATACATGACGGACGGGGAACCGCGCATTTGGATTTTCCAGCAGAATGCGCATCATCTCCGCGGCGGCCTCTCCGATTTCGGGAAACGGATAATCAATCACATAACCATGATATGCCGGACATTTACAAATATGCTGGCGTTCCGTAAAAAGCCGGCAGCGCTCCACCAGGTCGATCCGGTATTTCCGTGCCAGTTCCAGCATGACATAAGCATAAACGCCGTTGCAGTACATCGCATCCGGGATCTCACCCGCCGCAAAACAGCGCTCCAGCTCCTCCGTACAGGTATGGACGGAATCAAATACCCGGAGCGTCATTCCCGCTTCGGGATGACGGGTGATATAATCCCGGATCCCCGCAATCCGCTGAAGCGTCCAGTAATCGTTGTTGGTCGGCGCATAAAAAATCTTTTTCCGGTTTTCCTGCGCGATCAGTTCCGCCACTCTCTGCCCTGTATAGTAAAACGAATAGTCGACAGACGCATAATCGGTTGATTCGCTTTTCACGGCAACCGTCGGCATCCCGTTCCGGTTCAGGCGCCGGATCACATTCTGATGCTCGACATTCGGGTGCACCCAGACCAGACCGGAAAGATTCTGCGTCCGAAGCTCTTCATAAACCTGCTCTTCGGAGCTCGACAGCAACGTAATAAAACGCGGATGTGCAACACCGGGCGAGAGCGCCATTCCGCACCAGGACTGCGCCGCCCAGTCGATCGCATCATAGATCAGCAGCCGGCCATCGTGCACCAGAATTCCCACGATTTTCCATCCAAGCGCACCGGGAATGAACTTGACCTTGTCCGGATTGGTATACGTTCCCGAACCGCGCCGTCCTACAAGATACCCCTCGCGGACCAGCTTCTGCAACTCCAGCTTCACCGTGGAAGGCGACAGATGATACTGCGCAGCCAACTCCCGTGCCGATGGAATTTTCACCGGAACGGAAGAGGTCTGATAAAGCCGGTTGAGTATCTCGAAACGGATTTTCAACCCGACCGGCACAAACGTTCCATCTGTATTTTTATGACGTCCCATCCAAAGTTTCCTATTTTATCATACAACTTATCGTACATATTACATTATACAACAAAACAGGAAAAATGTCAAGACGTCAAACAAAATCCTGACCGTTTTTTTCTTGATTTTTATTTAATTTGAAGATTATATAAAGGAAATGCAGCACTTCCGGGGACTATTCTTAAAGTTCTCCCGGCGGCGTCCATCCCGGTCAGCGGCATGTGCGGACTCTCCGACTGTTCGGCTCTCCGATCTTCATCATTGGCATGGAGCCCGGCAATGCGCTCCATTGACAGGCATGTTTGAAACTGCTTGGCAATGGAGCCGCAGACAATGTCTGCAACAATCGTCGTATCCAAGGCGGAATAATCGGCAACTCCCGCGACCGATCCCCCGGAGAGATTCGGCCCGATGCAGGAAAGTCCCCCGTCTCGGATGTCTGCACTTTAACGGTGGAAGATCGCCCGCATCCGCCAGCTTCACCATCGCATGGCGAGGCGAAACAATATCTCGAAGCAACGGCTTGAATAAATGGCTCCGAACCGTTGCCGTATCTTTGTTTTTTGTCATCATTTTGCAAGATTTCTTTCGTTAAAAGTGCCTTACCTTGCAAGAATATACCATCAATCATCAACTTTTTCTATATGATAATCAAGTGGTTGAATACTTTTTCATGGTCGACTATATAAATTACGACACGGGGTTGAAAATGCATTTTGACATTAAAGCGTCGGCGCGGAATCGCAACACGATATGCCAAAAACACGGCATCATTTCTTGCTGCGGTACAAATC
>URKJ01000021.1 GCA_900548385.1 uncultured bacterium | reverse complement strand
AGATGTAGCTCCGTCTCGTGGGCTCGGAGATGTGTATAAGAGACAGGTCTGATCCCAGTTGTTTTTCTGCATACCGAAGGTCTGTCCGGCATGTTTATAACTCATGCTGCGGCGTCCGTCGGGAGTCCGTGTGTTGGGACAAAGAGAGTTGGCGGGCCAGTACTGGGAGCCCCATTCCGGTTCCTGATCCGCATAGCTCTTTATGCCGAGCAGTGACTGGAATTGCGGATGCATGAACCAACGGGTACGGACGTTTTCCGGCAGGGCCATTTCAAACGGGACCCAATAGTCATCGCTGTCCGAGGTATAGGTGATTCCGGCGGTCCCCATCTGTTTCATCATATTGGTACAGGAGATCTGCCTTGCTGTTTCCCGTGCCGCATTCAGAGCCGGCAGTAGCATACCTGCAAGAATCGCGATGATCGCAATTACCACGAGGAGCTCTATGAGGGTGAACCTGTTTTTTCTTGTTTTTACTTTTTTCATGATGTTTCTCCTTTTTTTATGTTTTGTTTACAATGCTTATCATTTAATCTTTCTGCTTTATATTATAAGCCATTTCTTTACTTTTGTCAATCCCCTGTTTTATAAAAATATCAAAAAAAGTATTTTTCCGAGAAAAAACTGCTCCGGCAACGGTGAAAAACGGACTTCTGCAAAAAAAAATACCGCCGGACGATTTCAGTATCGCTCCGGCGGAAGATGAAAATTCCGTTAAAAAAATCAGAATTCCGCAAAATCTCCGAACGTGAGAAGAAGCGGGGAGTCTTTCAGCGGAATGTTCCGGAAAACCCGTACGCCTTTTCCATTGTCCTCAATCAATGTTTCCGGAATTTCATAAACGGTTCCGTCAATGATGTCGATGAGGTGCGGTTTCCCGCTGACAAGGGCGATTTCGATACAGATCGTCGCTTCGTACGATGTCGTAAGCAGTTCCGTTGGTTTCCAGTAGACGACGGCGCAGGAGCCGTTCGGTTTGCGGAAGCCCTGATAAAGAAGGGACTCCACATGGTCTTCATCGCGCATCAGGCGTGTGGAACCGAGACTGCGGAAATAGAACGGGAATTCTTCCCGGGTGAATTCCTCGCGGAAAATGGAGGCGAGTACCTGGAGCGTGCGGTAGGAGAGTTTCGGCTTATATTCTCCGGATGCAATGCCGTTTTCGTCGAATTCCGCGCCGAGTACGCCGAAGTAGCCGTAATCAAGATAACTGGCTTTGTCGCCGACTCGTCCCCTGAGCGCTTCGATCATGTCCAGACAGGAGAAATAGGAGGCGAACTTTATATCCTGAAACAGGTCTGCCATGATGTGGCGTGCCAGGAACTTCGCCTGCCGTTCCGGAGTCCACGCCGCACCGCGGAGCGCGCCCGCGCCGTCGCTTCGGGACTGGGTTCCGGTTTCGCCCTGAATCAGCTGAATGGCGGGATTGTAGGCGTCGCAGAGCTTGCGCAGAGCACGGACCCGCTCGAACACACCGGTTTCGTCGGCGTTGTATGCATGATAAGTGACGGCGTCGATGACCTGGGCTGCTCCGGTGGCAAGTACGTCGTTGATCCACTGATAGCCGGGCAGGCAGGTGGAGCCGCCGATGACTTTTGCATCGGGATCTCCGGACCGGACCGCGGCTGCAGTCGCCTTGATGAATTCGCCATATTCCGTTCCGCTGACTCCGTGCTTCCAGCACCAGGTGCCGTCCGGCTCGTTCCAGACTTCATACCACTGGATTTTTCCGCGGTAGCGGGCGGTGAATGCGGAGACATAATTGTGCCACGCCTGTTTCTGCTCTCCGGTATGGATCGGGGGGCAGCCGACTGCACCGAAAATCTCGGCGGCGCTGGCGTCATAAAGCCCGTTTCCGTAACAGAGACAGACCCACGGCTGCAGACCGCGCCGGAGCAGATTGTCGATGATGCTGTCGATCCACTCCCAGTGATAGACTCCCTTTTCAGTCTCCGTCCGCGCCCAGCCGGACTGGATGCGGATCCATTTGACGCCGAGTTGTGCGACCTTGTCATATGCCTTTTCCGGATCGAATACCCCGCGGTCGAGTTTTTCAAATCCGAGTCCGATCGGCGATTGCCCGACTTGATCGGAGGAAACAGCTTTCACTGTTCCGACACTTTTCAGATAATCCATCGCTGCATCTCCTTATGCAATTTGTGGTTGTATCATCAATGTACAGCAGTTTCCTGCGATGGAAAGTTGTTTTTGTGCCAAAATCTATAAAGTTTGTGCCATCTCGGAAAACGGAGATGACTGGTCCGACGACTTTCGTTTGACATTATTTTTCAAAGATGTATAGTAAATGAAATTGCAACAAAATAATAAGGAGGTATTATAATGGAACTTTATGAAGCGATTGAAAAGCGCCGGACTGTCCGTGATTTTACGGTAAAACAGGTTCCTGATGAGATCCTGACCCGTATTTTGGATGCCGGTTTGAAAGCTCCGTCGCATGATCACGCCCGCGATTGGCATTTTGTTGTTGTCCGCCGTCCGGAGCGCATTACGGAAATTCTGCGGCATGTCTCCGGCGGAGCGGATGTGCAGATGGACATTATCAATCACTGGGACACCGCGACCGAGTGCCAGAAATCAATGTATTATGATGCTCTTCCCAAACAGGTAAAGATGCTTTCGCAAAGCCAATGTCTGGTTCTGCCGCTGTTCCGTGCCGGAGCCGAACTGACGACGCCCCGTGACATCAGCTCGCTGAACTCTTTTGCGTCGATCTGGTGTTTGATTCAGAATATGCTGCTGGCTGCCACTGCGGAAGGATTGGCGTGCTCTTTGCGGATCCCGATCCGGGATGAAGAACGTTATGTGCTGAGTTGTATTCACGCCCCGGAGGGATACCGTATGCCCTGCTACCTTGCGGTCGGCTATGCGTCTCCGTCGGCGAAAGTGATTCAGCAGCCGCCCGTTTCCGTTGCTGACCGCATTCATCCGGAAAACTGGTAAATCGTCCGGAAGGGATTCAAACTTCCGCCGCTCCGGCAGGGGAGAAACATATTGTGATGCTTGAAGGAATTACTGTTGATGAGTGGGAGAAATACGAGAAAAGCATTGCGCTTTTTGAGCGTTCCCCGAAACGTTATTATGCAAAACTGGCATGGTTGTTTGCGCAGTCATGTCTGATGTTCCTCCTTGTCGCCGGTATTCTGTTTTTTCTGTTCTTTTTCCGGGAATGGGGGTTCCTGCTGGTATGCCTTGGCATTTCCCTTTTCGTATATGTTACAGTGATGCTGAACCGTCCATGGAAAGGATTGCTGAAACTGGAACGCAGAAAATATGCCGCGATTTACCGAAGGATCAACTGGATTTCCAGAAAAGTGCATGGACCGAAGATCCATGCGGTCTATCTTTCCCCGGAATTCAACGCCTCGGTGAGTTCTGTTTTCACGTTCCTGCCTTTCCTGAGACGGAATGTGCTGATTCTCGGTTATCCACTGCTTTCTTCCATGAGCGGGAAAGCCGTTACCGGACTCCTTGCGCATGAGATCGGGCATCTTGCAAACAATCATCTTTCGGTTTCCTGCGTCTTTTATTCGCTTGTAACATTCTGGGAGAATCTGTATCTCGGAGTTTTCAACTTCATAACGGGTTTGTGGCTCCGATTTTATCTGCCGGCGGTTCACGTCGCGGCTCTTCCGATCTACCGCAGACACGAGATTGAGGCGGATCGTTTCATCGTCGGAGCGCTCGGCCCGGAATACGCTGCTGCGGCTCTTGTCGAAAACACTCTTGCCGCTGCACGATACCGTAAGTTTGACATCCGGGAGAAATATTTTTCCGAAGAATGGGACTCTTTTGACATCGCTTCATTTTTGCGTGATTACTTTCATGCTCCGCTGCCGCCGGAGGAGGCCGGGAAGATAATCGGAACCGCCATGCGTTCAATGACGCCGGTCAATGAGGAACACCCGCCGTTCAGGAAACGGCTGGAAATCGCCGGGGTGCGGGATTGGCGGAGCTACTCCGCCGCGAAACCCGATGCACTCGACAAACTGATCGGGAAAGATCCGGCTTTTTACGAGGACGTGAACAGGTTCCTGCATGAACTCTGCGATCCTGTCGCGGAAGATTCCCGGATCATCCGTCAGGAGGCTGCTGATTATCTGCTCCGCCACAATTCCGATGATCCGGAAGTCTGTATGGAGTACATCAGCGATATGGTCAACGCGCTTCAGGTGACGGGAAGGGAAAGGGAGTGCGATGATTTCATCATGCGTTGCTATGCCGCACATCCGGAAATTCCGGAAGTTGCATGCCGTTACGGAATCGTGCTTGCCGGTCGTGATGATCCGGAAAAGGGAATTGAGATCATTGAACAGGCTGTTTCGGCATGCCCGTCTTTGATCTTTATGGCGAATGACACGCTTGTCATGTATTACCTTGAGACAGGCGATACCGCAAGGCTTAAAGCGTTTTTTGAGATGCGTTCCGGTCAAATGAACAGAATTTCCGACAAACTTGAAGCGGAGCTTGATTGCCGCGATGAACTGTCGGCGTTCACTCCGAATGCCGCAATGCTGAAACATCTTACGGAACGTCTGAAGAAACTCAAGCAGGTGGCTCGTGCTTATTGCGTTCAACGGAAGATTGAAAAAGGAAGTTCGGAAAGCGTCAAATTCATCGTGCTTGAACAACGGACAAGCGGCTCTTCATTCAGGCTTGTGCGTCCGGTTGAAGATCTGTTGGATGAGCTGTCGGAAGAGTTCTGTTTCCGATTTGAAGTAAGGGAGAAATCATTCTGCCGGAAATACCTTGACCATATTCCCGGAGCGCTGTTTTACGACCGCGAAAACAGCTGAACTTGCCGATCTTCCGGCAAACAGATGAAAGAGGATGGCTGTCATGCAATCGGAACTTATCCGGATCAGCGGTCCTTTCCCTTTTGAATCGAATACTCCAGCAGAAGAGCTCCATAAAGCATGTTGACAACCGAACAGGTATAGGTCGCCGAATAATCAGGAAGCAGAAAAGCGTTCTGGAAGCGTTCCTGAAGAACCGGACCGACCGGATAATCCGGAGCGAGAAGAATTCCCGCCATCAGATTGCCGGGAATGCGGACGAGATCCAGCAGCGATGCGAAGCCGGGGGGCTGGCGGAACCGGAGATCCAAACGGCCATCTCTGCCGACCGCACCTCCGTCCGGACGCCGGATAAGAACGATGTTCCCGGACTCCTTCCATGAAGCCGCGGGGAAAGACCAGCTTCCGTTCCATTGCTCCAGAAGAGGAAGATATTCTTCCAGAAGTGCCTTTTCCGTAATTCCGGCGATGGTATGGGCAATCCGGACAAATTCCGGACGCGGGTCTAATTCCTGGCATAAAGAGAGCGTCAGAAGAAACTGTGACAGTTCAAAATGATTCCAGTTCTCCTTTGGACAGGCTGCTTGAAACAATGCCTGGTCGATGAGACGGTTGTAACACTCTTTCCAGTGCTGCTCGCCGGACAGAGCGAACGCCACCCGGTAGAACATCGGAAGACGAAGGATTTCATGAGGCTGGACGTGATTCATTTTATTCAGAATATTCGGATATCCGTCCAGGGTCAGAATACACCAGTCGTTTTCCGGAATGACCTCTTTCTCTCCCCGTTCCGCCAGCATGACGATAAGCTCTGTGATCCGCTTCCGTTCTTCCGCTGAGGCAAAGACCGAGTGAAAATATCGCCAGAGTCCCCAGACCCAGAAGGTCATCTGATCACGGGAGGAGCAGGGATAGCAGCTTTTTCCATCGCGATGGGAAACGCTGCGGACGACATAGCCGTTTCGTCCGTGTACGGTCGCACACAGTTCCATTCCTTTCAACAGTTTTCCGGCAAATTCGGCGCATTCCTCGGATGTTTCCGGAAACAGTTCCGCCCGGAGGATGCAGATGTCGATTGCCATGCCGGCATTGATCATGCTGTCTTCCATACCGGTGGAGTAGCCTTTGCTGTTTGGAAATCCACGTTGAATCTCTTCCGGAAGTGGAAGAAAATCAAAGCGGTGTTCGTCGAGAGATGCAAGATAGTCGTAGATCAGATTGGTCTGTCCGCAAAACAGCTTCCGTGTGATCTGAGTCCAGGCAAGGTTCAGGGCCTGTTTCCGTTGTTCGTTCATAAAATCTTTTCTTTTTAATAGTTGATGATTTCTTTTGCCGACGCGTTTCTGTCCCGGAAATTTCCCCGTTCCGAAAACTCTGCGGTATGGATTTATCTGTCCGGTAAAGCCTTGAGTTCATAATAGAGAGCATGGTTCAGTTGGAAAACCGTTTTTCCGTTCCGGATTTCCACGGGACAGTCTCCGATTTTTCTGCCTGAGATGTCCAGACGGCTGACACGGTAACCTTTCGCATTCCCGGAAAGTTCCACCGATCCTTTGACCGGCTGCATTACCACCGGAAGCGTTCCCGCTTTGACGATCCGGTTGCGGAGAGAGTTGTACTTCATCCCCTTGTTCCAGGCGCGTGCAACGGCTGCAAGAAGCAGATGCCGCGAACTGCTGACAGGTTTTCCATCGCAGCTGATCAGTACCACTGCGGCAAAGTCTGTTTGCAGACGGAACGCCGTATCGCGCAGAACGATCGTTTTACTGACATCCGGGAATCCGACAAATCCCTGTGTATGCGGCGTATTGATCCGTGCCTGTCCGGTTTTGTTGTTCCAAAAGAGTTCTCCGGTTTCACTGACGACTTCAAGCGCTGGGTTGGGCAACCGCGATCGGTCCGTTTTCCCATCGCCGAACCGGAGACCGGATTTCGTGTAAAACGCCGCTTGACGGGCATCGGCCGGATCCAGGTAATAGGCGGGATCTTTCAGCTGTTTCCCGGTGATGAAATGGGCGTATTCACCGGAAGCTGAAAGAATGTCGCCGCGCAGGAACATGCGGGTGATGACCGGATAGAGAGCCAGTTGGAGCGGATCATCGTCGATTCCGAACGAGTAAGTAATCGGCCGGAGGAATGTTCCGTCTTTCTGGCGGGTGGAGTAGGTAAACTGGAAAATACTCCAGTTGTGCAGGGATGCGTAGGCGGGAACCAGAATCTGGGCATCGGCACGGTATTCGTTGGTTGAGCCGTCGTTCCACTCCGTCACCGCGAAAGGTTTGCCGAGAATGCGCCGTCCGGCAAGAGTTCCAATGATTCCGCCGTCCGGACTCTGGATCATCGGACTCGGTGCAAAAAGAATATTCTCCAGAAGCCAGCTGCCTGAAGCGGTCGGATGCGACCAGTAATTGTGACGGTCCGTATAATCCAGCTGTGCATTCAGTTCAAAATCCAACGGATCGCGAGTCCAGTGGTTGCTTCCGGTCATCGGCACCCGGACACCGAGATTTTTCAAGTGCGTCCGGATTTCCCGATAATATGCTTTTTGAATCTCGTAATAGAACAGACGCATGTCCGCAAGGCGGCGGAGCGAATATTTTTTCCCGCTCGGATTCATCGGCAGTTCCACACTTCCGTTTGCGGGATCCTCGTTCGCGGCAAGCGTTTCCCATGCGCCTGCCAACGCATTCCGGTTTTTGTACTTCCGCTGAAGATAACCGTTGAAGCGGTTTTTCAGGATTTTCAGGGCATACGGAGAGGTGATCCGGTTGCGGTTCGGCTGGTAGAGCATCGAATTTTCGTTATGGAAGATAATCAGTGCAAGCGCGGGATCCTCCGCCAGTGTCAGGCCGGTGTAGGGATTCCGGTGCGTCAGAAGACGGGTGATGAAGCGTTTCTGAGCTTCGATCAGCTCCGGTACGAACATCCCGTAGGAGTTGTAGCGTTCGCGGGCAAGAGGAGGACACTCCTCCGCTCCGATTACCCGGATCGTCTGAAGATCCATTACCAGATAGATGCCGTTCTCCTTGAGCTTGGCGATGAAATATTCGAAACGGTCCTGATTCTCTCTGGAGAATTCTCCCGATTCCGATTCCGGATCCAGAATCAGACGTCTGGCGCGGGTGAGCATATCGAACTTGTGGAAACGGATTGCGTTTACGCCGAGCCGCCGCAGGCGTTTTGCGTGAAATTCCGCCTGTTCCCGTGTCGGGAAGCAGTGTTCGGCTTCGATGTTCATTCCGATGAAACGGATTTTTCTGCCGTTTTCAAAGACGAAATCTTCTCCATCGACTTTGGTAAAACCGAACTTGCCCGCGGGGGCAGGGACCAGATCCGAGACGTCCAGAACCGTACCGGCAGCGCTTGTTTCGTCAATGCCGGAAACTTCGATCCAGTCGGAATCATCAATATTTCCCGCAGGAGTCATCTTTTCCGACTGAAGATAGGGAAATCCGTCCGCCAGAGTCAAGCCGAGCAGCATCATGACCGCCTGCGGATGATCCGGCGAAACGGCTCCTTCCACCGCGTCCATGGCCCGCTCCGGATGCGGATTACTCCATGCGAAGGTTCCGATGCCGATCGGAAGGGAGGGGTTGCGCCCGCGCCAGGCAATCACGGAACAATCCGACTCGCCCGGTGTCCACCAGTTGGAAATCTCTTTCAGATTCCGCAGGGGAATTTCGACAGAGCT
Organism: uncultured bacterium; assembly: GCA_900548385.1. Taxonomy (GTDB): domain Bacteria; phylum Verrucomicrobiota; class Lentisphaeria; order Victivallales; family UBA1829; genus UBA1829. The sequence continues at coordinate 73,495 of URKJ01000021.1, read as the reverse complement.
TCCATCGGTGTAGCGAACCGTGTATTTCCCCAATTCGGCCGGAGTCCAGGCGGATGTATGCAGAAAATAGAGTCCGCCGGCCTTCCGTCCGTTCAGCGGAACGGTGAATTTGCGCGGATATTGTTTCCAATTTGAGCCTGCCGCAATCAGGCAGTTCCGATCCCCGTTTTTCAGCCGGTCGGTGATCCGGTAGGGAATCCCTTTCAGAAGAACCTCTCCTGTCTGATCGAAAGAACGCAGATCGTTTCCTCCGCCCTGATCGGTCCATCCGCCCCGCCCGTCTTCCGGAGCATCATCGACTGTGGATGCGTTGGCTGCGCGGTCCAGCGGAATCAGCGTGAAGCGCGGTTTCTTCTTTTCAAATTCCTGCACGGAAAGTTTCAGACCTGTGTAGTTCAGATCAAACTCAAACTCTGCCTCCCGGAACGGTGGATTAAACGGTATATGAAAGTAAATGTTGAAGAAGCCGGCGTTCCATTTGCGCATATCCTGAATTTTCAGTTTGAATTCTCCGGAGATGGTGAGCTTTCCGTGTTCCAAAGGGATGGTGACAGACTTTACATTGCCGGATTTCAGATGAAGTTTGGAATATCTGGCCGGAAGACGGAGGGGGACTCCGTCGATCAGCAGTTCTTTTCCTGCGAATGTCTCAGCGGGGAGGCCGAAGGTATAGCCGAGATCGGCAATCGGATGGGCATCCGGGCTTTGCAGACGGAAGTGCCAGTTGGCGGCATCGCTTCCGTGAATGGTGATTTTCTTTTCAAGGCGGATTGGTTTCCAGTCTTTGAACGGAGTAAAGCGGACCGCGATCCGTTTACTGTCCAGTTCGATCGTGGAGAGCTGTTCCAGAAAATGTGCATTCAGTTCGTTTTCCGATGCGCTGATTTTGTAATCCGGCTTGATGACGACAATCCTTCCGGTAACGTTCTCCGCGGTGAAGATCCCGTTTTCCGAAATCCGGAGCCAGGATAGTTTTTCTTTCTCTCCGGCGAAGACTCCGAGGGTCAGAATCAGGGCCGCTGCCAGAATAAATTCCTTTTTCATTCAGATTCCTTTCAGTTTCACTCTTTCAATTTGAATTCATCTTTAATCTGATAATTGCTTCCAACATCGGAAAAGGTGCGGACATGACCGTCCACATACGACAGAATCGTCGCATTGCGGATATGCCGCCAGCCAGCCTGATCGTAATTGAGCGTGTCTGTCAGATGCTTTCCCCTTTTGAACGATCCGTCGATGATTGTTCCGGTCCGGGATGGCTGGCGGACCCGGACGATCCGTAGATTGTTCAAATTGAGATTCCCGGTATAAAATGCCGTTTTAATCCAGGCATGTGCCGGATTGTTCAAATCTTTCCGGCTGCTTTCCGGTACACTCCGGTTATAGGTCTCTACAGCGGTTCTATATTCCGTACAGATGGAGATTGCCGCCTGACCTGTCTTTCCGGCGCATCGTTCCCGCCAGACTGTGGAATAGGCAGTGCATTCCTCCATGGGGGTATAATCTTCGTTTTCTGTTACATAGGAGCTGAATCCGAGAGCAAGCTGTTTGAAATGTCCCGCGCACTCAATGCTCCGGGCCTGAATTCGCGACTTTTGCAGAACCGGAAGAAGCAGCGAAACCAGAATTGCAAGGATGCAAATCGTGACCAGCAACTCTATTAAACTGAAAAAACGGTGTCTCATTTTTCTGTCCTTTTTTGAATCATTCTGATGGTTTCCAATGAAAATTTTCTATTAAAATTTACAATAGAACTTGTTGAAAGTCAACCCGTATTCCATTATATTATATCTTTGAAACAGATAAAAATATAAGGAAAATAAACATGGCAAATTTTCAGGTGAAACCGCACTTTTCCGATCGGGAAGAGTTCAAATCGGAAATGATTACCGGAAAGGGGTTCGGGGAGCAGCTGCTGACTCTGCATCGGAAGAATTGCCGTCTTTACTACCTCAATCTTCCACAGGGAATGGAAGAGATGGTGTATGTCGAAAATTTTTTTGAAACCCACTGGCTGGAAAAAGCCCGCTTCGGCAGGAGAAATGTTCCATGGGCATCTGTGGAATTTGTCCGCGACGGTTCCCTTGTGGCGGAATCACCGGATTTTCCGCATCCGCTGCATATCCGGTCCGGAAGTTTGCTCTGGATTCCTCCGATCCGGGAAACCCTGCTTCGAACCGGTCCGGAAGGATTCTGCCGGAAAGTCTCTTTGACTCTGAATGGAATTCTGCTTTCCGACTGGCAGAATAAAAGCGGATTCCATCAGCATAGGCTTCTGTCCCGGATCGACCGGAACCGCTTTGAACTTCTCCTCGAAGATTTTCGCCAGTGCAGCGAACAGCATTCCGAACAGGCGCTTTATGCCAACGGGCTGGCAACGTGGAAACTGCTTCAGTTCCTGCGGAATCCTCAGCCGGTCCGGAAAATCCCGGAACGGTATCAGGCTGTGTTGGAAAAACTCCGCCGGAATCCGGACCGTCCGGTTCCGTTGAAGATGCTGGCGGACGAGGCGCACTGCACACCGATTCACCTGGTTCGGGCGTTCCGGAATTACTTCGGGGAGACTCCGCACCGGATGCACCGGAATCTGCGGATGCGTCTGGCGGTGAACCTGCTTTTGAACAATCCGGAGCTGTCGATCAAGGAGATCGCCGCACAGGTCGGATATAACAACTCGTTGACCTTCTCGGCAGAATTTAAACGTGATTACGGGGAATCTCCCCGCATATTCCGCAACAGAAGAAACTGGAACTGCGACAATGGATTGTTTTCGGAAATCCCGATCGAACAACGCAGGAAATAGACGATTTTGCGCCCCGTCTGTTTTGTGGGATCCTGTATACTCCTGCGTCAAAATATCCGGATTCGCACTATCGGCAGAAACGCAATTCTTCTTCAAAGAAAATTGATAGCGGACGTTTGCATAACTTGCTGATTCTGAACGAGAAAAGAATGGTGCCCCGGGCGGGGATCGAACCCACGACCCACTGCTTAGAAGGCAGTTGCTCTATCCTCTGAGCTACCAGGGCGGATGTTTGAGTCCATAATATAATCCGCTTTTGCAAAAAAACAAACGTTTTTGCTGTTTTTTTAGCGAACAATCAGAAAAAAGATCAGCAGAATGATTCCAAGCACGATCCGGTACCAGCCGAACAGCTTGAAATCGCGGCGGCGGATGTAGTCCATGAAAAAAGCAATTACACCCCAGGCGACAAAAAACGCCGTGACGAAACCGATGCCCGTTGCGATCCATTGCGGAGCCGTCAATGCGGAGCCGTCTTTATAGAGACTGTATGCCGAGGCGGCAAACATGGTCGGGATTGCGAGAAAAAACGAATATTCCACCGCGACTTCGCGGGAGGTTCCGAGAAGAAGCGAACCGAGGATCGTTGCCGCTGAACGCGAGGTTCCGGGAATCATTGCCAGACATTGAATCAGACCGATTGCCAGGGCTTTTCCGAAACTCAGATTATCGGTTGTCCGAACCGTGACCCGGCGCTTCACCGATTCGATCCACAGCAGCGCGATTCCGCCGATGATCAGGGCCGATGCCACCGTTACCGTGTTGTACAGCGCATGCTGAATACGGGAACCGAACAGCCCGCCGATCACGATTGCCGGAAGAACTCCGGCTGCTGCTTTGCACCACAGCAGAAACGTCGATTTGCGGAGCGCCGCATCATGGACCGCTCCAAGCGGGAACAGTTTTTTGTGGAAATAAACCAGTACGGCAAAGATGGAACCAAGTTGAACCACAACAAAAAACATCTCTTTGAATGCCGGTTCCAGTTTGATGAACTCATCCACAATAATCATGTGTCCCGTACTGCTGACGGGGAGAAATTCCGTGATGCCCTGCACGATTCCGAGAATCAGGGCTTTCAGATCCAGCATCCAGTCCATATGCTGCTCCATGTGCTATTCTGATCGAAAATTATGAAAAAGGGACTGCCGAATGTTCCGGCAGCCCCGCGGGAAACTGTTTTGCCGACCGTTATTTCGTCGTGTAACGCGGCTGTTTCTTGGAAAGGACTTTCAGACGCATCGCGTTCTGGGCAATATAGCCGGACGCCATGGTCGGGTCCTGAAGTCCGTGGTCGTCTTCGAAGGTCGCGAGCGATTCGTCGTACAGGCTGTACGGAGAACGGCGGCCGGTCACCATGACGGCGCCTTTGAAGAGATTGACGCGGACGTCACCGGTTACGAATTCCTGCGATTTCGTGCAGAGCGCCTGAATCATCTCGCGCTCCGGAGCGAACCAGAAACCGTTGTAGCAGAGTTCGGCGTATTTCGGCATCAGCATGTTTTTCAGACCGATGCTTGCGCCGTCCATGCAGATCGTTTCCAGATCGCGATGGGCTTCGAGAAGGATCGTTCCGGCGGGAGTGTTGTAAACACCGCGCGATTTCATCTGCGTGAAGCGGGTTTCCACAATGTCGATCGTGCCGACGGCGTGGTCACAGCCGATTTTGTTCAGTGTGCGCATCAGTTCGGCGGGAGACATCTTTTTGCCGTTGACGGCAACCGGAATGCCTTTTTCGAACGAGATCACCACGTCTTCCGCTTCATCTTTCGCCTGGGAGACCGGTTTGGTCATGACCCACATGTGTTCGAGGTCGGGAGCGACCCACGGGTCTTCCAGATCCTGCGACTCAAACGAAATATGCAGCAGGTTGCGGTCCATGGAATAGGTCTTTTTGATCGAGGCGGTGATATTGAGCTGGTTTTCCTTGCAGTAATTCACCATGTCTTCACGACCTTTGAACGGCCAGAGGTCCGGACGGCGCCACGGGGCGAGAACTTTGAGTTCCGGATCAAGCGCGTTGATGCTCAGTTCAAAACGGACCTGGTCGTTTCCGCGGAATGTGGCGAAGTGCATGATGGTGTCCGCGCCTTCCTGATGGGCGAGCTCAACGAGCCCTTTGGCGATCGTCGGGCGTGCCAGCGAGGTGCCGAGCAGGTATTTGCCTTCGTACATGGCGTTCATCTGAAGAGCGGGGAAATAATAGTCGCGGATGAAGTCTTCCGCGAGGTCCGCCAGAATGCATTTCTTTGCGCCGAGCGCCAGTGCTTTGGCTTCGAGCCCGTCGGTCTCTTCTTCCATTCCGACATCAGCGCAGTACGCGATGATCTCGGTTTCGGGGTACTGATGCGCAAAATAATGAAGCGCCGTTGTGGTGTCGAGTCCGCCGGAAAAGGCGAGGATGATTTTTTTGTAGTTAAATGCTGCCGCACCCATGTTAGAACTCCTTATCGTTACTCTTTGGATCGGATCTTTTACTGTTCTGATAAGATACCATTCAATCGCCTCTTTTTCAATCGGATTCCGTGTTTTTCTTGCGATTTTCGGTTGACACCGGTTTTGTCGCCGGATACGTCATGAAGACGGATCCGCAAAAACAGGAGATGAACTATGGCGTTGAAAGCGGTTTTTCACGACATCGCCGATGTTCCGGAGAAGTTCAGGGAGCTTTATTCGGAAACGTCGCCCGGTGTCTGGCGTCTTACCGGAATCGACGGCGTCGGAACGGAACAGGAGCTTCAAGCCCGGCTGCGTGATTTGGAACAGCGCTCTGCCGAGGTGGACAGAATCCGTGCCGCATGCGAAAAAAACGGAATTGCACCGGAAGATTTGGAACACTTTTCCGAGCAGCTCGCCGATCTGAAAACAAAGCTCGCTGGACGCGATTCGGAACTGCGGGCGGAACGCATCCGCAATGAACTGCGGGAAACCGCGCTGAAAATGGGAGTGCGCCCGGAAGCCCTGTCCGATGTGCTCGCGAGAGCGTCGATCTTCGAACTCGGGGAAGGGGGAGCCGTCCGGAGCAAAGCGGAAAACGGCGGACTCGGCGTCGCCGAATGGCTCGGAAGACAGCTGAAAGAGTCACCGCACTGGCTGAATCCCTCACGGTCCGCCGGTGTGCGGCAGAGCCCGTTCTCCCACACCCGACCGGTCCGCGACTGCTCCATGGCGGAGCTGATCGCCGAATCCTGGAACAAATTGAAATAATAAGGAATATCATTCATTATGGCATCTTCTCTTTATGAAATCGCAATCGGTCCCGAAAGAACGCAACTCGCCGTCGTGGATGCGATCACCTGCGAGGCCCCGATTCTCAAAAATCTGCCGATGGAACCGTCCTCGCACGGACTTTGGAATGTGTACGAATCCATGAAGGATGTTACCGGCGGAGACATCGTGGATCTGGACGAGCCTTTGCCGTCGGTCGGTACGGACTCCGAGCTGCGGCAGACCGATCTCTCAATCATCGGCGGTGAAATGGAAGTCGGCGAGGACACTGCCCGCAAACTCGGCGGACCCGCCGCTTATTTTGCCAAAAAGGCGACTCCCGTTCTCCGGAAAACCGGAATGTCCGCCGAACGCAGCCTGATCTATAACAGTTTCCGTGACTTCGCCCTGAAGAACGGAAAAGTCCAGTCCGGAGGCGGTTCCGGTTCCAAAAATTATACGATCCTCTGCGTGCATTACGTTCCCGGCGAGATCACCGGCGTTTACGACCCTGCCGGATTCGGCGACGGAAAAACGTTTGACCTGACTCCGATCTCCGGCGGAAATCTGTACAAGAATGCCGAGGGACGGCTGGTGTACGGAATGCGTCTGAAAACCTATTTCGGCATTCAGCTCGCCAACCCGGATTACATCAGCGCCATCGTCAACTGCGATATCGAATCCGATACCGCTTCTTCCCGCACGTTCCCGACGATGCGGCAGATGGACAGACTTCTGATCGACGCCCGCGCCGGACAGAACACATTCATTTTCTGTCATCCGGCGGTCAAGGCGTATCTCGGAACCACCTGCAAGCTGGAACACATGACTCTCGTTTCCGGAGACAACGGTTTTTCGACGCAGATCGATGCATGGAACGGCGTGCCGATCGTCACAAGTTTCAATTTCGACAACGGCACGGAAACCGCTGTCACTCTTTGAGCAGAAAGTGAGGATGCAATGAGTTTTTCCAAAACGATTTCTTCGGAACTGCATGATGCGGAACCCGTTTTCTCCGCCGCTCTCCCCAATACGGAAACGGTGTCTTCAAACCGGTTTTCCTGCAGCGGGAGCCAGCTCGGCATGGAACTGGTCGGTTCCCTGGAAAAAGGCGTGACGGTTCCCAAAGATAAAACGCTTTCCGTCAAATTGCTTGCCTGCGATGAGCGGGACGGCAGTTATCAGGAAACCGCAGTGCTCTTTTCGGCAACGGACAAAGCATTGATCGCCGGGGAGCTGTTCCGTTTCGTTCCGTCTTCCGCGCTTCCTTTCTGGAAAAAAGTCAGCGTAACGACGGATGCGGATCTTTCCGCCGGAGCAATGACGATCCGGATCGTGCACAAGGTTCAGCCGTAACAGACGGGGGAGGGGATGGATTTCAGAGTATCCGTCCCCTCCCTGGAAAGAGAGAAGCGAATGAGTTCAAAACTGTTGTATGTGTCTCCGGATGAGGCGGATGCGTTGTCGGAAGGACGCGATGACGCCGCATTCTGGAAGACGCTTGCCGGGGAGGAGAAGCTCAGCCTGCTCTGTCGGGCGGGCGAACTGCTGGATGCCTGCATGATCTGGAACGGCATTCCCGCGAAACCCGGACAGTCTCTGCGATGGCCCCGCCGGGGAGTGACGGACGCCGACGGAGTTCCGGTTTCCGACTCTGTGATTCCCGATGCGGTGAAGCGCGCGGTTTGCGAACAGGCGTTCTGGCTGGGGGATCCTGAGCGGGAAAAATTCCGCCGGCTGAACCGTTCCGGTATCCGGAGTGCGTCTCTGGGCGGTCTCTCCGTCAGCATGAACGGAGAAAACGCCGGAGAGACCGTGGCGCGGGAAGCGCTGAACTGTGTCCGGATGTTCGGCAGACTCCGTTCGGATTGTTCGGAATCCTCCGGCGGACGTTCCTGCTGCGGTTCCCTGATGCGCGGCTGAGTTGCGGCGGCGGTCTTTCCGGCTGCCGCCGTTTTTCTGTTTATTTCTGCAGCAGAAACACGGGCCATAGGTGCGGTTTCCGGCTGCAGTCCTGCCCGTCGGTCAGATTCGACAGCGCGGAGACGCGGCGGTGGTAGAGTTTCCGCGCCGGATCGTTTACGTTGTTGACCATAATCCCCACGCCGATTGCCGCACCCCGTTTCAATTCCGCCGGGAGCAGATACTTGGCGGGGAAGAAAACCCGGTAGCGGTACCCGTTTTCCGTTCTGGTGAATGAGCTCGGAATATCCCCGGCAACAGTATTGTCTTTCGGCGCATGGATGCCGAGTCCGAGCTGTTGATCCGCCGACCGGAAGCGCCAGACGATGGAGTCCGTTCCCGCCGCGTTCGGATAAACGGCATAATCGTAATCGTTTTCATCATAGCCCCGTACCGTGCGGAACCGTGCGTCGGCAAGCGCGTCGAAGTAGACCTGCAGGGAATCATTGTCCCAGCGCGTCTCCGTGACCGGAAACTCCTTGTGTACGAATTTCGGATCCGTTACCGAAACTTCCAGAAAGAACCCCTGCCGGTTCCATGCCGCACGGTAGGATGCGCGGAATGACGGATCGGCATTGTTTTTATAGTAGTTCGTCATAACGACCGGGGAAATCTGCTTCCAGTCGAGAGTGTCCAGTGTAACGTTTTCCGGCACGGACCGCACCAGCTGTGCCCGGAATGAAAGATCATATTGATAACGCTGTCCGGAATTCGCGGTGACGGTCACCGGCAGATTCTCCTGGGTGATTGCGGAATCCGTAAGCCGGTCCGGAAGCGGAAGTTCCACCGCGGCGAATCCGTTTCCGGGAACTTCGACCGGACGGGTGTTGAGCGTGCCGCGGAACGGCGCGGAAAGGAAGTTTTTCATCGTCACTTTCATGCAGTCCGGCGCAACCGGATTTGCGGAAAGCATCAGCGGGGAAATTCCTTCTCCGGAAATGACTGTCGCCCGTTCGAGCGCGGCGATCATCGCGGGAAGCGTTCCGGGTTTGCCCCGCAGGAACAGCGGTGCGCTCATGACCGGAAACCGCAGCTTGCCGGGTTCAAAGCTCCGCTCCTGGTTCATCAGATCAAGGATCGTTTCCAGAGAATCGCCGAAATCCGCTTCCGCGACGGGTGCGTCGGAACGGCCCTCGTCCACGCTTTCCTTGTGGCACCAGATCGCCGCGACCGGGCGTTTCCGTGCATCTTCAAACACATAGGCGCGGATATACGGAGCGAAACGGATGTCCGCGCGGAACCGGGCGTCGCCGAGAATATTGCCCAGCGTGTTGGAAACCATCTGCGAAGCGCGCGGGGTATAGAGATAATCAAGCGCGAAATTGTTGGTGTTGCCCGACTGCGCCGTCAGGATGCGATCCGCGTATTTCAGCGCGACGAGCCACGCGCGGGCACGCCATGCGGCACTGAGTTTTTCAGTCCAGCCCATGTCGTAACTGAGCGTGCATTGCCCGTTCCATGTGACCGGAGAGCCGGACCAGCTGGAAGATTTTGTGTTCCATTGCGGAATATTGTAGGGACCCCAGTGCATCATTTCGCCCCAGTAAACGGGAGTCGTATCGGAATATCCGTTTTTTTTCATCATGCGGAATGCCGTCTGTGCATCGGCATCGAGGTCGGGATTTTCCGGACTGAAACGGTAGGGATGAAAGCCGATGATGTCAAATTCAACGCCGAGCTTGCGGCAGGCGGCAAGCAGACGGTCGGTTTCGGGAATGCTGTTTTCCGGAGTCATGCTGCAGGGCTGATCCTGATAGATCTTCGCGGACGGATCCGCTTCCCGCACGCCTTCCGCAAAGGCTTTCAGCAGAAGAGCGAATTTCGCGGCGGCTTCGTCCGGGTCGTTTGTCTTGCTCCACCAGCTGACGGGAAACCCCGCGAACACTTCCCAGCCGAATCCCCAGACCTTGATCCATGGGCGGGCGGAAACATAGGTTTTGACCGCTTCTTTGAGTTTTTTCAGATACTCCGGAGTGATTCTGCCATCCGCTTCCAGATAAAAATCCCGGATCAGAATATTTTCTGTATCGCTCAACTGCGGGTAATCGCGATACGGCTTCTGTTTCAGAATCGCAAATCCGGCTTTCTGCCGTCCATCCCTGTAAACCGGATTGTAAACAACACCGTCGATTGGTTCGATCCCGAACGCGCGATAGGCGTCAAAGTATTGTTTCTCATGCTGTGTCAGATGCGTTTCCGATCCGATACCGACTTTGCGGAGACGGTCGGCGAGACGCAGAAAATCCGGAAGATCAAGGTCCATTCCTCCGTACTGCTTGGCGAACATCCGTTTCAGAGGATGCTTGTTTTCGAGGAAATCGGCAACGGTCAGCCGGTGCTGGTCATAACAGCGCCGCCCGTCTTCCAGTTCGTAATCGGTGCGGATCATAAAGATGCCTTTGCCGAGTTTGCCGTCCAGCGGAAGCGCAAGTTCCGCAATGCCGTTCTGATTCGCCGTGAACGGTAGTTTTTGCTGAAACAGCGGTTCGTTGAAAAAGTTTTTCACGGAAACCGTCGCATTTCCCTTGACTCCGGGAGCTGTGTGAAGACGCAGTTTCGCGTTGACCGCAGTTTTGGCGGAGATGAAATGATCGGGGGCGGAGGTCCGCAGTTCCCCTTCGACGGCTTTCGTTTCAAACGGAGTGGCGGAGCTGCCTTTTTCCAGTTGGAGCGCATCAATCCGGACGGTTCCGCTTTTTGATTTCGCAACCGCATTCATGTGAAACATGACCGGCTTCGGCAAATCCAGTTGGAACGTGAAGGAATAGCGCTTCCATTCTTTTGTCAGCGGATAACTGCGGATTGCTTTCCGGAGAGCGCCGTAGGAGGAACCCGAACGGAAACGGTTGAACCAGACGTTGAGAATCTGATCCGCCCCGTCGCCTTTGGCATAAAAACTGCAGGTGTAGATTCCCGGTTCCAGAATTACGGGGGAGGTGCTGAGGTTCGCCGCTTTCCGGAGAGAACGGGGATCCGTATCGCGGTCGTTCAAAATCCGGATCATCAGGGATTTTTCCCCGGCGAAAGAATCTTTCCCGTCAATCACAAACGGCTCTTTGTGCCATTTGCCCGGAATGGGATCATAGCCGTAATGATAAAGATGGTATTCATGAAATCCCTGTTCAAAAGACGGATTGCGGAACAGATTTTTGGAAGAACGGTCCGGCAGTTCCAGATTTTCGATTTTTTTGAAGTCGATCCCGGCGGGGTTCTCCGTTTTCCGCTGCGTTTCGGTCCCGGTTCGCAGGTCGAGATAAAAACGGGTTTTCCGGGTTCCGGAAACTTCGTTTATGGAAATGCGGACCGTGTTTTGAAATGCGAATACCGCAATTCCGCCGATTTCCGATTTCCGCGTTCCGATCAGTTTGAATTCTTCCGCCGGATTGCCTTTACAGACGGTCAGGATATGGTCGATTTCCCGTTTCGTGCCGAGAATTCCGTTTGTTTTGTCCGGAGTTACTGTGATATTCCGACCGCAGAGATCCAGCGTCTTTCCATCCATTTGGGCGCGCGGAAGGGTGATCCAGAACGAGTGATTGCGCAGGGTGAGCTTTTCCGGATCGGGCGAGGGGAACCATTCGCAATCAATGCGGATCAGGCCGTCCGGCTGGAGGGTAAGTTCCTGCCGGTACTGCTTCCACTCAAGTTCACCGAGACGCAGAATACCCTCATAGAGAAATCCGCTGTCCGTTCTGCGAAGCGTGGATTTGTAATAACGGTTGCCCGCGTCAATCCACAGTTTCTGTCCGGTTTGCTGATCGGTTCCGGTGAAATAGCAGAAGAAGCGCGCCAGAGTGCCGCCGTCGGAATTCAGGGTGAGCTGTCCGTTCGGATTGACTTCCAGCGTTTTGTTTCCACTGACGATGGATTGATTGACGATCCGCGGCATAAATTTTTTCTGAGCCATGACGGTTGTTGCCTGCCGTTTCAATTCCGCTTTTCCGGAGGGCAGGGGAAGAGTTGCCGCCATTCCGCAGAACGGGATCATGGAGGCAAGAGCAAGTACGGAAATTTTCATCGCTGGTTCTCCTGATATGGATTAATATTGAATGACGCCGGTTTTCGGGTCGATCCGGAATCCTGTCACCCTGTGATTGCCGACGTGCCCGTCTTTGAATACGAAATTGGCGCTCATGCTGTGGCGGTAGTCAATGCAGCTTTGATAATTTCCGCTTTCGAGTGTTTCGAAATGTTTATTGTAATAATATGGATTTCCGCCGAAATAGGAGAGTGCCAGTCCGTTGGCTTCCGCCTGTTCTGTCATCATTTTTTCAACGACGATGACGGATTGGGAATGTACCTCCGTGAAACGGCGGATGGTGTAGGTGCTGTCGTCATTTCTGGAATCCTGATAGAACATACCGCCGAAGTTTTTTCCGACCGTGTCGGCGTCTCCCTGCATCGGCTGATAGTTGGTGCGATACCAGGTCGCATTTGCGACGGGAGGCTGGGCGGGGCACATCCAGCGGCCTTTGATTCCCGGCTGATCGTATTGCGGAGTGATGGAAGTCGTTCCCGGAAGTCCGTAAAAGACGGCGGGGAAACTGCGGTTGCCCACCCAGCGGAACATCTCTTTTTCCGCCGGGCACCAGTCGTCGTTATCGCCGACATAGATATGGACTGTCACCCCGTACGACTTCATATTGTTCGTACAGGAGATCCGTTTTGCCGCGTCGCGTGCCTTGTTCAGTGCGGGAAGCAGCATTCCTGCCAGTATCGCAATAATCGCGATGACGACAAGGAGCTCTATGAGGGTGAAGCTGTTTCCGTTTCTTTTTCTGTTTTTCCGCATAATTCTACATCCTTTCGTTTTGTTTTTTGACTGTTTGACCGGGATAAAGCTGAACGGAAACCGTCCGTTCAAACGTTCCGCCGGTTTCTTTATTTACAACCCGCCGGATCAGCCAGTCGATAACGGCGTTTTCCAATTCATTTTTCAGGGAAAGGCGGACAGGCGTCAATCCGCCGAAGAACCGCGGATACGCATCCCCGTAGGTCACGACGGATATATCGTCCGGGACAGAGATCCCCGCATTGTTCAGTTCCTGCATAAACTGGCGTGCTATGGTGCCGCCTGCATAAATCATGGTGAATTTTTTGAATTCCGGCTTCCGGATGAAATCATGCAGATTGCTGTAATGCAGCAGATGATCGCCCGGTACCGGCTGGTCCGGCGGGATGTTGAACAGAATCCGCATGGCATTGGAATAGGTGGTGCCCTCCAGAAGTTGTGCTTCCGGTTCGGTACGGCAGAGAAACAGAATGTGGCGGTGTCCGTTTTTCAACGCGTATTCCGTCAGCAAACGTCCCTCCGCCGCTTTATCTTCCCGGATGACGTCGCATTGCAGTTGTTTTTCCTGTGTCAGCAGAAGATAGGGGCGTCCGCTCCGGTGCAGAATATCAAGATACGGTCGACTCCGTTCCATATAGAAGTCCCATACAATGCCGGAAAGTCCTTTGAGCAGTTCGGAAAACTGGTTGACGGAGCCGGACGCCGTGTCCAGCGGTTCATAATCCATGCCGCAGAGTTCGATCGCATCCGCCGCACTTCCGGTGAGCTGTCCGGTGGACTGCATTCCCCCGTAACGGATATAACCGAGCGTATAGGAGTTCCGTTCCCGGTTTGTCTGAAACGCGGGATTGACGAATGTTCCCATACCGCGCTTGCAGATGAGGACACCGGAGCTGACCAGCGGCTCCAACGCGTTCCGCACGGTCACTCTGCTGACCTGAAACATTGAGCACAGCTCCTTTTCCGACGGCATTTTCTGCATCGGATCAGTTCTGTTCACTGCCAGAGAATAGATGAAAGAGCGAACCTTTACATACTCCGGTATCGCGTTTCCCATGCCCACAGCTCCTTTGAGATAATACGTTATAATACATTCTGCTTTAATTATACAACATTTTCCGGAAAAAGTCAATCCCCTGAAATGAAAAAAAAGCATTTTTTATTTTGGTTCCGCCTTGACATCCCGCATTTCTCCATTATAGTAGTTGAAATCAAAAGGAGTCCACGGTGGATTCCAAACATAAGAACAGTAAAGAGAAAGGTTCTTGAAATGAGCGAAAAGAAAGAAATCTTTGCAGACGGTATCGGTCAGATCCATTTTGCGGGCGGCATGGTCAGATTTGACTTTGTAACCCTCCAGCCGACGGAAGACGGCAAGGCACCGGTTCCGCAGGGAACTGTCCGTGTCATCATGCCGCCGAACGGCTTCCTCGGAGCGTTCAACTCCATGCAGCAGCTGATCGACAAACTTCTTGATGCTGGAGTTCTCCAGAAGAACGACAAAGCCGCGAAGTAATTGTTAAAGGATTGACCTCGTAAACGCCGGATTTCTCAGATGATGACAACCGATTTGACATTTTCTGCGGATGCTCTCCACGAATTCACCCTCTCGTGGAGTTCCGGCGTGTCTTCCTGCGATGAGTTCCGGTTCGTGGAGGACCGTTCCGGCGGTTATTGCGACCGTGTCTGGAATGTTTCCGCGGATTGGACGGCAATGAAAGCCCCGGTGTTTTCGTTGCGGATTTCGTTGGAAGCGTATTATGTTCATTGTAAATCGTTTTTTGTGGAATCACCGTTTGTCAAAGTGGTCAGACGGGTGATCCGGGATGTGAAAACATCTCTGAAAAACGGGTTCCGTGTTGTTGCCGGAGCTGTATGTCCCCAGGGAAATGCAGTTCAGGCGAACCTGTGCCTTTTCACGTTGTGAGCTTTCTGGCTTGCAGTCTTGAAACGGTATGGATTAAGCAATGCGGAACAGGCGGAAACAGGTTCATTTTGAACTTGGATATTGACTGTTCCGCTGTTTTTTTATCGGGAACTTTCTCTGAAAGATAGTTGAAAACGGTTCTCTGCTCCTTTCGCTCGGGACGGAGAACCGTTTTCTTTTGTGTTTTTTTCAAAAACTGCTTGCGTTCTTTTGAAAGCGTGTTATAGTACGGAACGATTTTTATGATCGGGCCCTTAGCTCAGTCGGTTAGAGCAGGTGACTCATAATCACCGGGTCGCTGGTTCGAGCCCGGCAGGGCCCACCAGTCTTCATCTCGGCGCAGCCGAGATTTCGCCTTGGCAAGCCCTTGCCAAGCGAACCCGCAGGGGAAGACTGCCCCGGCGAAATAAAATGAAGCCGGGCGATAGCCGTTGAATTGGAGTTCAGCTGTTGCCGCGGAGATTTCGCCTTGGCAAGCCTTTGCCCAAAACGTTCCGATTACATTTTTGCGGTTTCATTTGTTTCCTTACGGTTCAGGAAACGCCGGAATTCATCCGGGGGAAGGGCGCGGCGGGCAAATTCCCGGAGAGGACCGATGGGGGAGTTCGCACGGATCATCGCATCCAGCATGTCGGATACGCTCAACGCACAGGAGTCGCCCTGCCGAATCTGATTCAGCAAACCGGGAGTCTTCAGAAAAGAACGAGCTAATGCGATACCGGCACAATCCGTTTTTTCCCTCATGCGGATCGCGTCGTCCGGCGAAGCAATATCGCCGTTGCCGAATACCGGAACCGGAGTCAGACGGACCGCTTCCGCAAGCCGGGAAAGTCCGTTCCTGATCGGACGGTAGTTTTCCTGGACCGTCCGGTAGTGGAAGACGATGAATTCCGCCCCGGAAACGGCGTCCAGCAGTTCGGCGATGTTCGGTTCGTCGTACCCGGCACGGAGCTTGACGCTCAACGAGGTTCCGGTTTGCAATGCTGTCCGGACTCTGCAGACGATCCGCCGCACGCTCTCCGGAGAGCGCAGAAGGGCTCCTCCCGCGCCATGACTGGTAACGGTCGGACTCGGACACGCCAGATTGAGATTGATCGCACGGATTCCAAGCCGCTCCAGTGAGACCGCGCATTCCGCGAGAGAATCCGGAGTGCGGCCGACCAGCTGAACGATCAGCGGAAGACCCGATTCCGTGTACGGTTCCAGGCGTCTCCGCAGAACCGGAGCGGACGGCACACTGCCGGTGACGGAAATAAACGGCGTCAGCCACAGGTCCGTCAGTTTCAGCAAGTTGGCTGCACGGACAAACGCCGGAGTCATGACTCCCTCCATCGGAGAAAGCATGACCCGTGACGGCAGGACAAAGCCGCTGTTCAGAGGGAGCGGCTCGGAAAACGTTACTTGAGACACTTTTTCAGCTCTTTCACCTGTTCCGCGAAAATCGTCATGGCATCCTGCACAGGGGCGGGAGTCGTGAAATCGACACCCGCATCTTTCATGATGTCGATGACTTCTTTCGAGTCTCCCGCTTTGAGGAAGCGCAGATACCCCTCGGTCTCTCCGTCGAGAATCTTTTTGGAAAGTGCAAGCGCGGCGGAAATTCCGGTGGCGTATTTATACACATAGAAATCATAGTGGAAATGCGGGATCCGCGCCCATTCAAACTGAATATCGCTGTCCGGATTGACGCCGGGGCCGTGATAGCGTTTGTTCAGTTCAAAATAACGGCTGGAAAGGGCGTCGGCGGTGAGCGGTTCGCCGTTTTCCGCCATTTGATGAATATCGCGTTCAAATTCGGCGAACATCGTCTGACGGAACAGGGTGCCGCGGATCGTGTCAATCAGATGATTGAGCAGATAGGCTTTGCGTGCCGGATCGTCGGTGCGGGCAACCAGATGGCGCTGAAGCAGGATTTCATTGGTCGTGGACGCGACTTCCGCGACAAAGATTTTGTAACCGGCGTAGTGGTAATCGTTTGCCTGATCCGAGAAATAGGAGTGCAGGGAGTGACCGAGTTCATGCGCAAGGGTGAATACGCTGTCAAGCGTGCCGGAATAGTTCAGCAGAAGATAGGGCGGGCAGCGGTAACAGCCGCTGGAGTAGGCGCCGGAGCGCTTGCCCTGCGCTTCGGGAATGTCAATCCAGCGCTCCTGAAACGCCTTGTCCAGAATCGAACAATAGGTTTTGCCGAGCGGACGGAGAGCGTCTTTCACATGACGGACCGCATCGTTCCATTCGATTTCCATGGCGGCATCCGGAACAAGCGGGCAGTGAATATCGTACATATCCAGCTTTTTGAGTCCGAGGCGTCTGGCGCGGAATTTAAAATAATCGTACAGCGGGTTGATGTTGTCGTGAACGGTGGAGATCAGCGATTCATAAACGCTTACGGGAACGGCATCCTCAAACAGGGAGGCTTCCAGCGCGGATTTGAACTTGTGCAGACTGGCATCCACGACATGGGACTTTACGGCGGTGTCAAGAATGGAGGCGAATGTGTTTTTGAACTGACCGTACACCGAGTACATGCCTTTGAACGCATCGCGGCGGACCGTGCGGTCCGGCGATTCCAGCAGTTTGATGTAATTGCCGTGCGTAAGACGCAGTTCACTGCCTTCCGCATCCCTGACGATTGGGAATTTGAGATCGGCGTCATTCATCATGGAGAATGTTTTATAGGCGCCGCCGAAGACTTCCGAGGAGAAGCCGAGCACCCGTTCCTCCGCTTCCGAGAGCGTGTGTGGACGGTCGGCTTCCAGACGCTTCATCGTAAGCGCGTAAAATTTGAGTTCCGGAGATTTGGCGAATTCTTTGAATTTCTTTTTGTCGATCTTCATGATTTCCGGTTCAAACCAGGCGGTATCCCCTTCAATCTTTGCGGACTTTGAGAGAATGCGGTCGACCCGCCCGCGGTTTTCCGAGTTTCCGGTATCTTCATCGGAACGCAGATGAGCGAACGTATGAAGTTTTTCGAGCAGAAACCCCAGTTTGTCTTCCGCCTGAAAGGCTTTTGCGAGAGTCGCGGGGGAGTCGGCGAGATGTCCCTTGAACTTCTGAACGCTGCGGACAAGACCGTCTATTTTCCTGAAATCCTTTTCCCACTCATCGGCTGTTGCATACATTTTTGACAGATCCCATGTCATTTCGACCGGGAGTTCGGAGTGTTTTTTCGGTTCTTTCATAAAATCTCCTTATTTTTTGACACTCTTTAATGTATATCCTGTTGGCATATTCCTCAAGTTGCATTATATTAAATTGTTGGATTTATTTTAAACAGAAGGAGTCGTTATGTCGTCATTTTATCTGACTACGCCAATTTATTATGTAAATGACAAGCCGCACATCGGGCACGCCTATACCACCATTCTCGGCGACGTGATTACCGGGTATCATCGCGGCATGGGGGAAGATGTCTGGTTCCTTACCGGAACCGATGAACATGGGCAGAAAGTCCAGAAAGCCGCCGCCGAACACAATATGTCCCCGATCGAACAGTGCGACAGCACCGTGGTCCGCTTTCAGGAGCTCTGGAAGAAACTCGGTATCAGGAATGACGATTTCATCCGCACCACGGAAGACCGGCATAAAACGATCGTCCGCAAGATCCTGCAGGACCTTTACGACCGGGATCTGATTTATAAGGCGGAATACAAGGGGCACTACTGCGTTCCCTGCGAACGCTTCTTCACCGACAAGGATCTTGTGGACGGCAATCTCTGTCCGGACTGTCACCGTCCGACGAACGAGATCATCGAATCGAATTATTTCTTCCGTATGAGCCGGTATCAGGAGTGGCTGATCGACTATATCAAGACGCATCCCGGTTTCATCCAGCCCGCCTACCGCGCCAACGAAACGCTCGGCTTTCTCAAAAAACCGTTGGAAGACCTCTGCATTTCGCGTCCGAAAGCGCGTCTGTCCTGGGGAATTGAGCTTCCGTTCGATCCGGAATACGTCTGCTACGTCTGGTTCGATGCGCTGATCAATTATATCTCCGCGATCGGTTACGGCGTGGATGATGAACGCTGCATGAAATACTGGAGCAATGCGCATCACCTGATCGGCAAGGATATTCTCACCACGCATACGGTCTACTGGCCGACTATGCTGAAAGCGATCGGGCTCGAACCCCCGAAAACGATTCTTGCACACGGCTGGTGGTTGATCGGACGGGATAAAATGAGCAAGTCGCTGGGCAATGTCGTCAACCCGATGGAGATGGCGGATAAATACGGCGTGGATGCGTTCCGCTACTTCCTGCTTTCCGAAATGACGCTTGGACAGGACGCCGCGTTTTCCGAAGAGGCGTTTGTCAAACGCTACAACAGCGATCTTGCAAACGATCTTGGCAATATGCTGAACCGCGCGGTCAAGCTGATCGTCCGGTATTTCGACAGCAAGGTTCCCGCTCCCGGCAATATGCTGGAAAATGAGGATAAGGAGCTGCTTGCCGCCGCCGCTGATGCCGCCGATGCGATGGAACACGCGGTGCGCAACCTGCATCTTGACAAGGGGATCGAGACCGTTATGAACGTCGTCCGCAAGGCGAACCGTTATATGGAAACGACTGCGCCGTGGACGCTTGCCAAAGAGGGAAAGACGGAGCGTCTGGCGAGCGTTCTTTATACGGCGGCGGAAACTCTGCGCGTTGTCGCCCAGCTTCTGCTTCCGGTCATGCCGGAAAAAATGACGAAACTGCTGTCCACCATCGGAGCTCCGGCAGTGTTTTCGTTTGAACAGGCGAAGAACCACGGCGTGCTGAATCCGGGATCGGCGATCCGGGATATTGATGCGCTGTTCCCGCGCATTCAGATTGAGGAAGCCGAGGCGCCGAAAGCGGAACCGAAGAAGAAAACGGAAAAAGTCAAGGCTGCCAGGGAGGAACCCGTTCTGCCGGAAGGAATCATTTCGATCACCGACTTTGCCAAGGTCAAGCTGATTACGGCGAAAGTCGTGCAGGCGGAAAAAGTTCCCGATGCGGAAAAACTCCTGAAACTTCAGGTCGACGCCGGTTCGGAAAAACGTCAGATCGTTTCCGGAATCGCCGGATTCTACACTCCGGAAGAACTGATCGGTAAAACGATCGTGCTTGTCGCGAACCTGAAACCGGCGAAGATCCGCGGTGTGGAATCGTACGGTATGCTTCTGGCGGCGAAAAACGGGGACAATCTGCGGCTTGTGACTGTCGACGCACCGGATTTTCCGGGCGGCGCGTCCGTCGGATGATTTACGGAATTCATGAATGAATTGAATAAGGGAGAGTGTGTTATGTTCAACTGTTTGGCGATTGATATCGGAGCCGGAAGCGGCAGGATCATGAGATGCACGGTGTCGGATGCGGGCAAGATCGACCTGGTCGAGATTTCCCGTTTTCCGAACAACAGCCGCGAAGTGGACGGCGTTCTGCGCTGGGATATCGACGCCCTGCTGGCGGACATCAAAGCCGGTCTTGCCAAAGGCGCGGCGGAGATGAAGCCGGATGCGGTGGCGGTCGATACCTGGGGAGTCGATTATGTCCTGCTCGACAAGAATGGAAAACGGCTTGCGGACCCCGCCTGTTACCGGGATCCGCGCACAGTCGGACTCGATAAAGAGTTCACGGACCGTTTCGGCAGGGAGCGTCTCCAGCGTCTGACCGGAATTCAGATCATGAACATCAACACGTTGTTCCAGCTTTATGCGGAAAGCAAGGCAAATCCCGATTACGCGGCGGACGCGGAGCATCTGCTGTTCGTTCCGGATTATATCGCCTATCAGCTTTCCGGCGTGATGGCGAACGAGTTTACGATCGCGAGCACTTCTCAGCTGCTGGATTGTGCAAAAGCCGACTGGTCCGACGAGCTTCTGGAAGCGGTCCGCCTGCCGCGCCGCTGCGTCAAACCGTTGACACAGCCCGGAACAACGATCGGGACCTGTGATTTTTCCGGAGTCAAAGGTTTGGAAGGCGTACCCTGCGTGATGGTCGGATCGCACGATACCGCCTCCGGCGTGGCGGCGGCTCCGGCTTCCGGCGACCGGAACTGGGCATACGTCGCTTCCGGGACCTGGTGCCTGACCGGTATCGAGTCGCCGGAAGCTCTGGCGACTCCGCAGTCTGCGGAACTGAATTTTACCAATGAGGGCGGCGTCGCCCACACCTATCGTGTATTGAAAAATCTTACCGGATTCTGGATTCTGCGCGGTCTGAAAGATGACGTGGCGAAAGAACAGTCGTATGACTCCATGATGGAGGATGCCCGCAGAGCGCGCAAGTTCCGCTGTTTCTACAATCCGAACCATTCGCTGTTTTTCAACCCGGAATCCATGAAGGCATCGGTGGATGAGTTTATGAGATTGAGCGGGCAGCCGCTGCCGGAAACTCCGGCGGAATATATTGAGACGTTTCTGGAAAGTCTCGCTCTGCTGTTCCGCAGAACGATCCGGGAAGCCGATACGATTTCCGGCAAAAAGACGGAAGTGATTCACCTGATGGGCGGCGGAGCCCAGAACTCCACGCTCTGCCAGTATACGGCGGATGCGACCGGATGCACCGTAATGGCGGGACCCGTTGAAGCAACGGCGATCGGCAATGCCATGCTTCAGGCGATCGCGATTGGCAAACTGGAATCCGTCAGTTCGGCGCGCCGTCTGATCCGTTCCTCGTTTGAACCTGAAATTTATACTCCGGAAAATACCGAAGGATGGGATGACGCCGCTGTACGTTTTGCGGAAATCATGACAAAATAACAAGGATTCCGCATGAATAACGATCAGTTTCCGGAGGAGGGACTGCTGAACCGTGCCGCGGAGGGTGACACGGAAGCTCTCTGCACACTGGATTCGATGGGCTTTCTCCTGAAACCGGGGGAAGATGCCGCCGGATATGTCGCCCGGATTCGGGCAATGCACACCCGTTCGCTTTTTTTTCAGGAAAAAACGGCGGATGGCAAAGTGTATGAAGTCTATCCGAAAATCCACATCCGTGAAGAAGCCCGGATTCCCGACGGGATCATGGAGGAGGCCGCACAGGCGACGGAAGAGCGTTACGGTTTCGCAATCCGCTGGGTGCCCGGATATTTTCTGAGCCGGGGGCTCGGTCCCCTGTGGGGCGGATGCGCGCTTTCGGATGACGAACCGGATTCCGTTCCGGTCTTTCTGATCCGCCGGAAATTCCGCGACTCCCGGAAATTCTTCATCTATTCCCGCGATGAACTGCTGTCGCACGAACTTTGCCATGCCGCCCGCGCTCCGCTGATGGACCGGATGCTGGAGGAACATTTCGCCTATGCCGGATCGCACAGCCCCCTGCGCCGTTATATGGGAAACTGTTTTCAGACGGACCGCGACGCCATGCTGTTTCTTTTTCCGGTTCTGCTTTTACTGGGGGTGCAGATTCTGGTGCAGTACCATGAGTGGAATATTCCGGTTTATCTGTTCTGGATTCTGGCACTTGTGTGGCCGGGCTATCTGTTGATTCGCAATGCCGTACAGCGGAAAATCTATTTCCGTGCGGAACGCAACCTGCGCTCATGCGGGGTTGAACGTCCCGCCGCAGCTCTGTTCCGCTGCACCAGCGCGGAGATCGCCCGTTTTTCCGGACTCACCGGAGAGGAGCTGAAACGGACTCTGAACGAACTTGCGCAGAGCGATCTGCGCATGAAAATCATATTGACACGATTCCAACACAAAGAAGGAGACCCGCAACATGCCGACGATCAACGAAGTGAGCGCGTATCTGAACGAAATCCTGAACCTGAAAGCGTTCGGGAATGACTGTTCCAACAACGGACTTCAGTTTGAAGGTTCGCAGAATGTAACCAAAGCCGTATTCGGCGTGGATGCCTGCGCCGGATTGTTCATGGACGCCGCCGATGCGGACGCCGATTTTATTTTTGTTCATCACGGACTCAGCTGGGGCGGAAGTCTCAAACGGATCACCGGAGTGGATGCGGAGCGGATCGCCATCCTTGCCGCGAATAACATTTCCCTTTATGCGGCGCATCTTCCGCTTGACGCCAACCCCGATTTCGGACACAATGCCCTGATTGCCAGACAGTTGGAACTGGATAAGGTGGAACCGTTCGGATCGTATGACGGTTATAAGATCGGATTTGCCGGAAGTCTCAGACGGATGCGCAAAGTGGAGGATGTCGCGGAGTATCTGAATGAGAATCTGCCCTCGGAATGCGATCTTTCGATTATCGGCGAGGCGTCGCGAAAAGTCAAGAAGATCGGCGTGATCTCCGGCGGCGGAGCGTTCCCCGCTCTGTTCAGTGAAATGCGCGCGGAAGGCGTGGAATGTCTCGTTACGGGTGAATTTACACACGAGTCTTACCATTACGCGCTGGAAACGGGAATTCCCGTGATCGCTCTCGGCCATTACCGCAGTGAAATCCCCGGCGTGCTCGCCGTCAAGGAACTGGTCGAAGAGAAGTTCGGCATTCCCTGTGCGTTCACGGATATTCCAACCGGGTTCTGATCATGCCGCTGTGGTCGGAAACGGAATATTATTCCGCCGCACTCTATTTCCCGCCGGCCCCGCAGCATCTGCACACGATGCTGGCGGGGTGCGGATTCGAAGAGCGGCGCAATGCATCCTATGACTGGAACGGGCTCTGCCGCGGGGAGAAGCCGATGTGTATTTTCCAGTGCACGCTGGACGGGGAGGGGGAACTGATGACCGGCGGCCGTACCTGGCGGTTGAAAACCGGAGACACCATGTTGCTCTCCGTTCCGGAGGATCACCGTTACCGGCTTCCGCAGGATTCTCCCTGTTGGAAACACGTTTATGTAAACCTCAGCGGATCGGAGTCCGTCCGTATCTGGACGGAACTGAAACGGAAGTTCGGTCCGGTGGTGCATCTGCCGATCGACCGTTCGAAAAGTCTGGATTCCGCTTTCAGCATTGTTTCCGCGGCAAAAAACAAAAGGATCCGTTCCGCGCTTCATGCGTCGTCACTGGCATACGGTTTTCTGATGACCCTGTTTGAAGAACTGACCGTTCTGGACATTACCGCGTCGGAAGCCTCTTTTGTGCTTGACGCCGTCCGGTTCTGCATGGAACACTATGCGGAAGACATTACCGTGGCGGACATCGCCGATGCCGCAGGTTACAGCCGCTGTCACTTCTCCCGGATGTTCACCCGCATTCACGGCACTTCACCCGGACAGTTCCTGCGGGAGCTGCGTCTGGGGCATTCCGCCCGTATTCTGCAAATGGAAAATTGCAGTGTGAAAGAGGTCGCAGTCCGCTGCGGTTTCCCGGATACCAGCTATTTCTGCCGCGCTTTCCATCGGCGTTACGGTGTGACACCGGATCAGTATCGAAAAAATCGCTGATTTTCCGCGTTTTATTTGCAAAAAACAAAAACGATTGTATTGTATCGTTCTCTATTTATATTCAACATGTAGAAAGACAGGTACAGAATGAAACAGAACAACAGATTCGCCCGTTATGTCGAGGTGCTTGACACCACATTGCGCGACGGCGAGCAGACTCCCGGCGTCGCGTACACTCCAGCTGAAAAGTTCGAGATCGCACGTCTTTTCATTTCGCACCTGCATATTGACCGGCTTGAAATCGGCTCGGCAAGAGTGTCCGAAGGAGAAAAAGAAGGTTTGCGCTCCATCCTGAAATGGGCGGAACACCGGAACTGCCTTGAGCGTATGGAAATCCTCGGTTTTGTGGATGGCGGAAAATCCGCCGCCTGGATTCACGAGTGCGGCGGCAGAGTTCTCAATCTTCTTGCCAAAGGTTCCGAAAATCATTGCCGCATCCAGCTCCGCAAAGAACCGGAACAGCATTTTTCCGATGTCTGCCGGGAAATCGAACGCGCCGGGAAAATGGGACTTTCGGTCAATGTTTATTTGGAAGACTGGTCCAACGGCATGGCGGATTCGTTCCCCTATGTCGTGGCATTTCTGCGCCGTCTCGCTGAAATGGAGGTCGAGCGGGTCATGCTGCCGGATACTCTCGGTATTCTGACACCGGAACAGGTTACCCGTTATCTGGACTGGGTCTACTCCGCCGTGCCCGGACTCCACCTTGATTTCCACGGACATAACGATTACGGCCTTGTCACAGCAAACAGTCTGGCTGCCGTGAAAGCGGGGGTAAACGGAATCCATGTAACCGTGAACGGGCTCGGCGAACGGACCGGCAATCAGTCGCTTGCCCAGCTTGTCGTGGCGATCAACGACCATACGGACCGTGAAACGCGCGTGGTGGAAAAAGAGTTGCTGCATGCCTCCGTGATGGTTCAGACCATTTCCGGAAAACGCTATGCGTGGAACGCGCCCGTCGTGGGCAGCGATGTTTTCACCCAGACTTGCGGCGTTCATGCGGACGGGGATAAAAAAGGCAATCTCTATGCGAACCGTCTGCTTCCGGAACGCTTCGGACGCAAACGGGATTATGCGCTCGGTAAACTTTCCGGTAAGGCGTCGCTGGATCAGAATCTCCAGTCGATCGGCATGTCCGAACTTGAACCGGAAGTCCGCGCGAAAGTCCTTCAGGAAATTGTGCGTCTCGGCGATAAGAAAAAACAGGTTTCCGCGGCGGATCTGCCGTTTATCATCGCCAGCGTCCTGCGTGCGCCGATCAGCGGGCGGGTCCGTGTGACTGATTATCAGATTGAAACCCGCATGAACAACCTGCCGAAAGCAACAGTCAGCATTGAGCTGGACGGTCGTCCGCTTTCCGAAAAAGCAAGCGGGGACGGCGGATATGATGCGTTCGTCAAGGCTTTGCGCAAACTGTTGAAAAAACAGGGGATCACATTCCCGCGTCTGGCGGATTATCAGGTCCGCATACCGCCCGGAGGCAAAACCGATGCCCTTGTGGAGACCACGATCAGCTGGGATGTTTCCGCCGAGAAAAAGCTGACGACGACCGGCGTCGACAGCGATCAGCTTGCCGCCGCGATTGTCGCCACGGAAAAAATGCTGAATCTCGTGATCAAATAACTTCCTGCCGCGCCGTTCCGGCGCAGTCCGTTGAACATCCGGAGCTTCCGGGGTGTCCAACGGACCAAACAGGAGGTTATTATGAACGACAACACAACACATGCATGGTTCAGGAGACCCAGTTCGGCCCGATCGGGATAAAAGAGACCGGTGGTGCGATTGTCCGTGTATATCTCCCGGATGAGATCGTTGAAAAAGGAACCTGCCGGTGGCGGTCCGCCCTTCTGGCGGAAGCGTTTCAGCAGCTTCAGGAGTATTTCGACGGGCTTCGTACCGACTTCAATCTGCCGCTTGTTCCGGAAGGGACTCCGTTCATGCGCTCCGTCTGGAGCGTGCTGATGCAGATTCCTTACGGGGAAACGAGGGAGTATGGAGAGATCGCCGCACAGCTCGGAAAACCGCATACGGTCCGTGCCGTCGGGATGGCGGTCCGCCGCAATCCGATCCCGCTTTTCATCCCGGGCGACCGGCGCGAACGGTGTGCTCGCCGGTTACAGGGGAGGGGTGGACCTGAAAGCCGCTCTGCTCGCACTGGAGCATCGGGATTAACTTCTAACCGCCGGGGAATGTAAAACCGTTCCCCGGATTTTTTTCAGTTATGTTTCGCGATCATTTTTATGACCCAGAAGATGACGACTGCAAACAGGATCATCAACAGCAGGAAAATCGTATAGGAGAGCTTGTAATCGGTTCCGAACATGGCGGAAAACTCGGACATTCCGCCGACGCCCGCCAGAAATGACGGGATCGCGATTGCGATCATGACCGCGTTCATGTTTTTCATCATCACGTTCAGGTTGTTGTTGACCATGGAAGCACGCGCATCCATCATGCCGGACAACACCTGTGAATAGACTTCCGCCTGATCGAGAAACTGCCGGTTTTCAATGGAAATATCTTCCAGCAGCTCAATATTCTCTTCGGTGAATCCCAGCCGGAGCGCCGCGGCGCGCATCCGTTCGATCACCCGCCGGTTGCCGTTGAGCGCGTTGACGTAGTAGACGAGCCCTTTTTCCAGTGTGAACATATTCAGCAGTTCTTTTCCGTCGTAGGAACTGACGATTGCGTGTTCCAGTTCATCGCTGCACATGTTGATGACGCGCAGATGACTTTCAAAGTGACGGATCGTCAGCAGCAGTGTTTTCATGATAACGTCCTGCACGGTATGAACGTTGTTCGCGATCTTGCCGGTAAACAGCGGCACATACTCGTCGATGATAATAACGACTCTGCTTGCGAAAACGAAAATGCCCATGGATTTGACGCGGAACAGAAAATTGTCGTCAGCGGAATAGTTTTTGGGATATTTCAGAATGAACGCGGTATGATTGTCTTCAAATTCAATACGTGGAGTTTCGTCGGGGTCTATGGAGGAGGCGATGGTATGTTCGTTCATCTCATAGTCATTGATCAGTTTGCTGCGTTCGGCTTCATCCGGCATGATATAAACTTCGACCTGAATGGAACCTTCATCGCCCTGAACAATTCTGCCGTTCATCACAGAATATTTTTGAAGCATGGTGCGATCCTCCCGTAAATCAGAAAAACACGGTGCATATCAGCAGTGATACTTAATATGCACCGTTGTCAACATAAATACAAACGGATTAACCGTTTTTTAACAGACTTTGCAGAAAATCAGTTTGCTTTCTTGAAGTCGTTCATGAAGTTGACAAGTTTCTCGACGCCTTCCATCGGGACGGCGTTGTAGATGCTGGCGCGGATGCCGCCGACGGAGCGGTGTCCTTTCAGGCCGATCATGCCCGCAGCTTTCGCCTCTTTGACGAACTTCGCTTCGAGTTCTTCGTTCGGGAGGCGGAAGACGACGTTCATTCTGGAACGGCTGTCTTTCTGAACCGGACTGCGGTAGTAGCCGTCGGAACCGTCGATCGCGCCGTAGAGCGCAGCGGCTTTGGCGTTGTTGATTTTTTCGATCGCATCAATGCCGCCGATTTCCTTGATCCAGTCGGTGACGAGCGCGATCATGTAGATTCCATAGGTCGGCGGGGTGTTGTAGAGGGAGTTTTCCTTGGTATAGGTCTCATAGCGGAGCATGGTCGGAACGTTTGCCGGAGTTCTGGCGATCAGATCTTTGCGGATCACGCAGAGCGCCACGCCGCTGGGACCGAGGTTCTTCTGTGCACCGGCATAGATCATCGCAAACTTGTTCATGTCGAATCTGCGGGACATGATGTCGCTGGACATATCGGCGATCATCGGGCATTTGCTCTCCGGGAACTCCTGATACTGGGTTCCGTAGATCGTGTTGTTGCTGGTGATATGAAGGTAGGAAGACTCTTCCGTGGTCGGCTCCCAGGTGTTGAATGCCGGGATATAAGTATATTTGTCCGCTTTGCTGGATGCGACGGTTTTGACTTCGCCGAACAGTTTGGCTTCTTTCATGGCTTTGGAGGACCATGTTCCGGTGTCGGCGAATTCCGCATAGCCGCCCTGTTTCATAAAGTTCATGGGGATCATAGCGAACTGCATGCTTGCGCCGCCCTGAATGTAAACGACATCGTATTCATCGGAAATGCCGAGGATTTCGCGGACGTTGCTGTTGGCACGGGCGATGATTTCATCGAAGAGAGGTCCGCGGTGGGAATGTTCCATGACACCGCAACCGCTGCCCTTGTAATCGCAGAATTCCGCCTGAGCGCGTTCCATGACGACCGTCGGCAGCATTGCCGGCCCTGCACTGAAGTTTACAACTCTCATTGTCTTCTCCATAAATAGATGTTGCGAAATTGTTTGGAAGCTATAATTTAGCGCATCTTTTAAAATTTACCAGATGATTTTTCCATATATTCCGAATATTATCCGTTTTTTCTCGTTTTTCCGGCTTTCAATCCGGTGGAACGTGTGCTAAATTATGCGGAGTCAAACTTTCTGATTTAACCTTGAAGGATACTGGAATGCTCAAAACTCTGAATTTTTATGTTGCAAAAAACTTTCTTTATACATTTGTCATGGCGATGGGTGTCCTTACGTTCGGCATGACGGGTGCGCGTCTCGTGAAAGTTTTTGAATATGTGTCGAACGGCGTGGACATCGGAACCGCAATGATGTTCATGGTCTATGTTCTGCCGATCGCAATGGCGTTTACGATTCCGTGGGCGGCGTTGGTCTCCATCATGCTCGTGTTCGGGCGTCTTTCCGCCGACAACGAGATTACCGCAATGCGCGCGTGCGGGGTGTCGATCCTCCAGATCGTGGCGCCGATCATCATGCTGGCGTTTATGCTGACCTGCATCTGCCTCTATTTGCAGTTGGAGGTCGGTCCGCGCTATCTGGGAAAAGCGCAGACGGTGGTCAAAAGTGTGGCGGTGGATCATCCGCTTGCCCTGTTCGAACCGGGAATTCCGATTGACTTCAATGATTTCAGCATGTTCATTGATCAGAAAAACGCCGAAACCGGGGAGATCAAAGGGATTCAGGTCTACCGTCTCAACAAGAACAACCGCCGGATTGAACAGGACGTGACCGCGTCTTCCGGGAAAATCGTGGTGGATAAAGAAGCGCAGATTATGAATATCGTTCTGCAGAACGCCACGATTATCGCGTATGAGAACGACGACGATCCGCATCCGCGCCGCAGTTTCGGCAAGGAAATGTCGTTCGCGATCGAATACGGCAAACAGTTCAACAGCAAGCGGATTTCGCTCCGGGATAAACACTTGGGATATGAAGGACTCTATGCCCGTTCCATCATGATGCGTCAGCGCAATCAGCCGGAACGTATTTGCGAAATCGAAACGGAACTGAACCAGCGCGTCGCTCTGGCTCTTGCTCCGATGGCGTTTCTGCTGCTTGGGCTGCCGATGGCAATCCGTACCTCCCGCCGGGAAACTTCGATCGGTCTTTTTCTCAGCGTTCTGCTCGCCGGACTCTACTTCGGTTCCGTGCTGGTTTCCGACTCGTTGAAATCGTTTACCTGGGCGTTTCCGCAATATATTGTCTGGATCCCGCCTGCGCTCTATCAGATTTTCGGAGCGATTTATATTATGAAGATCGCCCGGAGCTGATTGGCTTCCGGGATATTTTCTGAAAAGGATGAAGCTTCAGAGCAGTGTGCCGAACAGCGTCATGGCTGTGGCATGATTGATGCGGACCTGTACCAGATCGCCGGGGCGGATCGCCGCATCCGGTTCAAAGACGACGAGTTTGCTTAATTCGGTCCGTCCGCTCCACCGGGAGGCGTTGCGTTTGCTGACTCCTTCCGCGAGGACTTCAAGTGTGCGGCCGACGAATTTGTCATTCGCACGTTCGGAACTTTTCGCCAGATCGGCAAGAAGAATCTGGTTGCGTTCTTCCTTGACACTCTGCGGGACGTCGTCCGGCATCTGTTCCGCGGCTTTTGTGCCTTTGCGCGGCGAGTATTTGAAAATGTAAGCATTGTCGTAGCCGACTTCATTCATGAGTTTCCGCGTTTCTTCAAAATCCCCGTCTGTTTCACCGGGGAATCCGACGATGATGTCCGTTGAAAACGCGATCTCTCCGCATTTTTCTTTGAGCCGGTTGACGATACGCATATACTGTTCCGCCGTGTAGGGACGGTTCATCGCTTTGAGGATCCGGTCCGAACCGGATTGCAGCGGCAGATGGATGCTGTTGCAGACTTTCGGCGTGTTTGCGATCGCGTCGATCAGGCGCGTGTTGAAAAATGCCGGGTGAGGGGAGGTGAAGCGGATCCGCTTGATCCCGTCAATCCGCGCCAGCGCCTCCAGCAATTCTGCAAACGGGGAATGGTCGTCGGGAAACGTAATCCCGTCAATTCCGTATGCCGCCACATTCTGACCGAGAAGCATGATCTCTTTCACTCCGGATTCCGCCAGTTTGCGCGCCTCTTCCAGAATCCCTTCCGGGGAACGGCTGCGCTCGCGTCCGCGGGCATAAGGCACGATACAGTACGAACAGAACCGGTTGCAGCCGCGCATAATCGAAATAAAATCCGAGAATCCGTGTTTGACCGTATGGGCGTCAATCCCGTCCACATCGCTCAGAGTGTCATGTCCGGTGGATTCGATCTTTCCAGCCTTTGCAAGTCCGGCAACAATTTCCGGAAGTTCATGGATCTTGTCGGTCCCGACGGCAAAATTGAGGTGGGGAATGGATTTCAGCAGTTCAGCTCCGCGGCTCTGCGCCATACATCCCATGATACCGAACTGCAGCTGCGGATGTTCTTCTTTCAGCCGTTTCAGAATGCCGAGTTTGCCGATGGCTTTCCGCTCGGCCTGATCGCGCACACTGCATGTGTTGAGAATGATCAGGTCGGCATCGTCTTCGGAATGCACAATGACATGACCGTCTGCGGCAAGCATTGCGGCGGCGGCATCGCTGTCGCGTTCATTCATCTGACAGCCATAGGTCTTGATATAGATGTTCATGGCTTATTCTTCCGCGTCTTTGAGGATTGCCATATTGTTGCGGTGAATGAGTTCATGATCGGCGTCGCTGCGGAGTATATCATGGATTTTCGCGCTCTGACAGCCGATCAGACGGGTGCAATCCTCGGAACTGAAATTGACGAGTCCTTTGCCGATGGTTTCTCCTTCCAGTGAACATATTTCCACAACGCTTCCGCGTTTGAAAGTTCCCTGAACGAATTTCAATCCGGCCGGCAGCAGACTGCTCCCGTGGGTTTCCAGAGCGCGGACCGCGCCGGAGTCGACGATC
This sequence comes from uncultured bacterium, assembly GCA_900548385.1. Classification (GTDB taxonomy): domain Bacteria; phylum Verrucomicrobiota; class Lentisphaeria; order Victivallales; family UBA1829; genus UBA1829. Next base: position 42,184 of record URKJ01000021.1, on the reverse strand, counting down.
AGTTTTCCGCTGGTTCTGGCGAACGTGGCGATCCAGCGTTTTTTCGATTCGACTTTGGCCCGGTGTTTCGGGATGAAGACCGTGCCGACGTCTTCTCCGTTGAAGATCTTTTCGATCACATGCGGGTCTTTGCCGGAAGCAATCCAAAGACATTCCCCCGCGGAATTGAGGATTTCCGCACAGCGGAGCTTCGATTTCATACCGCCGATGGACATACTGGCGTCATCGGTTCCGTTTGCCATGCTGCGCTGTTCGTCGGTTACTCCCTGAACGAGCGAAATGCGCTCGCCCAGCGTACCATCCGGATTCGGACGCATGAGTCCGTCCACCGTGGTCAGAATAATTGCCAGATCGGAACGGGTCATGGATGCCAACAGGGCCGCAAGAATATCGTTGTCGCCGAATTTCAGTTCATCAACGGATATCGGATCGTTTTCGTTGATGATCGGCAAAATATCCTGAGCCAGCAGCGCCTCAATACAGTTAAGAGCGTTCAGATGACGTTCACGGGAACGGAGATCGTCCGCCGTAAGCAGAATCTGTGCCGCATGAAAACCGAGACGCTCACACTCCGCTTCATAAACGGACATCAGGCGGATCTGCCCGATTGCCGCCAGTGCCTGAACCTCGGAGAGTTTGCGCGGACGCTTCCTGAGGCCGAGGGTCCGCATTCCGGTGCCGACCGCTCCGGAAGAAACCAAAAGAACCTGAATTCCCGAATCCCGGACGCTTTTGATCTGCCGGATCAGAAGCGCCAATGCTTCCGGATCGGTCAGCAGACGGGTTCCGGCTTTGATAACAATACGTTTACAGGATGAAACCAACTCTTTTCGGATCTGAATGTTCTTTTCCATGATCTTATCTCAATAAATTACCGTGCGGTTCTGACAACCGGAACCGCACGGAGGATTCAAACACTCTTTCGGGGTGTTCTGATTTTGCGTTTGATGAGTTCCGGTTCGCCGGATTCCACCGTTTTACGCGTAATGACGCAGGTTTCGACATCGCTGCGCGACGGCAGGTCGAACATCATGTCAAGCATCAGTTTTTCAATGATGGAACGGAGACCGCGGGCTCCGGTCCCTTTATCGCAGGCTTTCTGCGCAATGGCTTCCAAGGCATCCCGTTCGAACACAAGTTTCACGCCTTCCATCGCCAGCAGTTTTTCATACTGCTTGGTAATCGCATTTTTCGGTTCGACGAGAATTTTCATCAAATCCTCTTTGTTGAGAGGCTGGAGCGCTGTTACAACGGGAAGCCGCCCGATGAATTCCGGTATCACACCGTAACGGACGAGATCTTCCGGTTCGGCATGGGCAAGCGCCTTGGAGCTGTCCAGCTCAATCGCCTGCTGAACATCCGACTGCTGCCGGTTGAAGCCGAGGACCCGTTTGCCGATCCGCCGCTGAATGATTTTGTCAAGCCCCACGAACGCGCCGCCGCAGATGAACAGAATATTGGTGGTGTCCACCTGAATATAGTCCTGATTCGGATGTTTGCGTCCGCCTTTCGGGGGAACATTGGCAATCGTGCCTTCCAGAATTTTCAGCAAAGCCTGCTGCACGCCTTCGCCGGAAACGTCCCTGGTAATGGAAACGTTTTCGCTCTTCTTCGCGATCTTGTCGATTTCATCCACATAGATGATGCCGATCTGTGCGCGGGCGACATCGCCGTCCGCAGCCTGGAGCAGACGGAGAATGATGTTTTCCACATCTTCTCCGACATATCCCGCTTCGGTCAGCGTGGTTGCGTCGGCGATACAGAACGGCACGTCGAGCAGTTTTGCCATCGTGCGGGCAAGCAGGGTTTTTCCGCATCCGGTGGGACCGATCAGCAGGACATTGCTTTTTTCAATATCCACGCCGTCGTCCGCAATGGACGGGGAATGTGTCTGAAGCCGCTTGTAATGATTGTGCACGGCAACGGAAAGAATCTTTTTCGCATCGTTCTGTCCGATCACGAATTTGTCGAGTTCCGCTTTGATCTCCGCCGGTTTGGGCACTTTGAGTTCCGCGATGGGATCTTTGGTGCTTTCCGCCGCTTTTACTTTCTTCTTCTGTGACGGATTCAGTACTTCTTCGCATGCTTTCAGGCATTCGGAGCAGATGGAAGCGCCGAGCGGACTGGAGACGATCTGTCCCACGCCCGGATCATCCGCCCCACGCCCGCAGAATGAACAATGGGGGATTTCGTTGTCGAATTTATCGTTCGCCATTCAAAGCCTCTCAGATTGCGCGGTGTGGAATGATGCTGTCAACAATACCGTATTTCAACGCTTCTTCCGCGGACATGAAATAGTCGCGGTCGGTGTCGCGCGAAACTTTCTGGACCGTCTGTCCGGTCGCGTCCGCGATGATCTTGTTCAGTTTGCTTCTCATGGCAAGGATCTCCTTCGCCTGAATGTCTATGTCCGCGGCGGTTCCCTCGGATCCGCCGCGCGGCTGATGGATCATGACCCGTGCGTTGGGCAGGGCGAACCGTTTGCCTTTGGCGCCCGCACAGAGCAAGACTGCCGCCATGCTCGCGGCCTGACCGACGCAGTAGGTCTTGACGTCGCAGGAAATCACTTTCATGCAGTCGAGAATCGCGAGTCCGGAGGTGATGACCCCGCCGGGACTGTTGATATAAAGATCAATATCTTTTTTCGGGTCTTCCGACTGGAGATAGAGCAGTTCCGCAACAATCAGATTTGCCACGGTGTCGTCAATCGGGGTGCCGAGAAGGATGATCCGGTCTTTCAGCAGACGGGAATAAATATCATATCCGCGTTCCCCCTGACCGGTCTGTTCGACGACCATGGGAACAAGCATTGAATTTTTTATCATGCGATTCTCTCTTTCTTGAATAACTCGTTTAAACGGACTCAGATTTCTTTGATGTCCGCGGTTGCAACGATGTGATCAAGGACCTTTCCGGTGAGGAGGTCCGCGTGGATTTCTCCGATCGCGCCGTTGCGCTGAATGGCTTTCAGAACATCCTTTTCCTTGTAGCCGAAATAGGAGCTCATCTGTTTGATCTGGTTATCAAACTCATTCTTGGAAACTTCGACTTTTTCCGCCGTCGCAATTTTCTTGATGACGAAGAAGCGTTTCAGATTCTTTTCCGCCTCTTTTTTGGCTTCTTCCAGATGTTTGTCTTTTTCGGATTTGAATTTTTCAACATCTGCTTCGCTGCGGACAAGCTGATTGGCGAGCTTGGTGAATTCCCGTTCGGTTTCCCCGTCAAGGATGGATTTCGGCAGGGTGAAATCACCGGCTTTTTCCATCAGGATGTCAAGAACTTTTTCACGGGCAGCGTTTTTGCGGTCGCTTTCGATCTTGGCGTCAATGGATTTGCTGATCTCTTCTTTGAGCTTGTCAAACGATTCCATGTGCAGTTTTTCCGCCAGAACCGCATCGTCGGTGATCGGCTGCTTGCGCTGGACTTCGTTGATTTTAACGGTGTATTTGACCGTTTTTCCGGCAAGTCCGGATTCGCGCCAGTCGGCGGGGAATTCGGAGGTAAACTCTTTGACGTCGCCGGCTTTGGCTCCGGTCAGAGCGGCATTCGCGCCGGGAACGTATTCGGGATCATGCAGCCAGATCCATGCCTCATCGGCTTTCGCCATGCGTTTGAGAGCGGGAGAGGCGTCTTCCGCCGGAACAAAATCGGATTCATAGGAAACTTTCAGCATGTCGCCGCTGACGGATTCCGTTTCGACTTTGACGTCATCCGCATAAATATCTTTCAAGTTCGCAATGCGTTCTTCGATCAGCTTTGCAGCATCTTCGCCTTTCGGCACTTCGATGGAGAGCTTTTTGTAATCCGGAAGATTGATTTCGGGAGCGACTTCGATCGTGATTTTGAAGCTGTATTCCTGTTTGGCTTCCGGAGCTTTCTTGTCGTCGTCAAGAGCGGTAACCGCAACGAGATCGCGTTCGCTCTGAACCTTTTCGATTGCGGCATTCTGAAGCTGTTTGGCGGCATCTTCGACGATGTTCTGCGCAAAGCGCGCTTTTACGATCGCGGCGGGAACTTTGCCCTTGCGGAATCCCTGAATCTGAACTTCACGGGAAACTTCTTTGACAATATCATTAAAAGTTTTTTCAACTTCCGCGGCAGGGACTTTCACCGCGACCTCCTGAGTGCAGGGCGCAGTTTCCTTGTATTCGACTTGAATCGCGTTTTTCAAAGAGTCAGCAGACATCTGATCCACCTTTCATTATGTTTACGTTTTGACACAAAGCGTGTTGTTAAAAAACTACTGAACTTATGAATATAGCCCGGACTGGCAAATTTTCCAGTCCTTTTTTTGAAAAAAATAAAATAAAATCCTGTTTTTTTTCATTTTTTTCTTGTTTTTCCGATTGACAACGGGGCTAAATAGCGTTATGTTCCGGGGTGACAGTAATTTGCGTAACAGCAAGCCTATGAGGAGTTGCCATGTCTGAAACACCAAAATTGATTGTTTTGTCGGAACAGTTCAGAGGAAAAGTCTTTGAATTGACCAAGGATTTGCATACAGCCGGACGCGTTGACGCGCGGGATATCTGCATCAAGGACCCGTCCATCAGTTCTTATCACGCTGATTTTATCAAAAAAGGAGCCACCTATATTCTGCGGGACCGTAATTCCACCAACGGCTCAAAAGTCAATAATGTGCCGGTTACGGAAGATGTTGAATTGAAAAGTTCGGATATGATCCAGCTCGGAAACGTGGAAATGCTGTATGACTGCCAGGAAAAAAGCAGTACCCGCGAACTGAAAACCATGACGAAGATCGACATTACTTCCACGTCGACTGTGGGGACTTCCACCCTTCAGCGCCTGGAAACAGTATCACAGGGCAGAAGCCAGAAGAAAAGCTGGGTTCCCATTGTGATTATTGCTCTGCTCGGTCTGTTGACCCTGCTGATCATTGCCGGCATTGCGTTCGTCGTGATTCTGCTGTCCAAAAAATAAAATACGCTGTTTTCATCTCCCCCTGATGAATCATTGCATAGGCGTCGGTTTTTTTCCGGCGTTATCGCCGTATATTAAGAAAAATACACGGAACGCTCCGTTCCAGTGTAAGAGAGAAAAGGTAAAAACGAATGAGTAATGAACCGGAAAAACACACACCGCCGCCGATGAACCGGTCCGGTCTGCCTTCCCGCAGACCGCCGATGTCCGTATTCATCTGGCTGCTTGTCATCATGATGATGGTGACGCTTTTTGTTTACAAATACAATCCGTCCGTCGGAAACCGGATCGAATGGAATCAGACAGAGTTTGAGCAGAATCTGGCGGTTGGCAATGTGGTCAGCGCTGTAATTACGCCGGATTCCGACGATGTTATGGACATCAAAGGGGAGTTCAAGGCTTCTCCCGTCTCTCCGTCGGAAACCGATCTGACGCTTCCGGCAGGCAAAACCGGCGGAAAACTTTACTATTCCGCCAGAGTGATCAAAACGCCGGCGATCATGACGGGACTGAACAAACTGAAACAGGTGGAGGTCCTTCAGCGCGACAGCTGGTGGACCAACCTGATCGTCAATCTGGTGATCGGAATGCTGATCATCGCGTTCATCTATTTCCTGTTTTCGCGTCAGCTGAAAATGGCGGGAAAAGGCGCCATGCAGTTCGGCAAGAGCCGTGCCCGCATGATCACCGCCGATGAAAATAAAAAGAAATTCGACGACGTTGCCGGCTGTGACGAAGCCAAAGAGGAAACAAAGGAGATCGTTGATTATCTCAAAGATCCTCTCAAATACAAAATGCTCGGCGGAAAGATTCCGAAAGGCGCTTTGCTGCTCGGTCCTCCGGGAACCGGTAAAACCCTGATGGCGAAAGCCGTCGCGGGGGAGGCGAACGTTCCGTTTTTTGCGATCAGCGGATCGGATTTTGTGGAAATGTTTGTTGGCGTTGGCGCCAGTCGTGTTCGCGATATGTTTGAACAGGCGCGTAAAAATGCGCCGTGCCTGATCTTTATTGATGAAATTGATGCGGTCGGCCGTTCCCGCTTCACCGGAATTGGCGGAGGTCATGACGAGCGGGAACAGACCTTGAACGCCATGCTCGTGGAAATGGACGGTCTTGAGACACAGGAAGGCGTGATCGTGCTTGCCGCGACCAACCGGGCGGATGTGCTCGATCCGGCATTGCTGCGCCCCGGACGTTTTGACCGTCAGATCGTGATGGATCTCCCCGATATTCGCGGACGCCGCATGATCCTGAATGTCCATGCGAAAAATATTAAACTGGATCCTTCCGTGGATTTGGATGTCATCGCCAGAAGCACGTCCGGATTCAGCGGTGCGGACCTTGCGAATCTGATCAATGAAGCAGCCCTGCTTGCCGCCCGCAACGACCGCAAGGCCGCGATTCAGGCGGATCTGGAGGAGGCGCGCGATAAAGTCTGCTGGGGACGTGAACGCAGAAGCCGCAAGATTTCCGAGCGGGAACGCCGTCTCACCGCGTGGCACGAGGCCGGACATGCGATCGTCAATCTGCACTGTAAACACGCTATGAGCCTGCATAAAGTCACAATCATTCCGCGTGGTCCCGCTCTTGGTGTTACGATGATGATGCCGGATGAGGACCGTTATTCGCAGAGCCGTCTGGAAATGCTCGACTCCATGGCGCTCTCAATGGGCGGGCGTGTTGCCGAAGAGCTCGTTCTCGGCGACATCACCAGCGGTGCCGCGGCTGATATTGAACATGCAACCAAAGTTGCCAGAGCGATGGTTTGCGCTTACGGCATGAGCGACAAGCTCGGTGTGGTTCAGTACGGGGAACGTGCCGATCACATTTATCTCGGACGCGACATCACCCGTAACGAGTCGTTCAGCGAAGAAACCGCCCGTGAAATCGACCTGGAAGTCAAACGGCTTGTCATGGAGGCAAAAGCCACTGCGACGAAGATCCTGACCGATCACCGGGATGAACTCGACAAACTGGCAAATGCCCTTCTCGAAAAAGAGACCCTGGACGCGGCGGAGATCCGTGCACTTCTCGGTATGCCGCCTGTTCACCGGGAGGAACCGGTCGTTCAGGATTCCGGAGCCGAAACTCCGAAAGCGGAATAAAATGGCAATTTCGGAAACGGAACTGTCAGCTGTTATTTCCGATCATAACGGCTGCACCCGCATAACCTGCCGGGTGCAGCCGCGCTCGTCCCGCTGCAGGATTGCGGGTATTTTAGATGGTTCGTTGAAGATCGCTTTGACTGCTCCTCCGGTGGACGGCAAAGCCAATGCCGCCCTCTGTGAATTCTTTGCCTCTCTGCTTCGCTGTCCGAAATCAGCGGTCAGCGTTGTATCCGGAATGACGAACAAAAATAAGATTCTTGAAATCGCGGGAGTTTCCGCAGACACGGTCCGGATGACCATTTGCGCTCAGATCCGATAAGGCAGATTCAAATCCGGCAGTATGCCGGGTTTGAAACGTATCTGTGAAAGATTCGTAATTTCCCGGAAGAACGTTGTTTAGAGAACAGCTCTGCAAACGTTGTCCGTCCGGTCAGGAAAACAGAATGAAAAACAAAACGCCCTGTGATTCTCAAAAAATCACAGGGCGTATGTGTCTGAAAAACGATTACTGACGCGGGCGGAGCTGCGGGAACAGAATCACATCCCGGATCGAATCTGCACCGGTCAGCAGCATGACCAGGCGGTCAATACCCATTCCCATGCCTCCGGTCGGCGGCATACCATATTCCAACGCTGTGAGGAAGTCCTCGTCGACCGCCTGAGCCGGATCCTTTCCGGAGAGAGTCACCTGATCCATGAAGCGCTGACGCTGGTCGATCGGATCGTTGAGCTCGGTATATCCGGGGCTGATCTCCTGTCCGTTGATTTCCAGCTCGTAAACGTCGACGAGAGTCGGATCGTCCTCGCATTTTCTCGCAAGCGGGACAAGTTCTGAGGGCAGGCGGGTCACGAACGTCGGTTCGATCAAGGTATCTTCCACAAGTTTTTCATAAATCTCGTGGGTGATTTCCAGATCGGTCCAGTCGGGCAGAACCTGAGTTCCGAGCGCTTTTGCTTTTGCGTATTTTTCTTCGCGGGAGAGCTCAAACCAGTTTTCGCCCGCAACCTCTTTCACGAGATCGCGGTAAGCAGCTCTGCGCCACGGCTTGCCGAGATCGATTTCCTTTCCACCGGCTTTGATGACCAGAGTCCCGTTGACGCGCATTGCGACGGTTTTAATCAGGTCTTCCACCAGTTCCATCATGGTTTCACAGTTGCCGTAGGCCTGATAGAGTTCAATGGCGGTAAACTCCGGATTGTGGCGGCGGTCCATGCCTTCATTGCGGAAATTCCGGTTGATTTCGTAGACTTTTTCAAATCCGCCGACGAGCAGTTTTTTCAGGGAAAGCTCGGTGGCGATCCGCAGATACATGTCGGTGTCAAGCGCATTGTAATGGGTCTTGAACGGATTCGCTGCAGCTCCGCCGGGAATATACTGGAGCATCGGCGTTTCGACTTCCATATAGCCGCGTTCGTCGAGATAATTGCGGATCTCCTTGATGATAACGGAACGTTTCTGCAGGACTGCGCGGCTTTCATCGTTCGTAATGAGGTCGAGATAACGCTGACGGTAGCGTGCTTCCATATCGGTGAGCCCGTGATATTTTTCGGGGAGGGGACGGAGCGACTTGGAGAGCAGAGTGCAGGCGGCTGCCTTGACCGTGACCTCTCCGGTTCTGGTTAGAAAGAGTTCTCCCTCGACACCGATCATATCGCCGATGTCAAACCGCTTGAAAAGTTTGTAAAAATCCTCGCCGACGGTATCGCGCTGGACATAGATCTGCATTCTGCCGGAGGAGTCCTTGACATCGGCGAATACGGCTTTTCCCATTGCACGGAATGCGGTCATGCGCCCGGCGATCTTCACTTTGGGCTGCTGTTCGGCATCGGGAACAAAGAGAGAACGCGCTTCTGCCGTGGAAATTGCTCCGTCGAAACGTTTCCCGAACGGTTTCAAGCCTGCGCTGGCGAATTCTCCGATTTTGGCTTTTCTCTGTTCGAAAATGTCTTCCGGCTTCAATTCCGGCGTCTGATTGACGGTCTGTTCTGTCATTTTTATTCAAATCTCCTCTGAAAGGTTGAAATGAGTAAAATACCACGGTTTTGATGTTTTTTCAATCCCTGTTTTCAATTTTATCTCTCTCTTTTTTCCATTATTACAATCGTCACCCATAATAAAAAATGAAAAAAAACGGATTCACGATAAAACACAGCTTGCCATCAGAATCAAAACGGAGTATATTATGAATTCAACCATTTTAACATAATAAGGTGAAAAAATGACAACAAACGTATGGGAAGATCTGAAGGCTCGCGGGTTCGTTTACCAGTCGACCGATGAGAAAGCACTTGAAAAAGCGTTAGCCGAAGGCCCCATTACTTATTATGTGGGCTTTGACCCGACCGGAGACAGTCTTCATGTGGGGCATCTGCTGCCTGTCATGTGCATGCGGTGGCTTCAGAAAGCCGGGCATCATCCGATCGCACTGGTCGGCGGCGCAACAGGTCTCGTTGGCGATCCTTCCGGCAAACAGGAGGCACGTCCGATTCTCACCCGCGAAAAAGTGGCTCAGAACTGTGAAGCCATCGGACAGCAGCTCCGCCGGTTCCTGCCTTATGACAATGTCGTTATGGCGAACAATATCGACTGGCTCGGCGAGATGAAATATCTGGATTTCCTGCGGGATATCGGCTCCAAATTCAGCGTCAACAGAATGTTGACCGCCGAGTCCGTGAAGCTCCGGATGGAGACTGGAATCACGTTCATGGAATTCAGCTACATGCTGCTTCAGTCTTACGATTATTACATTCTCAACCGGGATTACGGCTGCACTCTGGAATGCGGCGGACAGGATCAGTGGGGCAATATTGCCGCGGGGATCGACCTCGTCCGCAGACTCTCCCAGAAAGAGGTCCACGGTTTTACCATGCCGCTGCTGCTGAACAGCCAGGGGAAAAAGTTTGGAAAATCGGTCGGCGGCGCTGTTTGGCTTGATAAAACCAAAACGTCCGTTTTTGACTATTATCAGTTCTGGCGCAATGTGGATGACAATGACGTCAGGAAGCTGATGAGCTACTTCACCGCGCTTCCGTTGGATGAGATCGCCGCACTTTGTGCTGCATCCATCAATCGCGCCAAAGAGGTTCTGGCGTATGAAGCGACATCGCTTGCCCATGGTCACGAGGAAGCGGCGAAAGCCTATCTGGCGGCCTGTACCAAGTTCGGTTTTGCCGACCGGGACGCGAAAATTCCGACCTCCAGCCGGATCCGGGAAGTCATGCCCGATGCTTCTGCGTTGGACGACCTTCCGACGTACAAACTTCAGCTTCCTGCGGATGGTATCTGGATTGTGAAACTCCTTGCGGATTCCGGGCTTTGCAAATCCAATGGCGATGCGCGCCGTCTGGTTCAGGGCGGCGGAGCCTATCTCGGCGAAAAGCGGATTGACTCCGTTGATTATACGGTGACAGCCGCCGATTTCTCCGATGGCTCCGTCATTCTGAAAGCCGGGAAAAAGAACATTAAGCGAATCGTCGCAGAATGACAGATCGTTTTCCCGGCGGGGATTCTCCGCCGGGAGACTTTACTTTTCACCGGATAAGATAAACCGGATTCTTTCGCCCGTCTGCATCAGAAAGATAGAGTGTTATTTTTCTGTTTTCATCTGCGTTATCCCTCTTTGTCGCTTTTTATAAAAGCGAAGTAACCGCTGACGAATTCGCTGAAAGTTCTTTCCTCTGAATATGCGTGAGCGAGTTTACCGGATGGATCGGCGTGCAGTTGCCAGACTTCCGGATCGGTTTGCATCAAGTCATCTTCCTTGATTCCCCAATAACAGACCGCCTGATTTTCTTCCATAAACCATAGAAATCCATCATGCCGCTCGAATTGGTTCAGTGGCAGAAAAAGATTATATTCCATACTTATGGAATGCTTTCCGGCAACGAGATAATATTCTTTCAAAGCCTGCGGGACGGCGATTTTACACAGCGCATCAAATTCGGTTTCGGACATGCCGTCTTCGGCGGCAGGAAGGCTTCCGGTTGTTGTCAGTATCAGTTCCCGATAAAATTTCTTATAGTTCATGGCTTACCTTTCATCGTTAAATTTTCTCCGTTTTCTGCCGTGCCGGGGACAATCAACCGGGGCAGGGGCAATACCAGTCCATCCGGCGCGCCACATTGTCCTCTATCTATTTCCACAGATCGGGCGGGAGTTTCGTCAACATCCGTTGAAGCCCGCGCAAGACGGCTCCGGCGGGGTTCCGGGCAATCTGAAACTTCATGCCGAAACGCTCCGCAAGGAATTCCGGAAGACCGGGCATCTGCGACAATCCGCCGGTAAGCGCAACACCATTGGCAGCGACTTCCCGGCGAAGTTCCGCATCGGTTAAGGTATCGTCGATCAGCTCCGCCACGCGTTTCCAATGCGGCAGCCAGACGGATTGCAGTTCATCGCGTTCCAACCGGAGTTTGCCGAGCGAAAATGTGTTGCGGCGATTCCATGCGTGCTTGACTTCGCGCAGTTCGTGAAAGGGAAAATCGGCGGCGTATTGTTTGAAAAGATACTTTTTCAACGCACGATCAAGATCGCGACCGCCTATGCGCAATGCGCCGGAAACTTGAAATCCGCCTTGCCTGATTACGGCAAACTGCGTAAATCCCGCGCCAATATCCAGAACGGTAAAGGCTTTTTCGGAATACCCGTCGTAACCGCTCCCCATGGCTGCGGCCATTGGTGCATATACGAAAATAATGCGTTGTGCCTGTCGCTTCAAAACGTCACGAACACCAAAGGATTCAATACCGCTGGTTCCCAGCGGAACGGCAACTAAAATCTTGGGATGCAAAAGACGCTTCCACCACGGCAAGGCTTTTCCCGCCAAACGTATCATCGTCAATCTTTGTGCTGCCATAACCTCGGGTTCGTCAAATAAAATTCCGGCAGGCGGCGTTAATACATAATATTCCGGATGAACTTTTAATAATTGTATTGCATCGTTGCCCACGGCGCACACCGGCTTGCATTGCGACGGCGATACGGCGATATTGGGCATTGATAAATCTTCATTGCCTGCTGTCCAGCGCAGCGTTTCCGTTCCCCAGTCCATCAGAACCGTCATATTGAACGTGTCGGGCATGGTTATTTCTCCTTTCGATTGCTATTCCACAGCAATGGATACAGAACCTTGTAAAGTTCAGGACTTTGATAAGCGCGTTTCCACGGCCAGAGATCGAATTTTCGATACCGGGTTGTGTCAATCACACAGATTGAATCCGGTGTTCTTCTCAATCCCGAAGCGACAATATAGTTTTTTTCTTCTCCGTTCCGATAAATCACCCGGCATTGCCACGGTTGATGTGCCTCAATATCATAGGGCGGAAGCCAGCGGCCATGCCCGGCGTCGAACAGATATGTTTTCCATGCGGAAACGATTTTTTCAATTTCCGCGGATTCGCTTATCTCCAGTGGCGCACGACCTTTCCGCTCAAATACAATTTTTTGAATCGAATTGCCCGTGTATGGAAAAATAATCGAATCGTATGCCTGCCGGGCGATGATATTCCATCCGAAGAGATAAAAGGCGGTCGCCCCTACGGAAAAAATCAAGATCCCGACAATCATTCCGATTTTAGGATAGCCCTTATCCTTGAACGTTGCGGCGAATCCCCAAGACCAAAGCAACCACATGACGAGGATAAAAACCAGAATGAACGACAGGCAATAGGGCGTAATGAATATAGCCAGTAATCCAAGCAAAGAGTAGAACCATTGCAGCAGATGCTTGGCGTTTTTCTCAAAGTAACCCATCATACAGAGAAAAAACAAGCAAAGGAAACCGGAGATCGGCTGCCAGTAGTATTCCAACGGCGGCAGGAAACATAATTGCCAGATAAATATCCCAATCGCCAATACCATCGGCAATAATGCCCATCGCGGTTTGAAAATACAGGGGAGAAAATCGCTTGCCTCCGCCTTCTTGCGAGAGATACCCTTTGTTCTGCGATAATTGTCCCTGAAAATCTGAGCCCGTGATTTTTTCCTGCGTTTGGTCATCGCTCACTTCTCCCGGTTATCTTTGGCTTCAAGTAAATGTGCGCGCCAGCTTTGACAAACGGCAATGAATTTTTCCGGCTCGGCAAAGCAATCGGAACGGAGTTGAAATTCTTCCATGCCGCGCATCGGTTTGATATAGAATCCGGCAATCAGAACGTTGATTCCGTTTTTGTTTTCCCAGCTCAGGGATACTTTATCGATTTTCTTTTGCGGAATTTTTCTGCCTTTGCGGCCGTTCAGGGACAGACCGTCGTACAGAAAGGTTATGCCGTCATATTTTTTATACACCTGCCGTTGGGCTGACTTTAGATATAACAGCTGTAAAAGTAGCAAGAGCGGTATGGCGATGACCGCACCGATGACAAACAATCCCATGATGTCCCAATAAAGGCCAGCACAGCCAAAGACAAACGAAGCGGAGAAGCCCCACTGCAGAATATGTTTCAACTTTCGTTGCGCGGCTTTCAATTCCGGGTCATCCTTGTGCACAAAGGTAAAACTGGCTTCGCTAAATTCACCTGAAATTGTCCGAGGTGGTTCATAATGGGGTAGCCATTGCGCGATTACTTGAACATCGCTCAATGGATCGGCTAGCGCTTTTGCCGGAATTGTGACTGTGCCCCGAACTGTTTTCAATCGCCAGGTCCGCACCAGCTTGCCATCCTGGCTCGATAACGTTTCCTGACTGTCGGCAGATACTAAATCTGTTTTGGCAATGACCGTATCATTGTCACCAATGATGGTCAGGGTCTCATCGGTCAATACAATGCCGGTTGGATTTTTGGTTTTCCACATCAGATATCCAAAGCCGACCGGAATTGCCATGAATAAAACATTTGCCAAAGCAAGCCCGGTCATGTTGATCATGGAATCTTCTTTCAGCAATACGGGAATTGCCCGGGATTCAAATCCGATGACGATCAATAAAACCACCAGCACAATCGCCGAACGCCACACGCCGTCATCCCGTAGGTGAATCCATTTTTCCCGAGTGGTCACCGGATGGAATAAGTCAGCGTCGCAACTTAGATCCTTACCGCAAATTCTGCAATGGTTGCTGACTTTAAGCAAGCGGGAGGGATATTGATGTCGGCACCGCCGACGACGGTTCTGAAAAAACATAACCAACAACAGCTCGAACCCGATCAGTATGCCCGCTCCCCACAGAACATGAGCCGGATTTTCCAATACAGCAATCACAATCAGCGCAAATGCGAAAAAACTTTGGGTCAGCCAGTGAAATTCAGGTGCAAACGAGTTGCTCAGGCTCTTGCGATAAATCAGATCATGGCGCATAGGCTGTGTACCGGTCAAAAGAATCTGACTGCAGTGCGGACAGCGCCCGGTGGCAATGATGATTTGCGGCATGTCACGGTCGAAACGGTCTCCGCAATGGGGACATCGTTCCATTTTTCGTGCCGGGCGGTAGTGCATCCGGCAAGCCAGATAAGCTAGCATAAACAATGCAAACACCCAAATGGGAATGGATAAATAAGCTGAATTCATATAGTACAATACGCGATAAAACCAGCGTATCGGAGGAAAAATATAGACAATTTCCGGGAATGTCATCAGAATAAACAGACTTACAATCACTGCCGACAATCCAAGTACCACCCATTCGACTTTGGCACAATATCGGTTTTTGCGGTGATACCGGATGAAGTTATCCCGTTCGAAAACAGCATTGTTCTGGCTCGGCAGTTCAAGAATTTCCGATAAGCAGGCCGGACACTTACCGGAGGCGATGACCAATTCCGCGGTATGATTTTTGAAAGGCTCGCCACAGACCGGACAACGGAATGATTTTCCGTTGAGAATTTTTTCCATGGCAAAAATGGCGGGAATAAAAATAAGCACAAAAAGTGGATTATCCTTACCGCCGATGTGCTCTCTCCCCAAAACACCGGCTCCGAAAAATACCAACGCATAGCCAATGAAGGAAATCAGGAGAAACCACATCTTCCAATTGATGCGGCGCAATTTTTCCGCTTTGCAGAGAAATTCTTCGCGATTCAGCATTTTGTCCATTGGTATTTCCTCCGATCTGTTAATCGCTTTCGCGACACTTGCGCGCTACACATTTCCAGTGAACCAGTTTGTTTTCAAAGTCTTTGACGGACATGGTATTCTCGGACATGGCGGTAAGCATATCGAAATACCGCTCGTATAGCCGGGGCTGTTCCTCTTTGGCGGAGTGTTCGATATATCCCAGCATCAGGTTGGGCAAGTCAATGTAAAGGACCAGCAAAATTTTCACGGCGTCGGGGAGCTGCTCAAAGACGGGTCTCAGTTTTTCCAATGTCTTCTGCAGAGCAGCGAATAATTCTTCATCCCAATCGCCCAGCCGCAGCTTGGTCAGAAAATCGAAATTTTCATCGCAAACGCCGATTTGCGCCAGTTCCGCCACGATCTGTTCGGCTGGAGAAAGTTTGCAACAACTGTTCTCACGCAGCAGGTCGCGGACTTCCATCAATGCGAAGCCGAGCAAATTTTCCCCGCGCCATTTTTCAGGATTCCGGCTGTCGGGATGATCCTTGCCCATGCCGATTCCCCAGATGCAATCGCGCGGGCTGGCTTCCACAATCACCGCGTTTCCGGTGGCGAGCAAAAACTCACGCAAGGCCGGATTCTGCGAGAATTTGAGAAAATTCCCCTCAACGACGGCAGCAAATTTTCGCTCGTTCCAAAGGATCGCTTCAAATTTTTTAACCTGACGTCCCAGCTGTTTGATTTTAGTGGGATCCGTTTCCGCAAGAATTTCCGAAAGCGTGGATTCGTCATGAAACTGGCGGGCTTTTGCGGCCATCATGAATTGCTCGGCACAGCAATACCGGATATGCCCGTCAGAAAATTCGCATTTCCACCACTGGCTGAAACAACTGTTCGATAAGCTCCCGTCGGCGGATGGCTGATGTCCCCAGAAGAAGAGATACTTCAGAGTCTCCCCCTTGCGGATGCATTCGATCAGGTTTGATTTTGAATACCGCATCATTCGCCTTTCGTTATTATTCCCGGCATACGGTGTTCCGGAACCGGAGCAAACAGTGTTCTCCAATTACGACCGTAAAACCGATGCAAGTTTTTTCCGCAATGCGGACAATACCGAATCGGCGTTCTTGTCCAAAGCGTCAATTCGCAGGATGTGGTGAGATCGGACTCGGAAAGTTTGCTTTTGTCGACAGTTGTTGCCTTTCCGATTCGCGCATACTGTTCTTCTTTATCGGAATCAAGTCCGCGCATTTGCAGCCAGAAGAGCGGTTGGTGATCGTCCTCTTCAACCATGACGGACAGTCCGCGTTTCTCCCGTTTTTCCCACAACGACTGAAAGAACTGACAGCAGAATGGAGAACGTGGCGGGAAAAGTTTTTGTCGGATGTTTATCATATCCTAAGCCTCCAATCCAACCCCATCACCTGGAGCAGAAACGCCGCAATGACATAAGCCAGCCACAACACGGAGAGACTCCATGAGGCGAGAACGACCGTATCCTGAATGGCCTTTTGCTTTCGAGTCGTAACCAACAGGATTCCCGTACAAATCGGAACAAGCCAGAACCCGTGAGACACGGTAAAAAAACATTCCGTCAAATTCGGCAGCGGAGCCTCTTCCCCAAACAAGGCTGCCAGGCCAGTTTTGCCCCATATCCTCGCCAGAGACGACATCAAAGCCGCCAGAAGACCGCTTAGCCAAGACAAAACGATTCCGGTATCCCGCAAATTCATATCTTTTGTCATCGCAACCTCCTTATAGGCATCCGGCAAAAATATTTCGGCAATCCTCCGAGATAAGCATGTCGGATTCGTACATCGAAACCAATGCGCCCATGCCGATTTTCAGCTTTTCTTTTTGCAGGATGGCAAAATTTTTAATATCATCTTTTTTGATATTGGCGGCTTTCTTAAATTCCACCGGATAAATACAGCCGTCTTTTTCAATCAGTAAATCAATTTCATGTTTGTCGCGGTCCCGATAGAGAAAGACCGGAGGTTCTTCGCCGTTATTCCAATAACTTTTCAGGATTTCAGCGATGCACCACGCTTCAAAATAGGCTCCATTCATGTTCCCTGCGCGCAACACCTCGGCCGAACTCCAACGCGACAAATGCGCCGCCAGCCCGCCATCAAGCATATAAATCTTGGGCATTGAGGTCAGGCGTTTATTCAAATTGGAACTATAGGGTTGCAACAGATAGACGATCCCGGAGGCGACCAACAGATTTATCCATTGCTTGGCGGTTGGCTGGCTGATCCCGGCATCCTGCGCAATGGAATCATATTTCAAGGGTTGTCCCTGACGAGCGGCCACTGCCTGCAAAAATCGATAAAAGGTATTTTTGTCCGCGACCTGTGTCAGCGCACTGATATCCCGCTCCAGATAAGTTTGGATGTAAGAATTATAGAATTGACCGATGCGGTCATCCGGAAAATCCTTTGCCCCCGGATAATTTCCGCGCCAGATCAAAGAATACAATTCATTTTCCGAAAACTTCGCCGACGGAACTGCACTGCAGGTCGGGGGTAAAAAGGGAGCTTTTTTAACCTCCATACGCTCTTGCAAAGACAGTCCGTGCATTTGAAAAACTCCGACACGTCCGGCTAAGGATTCGGAAACATTTTTCATCCTGCTGAATTGCTGACTTCCCGTCAGCCAATAGAGACCGTTTGCCTGAAGAGGATTGCTGCGTCTTGCCTCATCCACCGCAATTTTGATGTAGGGGAAGAGTTCCGGGGCGTACTGGATTTCATCAATGATGACTGGAGGCGGATTATTCCTCAAAAAAAGTTGCGGATCCTCCTGTGCCTGCATCCTCAAATTGATATCATCAAGCGTGATATATTTGCGATTCGGTTCAGCGATATGCGTTAAAAATGTGCTTTTTCCGACCTGTCGGGGACCGGTCAGCAGCAGAACGGGAAAATAATCATTGGCCGCGGAAAATGCCTCGGTTAAATTTCGTTTGATATACATAATATCTTGAACCTCTGCCTATATTTTGGGAACTCTTCATCTCCAATATAACATGTGCGAAAATATTTTTCAAACCATTATTTGGCAAATTCAAAATCATTTTTGGATTTGCCAAATAATTTATTCCATTTCAGTTGCGTTGAAACTTATGCCGATTTTCCCTTGTTCGCAATTTCCTTTGCGCCTCTCTGTTATCATCAGGTTTCAATGGCACTCCAGGATCAGGCGTACGTCATCAAAATTGCGGGCATCAAGCTCCTGCGGTGCGATCCAGAAGTAAATCATCCCCATATCACCCCACATCCAGCCGGTATCATCATCGGTATCGAGCTGAAGCAATAGAATTTTTCCGGGAGCCATATCTTCATCTTGAATATATACCGGATATCCGAGCATTTGATGGTGTGCTCCACATTCCACAGCATCATTATCGTCATTTTCTTCAAAACTGTCATCGTCAGGCGGAAAGGTTTCCATCTGCTCAAAGGTCAAAAAGACTTCACCGAATGGAGGGCGTCCGCCGGAGCTTCGCGTTGCTTCCGGCAGAGATTCCAAAGTATATATGACCGCACGATAACGTTTTTCGTCTCCTTCGCCCTCCCATGGCATCTCTTCCGCGTCATAGAAGAAAAAGAGTGTTCCCGTATCCGGAAGACCAAGTCCTCCGGGTAAATCCGGACAATAAATCTGTGCGAGAAAATCCAATGGAATCCCCTGAGGGTTCACCGGCCATGCGATGGAATCCGGAAGATTCGGATTTCCACCGAGTTTGCTTTTTTGACGTTCCTGTTTTTTTCTCAAACGAATGGCCGGACGGGATTTCTTCGGTTTGTTTTGTTTGTTTTTCCGGCTTTCGGCTTTCAGTTTGTTCCAGAAGTCCCGATCGGCCTGTTTGATGATGCGAATCAATTCCTCTTCGGGTTCGCGACCTTTTCTGATTGACCAGTACAATTCAAGAAGTCGTTTATCGTCATAGCCGCTTGGACGAGTATCCCGATCAATGGCGATTCCGTATACTGCCCGGATGTGAAGAGAACCATCCTGCAGTCCCTGCCGGATTGACTCAATAAATTCCGGACGAGGCGGCAATGTCGTTTTTTGCTGAGGGAACAATCTTTTGAAAAAATCCGTTATGCTCATTGGTATTGCTCCTTTGTGTTTGTGTTGTAACAATAGCATTTTATCATGCGTCTTGCAAGGGCGGTCATGGTTTCGCCTCCGGATAAAACTTAATAATCTGGCCGTTAAGAGCATGCAAAGAAATGCATCGGGGCGAATGCTGCAAAATCAACTGCATTCCTTCCGAATGCAGGAGCCTAACACGCCGGCCATCCTCGTTCAGAAAAAGCGAAGTGCGAATGCTGGTATCGTCGGTGAAAATATAACTCCCGGAGAGGGAATCCGATTCATGGCGGTTCTTGCCGCACGTCAGCGTTACTTCCGCTTTTTCGGAAAAAGACAATTCAGCGCAATTCCAATAAGAAAACTCGCTTTTTGCCTGCCATGTTCCGGAAATCAGAATTGGTTTCCGGCGTTGCTTGCGCCACGCATAATATGCCGATATTCCGGCGATTCGATTCTCTATGGAGGCGATGACGGCGGCAAAGTTTTCCGTCAAAGTCAACACCGGATCGGCAAAAGACAACCTTTCATCCCGTGAGTTTCCAAACGGCAGAAAAACAAAATTCATGCTCCATCCGGCATATTCCGCAAAATTGTCATGCAAAGCATCCCACACTTCAAGGATTTCTTCACAAAAGAGATGAAACGGTAAGTTCGGCAAACATTCGGCACGGGTCTTGTTTCATAGATGTCGGCGCGACATACCATTCCGGATGAGCGTAGGCTTCCCGCAAAGCATTCAAAAGCACATCGGCCAACCGTTCCGCCGCTATCGGCGGCAGATTCGATGATGGACAGACATCTTCAAACCGCGTCAACAACTCACGGTGTTTGCCGATGATATCGTCAAAGTCCCGAAAGGCGACGGCTGAAAATTCTCCGAGCGAATTGAGCGGATAGTCCGACATGGCGTTTTTGACACATCGCTCCAAACAAAGCAGTTGTGCGCCAAGAAACGCGCGGTAGCCGGAAGGAATCAAGCCGTACATACTCGGCCGCACATAACTCTCCCGCGAACGACATAAGATGAACTCGACCAGCTCCCGGAGCGAGGAAAGGCGCGGAATGAGTGCTCTAAAACAAAAATTATCGTTGCCGTTGATATCGGTCATTTCTTCACCTCCGATTTTTCCGACTCAAGCAGATAGTCCCGGACGGGGTCAAGCGCCTCGGGATTTTTAAGTATTTCTGATACAACATAAAAATATGGTGCGGCAAGACCGTCAGCATTCGCGATGATTTTTTTCAGTGTTGAACGATTGCCGGAATATTTTAAAATGGATTTACCAGAAATCCGCTCCAGACAAACCAAGGCGACTTCTCCTTCGTTCATTTTCGGCCAACCGCAAAAATATTGCCCGGTCGCGGTCTTGGAATCCAAGCGTTCCGCGAGAAAAGAAAGAGTATAATCGTGTCCGCAACTGACAAAAACATTCCAATGGGGATTTTTCGCATAGGTATCCGGTGTGGAAAGACAGCATCCGGTTTGAGAGCCTTTCAAAAAATTTTGCCACGCTGTTCTCATACTTTCCGTTCTTGCTCCCGAACGGATTTCCGCATTTTGGAACAGGCGAAAACGGAAAAAATGCACCGGGCGGGTGAACCATGGATTTTTCGATTCGGACGGATGTTCAATCACAACTTTGTCTTGTTCAGGATCGGCGGAAATCCATTCATTCGGCGATAGATAAATCATCACATGCACCCCATCATCGGTAATGGCGAGGTCGCCGGGCTGCAGAAAGTAAGTCGGACTGTCTTTCACCGTCCCCGAAACATTCAGCGGATAGACGCAGTTCCGATACCCCTCGGATAGCGCTTTTGCCGAAGCGTCGAACCACCAGTTTTTCAATGCCGACAAAATGAAATCGCTGTTTCCGTTTTTCAACCCGGTTATGACCAGCGCATTCCGCATCGCTTTGCGCGGCAGACCGGAACAATCAATCCCGAACCGGTTTTCCCCGCCCCAAAGATAGCGGGTTCCTTCATACGATCTTAATTCCTGAACGTACTGATTTCTCAAACGGGCAAACAGCGGCGTGGAAGATAAACTCGGCACCAATAGTCCGGCAATCAGTCCGACGGCTGCGAGAAGGAAAATATAAACCGACTTCCGTTTTCTTCGCCACAGTCGGTCAGCAATGAACACCATGTCAGTCAAAACGCCGATTGTGCCGAAAACAATCAGCCAACGGGTGATGCCGTTATTGACCGGCCACAGCCACGCGAGAAGCAGAAGTAACGGTGGAAGACTGTAAAAAGTTATTTTGAATTTACTCTTTCGGGAAGCTCGCGTAGAGGGGGAAGATGTATCAGGTTTCGTCAAGCAAAAGTGGATTGAGATGCCCGGTGGTTCATCATGACATTGTCCATTAACAATATATGCTGTTCCCCACGGGAAATATTCGGCTTCTGCAAAAAGGTTGGCACAAAGCGCTTTCACTTTCTCCATATCATATTCATAGACTTCATCTTTCCATAGTCCAAGCGTGAGAGAATCCAGTTTCCCGGAATTGAAATACAGATGCAAATAATATTGACCGATGGTCAGGTAAATCCGTTCCCATGGGATATTACTGCCTGTTTCGGTGATGAACTTCCGAAAGGATTTTTTTACTTCACCGGGGGGAATAGCGGTATAGATTTTTACCGTTCCAACAGAGATTTCGCCAGTATTGGTATTGGCGGAAATGAAATCATCCGATATCGATGGATTCATCATTTCTTCGCCTCCGTTATTGCCTTTGCAAGTACATTAACAAAGTCGAACAAGGTTTTCTCTTTTGCGTATGCCGCAAGCGATGGATCAAAAACGCAACGTTCAAGACTTTCATCAGAGATGGAAATTTGAAGTTTTGCCTCTAATTCCATAATAATACCAACAGCATCAAAAGTTAGTTCATCAATATGCGGCAGGCTGTAAATATCATGCCACAACAAATCAAGAGTAATAACATCAGGCGGAATCTTGGCTTTTTCGGCAATGATTTGTCGTAAAGCCAAAGCGATTTTCGCATCAACAGAATCGGACGCAAAATTGCCTTCATGTAAATATTCTTCATCATCCAGACGGGGACGGCGGAGAAATTCTTTGCGGTATTTTCGCCGGTATTTTCGCCGCTTACGCAACAAAATCGCTCCAATCATCAATAACCCCAAAATAACCGTTATCGGAATAGCATATCGGCTGATTCTGTAAAGCATCCGCCGCACCGGGCGCATGGCGTTGCCGCCCTTGTGTTCCTGTCGGGCGTGTTTCAACAACGCTTCCTGATTATCGGCAATCGTTCCGGCTTGGAACTCAAAAAGCGGCAACGGCGCATTTTTATACAAATCAGTGAATGCGGTGTGCCACAGCGGAATCCGGGTGAGATTCTTCATCGCTTCCGCCAATTCAACATTTGCCGTCAAAGCCGGATGACGGTCATTCAAAATTCCGGTCGGATAGATATTTTTATCCTTTTTAGCCGTGTCCGCCAATGTATTAGTAAATAAAATCAATTGAGCCTTCAGTCTGCCATCGCTTCCCGACGTATAACCGCTATTCGTGAAAAAGAAGTATAAAAATATCGTTCCAACGGTGATGAAAATGGTTCCGGCTCTCTGCATTCGAAATCGACGGGTTATTAGTCCGGTTACGGCGAGAAGCGATGCGAAAAACCACAAGAAATAGGATAGATAGTTGGGATTCCCGACCTGTAGAATCATTTGCAATAGAATTCCGACAATCAACGCAGCTAAAAATGCTCCGCTTGGAAACGTTTTGTCTGTGCTATGGTTCGACTTTCCCTGACAAAGCATTGCCACGGCAAATCCAATCGTGCCGCCCCAGACCAGCAGACAGCAAATCGCATACAGATCAGAAAGGTTCATTTCTTCGCCTCCGGTTCGTTGTCGTCATCCGGGCGTTTCCACAGCAAGGCTCCAGCATTTACTGGCCCGTTTACAATCTCCTGATATGTCGAATGGTCAAATCCATCCAGAAACAGGAAAAAGTCCATAACGGTGGGATTGATATACCGATTGTCGATTTCAACCCGTTTGGGTTGCCCCGTCCCGTTTCGAATCAGGCATTTCAGGATAAATAATGAAAACCCGCCGAAATCCTCATTTCTTCCACGAACCTCCAAAAGATTGTCGGGAGAAAGTTCCAACAACAACTTTCCGTCAAGATTGCGGATTTTTCCGAATTTTCCCTCTGCGTATCCCCAATGACAATCAAACAAACGCGACAGAATCAACTCCGCCGGATTCCAAGTTTTCTTTGTCCCGCGTCCCGTTTTACTGTGTTCGCAGAGATAACAAAGTCCCCATGACGCGGCAAAAACGCCATATATTACGAGCAGAAACAAAATGAAAAACGGCCATTCAAAATGAATATGGTTAAACCATGTATAACCGATGCCGGTCGCCGAGCCCACGACAATGACAAGCGGCGTTACTTTCAAAAATTCTTTCAAGGACGAACCTTTTTTCAGATTATCCAATGCCTGCGGGGAATCCAGCGCGTCCAGAAACTTTTTCACCAGCTCCCGGAAAGTCCAATCGCCACGCGGTTTCAGCAACTCCCAGACGGCCGATCCATCCGCGCCCAGCCACTGAACGGAAAGAGCCATTCGGTCTTCCTGCAATTCGTTGTTATCTTCGTCCGGTTTGTTTTGTTTCTCATACCATTGCGGAACGAATTCATTCAAATGTTTTTCCGCAGTGATGGCATCCGCATTCAGATTGCCGCCCGCCGCATAAAGCTGGAGCAAGCAAGATACCCACACGGCATTTCCGCTTCCCGGAGTAACCGAACAGAGATTTAATAACTGCTGAAATGAATTCAGGGGCTTGGGATTCTCAATCCGTTTGAAGCTCACACCGCCAATCGGAGGTTCTTGTGGACCGCCACCGGAAAAGTTCAACATTTCCCAATATGGAGCGCCCGGTTGTTTTCCATAATCATCTAGCATAAAAAGGAGCAACTCCCATACATCATCATAGTCATCGGTCGGTTTTCCGTCCCAAACCTGAGTGAAATCAATTTGTACGAGTTTGTCATCGTTGAAATTCAACCGAACCCAGTATGCGTCGTTCTGCAAAACGATTTTTTCGTCCGGAACAGCGCCATTGATTTGCAGAATCATATCATGGTATCGGGATTGAACTTCCTCCGCCAGTGTTTCCGGTGAAACGGCAATGGAGCCGAATTCTATACGTCCTGTCGTTTTAGTAATCTTCATTTCTTCGCCTCCGGGGTTGTCTCGCGGAGCATTTGCTCCCATTGATTGAGCGCGTGGTATTTCCAAGTATTGAACCGGATATAAAGATATGGACCGTCCGTCCATGTCCAAACGTAAATGGAATAGTTCCAGCCGACCGCTTTTTCCGGAAGTCCGGACGGGCGCATAAATTCCGGCAGATGCCGGAGCTCCAATAACAAATCCCGTTCTTCTCCCTGGAAAAGCCGTCTCAGCGCGGATTGAATTTTCTCGGTGTCGCCGGAGAGTTTATATACCTCATAACTGTTTGCATAGGCGGGCGAAACCGTCATTGCTTCAAGTTGGACGCCTCGCGCCAAGTGACCGAAACGATTTCTGAAAATACGTTCCGGCTGATTTTCCCGCAACGCAACGAGCAAAATACCTCCGGCAAATACTAAGATCATCAATGCCCACGCGAGTTTCCAACGATAGAATTTGAACCAGAAACAAAGACACGGCAGAAGCAATCCGGCAAAAAGAGCGGCAATTCCGCCGAACCAAACTCCCAACAGGGAAAAAATCCACGACACCCCATTCTCCAAGGAATAATGGATTTCCGCCGAAAGAAAGATAAACCACAGCCAGGTCAGCAGATATCCGGTCAGAACAAAGAGAATCGTCTGTCCGCCTTCACCTTTTTTGATCATATCGGCCAACTTCATTTCTTCGCCTCCGTTCCCGTATCGGCATAGGCGTTATCAAGCGCCTTTTTTACTTTTTGCAGATCAACTAACGGTTCGCCATAATGGGCAAAACGTGTTTGCCAATCGACAGGGAGTTCAGGGAAAGAGCCAAGTTCCTTCAAAAAATCGACCATGCGCTGATCCATTATATCCTGAGGATCATCAAACGGGATATTGATTTCAGCATCATTGGCTTCTGATACTAAATCATCGTATGGACGGTCAAACAAAAGAAAATCCGCTAATTTCTTATCAGTCGGAGACTGAAAATATTCCATGACATGGAATAAAAATTTACCAGAAAACACCGTAAGCCAATCTACGTCTTTTTCATTATCTGCAAGCGCTGCTTGCTTCGAATATTCGTGCATGAAATCGGAAATCTGTATTGGAGACACGCCATGAAACGCCGCATCTTCCAAAAGAGCAAGTCCGGCATGAAACATTTCGGGATCATACCAACGTTTTCCGCCAGCGAATACCCGATAAAAATTCTGATGATGATGAAGCCAGATATACGCAAATGCCACCCGGTGGGAATTCGGCAAATTATCCCATAAATGACGGATAAACTGTAACTGCTCGGCAATAAAGTCGGACTTATCTTTGATTCCGATGAGACGTTTTAGTTCCCGTTCATAGGCATAACAAAGCAACCACAAAGCAATCACCAGTCCCACGATGAGATTTAGCAGAGATACAAAAAGTATAGTCGGCAGAAATATCCACCATTCTTTCCAGCCAATGTCTTTTTTTCGAAAAAAAAGTGCAGTTATAAAAAAGATGACAGGTAAGAAAATTCCAACGAACCAACATCCTTTTGTGCTTTGCAAATAGACATCGCCAATCTGATAATTCCAGATCAGTAAGGAGTAAATGATCAACTGAATTAAAAAAATAATTATTCTGTTCATTTCTTCGCCTCCGTTCCCGTATCAGCAAGGTCGCAAAGCACCATGACTCGCCGGGGTAAATTGAACGACGCGACCGAGTCGGGACAATAACTGCTGAGCGAATCATCAGAATTAGTCAGCTTTATCTCAGGCAGTTCGCTTATTGATCTATTCAAAGTGATCAGATAGCGAATCTTTTCCGGTTTTCGGAGATACGCCATTTCGTAATAATCTTCAAGAATAAATCCGAGTGTTTTCATTACCGTGTCGGGCGAAACATCTTCCCATACAAACAACAAATTATCCGGTCTTTTTGCAATGGCTTCCCGGCGTTCAAAATAGTCGGCCTCCATATCCAGACCGGATTGACCATCAACCTCATAACGTGGTCCCATGGGGGCAAATGAATGCATTACGTCCCAAAAATCCTGTTTGGTTTTGATGGCGGCGGGAAAACGGCAAATCGTGTATTTTTCTGTTGCGAATGCGGCAATCGCCTGTTGAACTGCCAATTGTCGAATTTGCGGCGTTGCGCCTTGGAGCAAAACATAGCGCGATTTTAAGTGATGAACGACCTTTTCCGGCGTGACGTCGACGTGAACCGGACCGGAAGACGGCAGGTAATTACTCAAGCGTTCATAGCGATCAAAAATATCAGTCAAGGAATTAACAAAATCCCGGATGGTAGTTCGAGGTGCAATCCCCTCGTATGGAAAGAGCAGAAAATCGCTATCGCGGAACTCAAACTTTCGTCCAAACTTCTCCGTGATCATCTCCATATATTTCCAATAATCGACGATGCTCCAAATATGCTTTCGCGGTTTGATATCCTTCCATAACAGCGACGGGACGATCTTTTCGTAAGGGACATGATAAAGCTCGGAGATGGTCGAACGAACCACCAATGCGAGTTCGGCATATTCGGAATTTTCTTTGAGTCCGCAATCATTCAAAAAATCCGCATCGCTCACCGATGGTTGTTGAAGAATCCATTTTCGGTTTCTTTTTGGGACAATGGACTCTTTCCAAACAATACAGCCAATAAAATAGAGAACCAGCAAGACTCCGACAGCGGTCATCACTGCTAAAAATTCAGCGGCAATCATTTCCCCGCTCCTTTCCCCGCATCATCGGCGGTTTGTGTCTCCGCAAAGGAGATACGCTTGCCGTCCGGCAGAATCAGCGTGAAGTCCTGGAGGAAACGGTAAGGAGATATTCCGTGCTGTTCTGTAAACAGTTCCTTTTCCAGCGGGTAAAGGGTCCGGCAATTCGGACAATGATCCAGATGAGTCCCGGCAGGCAGTTGATTACGGTCCTTGACAAACCAATTCTCAAAAATCACGGTCTGCTCCTTTTCATTGACCGGGAAAAGAGAGACAAGACCATTGCCCTCAAATCCGCCGTAGTACGCTTGATAGACAATGTGCATCCGTTTTTGACATTTCGGGCATTGCACAAACTTTACCCGGAAGCGCAGAAGTTCGGTTTTCTGATATAACGGCGTATTCAAGTAAGCAGCAAAATTGCCTTCCGCAATTTTTTCATAACAGGAGTCGATCTCCCGGATCAAGTCCTTTTTCCATTGATCGCGCCATCGACCGGGCTTCATCGCGTAAATGGGCGGCCAGATTGATGAAAACCAATCGGCGGAAATTTTGATTTCATTCGGAGACGTTTCCATCTCCACCGCTTTTTTGAAACCGGAAAGTTTTTCCCGGGCTTTTTGTCGCGCACTTTCCTCCAGAGAAGCTCCTCGGAAACGGACACGGAAACTGCGGAATTTGAACAGACAAGCACCAACGAATGCAACAAACAGTATGTGCCACCAGTTCATAGCTCTACCTCCGGCTTCGCGGCATCGGCTTCCATGCCATTGTTGGAGGACGAGTAAACGGGAGGCAAGTTCGGCTGGTACTGTGTTGAAAACTGTCGTGAACAAAAGATCAGAAAAACGACAAGAGCGATCAGCAGAAGAACCGCATTGAGATAACAGAAATTCTTTCCAATCTCTTTTTCCAGAAAAATGATATTTATGCCCCACAGAAAACAGATCAGCGCAATCAGTGCCAGAAATGGCATGGCAAGATTCGCCGCAGCAAGAAAACGAACGGCCTGATATCGCCACCCCATGGGAAAATCTTCACGCCGGAAATCCGGCGCAAGCCATACTCCTTGTTCCGGCCAGCGGGAGGAGCTGAAAAGATAAAGATCCGGTAAGCCGTCCCGATTGAAATCATACATTCCGATCACTGTACGACCTTTTTTGCCGCCGACTCGATGGACATCATTGTCAACATGATTCGATAGGAGCAACTCGACAGATTCATATTGGGAATCGGTGACCAGTTTTCCCCTAAAAGTAGAACCGGGAATTGCAAGTTCTTTTTCCGCATCGTCCCTAAACAACAACCAGCCGCTATTGGGCAATTGTCGCAGTTCATCAAAACAGAGTCCGCCTCCAACGGTGATTGCAAGCAATAGCAGCGGCAAGGAAATAAACAATATGCCGTAAATCAGATTTCGTTTGAAATATTGTTTCACTTTCCCGCTCCTTTCCCGTCGTCGTCATCGCGGACGAGCTTGCGGCGGCAGTTTGGACAGCGACCATAATGGAGCAGTGACCACATCGCTTGCGATAAATACCGCTGGCAATTCGGACACTTTTGGGGAATTTGAGCTTCACGCTTGCGCTTTATTAAAATGGCAAAATAAAAAAGCCAAATCACTCCGACGGAAAGCAACGGCCACCACCAGAGAACCGCTGCTTTCATCATAATCGACAATGGAAAAGTCAGAATTGCAGGAATCATTCCTCCACGAATATCCCACATCCAATAGTGTCTAAATCGATGCCAGTCAACGGTGGGAAATTCGTCAGAGTCCACCGGCAGTTCTGCGATCTTTGCGCCACAATCGGCACAACAACCGCTTACCCGTGCCACATAGATACTGGGAACTACTCCGCATTCCGGACAAAATGCGCCCGCTTCCTTTGGGTAGATGTGCAATTTTTTCATGACACCAATCATCCACTTGATCGGAATCAATGGTGCAATCCCCAAAAAAGCAATAATCGCAAAGCCCATGAGCAATATAATTTTTTCCATCAGCGGTTCAAGCTCTATATCGCCCTTGACACCAACCAGGAAAAAACTTAATACAACCATCGGAGTACCGATAAAGACAATCCGCATACTTTGCAGGGACTGCGTATCACTGCCGCCAGAGCGAACTCTTATCCCCTTGGCAATGGCTTCATCAAGACTGGGCGGTAATTCAAAGCCGGAGACAAATTGCCGTTTATCCTCAATGATGACCGTATTACAGTGTAAGCAACGCTTACTGGCAATAGTCGGCAGCAGCCTGCAAATCTTTTTGCCGCAAGCCGGACAACATGGCCAATCTCCAAGATTTTTGCTTAAAAAAGAAAATATACCAATCAAAAACGGTCCGACGGTTAAAGCTACCAAGCACCAAATTGCCTGCCAAAGTACATTGTGTATTGGAGATTTGCTGGAACATTCCGACATCCATTCCAGCCAGTAGTACTTACCGATCACCAAATAGACCACACCAAGGAGCAAAGCAAAAATCGCACTGCGTCTGACGTGGGCGGCTTCGGCTGCACTACACCGTTCACGAAATTCATCATGAGGAATTTTGCCTGCACCATAATAGAAATTCATGCATTGCCTCCTTTCCCGTCGTCCTCATCTCGGACGAGCTTGTGGCGGCAGTTTGGACAGCGCAGGAAATAATATTGACAGGCAATAACGTCACGCCCTTGCGGATTCCATTCCGGCGGTTCTTTTTGAAGTTGAAACGGACCAAAGTGACAATAGGGACATTTCCAGAATGGTTTCACTATTTTCCACGATCGAAAAATGCGGATGAGGATATAGAAAAATATGAGAAGAAATCCCCATGGAAACGATGACGGAATCATTTGGAGCAGGTGTTCGTTCGGCAAAAACAGTTGAATCCCTGAAAAAATCCACCAGACAATCAGGAAAATCACGAAAACGGCATCCATTTTATTTTGCCGCACCGCACAAACTTCCCGAGCAGTCGGTAGATCCGCCGGTAATTCCGGTTCCGGCGGCGGCCAATCGGGATCAGGCTGCGAACCGCAGACGGAACAATTGCCGCTCAAACGCAGGATCAGCGGATCATAATATCCTCCGCAGACGGAACAGCTGTTTTCTCTGCGCTTTTTTCCCGCGCATCGGGATAAATACTTACCGAAGTACCATGCAAACAGCGGAAAAAACGCGATCCACAATATTCCCGTGCCGATCCATGCCAGTTGAGTATACAACAGTGCTTTGGGTACTTCCCCGATAAAAGACACGCATCCCAGGCAAGTCAGCATGGGAACGGACAGAAAACAGAAATAGGCCGGAGTGTAAAAGGAAAACTCCGGAAGAGTCAGGCGACCGATTTTTTCGGGAACATACAGCGTTCCGCGGCAATGAGGGCAGCGGTTCCCCGCCGTCAGATAAGATTTCCGCAGAAATCGACGATGGCAGTGAGGACAACGGGAACTCGACCGCCATAAGTCCACTGCCGACAACAGCATTGCGGACGCGATCAGACCGATGCACAATGAACTGACCGTCACGCCATAGACTGCCAAAGAATATTTTGAAGAAATACAGCGGCCGGTTAATTGCAGCAGCTGCGGGAAATAACAACCTGCAGCAACAAATAGTGCTCCCTGAAAAAAGGCGAAATTCCGGGTGAAGCGATCTCTCTTTATGCCGCGTTTCCAACTGTCGAGGAGAAATTCGGTCTGTGTCGGTAAGCGGATGGATGAAATATGTGAACTGCCGGAGCCGCTAGTCCGGCAATGTTTGAACTGATTGTCTGGATGCAGAATCAAACTTCACTCCCGTTGAAATCAACGAACTATTATGTTTTACATGCTCAGCCGTTCCTATCGCCAGTTTCCTGCGGGCATAATGAAAGCATTTTTCATTTGCCGATGATACCCCGCCATCAAAAAGATACATCATCAATATCCGAAAATCAAATTTTTCAACAAAAATATGCGAACTTTTGGAAAATGCCTCTTGTAAAAATTCTCCTGTTATAGTATAATAAACTCGGGGATTATTATGTTCCATATTACCATTCAAGGATTCTCCGGTTGTCCCCGATATGCTCGGATGTGAATCAAACGCAACCTGATCAAGGAGGTATGCTGTATGAAATGGACATATATCTGGCTCGGTTCCATCATTCTGTTTATCGTTTCGTTCATCGTGATGATTCTTGTGAAAGTGATTCCCGGCATTGATCTGCCGAATGCCTGCTGGTGGATTCCGGTAGCCTCCGCCATACTGTCCTTTGTGTCTTTAAAGAAATCACAGAAGGAAATTGCCGTGGCTTTCCGGAATGTTTTTCGGGACTTTCTGGAATGCGGCAAAACGTTTTCGCGAGCCGACACATACAATTATCCGTCAAGTTATGTCCGGGAAATTGATCGCGTCTCCAATGAACTAACCGACGCCGGAATGATTGCCGCCGGGGATTTTTGTTCGCCGCCGGATGAAGTCGCAGGTTTTGGGAGAAAGAATTTTTCCCGGATTCTCCATTCACCGGACGGCACGGTCTGGGCGGAGGTGAAACGCATGCGTCCGAATTTTCTGGTCCGCTGGGGGCTGACGATTTTGGGCGGGGGATGTAATTTCCGGACTGTGACGGATATTTCCATATACTTCGAACATGGAAATGTTCTGATTGTCAGCAACGTGAAAATTCCCATCCTGAGACCAATCCCCGGTATTCAGAAGGAAGGACTCCCCGGCCAATCTCCGCGTGAACTCCTGCAATCCGCGATGGAATGGAAACGGAAGATTGAAAACAACGGAGTCAATCCCGCTGAACATTTGGATTTGGAAGCCTTTCAGAAAGCCATGTATTCCGCAGAAATTTATTTCAACTTCAAAAACAGCGGACAGGAGTTTCCATCCAATGAAACATTGAAAAAAGAGGGATTCAGTGATGCTGCGATTGAGAAATACCGCAAGATATGTACTGCGTTTCCGCCTCACGAAAAAGTCGGGACGGAGGCGGAAATACCGGAACCGGTTCCCGCTGAATCCGTCCCATTGCCTCCGGTTTCCGCCGCGCCGGAGGCAACCACATCGGAATGGGAGGCTGCGCGGAACCGCTATGCCAGGTCGGTAACCAATTTCGCCGTTGCAGTTCTGCTCTCCGCAGTCAATGTGATACTGATTTCCACAGATTCGGGTATTACGTTTCCATTTTCAGCATTCTTTCCATCTCTGATGGTAATTCTGGGAAAAAATACTGTCGAAGCGGGATCGCCGGAAATTGTTGCGTCATTCTGTCTTTCTTTTGCGATTGCTTTTGTGGTGCTTCTTGCCTTGTGCTGGCTTCTTGCCCGGAAATACCGCTGTTTCATTCTGATTTCGTTTCTGCTTTTTGTGTTCGATACCATTCTGCTGATCCCGCTTATCCCTGAAGGCGGAGGCAGTATCTGGATTGAGGTCGTTTTTCACGCTTGGGTGTTGTGGACTCTCTTTTCCGGGATCAAAGCGTGGCGGGAGTTGAAACGGTTACAGGCGTTTCGGCCGGAAGAAACTGCCGATCGCGACGGCAAGGGCGTCAAGGGGTGTCTACTGGGATGCGTCGGACTGATCGGAATCGGTGTAATACTGGTCGTGGTTCTGGTCGGAATCGTCTTTACGTCGCTCGCGCACTCGGCAAAATTTACGGACGTTTTGCTGAGTGCCGGGGAACGAGCTGAACTCACGCAGGCCTTTGCCCGACTGGACAGAGTTCTGACCGCAAAGGCTCCCGGGTTGCAGGCTAAGCGGAAACCTCTGGAGCCATCAATGCGCATTCGTCTTGGTAATGCGACACAGACGAAAACGGTTGAAGCATTGAACATGTGGTATGAATTCGTTTCCGGCATGGAGGATTGCGAACTGATCCCCGGCTGTAATGTGGCGGGAATTGATTTCGCGGTCAATCTCCGGGAAAAGTGTGACACCCCCTTGATCCGCATGGTATCGCCCGACCGGGCGGCTTCCCTGATACTGCTGCATGATGACGCGGGCGATGGTTTTTTCCTTGCTCTGACACCGGGAAATACCGGAGTTTATCACGACGTGCTTGAGACGCCTGGTACGGATGACTACGTCGGTTCCCTGACGCATTTCGTCAACTTGATCGCCGAGTCCATTGAACAGGAAGTATGGACTTATGACAAGTCGGGAAAACTGATCTGCCGGGAAGCGACGTTTGAACAATTTCAGAAAAAATTTTTCCCGCAAATACGTTCACCGGAAGGAGGCGGCAAGTGAAATTTGGGGAAAGGCTGGACTGGAAAAACAATTGGTCGGTTTGCGTGTTGCTATTCCTGTTCATTCCTGCTTTCTGGTGGTGGGGCGTCTGGAGCGGCGGAGCCGTGTTAAAATGGTGGCGGACTCTGGAGGGGCGGTTCGCCGATCCGGTCTTTTTTGAATGGGAGGAATTCATCGCGCTCCACTCCCATAATAATGAATGGCCGGGACGCTGCGGTTTTTATCTGATTTTAATCACTGGCGCAGTCTTTCTGCTGTTGCGGCTGGCGCGTGTGGGGCGGACGAATGTCTATGCGCTTCTGATGGTCATGAGCCTTGCCGGGTTTGTGCTCTTCTTCTCCATCTGTATGTGTCAATCCAAGGAAAAAAACAACCGGAAATTCTGTTTCAGAAATCTGAAAAATTACGCTTCAGCTCTAACGATTTACACAGCAGACTTTCATCAATATCCGGCAGTCCTTCCTGAAAAAGAGGAAAAAAATGAAAAGTATCGTTCCCAGGTCCGCTATTGGAAGGGGATGAGCTATCTTTATCCGGGCGCGGGAGAAAAAACGGACGATTCGCATTTTGTCGTCATAGAAGACGCTCCTCGCACTCATGCGGGCGACCTCCGGCACCGTCTATGGTCTGATGGGAAAATTGAATCCTATTATCCGTGGAAAACGGAAGGAGGCGGTAAGTGATAAACCGTTTATTTGTGTTTATTTGGAAGCACAAGTCTTATCTTTTGGGGACTCTTGGTATCTTTATTGCGTGGGTATGGAATGGTCTTTGGACTAGCGGGATATTATTTCGCAGATGGCAAGATTTATATGGATTTATGCCGGATCACATCTTTTTTCCCGGAGAAGAATTTATTGTGCTCAACGCTCACGACAATTCTTGGCTACCCTCTCTTGGATTTTTGGTGTTGGCTGTTGTGTCCATTATATTGTCCTTCCGTCAGAAAAAACTAACCTTTGGCCTGTTGATTATTATTTTCATATCTTTTTTTATCGTGATAGTCAGCCTATTGCCGTGTCTTTGCCGGGCTCGTGAGTATAGCTATCGGATTTCATGTCAAAAGAATTTGAAATCCAGCAGTTTGCAGTTGATTCAGTATATTCAGGAATATCAACAATTTCCGGAGAACTTCGATATTAAAGTCGGTCGAGCCGGCAAGATTTGCATTACTCTGTCGCCGGAGAAAAAAACATCCGGCGAGCGTTTTGTTATTTTTGAGGATGCCCCGCGAACCCATGCCGGGGATTTGCGCCACCGCCTCTGGTCGGATGGAGTGGTCAATTCATATTATCCGTGGAAAACAACGGGGGGAGGCGTGAAATGATCTTCAATATGCAGAAGCTCAATTTGTCCGCCGTGTCTGCGCAGTTTGACCCCTGCGGGGGGAGGCGGTAGAATGAATACCTGGTATTGTCCTGTATGTAAAGCGAGAATTGATTTGCCGGAAGAGGAGACGTTTCACTGTCGGTATTGCGATATACGGAACGCTGACCCGGAGGAAAATTTTTATCAGGATTTTTTTCAAACGGTCATTGTTGCGGCTAATATGTCGGATCAAGTGAAAAACTTAACAAATTCTGCTTTGGACATCGTGATTTTCAATGCCGCGCGATCCCGTCCGGAAGATGAAAAACAAGCGTTGAATACAATCCGTTTTATGCTGAACCACGGTTTTTCGCCTGATGGAAACGGCGCCGTACCGTTTTCTCCGTTGAGTATGGCTCTGTGGCATGAAGATATTACGGGAACAAGGCATACGCAAATAGTAAAACTCCTGATTGATTCCGGTGCGAATGTCAACGCCCCGGACCGGGAGGGCGGCGTCCCGCTCCACCATGCCGCATATTCCGGAAATCTTGAAATCGTTCGTTATCTTGTCGAACATGGCGCGGAAGTGAATCCTCATTATTTTCCGGTTCTGAGATCCGCGATTCTTGGAAAGCATCAGGACGTTATCAATTATTTGAAATCCATTGGAGCACAAGATTATCCTTCCGGAGGTGATAAGTGATCTTTGCACGGCAGAAAAATTGGTTTAGAAAATTTCTGAACACGGAAATTCCTGATTCCGTATGGAGGAAATGTAAATTCCGAAAGCTCCTGCGCGGAATAGATGTTTGTGTATTTATCTGGTTTTTCATTCCTCCGCTATTGGGCGTTTATTTTTTCCCGGAATATAATTTTGCCGGATTTCTAAATGGCTGTCAGGGAATCGGCGTAATTATTCTGGATCAGGAAAAACCAATGATTCTTTGTCTGAACAATGAGACGGCAGGAACTCATCCCATACATAATTTGAAGATTTCTGCGGATGGTAAAATCCAATATCCCCGGTTTTCTCCGGAATTGCCGGCATTTTCTTTTTCCATCCATAATTATTTTTTCCTCATCCGCTATAATGACAAGGATTTTGGTGGACGGGACAAAACTGTTTGGTGCTTGCCGATGTATCTTCCTGTTCAATTTGCGGAAGCCATGATTCAATATTACAGTTGTCGCGACAGCCGTTGCGGAACAAAGTCAATGTTTCCGGCGGAACGTTATAGTCATCCGCAAATACTGCCGGCTTTGCCTGATTCGATATTGCTTTACAGCGAACTGTGCCTTGCTGTCGTTCTGTTTTCACTGTTTTTTCTAAGGTCCTGCCATAGTGGCGCAAATATTATGATTCTTCTGTGGAATCGTATCTTACGCAGAGGAGGCTGCAAGTGAAGTTCACCGAACAGGAATCAAATCCGGCTGCTTTATCTGTGCCGCTTAAAACCGGAGAAACGGAGTCAATGGGAGAAAATCAATTATGAAATGGCAAGACTTGCAAACCGAAAAATTCCGGAAGCTGGATTTGCGGATGGAGAAAGTCGCGGATATGCGTGTTCTTAGGAGATTATTGCACGACGCCCAGTTTGATTTTCATAAAATCCGCTATGACCGCAGGCGGCTGGTGATTCCGTTGTTCCGTCATCCGGAAGAGTGGACAAATGGCCGGTTGCATCCGATCTGTTTGGTGAACGGGGAATTGATTCTGTACCCGGTGATTCATCCATGTGACTGGCAGATTACGCTTTCCGGCGAATGGCTTGGACGCCCGGAAAAATTGCAGGATATTGTAATCGTTGATGCCGGATTGACGCAGAAAACGGATACGGCAAATTCCCTGCCGCCGGAATATCGGGAAACATGGTATCATTTCCGGTTGGTGCTATCCAATCGAATGTTACCTTGTTATATGGATGTTTTGCTGCGGAGTTGGAAGGATTTCCCTCTGATCCGTTACCGGGATATTTCCATGCCGTGCGACCATGAGACGCGCGAACCGATTCATTTACAATATCATAAACCTGTCAGCAAATAGAAGGAAATTTCAATATGGATATTACGATTATACATAAACCGTTGAACCGGGAGGAAATCGCCGCGCTGACTCCCACGGTACTGTACGATTCGCCGCGCGGCGGGTATCGTCTACTCTGGGGAACTGCGTTACTCTGCGGCGTTTATGCACTGTATCGCGGCGGAATTGCCGCGCTTCCCGTGCTGATTCCAGCGGGATTTTACTTTTTCTGTGCCAAGCGGCTCTTTTGGCCAGGCAGAAAACTGGACGGAGTTTCTGCAAACCATGGACAATCAGGCCGAAGCGGCAAAACGGGTGGCAGTGGCGGACGCACCTCCAGAAACTCCGCCGAAACGCGATTTCTCCTGGGGGTGTCATCTGGGTGGCAATTTTCCTGTATCTCTTTTTCTGTTGCTTCGGCTGTTCCGATTCCGACAGAATGACTTTTGACCCAACGCCCTCCGCCCCGCAGGGAGAAGTGCGTAAATGAATTCCAAGCGCTGGAAAAACTCTGTTGGTCATGCTATTATATGCGTAATACGGTGTAACTGGAGAAAATATCATGAGTAATCTGGAAATACCCGCCAATGTGTCGGTTAATTTTCAGAACCGGGAAGTCCGGCAACAACTTGTTGATGACGAGCGGTTCTTTTTCGTCGTCGACGTGGCGGGGGCGCTGACCGGGCAGCGCCAATCCGCGCGACTGCCGGTTCACGGTGAAACGCCGCGAACTGGAATCGAAAAACGGCAAAAGCATTGTAGCCGATGGAAAGTTCCGGCAGCGGGACCGGAGAAGATAAAGCTGAAACAGAGGATCGAATAATGATGACAATCAATGAACATCGGGCGGCGTGTCTGCTGAATTTTTCCACATGGATCACGGTCTGCATTGCCGGACTGGGAATCGCCTGCAACATTTGCCGCTTATTTGAACACGGCATGGGCAAGCTCAATATCTGGGCCAGCCTGTTGCTGGCCGGAAATTTTTTCTACAACGGGCTTCTGATTCTGAAACGGAATGACGACGGGCGAAAAAATGTCATCTTTGCCTGTTATCTGCTTGTCGGGATCCTGTTGTTTCTGATGGGAGTCACGTTTTATCAGACGGGAACATTTTTTCCGAACGGTGCCGGAAAAATTCATATGGCGGCATTTTTTCTCCCGCTCGGCTGGAATCTCTGGATGCTTTTGCTGTTGCACCATCCGGCTGTGAAACGTTGTTTTTTTCCGGAACTTGAACTGCCGGAAAAATGGAAACCGTATAATCAGACTGAAAATCTGTTTTTGTCGGACGGATATTTTCTGGATTTCTGCAAGACCGCGAAATATGATCATTATGCCAACGGCAAGACAACCCGTCCGGACGCCGTATGCCCCGGATGTCATCTGCCGCTGCCCCGTCATCTGCATCTGGATTTGACCGCTCCGGAGTTGGCACGGCTTCGGGTTCCCGCCAACCGGAAATCGTTGGATTTCTATTACTGTATGCGCTGCGCCATTCTCGAAAGCGACTTTCAATACCGGATCGATCCGGCAACGGATGCAATCCTCATCACCGAATACAATCAGGAAGCAACTCCCGTAACCGCAGAAGAATATCTGGATGAATGGCTGGAGGCTTTCGGAAACGATGAACTGCCGCCAGGCAACCCGTTTGAACTGCGTCCGATTCCCGAGAAAGAAGCGGATGCGGAACCGGTGCCGAATGGCGATTACTGCGGGCCGAATCAGATTGGCGGCGAACTTGAATTCATTCAGAATATCGGCGTCATGACGTGTGCATATTGCAGAAAACACAGCGGCGTTGTCCGTGAAATGTCCTATATCGTGACGATGGCGAATCAAAAAAGATTTTCTTTTAAAACCACTTATGACGGGGTACAACTGGTATTCGCCTTCTGTCCGGAATGCGGCAGTATCGGAGTGACCCATGCCTGCGACTGATAAAAAAAGAGGATGTTTTCATGACTGTTTATCGCTGTTCGAAATGTGACACGACCTTCCGGCACGAAGAGGCCGAGGCGGTGTTTTGTCCGCGCTGTCAAACGACGTTGTGTGACAAAATAGGAGAAAGTGATGGTACTGAAATGCAAGAACGATGCGTTTTCAATACCATCCCCGTGGGATTGATCGTGGCGTTTGTGGTAATTGTTTGTAATTTTTTTATTGCCGCTTTTGTTGATCTTCTCGCTTGGGCAAGTATGGAAAATCACGATGCCCGGGGATTCCTTTTATTTGCCAACAGCACGGTTTTATTGATCCCGGCAATTTTTTGTTTTATCATGTATAAGGATTACTGGAAAATATTATTACTTGCAGCTATTGTCGGAACAGCAGCTTTCTTTGGACCGCTTTTAATTGGTCACTATATAGGACGATAAAAACATGATCACCTACCGCTGTCCGAAATGTAACACGACCTTCCGGCACGAGGATGCCGAGGCGGTGTTTTGCCCGCGCTGCCAGATAACATTGTGTGAGACTGTTGAAGATATAGAAACACCGGAAATAGCCTGTTCGGGAAAACACCGCTGGAAAGCAAACGCATGCGGATTGTTTCTGTTGATGTTGTTTTTGCTGATTCCGATGATTTTCGGATATTTCTGGTGGCAAGTGACGTGGGACTTCATCTCTCCCGGAATTTGCTTGCTGGTCATTCTCGCATGCGTGCCAAAGGGGATCAGTCATGCCATCGAAAGAACGATGCCGGATGCGGTTGATTACGATGACTGGATGCGGTCGTCTGTTTACCGTTTCTTGAAAGGCGTCGCGGTGTTCGT
Organism: uncultured bacterium; assembly: GCA_900548385.1. GTDB lineage: Bacteria > Verrucomicrobiota > Lentisphaeria > Victivallales > UBA1829 > UBA1829. The sequence continues at coordinate 2,771 of URKJ01000021.1, read as the reverse complement.
TCTCTTGACCTTTGGAATCATTCTTTTGGCATTGCCCTTCATTATGATGGGCAGCCCGGCGGAGGTGCTTGTGTGGTTGGTCATTCTATTGATACCGCTTGCTCCGGCTTGGATTTCGGTGGTTCGCCATCCCGGAATGCGTAAAATGCTTTTACTCAGCATTCTTGCCGGAATCATCTGCGGAATTTTCTTGAACTGGTTTGTCTTTCTCAGACCGTTACGTCACGCGATGCAGCGCGAGCAAGAAACCGAATCCAACCGTCAGGAGGCGGCACCATGATTGCCCTCTGTTCACAATGCGATATTCCGGGCGCGGACAGTTCCGTTCTTGCCCGGTGGAAGGAGGTGTAAATGTTTTTTTTCAGTTGGAAATTTTTGCTGTTCTGCACTATACTTGTCGTGTGGCTCGGAGTGTGGTTAAACTGTCTGCCCTGGTATTCTTCACGATATCATCGAGAGGACAGAATCATTGGGATAATTTTTCTGTTTGCTCCGGTTTATCTGATCGGCGGCGGCTATTGGTTCGCCGGAACAATCGGTGCGTTCGCCGGTGGGTGTTTGCTGGTGCCATATTATTTCATCTGGAAACTCTGCTCCGGACAAATGCAAAAGAAATTACTTGCGGAATATCAAAAACTTCAGGAGCTCTCCGATGAGAAAATGACCGCGGCTATGCATGACTTTTGTATGCGGCTCCGGCAGATTGCCGGAACGGGCAGGGTTCTGATGATTGTTCCAACAGGTGAAGGACTCAAGCAAAATCCGCAATATCAGATGCTGTGCAATGCGCTTTGCGGCAACATCATCGTAGAAAAACGTTTTCCGCTTCGGGATGGTTCTATTTTGCGAGGGAAAAATATTGTCAGAGTCAATGCCGAAATTCAGAAAAGCCGCGCCTGCGAGACGATTGTCTTTTTCAATGTATTGTCGATTACTGCGCTGAAAAAGGACTTGGAACAACTGGCTGTCGTTGTCGATCCGACGGATAACTCTCCCTCGATAGCCGTTTTCGGGCAGTGTGGCGTTCTTGCTGATCGGAGCAAAGTCGATTGCAGTGATATTCCGGTTGAGTATTTGCATAAAATGACTGAAACAGGCGCGGTTTCGGAAATACTCCTTTTACTGCAGAATTCTGTTTGGGTGCAAGGTATGTGGTGGGACATCGCGACAAAATCATTTATTTTTTCACATCAGGGCAAGGAGTCTCATCAGAAACACAAACCGAAACAATCGCAAAAATTCCATTGGGAATCCCCGCGAAACAATCCGGTATGGACGCGTGCGGAAATCGCACAATTATCCCGCAATGAAATCATCCGCTCGCTGGAGCGGGAGGTTTTAACCACCATCGGGAAAAAATATCTTGAGAACGATTCGCGGCTTGAAACTTCCTCGTATCAAGCTATGGCAGCGGTTGATTGGAATATCGGCGACTTTCTGGAAAACTATCGAATTCATCGGCAGGAACTATTCGACTTCCTTTGTGCGTACTGGTCTTATCCGTGGAACCCGAAAGACGATGATATTTATCCGGAAGGCGAAGAACCGGACGATGAAGATGTTGCTGACAACCGGGTGGAATTGGGCTATGCTCCCGGTGCTTCAGTTATATTTGCCGCGATGTATTTTCTTCTGCAGTCCGGCGATGAAGATGGGCTGAAATCTCTTTGCCGCAGAAGCGGTATTCTCTGCTCAAGGAAATATTTAGCCGCGTTACATGAAATTTTGAACAAATCCGCACGGTGAGAGGAGGCGAAGTCATGAAGTTTTTCAAAATAGAAATGGGACCGCGCAAAGAGAAAAGTGCAGAGGAATTTTTCCATTGCACCGTTCGGGACACCCTGATTATTGCGGGTGTTTATCTCGTGGTCATGCAAATGCCGTGGATTCTCGATCTCCTGACCGCCGTGCTTCTGCCGGAAGCGACCGGGAAAAGCGATCCCTTTTCAACCGAGAATGCCGATATTCTGCTGTTGAAAGTCGTGGTTTGGCTCATTCCTCTGGCTCAAGCGTCGTTGCTGGTGTTCGCGGCAATCGGCATCGCGGCGAGCTGGGGTAATTTTCTGTCCGCTTATGCGGAAGCGCGGTCACGGTCACTCTCAACGGCAAAGGAAATCGGACTCTTTGCGCCGCTGCTCCGCTACGCCGTGCTGTGGCGGATTTTCTCCGAATTCGGCGGAAAATCCGTAAAAATCCATGCCGCAGCCATGATTCTTTGTTCTCTCTTGTTCTGGATTTGCCTTGTCGCCATCGGACCATTAAGTCCGCTTCCGCTTCTGTTGCTGGCGGTGGCGTTGATTCTCTGGGTGAAAATCGGCAGACAACTGACGGGCATTCCGCTGAAACGCCGGGCGCGGATGGGAGGCGTCGTGTTTCTGTGTCTCTGGATTCTCTCCGCGCTTTGCGGATACGGCGTATATTATTACACGCAAGCGGAAATCAAAGCGGAAATGCTGATGTTCCGTTCCGCGGGGATTCCGACGAACCGCGCGGAACTGACCGCGCTGTTTTATCATGACGCACAACCGAATGCCAGGTTTTCCGCGCTGGTTGACCGCAGCTGCGACTATAAAATTGAAAAAGACGAAGGGTATCAACTGCTGGGCGATTTTCGCGATCTGCCGGAAAGCAAACGCGTTGTCCTGCGGAACTATCTGGACGGCGAAGCCGCGCAACGGGATTTTGCCGGATTGGAAGAGCTGATTTCTTCCAATCCCTTCACTTTGGCTTATCGGCTAAAAAATCTAGTCCACATTTTTTTCAAAAAAAAA
>URKJ01000020.1 GCA_900548385.1 uncultured bacterium | reverse complement strand
TGTAGCTCCGTCTCGTGGGCTCGGAGATGTGTATAAGAGACAGATATATAACAGAACGCATAGTTTTACAGTAAAAAACAACAGAAAGTAAAAAAGGACCGGATCATGAAAAACAGAAGATTTACGCCATTCACCCTTGTAGAGCTCCTCGTGGTAATTTCCATCATCGCCATCCTTGCCGCCATGCTTCTGCCGGCACTGAACAAGGCACGCGACAAAGCAAAAACCATTGGCTGTACTGGAAATCTGAAGCAGTGCGGCATTGCTCTGGAAAACTACCGGAATGACAATGAGGACTGGTATCCGTGTTCCCAGTTTCCGTGGGGAGCTCCTTACAATCAGGCATGGTACGATATGCTGAACTGGCTCGGTTATACCGGCTTCCGGAGGGAAACGACAGCGGCTCAGACAAAGCCGGAAGGACTTTTTGTCTGTCCCGGAGATGAAGACCGTTATTCCGGCAATCCCAACGTCGTAAAAAATGCATGGAGCGGATTCAATTATCAGTCTTACTATTCCTACGGGACGAATTCATTGCTGACCGGCATCCAGACCTTTTATCCGCAAAACGGGATGTCGCTGAAGGAAACGATGAAGATCCGGAGAAATCAGAATCCTTCCATTTATACGCTTGCCGGAGATACCAGAAAAAGCCTGATGATCAATTTTCATCTGAATAAAACAAATTCGCCGTTTGATTCTGTGAGCCCGGCGTATGGCGTAGCCGCGCGTCATTCGCGGGGAGCCAATTTCCTGTTTGCGGATCAGCATATCAAATGGATCCGTGCGCCGTTCCCGACGAACCTGATCGACATCCGGTACGGTTCCACTGCCAATGTTCCCCATTGAAAATTCAGAAAGGAAGAGAATTATGCGCAAATTTCTTTTTGCGGCGTTCTGCGCCGGTGCGGTTGTCGCTTCCGCTGCGGAAGTGCTGATCGGGGACCGGAGTTCCAAACCGTTGGAAAACGGGACCGCATGGCAGAGCAATCTGCTTTCGGTATGGTTCCGCAAGCTGCCCGCCGGAAACTATTATGTGCTGTGTGACGGTATTCTGGAAAACGGTGCTCCGGGCGGGAAACTGCATGCGGAGGCCGTGGCAGGCAAAGTGAAAACAGGGATTCCGTTTCCGAATGCCTGTTATGTTCAGCAGCTGCGGATTCCGCTTAAACTGAAATCCGCTTCCGGAAGCATGCTGCGGATCAGCGGAATTCCCGCCGTGACCGCTCCGGGAAAGATCCGGCTGAGCGGAATCCGGGTCGTTCCGGCGGTAATGAAACCGGGAGAAAACCTGATCCCCGCGTCCGAACTGGAACTGCTTCCGGACGGCAGCGCTCCCGCCGGCGGATGGATGGTCACCAACAACGACCGGAAACGGAAACGCGTTCTGAAGTTTTCCCGGACGGACGATATGCTGCGGTGTGAGGCGAACTCCAGCTTCTCCCTTTCTTCTCCGCTGCTGATTCTGCCGGAGAAATCGCGGCTGAAAACTTCGGTCCGGGTCCGGGGCAAGGCGGAGATCCGTTTTTATCTGACATCGGGCAACTGGAAAAAAGTTGCCGGATGGAAAGCGACGCATACCGCGTCTCCCGTTATTCACACAACGGATGAGAACAATACTTACGAATTCGTGTTTCCCGCCTCTTCCGACGATCAGCTCTACCGTTGGCGGCTTGATGTGAAAGCAGCCGCTCCGGTGGAGATCGGGAAACCGTTCCTGACACCGGACGACAGTTCCGTCTCCGACCGGAAAATAGAAAAGGCGGAGCTGATTTTCCGGAATGATTTCATCGGAGCGTCGCCCGGGCAGCAGGAAAGGAACATCGTCCGGAAAAACGATCCGTTCATGGGTGCCTGTGCGGAATTTTCCAGAGAAAGCAGTCTGCATTTTCCGTTTGCGGAAAAACAGAAACTGATGTCGGGCTCTCTCTCGTTCTGGGTCCGTTTCAATAAGGACTATACATTCGATCCGTCCCCGGAAGGATTCTGGCGGCTTGACAAAACCAGCTGCTCCGCCGATCTTGCACATGCACGCCTCTATTTCCAGAAAACGCTCTACTGCAGTGTTCCGAAACAGATGTTCAAAGGGGAATGGCATCATGTCGCCTGGGTCTGGGACAACAGCAGTTACCGGAAAATTTATTTTGACGGGCGTCTCGTTCTGTTCCGGGACTGGATGAGCGGTCCCGAAACGGCGTCCGGGATCAGTTTCGGACGGTACGGGCGCATTCTATCGTTCCAAGGCGCGATTGCCGGAGTGCGTCTTTACCGGAATGCGCTGACGGCGGACGAAGTCATGAAACAGTATGTGGAGCGGAGACCGCTGACGCCGTTTATGCTGGATTTTTCCGCGATCGCCGGAGAAAAGACCGCGTTCCGCGTCGGGTTTGACAATCCGGGTACGGCGGAACGGACGGAGACCCGTTCCGTGACGGTGTATGCACCGGACGGCAAAGCCGTAGCCGGAGATACGCTTTCCGTCACCGTTCCCGCCCGTTCCTATGCGGTCCGGGAGTTTTCGTTCACGCCGGAAAAAGCGGGAGATTACCGCGTGACCATGACGAATTCCGCGGGTGATTCTTTTTCCGCGGTTCTTCCCGTTGTACATAACATCCGGCTTTCCGACCAGCCGGATTCCGGAACTCTGAAGAGAGAGCTGATCGCGGAAATCGACTGTTCCGCCGCGCCTTTGCCGGGACGGTATGCGGATGACGGCGTCTGCCGTATCGGAACCCTGAACGGCAGGAAATTCCGGGAAACGCTTGGCAAAGTTCCCAACAGCGGGTTCACCTATCGGGTTGCCCTGAAGAATCCGGGACGTCCCCACTGGTTGGAATTTGAATATCCTGATGATCGGATCCGCACGTTTTACTGCGGAATCTCGCAGGTTTCAGGGGATTCGTTCGCGTCTCCGTTTCTGGATGCGTGCGGCGTCATTACCGGCGACAATTTTCCGCTGACAAAGCGTTTTCAGACCAAAGGTTTTTTCTTCATGACGGCGAAGAACAAGCCGGAAATCGGCATTATGTTCGGCTCCCATTTCAACCCGAACGGGGAAAACGGTCCGGCGGTTTCAAAAATACGGCTTTACGAACTCAAAGAACATCTCCCGATGAACCGTCTGAACCCGGATGGACGGAAGATCATGATCTGGAACGAGGATCCCACCATGCTCTCTTACACCTGGTTCAACCAGTATCAGTGGAACCGGGTGACGACGAATTACGATTTCTGGCGGGAAAAATACGATGTCATGGTCCGGTACTCCCGTTATATCGGCTGGAGCATCTGGAATACGCTGTTTTACGATTACGGCGGCAACAGCGCTCCCGGTGACCGGCGCCTGTCCGACAGCCTTTATTCACAGGGGCATTTTCCCCCTGCGCATCTTGACATGCTGGCGAAGACCGCGGACCGTGAGCGGATTCCGTATTACCTTTCCCTCAATCATCTTTCCGGCTGGGGAACCCGCAATCTTCCGACCGGGTTTGCCATGGAGATGGGCGGAGAACTGCTGAGCCGGGATTTCGATCATGCCGCAAGCCGGGGCGCGGACGCTCCGGAACTGTTCAGCGCGGAGAATTCTCTGGCACAGATCCGGCACCGTGCGATCAACCCGATCCATCCGGAAGCGGTCCGGACGTTCCGCAGGATTTTCCGCGCCTGTGTGGAGCGCTATCAGAGATCGCCGATGTTTCAGGGAATTGATTATCAGGCTTCCGAACCGCTGCATTTTTCGGATCCGCGCTACGGATATGGTGATTATACGACTTCCCTGTACCGGGAAGAGAGCGGCTCCGGGCTTCCCGCCTTCTCCGGAACCGACCGGTTCGGGAAACGGTACGAGTGGCTGAAACAGCATGAGTGGGAACGCTGGATCAGTTGGCGCTGCCGGAAAGTGACCGGGCTTGTCGAGTCGCTGGTCCGCGAACTGAACGGCAGGAAGCTGATTCTCCGCGTCACGCTTGCCAGAGTTGCGCCCGCATTGAAAAAAGAACTGGAGCAGGGGAGACTTCCGGACCTGAACCGTCACTACCGGGAACAGGGACTCGACCTTGCCGCTCTTGCAAAGATCCCGAACCTGACCGTATTGCCCGATTTCCGTCCGAATTACAGCAGAATCCGCAACGACAAGGCGGACGAACGGACGATGAATTTCTCAGATGAACTGTTTTCTCTCTGGAAAATCTCCGGCATCCGGTCGCTTCAGATCACGCAGCACAGCAATCTGGAAATGTGGGCGGGCGGAGGGCACGTTCCCACGTCAAAGGGAACGGAACGCAGAAATCTGATTTCATTTTCCACTCCACTGCCGGACAATGCGTTTGCGTTGGAAAATTTCGCGTGGGCGGTTGCGCAGACGGATCCGCAGATGATCAATTACGGCTGGTGGGGCAATCCGGAAGCCGGGGCTCATGAGGAATTCCGCCGTTTTTACCGCGCGTTCTCCGAGATTCCGCGTCTGCCGTTTACACCCGCGCCCGGAGTCAACGATCCCGTATTTGTGCGGCAGAACGGTTCCGTTCTCTACATGGTCAATCTCTGCGCGTGGCGCTGCACGGTGAAACTGGAGGGGAAACGGCCGTTCCGGCTGACCGATTCCGTTACCGGGAAACCGGAAAATTCCGCTTCGGTCGGCCTTGACGCTTTTGAACTGCGGGTATTCCGTCAGGATCATGCGGTTCCGGTCGTGCGGGTGGTACAGCAGATTCCCGAACCGCTCAAACAGTTTGTAGAATCGCGTCTTGCCGCTTCCGGGACGAAAAATCCCGCTGCGGATCGGGCGAAAAAGCTGTACGATGCCGGACGGATCGCCGCGGCGTATTATGCTCTTCAGCATAAGAGTTTGAAATCGGATCCCAGCCGTTCGGGATTTACGGTAAGACCCCGGTTTTCCGCGGATGGGAGCAGGCTGGAGCTGATCCTGAAGAATCATTCCGCCAAAAACGTGAAAGGGCACTTTTCTCTGACCTCGCTGCCGGATGGATGGGAGGTCAGGCAAAACGATAAATCCGTTGCGCTTTCCGCCGGAGAGGAACGCCGGGTGGAATTCGTGTTTTCAAAGCACCGGAGCGCTCCGGGAAAACTTGCGGTTTTTCATCTGTCCTGTACCGTGGACGGAGTGGAAGAAGTCCGAACGATCCGTCATCTTCCGATCATTGCGGAGCGTTGGAACGGACTTTCCGGTTCCCGGTTTCAGATTCCGGAAACAGCGTCCCGGCATCCGCTTCCCTGCTGTTCTGCCGGAATGGGTTACAGCCGGGCGGCGAATTGTTCCGCGGATTATGCGGTCCGGTGGAGCGGAGAGGGAATCGCGCTGAACGTCCGGGTGGAGGACCGGGATTTTCTGCCGCCGCCGGGGAAAACGGATTTCTGGAAGTATGATTCCATCGTTGTTTATTTCAATCCGGGAAACAATGCGCGGGAAGGCGTCAAGTCGTATGACGCGGACGATATGCCGTTCCGCATTGCTCTGACCGGCGGCAAGCCGGTTGTGTTGGCGGGAGAGCCTGCGCGGGAGACGGATCAGGTGAAAGCCGTCATTGCGCACCGGAACGGAATCACACAGTATGAGCTGTTTTTCCCGTGGTCTCTGCTGCCGGGGGTGAATCCCAAAGCGGAGGACGGCTGCGGGTTTTCCCTGGAGGTTGTCAACCGGGATGCCGGAGGAAAGCGTGCGGTTTTTACTCCGCACCCGGAGCATCCGCATCAGAATCCGTTTGTCTGGGGAAACCTGATTTTCAAACCGTAAAATACAGGAGAGAGGGTATTTATGAAACGGTTGTTTCTGTTTCTGCCGCTGATTTTCGCGGCGGGGTGTCAGATCGTTCCGACGGAAGAAGACCGGGCGCTGGCGGAACAGTTCGATTATGATTATTATCTGGCGGGGAAGAACACTCCGGCGGAGTTTATGGTCAACCAAAGCGCCACGCCTTCCGCCGAATCGAAAGCAATCCTGAAAGGCCGTTTGATCCCGTCTGATCCGGCGGCATACGATACCGCCCGGAAAAGGCTGAGAGATTTGGAGTCGGAAGTGCGGAAAGGCATGGAATGGCCGGAAAAACAGCCGCCCGCCGTTTCGATTCCGTATACGAGGGTCAGACCGGAAATCGACGGGTTACGGAGTGAAGCCGCGTGGGAAAACGCGCTGACGTTCCGGGATGAATATCCTGTTTCCGTGTACCGGAAAGCCCGGACCGGGAGCGTTTGGAGCGTGATGTGGGATGAAAACTTCCTCTATGTTTCCGCCGAATTCCGTCAGCCGAATCCGACTGCGGAACCGTATGATCCCGATGCGGGCAAAGCGCCATGGCGTGCGGATGCGCTGGAATGTTTTATCGGCTCCGGTATCCGTTTCCGCACTTACTGGGAAATCGTCGTTGCACCGGATGGTTCTGTCTATGACGCGCTCGGTCAGAACAACCGCTGGGGCTCCTGCATTGCCACTCCGGAAGATTCCGTGCGCGGGCTTTCCGCCGCCACGAACCGGTCCCCGGCGGGATATTCCGTCGAGCTTGCCGTTCCATGGCGGGAGATCCCCGGATACGAACGCGGCAATCCGCCCCGTCCCGGTGAAACGGTCAATTTCACCCTGATCCGCTGCCGGAACGGCAAGCAGAGCGCGTGCCATCCGCTGCTTTACGGCGGACATAACATTTTCGGACATTTACGCGGAACGCTGGTGCGGTGAACCGTTTTTCCGGCGCTGCAGTTTATTTGTCGTAAATCCAAGGCTCGTTCAGCGAGAAATCCGCATCCGGAAGTTCGGGATTCAGGACAAAGGAGACGATTCGCGTCACGTCCGTTTTCCCGCCGACGGTGACGAGCGTTTTTTTCGCCATTTTCACACCGGAGAACCAGGCGTAGTCTTCCGAAATCGCCGTGTAAAGGGAACGGCCTCCGCCCTGCGTATAGAGGATCGTTTCAAGACTGCGCGTGAGATAGGTTTCCGCGTCGATGTAAAACACATACGGAGCGATTCCCGGATCATCGACCCGGCAGATCAGACGGTAATACTTTTTGCCCGCCTGATAATTCACGTCGATGTCAACGGTTTTGAAAATCTGGTTATACTGGTTTCCCGGTTTCAGCATACCGGTGAAAGCCTTTACCAGATTCAGCGGCGTTCCGTTCGGAATCTTCTGGTTTTTCATGTTGACCGGGTTGATGTACCACGCTTCCCCGTTCTTATAGAGAATCATCATGAACGCTTTGCCGTTTTTGATGGATACCTGCTTGATGAAATCCGGGTCTTTGAACAGAACAACCGTATTGTAGAAATCGCGGGATTTCTGTTCGGAAACGGATTCAACCTCCTGTACCAGTTTGTATGTTTTCGCTTTTGCGTACAACCCTTTCGGATCGGTGGCGGCGGTCATACGCTTGTACAGCTCCTCCACGGAGATGTCCGCCGCCTCTCCGTTTTCCAGGTCCAGCAGATCCTCGCGGAACAGGGAGCAGGAAACGGCAGAAAAAAGAAGCCCGAACAGAAATGTGCAGGAGACGAGACGCAACAGTGCAGCTTTTGTATTCATAAAATACCTCTCTATGCGTTGTAGGTGGTTGATGTTGCAGAACCGCCGAGTCCGGTCCAGTCCGTATGAAAGAACTGTCCCGCGGGACGGTCGGTGCGTTCATAAGTGTGGGCGCCGAAGAAATCCCGCTGGGCCTGAATCAGGTTGGCGGAAAGATTCGCGGTCCGGTAGGAATCGAAGTAGGCAAGTGCGCTGGAGAATGCGGGAACGGGAACCGAGTAGGTGATCGCATCGACCACGGCAAACCGCCATTCGTTTTCCGTCCGCAGCAATTCCGCATGGAAGAATGGGTCAACCATCAGATTGGCGGGATTTCGTCCATCCGCATATGCTTTACGGATATTGTCGAGGAATTTTGCCCGGATGATGCAGCCGCCACGCCAGATCGCCGCGAGGGAGCCGAGATCCAACCCCCAGCCGAACTCATCGGAAGCTGTTTTCATTAATTGGAAACCCTGTGCGTAGGCGCAAATCTTGGATGCGTACAGAGCGTGTTCCGCATAGCCGATCAGTTCCCTGCGGTGTTCTTCCTTGAAAATCTGACTGACCTTTCGCCGTTCCGGAAACAATTCCGAAGCATGCAGCCGTTCCTGTTTCAGAGCGGACATGGCACGGGCGAAGACCGCTTCCGCGATCGTCATTGCAGGCGTGCCGAGATTCAGAGCAGCTTCCGCGGTCCACTTCCCGGTCCCTTTCTGTCCCGCACGGTCCAGAATCACATCCACGGCGGGGAGTCCGGTTTCCGGATCTTTGGTATCAAGGATTTGCGCGGTGATTTCGATCAGATAACTTTCCAACGGGCCCTTGTTCCAGCGGCGGAAAATCTCCGCGAGTTCAGACGTCGGGTAATCGTGCAGACTGCGCAGGAGCAGATACGCTTCCGCGATGAGCTGCATATCGGAATATTCAATCCCGTTGTGAACCATTTTGACGAAATGGCCGGAACCGCCGCCACCGATCCATTCACAGCACGGGGAACCGTCCGGAGCGGATGCGGCGATCTTTTTGAAAACGGGTTCGATCAGCGGCCAGGCCTCTTTGTTTCCGCCGGGCATGAGCGAAGGACCGTGCAAGGCTCCTTCCTCACCGCCGGAAACACCGGAGCCGACAAACCGTATCTGCTTATCGGCAAGCTCCCGGACGCGGCGTTCCGTATCCTGATAATAGGAGTTTCCGCCGTCGATAATGATGTCGCCCGGCTGAAGATGCGGCAACAGCTGCGCGATCATTGCATCGACCGCGCTTCCGGCTTTGACCATCAGCATGATCCTGCGCGGAGTCTCCAGGTTCCGGCAGAACTCCTCCACAGAATAAGCGGGCAGGATCCGTTTTCCTTTGGCGCGGCCGTTGATGAATCCGGTGGTCCGGTCCGCGGTCCGGTTGTATACTGCGACGGTGAATCCTTTGGATTCCATATTGAGAACAAGATTTTCCCCCATCACAGCGAGTCCGATCATGCCGATATCGGCTTTTACTAATTCAGACATGTTATGATTCCCCTTTCTTGCTTTTGGTTACAGCAATATAGCACTGTTGTTTGAAGAATGCGAAAGCCGTTTGCAAAAAATCATCAAAATTCATAAAAGTCGCCGGGACGGCAGAGGATAACATAAAACCCGCCGGAACTCGAATGAAGTTCCGGCGGGTACAGCGATTAGCTGGATTGCCGATAATTATTTTTTCTTCAGCAGGTAGCCGGGCATATCGGTACGGAACGGACAGGCAGGGAAGCCGTCCAGATTATACAGATTCGGTTCTCCCGGATAGCTGGCCCATGCATACCGGACGGCGACGGGGTGCTTGACGGAATCCGCCCAGACGAGCACGCTGTTTCCTTCAACACGGGCGTTCGCCCAGACGAATTTGCCGTCTTTTCCGGCAATGGCAAAGCAGTTCAGCTTTTTGCCTTTGACGTAAAGCCCCTGGCCAACGTTGGTAAAGCCGAGACGGATTTTATCGCCCTCGATCTTCATGGACTCATACATCGGCCCAGCTGTGACGCCCTTTCTTCCGTAGGCGAGACGTTCCGCCTCACGGGCGACGCGGTAACCGAGCGTCTGCTTGTCCGCCGGATGAATATCCGAATGGTCGCCGATGTCGATGGATACCGCCATTCCGGTGTTCGGAACGTTCAGCGTTGCGGTCTGCACTTCCCGGAGCATTGCCCAGTTGCTGTCGGCAGGCTGACGGTTTTTCCAGAAATCGTCCACGAGACGGATCCGCGGGGTATGGCGTTCAAACGCGGAAAGCTGGACGAAGACGAACGGCATGGTGGGATTGTGCCATTTTGCGCGCCAGTCTTTGATCAGCTGCGGAAACAGCTTCATGTAATCCTGATACGCTCCGGCATTGGATTCCCCCTGATACCAAATGACTCCACGGATCGGATAAACCGTCCACGGGGCTACCATGGCATTGTACAGAGTCGCGGGGAATTGCGAAGAGCTGAGCGCATAATTCGCAGTTACGGTCGGACGGGGGCCGATTTTTTTGGAATCGACCTTGAACTCCAGTTTGCTCTTCCAGTTGCCGTCGAGTCCGATACGCTGCGCAATGTCGGAACCGCACTGAATATAGATCAGATTGGCGGGAGAGCCAAACCCGCCGTTACCGAACGTGTCGATTACGCGGACTGCGATGGTGTTCTTTCCGGCTTTGACAAGTTTGCCGGGAATAGTATACATACGCTTGTATTCCCAGTAATTCGGGGTATCGGGACCAATGCCGCCGACTTTCACACCGTTGAAGAACGTTTCGTCGCAGTCGTCAATGGCTCCGAGCGAAAGACGCAGGTCTTTGCCCGCCCAGCTTGCGGGAAGCTCGACATCACGGCGGAACCAGACGACACCGTCGATTTCCGGATCAATGACTCCGGGAACCTTGACGGTTTCCCAGGTGGAGACGTCATATCCGGGATTTTTCCAATCTGCAGCGGCTTTGGTTTCCGCGGCGTAAGCGGCATGGAATTTTTTGTACCATGCATTGAATGCCGCATCGGCTTTGTCGCGCATGGCTTTGAGCCGTGCTTTTTCCTTGTTGATCGACTGGGGATCCTCGGCCGTTCTGATCTGAGCCAGCTCGGCGGTGCGGTTGATAGACTCAAATCCGGCCTTGCTGATCCAGGGCTCAATACGGGTTCCGCCCCAGCTGGAGTGAATGAGACCAATCGGAATCTTGAGATCACGGAACAGCTGACGTCCGAAATAGAAGCCGAGAGCGCTGAAATCTTTCACTGTTTCCGGTGAGCAGACCAGCCAGCCGGATCCGGTGATTGCGGAACGTTCGACACCGGGAGAGACGATACGGGTCGTGTTGTAGAGCCGGATTTCCGGATAATTGGCGCGTTTTGCCTCCTCTTTTCCGTTTTTGCTGCTCCAGAACGGTCCGAAGCTCCAGACCGGCATCTGCATGTTGGACTGCCCGGAACAGAGCCAGACTTCTCCGATGAGAACGTCATCGAACGATACCGGTTTTGCACCCGCTGCGCCGGTCACGACGACCGTATAGGGACCGCCCGCCTGCATCGCAGGAAGAACGGCTTCCCAGACACCGTCTTTATTTGCAGTCGCATTTACGGAATTTCCGGCGATCGTCACTTTGACGCATTTTCCGGCTTCAGCAGTTCCCACAATACGGATCGGCTCATCGCGTTGGAGCACCATGTGGCTGCCGTAAATGTTGTTTACTGCGAATTTTTCCGCGTTTCCTTCCGGGCATTGGAACAGGGCGCAGGCGCCAAGCATGAATGCGGCCGAAACGGAGAGTGCGAAATACACAAGTTTTTTCATAGCAAACCTCTCTCTTTGTTGTTGGTTGACGAGGAAAAATATATAGTATTGCCGCTTATTTTCAAGCCGCGATAAACAAAATCTGGAAAATAATGCAAAAAGAAACCGGGCGCACGATGCCGTATCGGTCCGTCGGGCGCCCGGAAATTCCTGCCTGATTAAGGATTATTTTCCTTCTTTGACTTTGAGAGAAACCGTTACCGTTTCTCCCGCTTTGACTTTGATGTTCTGACTGAGGGCATGAACATGGTTGGCGAGAACGTAGTTTTTGCCGTCCGCTCCGCCATCGGTCATGACTTTTGCGGATCCCCAACCGCCCCAACCGGGAATTTTCTTTTCCGCAGTCTGTTCAAAACTGCCGTTGGTGAGAGCTTTTCCATTGACCTTGACATCATCATACGCGATCAGCGGTGCGCCTTTCTTGTTGATGGTTCCCATCAGGCTGATTCCAACGGTTCCGTCTTTTTTTGCGGTGAACGAAAAACTTTTTTCTTCCCACTGTCTGGAAACAGGCCCTATGTAAAGCAGACGCTGATTCTTGTTTTCGCCGAGCCAGCCGGCGGTTGCGGTACGGAGTCCTTTTGCGTCTTTGTTTTCCAGTTCAATTTTGGAGCCCTGACCGGAAATGTCGACCCGGAAGTCCACAGCGGAAACGAGGCTTGCGAGTCCTGCCGCAAGAGTCAGAGTGAGCAGTTTTTTCATGATTCCTTCTCCTTCTATTTTGGTTGTTTGACGGGGTTTTCCCGGTTATTTCCGCATCAGGCGGACCGATGACAGATTCAGCCGTCCGGCGTCTTCCGAGTCGATCCGCAGAGTTTTCAATGTCAGCTGCCCGCATTCCCCCGCACCGATTTTCAACGTACCGAGATACGAGAGATACTTGGTGTGGTAAGGACTGGGAAACTGTTCATCTTTATTCAAGGCATTCGAGACTTTCTGTCCGTTCCAGCTCACTTCCATAATGCGCCCGCCATCCCACGGCTGATTCTTCCAGCGGGTCTGGGTAATGATGGAAACCTCATACTCGCCGCCTTCGGGAAATTCGACTGTCCAGGTGACATGGTCCGCGGTGTTGTTCCAGTCGCAGATCGTACCGTCGCGGTCAAGTTTGGCATGGTTGGTAATCGTATGGGTGACAGCGGCTTCATCAACGACTTCCCGTTTTTCCCCGTCTCCGCTTTTGCCCTCATGAATCGTGCCGATGCTCATGCCGAGAACCATGCCGCCGTTCTGCGGAATGATCGTCTGCGTGACTTCCGGGACACGGTCGAATGTGAGCGTCACGAGCGGGAGGAACTGACCTTGGAAGTCCGGAAGTTTCAGCGTGATCCTGTCGCCGTTCTGTTCAAAACCGACGCTGGCGGAAACCAGTTTCCCCCGGATTCCGCTCAGGGAAAGCTCTGCGGGAGTCTTTTTCAGGAAGAGATTCAGGCAGTTGCCTTTTACGGTGCAGAATGCAAAGTCAAGCTCCTGCGGGAACGGATTCGGCGAACTGGCGTGAACGGCATCTTTCTTATCGCGGATCCAGTCGGCGATTCCTGCGAAAATCCGGTCGGTTTCGGGAGTAAATTCCCCCTCGGCGGTCGGTCCGACATTCAGCAGATAGTTGGCATTCTTTTCAGTCAGGGAAATCAGCTGGGTGATGACCTGTTCCGTTGATTTCCAGTTGTGATCGTCGTATTTGAATCCCCAGGTATTGTTGAGGGTTCCCGGAGATTCGACGGGATAGGCAAGTTTGTTGGTAAGCAGCTGGTTGTCACCGAGACCGACAAAATCCTGGCAGTTGTTGCCGATGCGGCTGTTGATCATACAGTCCGGCTGGAGTTTTTTGACATGGGCGCGGAGAGCCTGACTGAATTCCGGCTTGATGTCCATGGGGCAGTCGCACCAGAGTTCGCAGATTTCACCGTAATTGGTGAGCAGCTCCGTGATCTGCGGAATCACTTTTCCATAAAAATAGTTTGCAAAGTTTTTTTCGGAACGGTTGGGAAAATCCCAGTCGTTGCCCCAGTGCATGTTGCCGCAGTTGAGACCGCGTTCCGGCGCGGGATCTCCGCCATCCTTTTCATGCCAGTCGAGATGATGGGAATAATAAACCCCCAGTTTGACGCCGTATCTGGCGCATGCGTGCTGAAGTTCGCGGAGCGGGTCGCGACCGAACGGCGTCATCTTTACAATGTTGTAATCGGAAATTTTCGTATCGTACATGCAGAAACCGTCATGATGCTTGGTCGTGAAGACGATGTACTTGACTCCCGCCCCGGCGGCTTTGCGGATCCAGTCGTCCGCATTGAATTTAACGGGATTGAATTCCCCGGCGAATTTTGCATACTCTTCATTCGGCATGCGGAAATAGGACTGAAACCATTCACCGATGTATTCCATGACTTTGCCGTTGTGCCGTCCTCCGGGAAGCGCATAGAGCCCCCAGTGGATGAACATACCGAACTTCCGGTCGCAGAAAGCCTTCATTGCATTTGTCATAATTCCGATTCTTTCCTGAGTTGTTTTTAGGGATTTTTCTATTAATAATTATACCATGATTTGCAAAAAAAGTAAATGGAGTTATTGTAGAAACAGGTGCACTTTTTGTATTTTTTTGAGAAGGTCCGGAAATGAGACAAGGTTCCAATGCAAAAATTTATCTGCCGTGGCATACATTCCTCGGCGGACTTGATTTGGAAGTCGCCGCCGCAGGATTCGGCGGAAATATCAGCGGATGGCGTATGCATCCGTCGTTCAGCGGCGACAACTTTTTCCGGCTTTATCTGCCGGTAAAAGGCTTATTCCGTCTCCATTATGAGGAAAACAGTTATGCAGTTGAGCCCGGCAGCGTGTATCTGCTGCCGTCGCAGACGCCGTTTTCCTATGAACCGGTGACGCCGTCCGACCATTTCTGGATTCACTTCGTGTCGCGTCAGCTGCGCACGCTTCCGGCGATGAAACAGCTGATCCGTATCCCAGTGAAGAACGAGAAAAAAATGCAGAATGCATTCCGGGCGGTGGTACGCGGAGTCCCTCTGGTCCGGACGATTCCGGAAGATATTGAGATCCGCAGCCGTGTTTTCTCTCTGCTTGCCCCGTTTCTGGAGCAGGCGCTTCAGAACATCACGCCGGACGCCGCCGCGAAAGGGCGGTTTGCTGAAGTGCTTGATTACATCGACGGACATCTCGGCGAACCGATCGAATCGGAAGCGCTGCGTGCCCTGACATCGCTTTCCAGAGCCGATTTTTCGGCTCTTTTCCGCCGGACATTCGGGGTTCCGCCGAAACAGTATGTTTCCCTGCGCCGGATTACGCAGGCAAAACGCCTGCTTTGGCGGAGCAGACTTTCCGTGAAAGAAATCGCGGAACGGTGCGGCTATGAAAACAAATACTTTTTTTACCGGATTTTTAAAAAATACACAGGACAAACTCCCAGCGGATACCGCAACCGGGGGATGATGGACTGAAGAAATGCAGAAAAATGAAAAAGTTTATTTTTCGATTTTACTTGATATTTTCCGGATCAGAACTATATTTTATTAGATAGTTTTGAGTTTCCCTGTCCTGAATAAAGGAGAGCAGCATGAGTTTTACCACCCATTTCAGCGTTGTAGACAATCTGCGGAATGAGGATGATTCCTCATGGAACCGTTTTTTCGTGACCTACGGACCGTTGATCCGTCTGCACGGCAGAGATTGCGGAGTGCCGGAAAACGCGTTGGACGATCTCGTGCAGGATGTGATGCTTTCGATTTTCAAACAGTCGAAAACATTTGTTTATGATCCCTCGCGCGGACGGTTCCGCGATTATCTGCGGTTCATTATCCGCGCCCGCGCCAATGATATTTTCCGGGCGCATTACAAAGAGGAACGCGCCGTTCAGTCGGTCGAAGTGACGGAACTTTATCTGGATGATCTCTACACGTCCGAATGGGAAGAGCATATTCAGAAAGAGAGCTTGAAGAAACTCAAGGAACTTTCTTCGTCACAACATTATCAGATTTTTCACATGGCGGTGGTGCAGAACCGCGACCCGAAAGATCTTGCAAAGTTTTTCAATATGCCGCGCGCCACTGTTTATTCCATCCGCAGCCGGATGGAGGAGAAACTCCGGGAAATCGTCAAGTCGCTTGATTTTTGAGTCCGCTCAGACGCTTCACCGCAATCCGGAGCCGGAATCCGAACCGACCGGTATTGCGATCCGCAGAAAACCGGCTGAACCCGGAAAGAACGGACCGCGTAATTCCCCCGCCATGCCGGTCGTTTTTCTTTTTTGGCGGCTTAATGCCTGTGGGCTTCCGGAAAAAGCAACGGACAGCCGCGGTTCCTTTGCCGGAGCACGGCACAAATCTTATAGATTTTGGCACAAAAAAACTTTACTTTCCGGATTGCCGGGAGTAAATTAGCGAACCACTGCCGGAACCGCGGTAAAGAAAACCGGAACCCGGCGAATATAAAAAAGGAGTATGTTGAAATGGAACACGCCAAAAGTCTGCTTCCTGCCGGGAAGCAGTGGAAACTGGTCTGGAATGATGAATTCGACGGAACGGAACTGGATCGCTCGAAGTGGGATTTCCGCCGGAACCTGCTTCAACAGGAACATAAAACGCTGATCGGTGAAGAGGGAATCGAAGTCAGGGACGGATGCGTGCATCTGAAACTGGTGGAAAAGAACGGAGAGTTTTATTCCTGTCAGCTCCAGACGGGTTACAATTATCTGGATGTGGCGGGAAAAGTGTTTTATGAAGTCATGGACAAGCCGGACGCTCCGCAGTTCCGCTGGCCGATCGACAAGATCCGGGAACCGAAATTCATGCATAAATACGGTTATTACGAATGCCGCTGCAAGCTGCAGAAACATGACGGCTGGTGGTCGGCATTCTGGCTCCAGTCTCCGATCATCGGCTGCTGTCTGGATCCCGCCGTTGCCGGAGTCGAAGTGGACATCATGGAGTGTTTTCATCCCGACGGACGCTATGTCGTCAACAACCATTGGAGCGGATACGGTCCCGATCATCAGCACGAGGGATGCGGACCGGGAGAAGGATTCCGTCTTGAAGAGACTCCCGACGGCTTCCATGTGTTCGGCGTGGACTGGACTCCGGAGGGATATACTTATTACGCGGACGGAAAAGAAGTTCTGCGCCTGAACAAAGCCGTGTCGCATACGGAACAGTTCATTCTGATTTCCACGGAATGCCAGGGATACCGCTGGTCGCATCATCACGCTCCGGAACTGACGAAAGCGTGTCTTCCCGATGAATTCGTGGTGGACTATGTCCGCGTATACGACGAGGTGAAATAACCGCTGTCACTGTTTTGTGCGGGCGGTGTCCCGCACAAAACGGAAATAAAGCGCCGGGATCAGATAAAGAGTCAGCACCGCCGAGAGCGTCAGACCGCCGACTACGCCGATCCCGCAGCTGGCGCGCAGTTCGGAGCCGAGTCCCGTTCCGAACGCCATCGGCAGCATTCCGGCGACCGAAGCAATCGACGTCATGACAACGGGACGGAATTTGCTTTTTGCCGCTTCCAGCATTGCAAGGTGAGTCGTCATGCCGTTTCGGGTCAGCGTGGCGCATTCGTCCATGATCAGAATGGCGTTGTTGACCACGATTCCGATCATCATGACGGCTCCGAGCATTCCGACCATTGAAAGCGACAACCCTGCAAGCCAGATCGCAACGTACATCCCGACGAATCCGAGCGGAACGGTAAACATGATCAGGAACGGGCGGGACCATGATTCCATGATCGCCGCAATCAGCAGATAGGTCAGAATGATGGCGATAGCGAATACCTCAATGAAATCTGCTGCGCCGTCATTCATGTTTTCCGCCATTCCCGCGTGTTTGATTTCATATCCGGCGGGGAGCCCCGGCGAAACCTGTTCATCCATCAGGGCGAGCGATTCGCTCAGCGCGGCCCCCTGTCCGAGATTGCCGTAAATATAGGCGGCGCGGTTTTTATCCTGCCGGATCACACTGACCGACATGCTGTTGAATTCCTTGTCGAGAAGAGTGTCCAGCCGCATCGGCTTTCCGTCCTGAAAACCGACAGTAAATTTATCAATCTGATCCAGCCCCCGCTGCTCTTTCATTTTTACCCGGATGTCGAAAGAACGGCTTCCGACCTTGTAAGTTCCCACTTCGAGCCCCTCAAAGAAGCCTCCAACCGATGTGCCGACCGTTGCCGCATCAAGTTTCAGATTTTGGAGAACGGGACGTATCGGCTTCAGGTTGATTTGCGGTTTTCCCGTCCGGATGCTGGAGTCGAGGTCCCGGACTTTTCCGCTTTTCCGGAGCAGGCTGATCGCGTGGCGGTTTGCCTTTTCCAATTCGGCGAAATCCGTGCCGGAGATATAAGAGCTGATGTCCGTCGATGAACCGCCGGTCGGTTTGGGAATGTTGAACGTGAGACGGCAGTTTTCCAGATCCTTGAAATCGGCGCGGAGCCGGTCCATGATCGCCCACAGATTTTCGCGCCGGTCTTTCGGCTTGAGAAGAACGGTGATTTCCGCAAGATAGACGCCTTCCGTGACCTGTCCGCTCATTGCGTTGACATAGCCGATGGTGGTTCCCGTCCGGGTGACGAACGGATACGCGCGGATACGATCCAGAATCCGCATGGTCCGTTCTCTTGTGGTGTCGATATTGTAATCCGCGGGGAATTCCAGTTTTACGGTAAATTCACTGCGGTCGTTGTCCGGCAGGAAGGAGACTCCGACGCGCGGCACCACGAGGATCGCCGTGATCAGACATGCCGCCACGATCAGGGAAGCAATCGTTCCCGGATATTTTGATGTGAAAACCATACTGCGGTTGAATCCCTCCGCGATCCGGTTGTAACCGGCATCCCATGCCCGGAACAGCCCCGCCATAATGCGGTTCGGTTTATGCGGCTTGTCGGAAAGCATGATCGAGGCAAGAATCGGCGTCAGCGTGAAACTGACAAACAGCGAAACCAGCGTTGCAATGACCATGACCCCGGCGAACGGCGCGAGCAGCATTCCGACCATGGAAGTCATCATGGCGACCGGCACGAATACAACGACGTTAGTCAGCGCGCTTGCCGAAACGGCGGTTATCACCTCGGCCGTTCCTTCCGCCGCTGCGTTTTTGCGTCCGGCTCCGGCACTGAGCCGGTTGACGATGCTTTCGATTACAACAATGGAGTTTGTTACAAGAACCCCCGTGGAACACCCCAGCGACATCAGGGTGATCATATCAAAGGTGTAGTGCATCATCTGCATTGCCGCAAAAGTGACAACGACGGAAACCGGCATCGTCACCGCGATGATGAACGTTGAACGCGGTTCATGCAGGAACAGGAACAGCAGCAGTGCGGTCAGCAGGATTCCGGTGATGATGCTGTTCCACGCGTCATCCACGGAGGATATGATGAATTCGCCGCTGTCCTTGAACCAGAGCAGTTCCATGCCGCCGGGAAGAAGCCGGCTTCCCTTGATCTGTTCAAACCGTTTCCGGACTTCCCGGATGACTTCCACGGCATTGGCTTCGCCTTTTTTCACGATTTCAATGCTGACTCCCGCCTGCTTGTTGAAATAACCTTCCTGGCGTATCTCCTTGGAAATCAGCTCCAGTTCCGCGACGTCACGCAGATAGAGACGGACTCCCGGCGTTTTGCCGATCTCCAGGGATTTCAGCGATTCAAAGTCGTGAAACTCCGCATCATAGGTAACATTCAGTTCCTGTCTGCCCCCCTTGATGCGTCCGGCGGGAACTTTCAGGTTGTTGGCTTTCAATTTGGCGACAATATCGTCAACGGTCAACCCGGCGGCGGAAAGCCTGCTTTCGTCCAGCAGGATATGAAGCTGCATCTCGTTGCCGCCGTGCAGACGCACTTCCGCCACGCCGCGGATGGAGGCGAAGCGGTCGGACAACTGATCGTCGGCATAATCGTACAGTTCATCCAGCTTCCGGTCCCCGGTCAGATAAAGCGTGACGACCGGAAAGGAATTGACGTTGATTTTGGATATGGAGGGCGTTTCCACTTCCGCCGGAAAATCCTCCATGATGGAATTGATCTTTTCACGGATGTCGTGTACAGCCAGGTCGATGTTTACGCCGATCTGAAACTCCAGCGTCATGGCGCAGACGTTTTCCATGCAGACGGAAGTCGTATGTTTCAGTCCGTCGAGAGAGGCAACGGCGTCTTCGATCCGCCGGGCGACTTCAATCTCAACCTCTTCCGGCGTCGCACCCGGATAGGTGGTCGTGATCTGCGCGTAGGGAACGTCAATGCTGGGAACAAGGTCGATACCGATTTTCCGGTAGGCGTTCAAACCGAGCAGAACCAGCATGATGATAAAACAGCACATCGCAACGGGACGTTTGACAGAGATGGAACTTAATGACGACATGACGGAGCCCTCCCGTTATTTCTGTTTTCCGGAAACGACGGCAACCCGGTCGCCGGAGTTCAGAAAGCTCTGCCCCTCTGTGATGACCTCTTTTCCCGCGATCGCTTCCGGATTGGTGATTTCGGTCAGCTCTCCATCCACGATACCGGGAACAACTTCATGTTCGACCGCTTTTCCGTTTTCTGCGGTAAAGACGACAAAACGTCCGCCCTTCCGGAAAAGAATGGCATCCGTCGGCACACCGGTCCCTTTCCGTTCTTCCAGAATCAGGTCACCGTCAAACAGTGTGCCGCAGAGCGCTTTTCCGGGATTGCCGTCCGGCAGATTGCCCTTGATCTCAAAAGTCCGGGAATCCGCTCTGATGCTTGGGGAGCGGTAGCCGACGGTAATTTCGCCGAGCTGCTGATTGATCCCCGTAAAACGGAGTCTGGTTTTGCCCGGCGTAACATAGGGATAATGGAGCATGCTGATGATGGCGCTGATCTCCAGTGAATTGACGTTCTCAATATCGACAATGCTGCTTCCGCTCTGCATGTATTCACCCTGATCGACATATTTTTTTGTAATGACGCCGTCGAACGGAGCGGGCGGCATGGAGTCCGCGAGATTTTTTTCAGCGATCATCAGCTTGATCCGTTCCTGTTCCACTCTGGTCTTGGAGTAACTGACGGACGCATCCGCTTTTTCGAGTTCCGAAACTTTGTTTTTCAGATTGACTTGTGCCTGTTCGTAAGCATCGGTGGAGATGGCTTCCGCCTTTTTCAGCCGTTCCGCCCGCTTATAATCCAGTTCCGCTTTTTGCCGGACCGTTTCCGCAATCTTGCGGTCGAGTTCCGCGGAAACGAGATTCGCCTGTGCGACTTTGAGATCCTGTCTGGCGACAATGACATTGTTTTCCAGATTGCATTTATCGACCTGGAACATGAAATCGCCTTTTTTGAACACGGTTCCTTCGTCGGCGCGGATCACATCAAGTGTTCCCGGCACCAGAGAGGAAACTGTCGCCGTCTGACGGCTCTGGATAACGCCCTGAATTGCGATTTTTTTACGGAAGTTCCGGCTGACCGGTTTTACGGTGCGGACCCGGATCTCCTCTTCCGTGTTCTGCTGTTCTGTCTTTTTATTGCAGGAGATCAGCAGAAATACAGAAAGAACCGACAGTGTGATAAGCAGATAAGACTTCATAAAATCCCCCCCGGATTAAATGGTTTTGTCTGGACAATAACATACTATTTCCTTTTGTCAAGATCCGAAAGACATTTTTCTTGAAAATATTATCCGTCTGCACGTTCCGGATGTGGAATTTTTCAAATTCTTTATTTTCGATATGGTTTCATTGATTCGTTCTCATCCGGGAAACGGCACCGTCAGCAGGCAGGATCCTTATATTCTTTCAAAGAATAGAATTACTTGCGCCTGTAAAGAATCATATTGCAGCCGCGTTCTTCATGCGTGAAAAGCGCTTCATAGGCGGGATCGGTTTTCATCTGTTCGTAAACGGCGCGGTTTTTATCAAAATCCACATGCAGATCATCCAGATAGGTCAGAATATAGCTGCTCCGGAACGGCTTTTCGGCTTTCATCAGATCGGCGGAACGGTGAATGAAATGAATCCGCATCTGTCCGGTGGTCAGGACATGGGCATCCGGCGGAAGTTTGGATTTGACTGCCGCAATCTGCGCGGAACAGTCCGGGCGTTCCTGTATGCGGCTGAACGAATATTTCCCGACCGGAAGACGACCGAAGAACAGTCCGCAGAGCAGCATTCCCGTCATGAAAGCAAAAACCGCCGCGAGCGCTTTTCTCCGATTGCTGAAACCGGGAAGCCCGTACGCGGCGGGAATCATGCAGAGACATCCGCGACGGCGGAATACGGCATAGCCGGCAGCGCTCGCAATCGCAAGAATCGCAAAAATCTCCGTCTGATACCACATTGAAATATTCAGGGCATCCGCGCCTCCCATCAGAAAAATTCCCGCCAGCAACGGTAAAGAAACCGTCAGCAGACGCGGCACGGCGAGTGCCAGGGGAAAGAATGCCAACAGGATAACGCCCGTAAAATAAAAGTTCATCGGATTAAAAAGTTTTTCCAGAAACGGAACCGTTTTCACAAACGGCGCCAGCAGAATATCAGAAATGGAAGTCCCGATTTCCGCATAATGAAAGGTCTGCACATAATTGCTGTTCCAGGAATCGGGAGTATTGTAGAGCAGTTTTTTGACCACCGGAGAAACGATTTTCACCGCGAAAGCAAACCAGGCGCAGGAAAACGCCGCCAGAGCAAGCCCCTGCCAGTATTTCCGGTTCAGAAACAGGTAAAGTCCCCAACCGAACCAGAAAACCGCGGTCGTCTCCTGAAGCAGAAGGATCAACACAAAAAATACCGCTGTCCCGATCCGGTTTTCCTTGCGATAACAATAATAAAACGCCGCCAGCAAAGCCGGAAACATCACGATCGGGTGGAAACCGTAGAACAGGGAAAGGTTCAGATTCGGAACCGTAAAGTGGCACATCAGAAGAAGCGCGGAAAGCGTTGCCGGACAGCGGCTCATTCCGAGAGAACGCGCCAGCAGATACCACAGAGGAATCAATGCGTAAATAAAGACCGAATTCAACACGAATAATGTCTGCGGATATGGAAACAGCGCAACAACCGGAGTGATCAGAATATTCGGAAGCGGATTGAAATGTCCGGCATTGTAAAAAAACATCACCGGCCTGTTCCAGCAGTGCCGCAGATTGAGATAGCCTTCATAGTATTCGGTCCAGTCGGTGTATGTGAACCAGAGGCGGTTGAAGGATTCGATCTGTATGAAAATGCCCCATGCGAGCCCAAGCAGGGTTCCGCCCGCGAGCAGAACCAGTGCCGGAGTCCGCCGCCATGCGGGAAAATGCCAGCCGCAGACCAATGCCAGCCGCCAGACGACAAGCATTGTCAGAAAAATGAAAAGCGTTACACTGAGAAAACTCAGCGGCAGCAGCAAAAGCGGAAACAGCAGCCATGCCGGAGCCATTGCCCGCGCGACCGCGAATGACCGTTCTTCCGTTTTCCGCTGCACGATGAAACCGCCGAGCAGGGAAAGAAGCGTCAGCGGAACAATGGCGACATGCGGAATCAGATCCGTATAGAATGCCTTGAAAAATGCCGGCTCCAGACCGATCATGTTAAAGTAGAGCAGAACGAACGAGGAAAGAAGAGCGGCAATGGAACCTGAGAGCGCGAAGTAGGTTATGATCCGGCTGTTCATTCCATTTCCTTTCCGTCAGGACCCCAGCATCCGGAGGATTTCAGCGGAGATCTCTTCCGGAAGCAGACCGCAGTGCTGCCGCAGAAGCGGAACCGATCCATGCGGAAGAATATCCGCTTTCCAGCTGAAATGGCGAACGCCTTTATTCGGATTCTGCACCAGCAGTTCGTTGACGATCCGCCCGAGTCCGCCGGCATACTGACTGTCTTCAATCGTCACGATGAACTTTTCCCTGGCTTCCCGGAGCAGGAGCTCCGAATCGAACGGTTTCAGGAAGCGGGTGTTTATCACGGAAACGCTGACATTCTTTGCCCGCAGCAGAGCGGCAACCGCAAGAGCCGTCACAAGTTCGCGCCCGTTGGACCAGATGGAGACATCCGATCCGTTTGTGATCTGTTCCGCTTTTCCCCAGACCAGCGGAGCGCGCGGCACTTCAATATCCGCAGCACTGGAACGCGGGTAACGGATCATGACAGGGGAACGGCAGGCATAGGCGGCAGAGAGCATTTCGCCCAGCTCCGAAGCGTCGCGCGGACAAAGAATCGAAAGATTGTGCATACCGAGCAGAAACGGCAAATCGTAAATTCCGTGATGAGTCGGCCCGTCCTCACCCGCTCCCGCACGGTCCACACAGAAGATGACCGGACGGTTCTGCAGGCAGATATCATGAAACACACAATCGAGGGCCCGCTGGAGAAATGTGGAATAGATCGCCAGAACCGGACGCAGCCCCCCCGCAGCAAGCCCGCCCGCAAAAACGACCGCATGTTCTTCCGCGATCCCGACATCGTAAAAACGGTCCGGGAAATGTTTCGCAAAACGGGAGAGCCCGGTTCCACCTGACATGGCGGCGGTAAGCGCCACGACGTCCCTGTGCTGCTCGGCAAGCCGGACGATATTGTCGCCGAATGCCGCGGAAAACGAATAGGAATTTTTCGGTGCGGGCAGCAGTTCCCCGGTATTCGGATCGAATGCGGGAACTCCGTGGAACTTTTCCGGAGAGGAAATCGCGTACTTGCAGCCGTGTCCTTTCTCCGTGATCACATGAACCGCGATCGGACGGGCTGTAATCTCACGGATCTTTTCAAAGTGCTCAATCAGCGACGGCAGATCGTGCCCGTCAATCGGCCCGACATATTTAAAGCCCATTTCTTCAAAAAAGACGCTGGAGACAAGCAGATTTTTCGTCAGCTCCTCCACCCGGCGGATGAAATGGATGATATGAACGCCAAGCGGCAGCTTCCGCAAAATGCATTTCATGTAGGTTTTCAGACGGTTGTAACTGCGTCCGGTGATAAAACGCGTCAGATGGGTTGAAATCGTGCCGACGCTCTTGGAAATCGACATTTTATTGTCATTGATCACAAGAATGAAATTGCGGTGAAATTCGCGGACATTGTTCAGCGCTTCAAGAGAGATTCCGTTTCCAAGCGCACCGTCGCCAACCACGGCGATGACTTTGGAATCTTTCCGCCCGGCAAGTTCATTTGCGGCGGCAAGTCCCATCGCGGAGGAAAGAGCGGCACCCGCATGACCGGTCAGAAACGGATCATGTTCGGATTCTGCGGGAGACTGAAAACCGGAGAGCCCGCCGTATTGACGGATCGTGTGGAATTTCCTGCTCCGTCCGGTCAGAATCTTGTGCGGGTACGCCTGATGACCGACATCCCAGATAATTTTATCGTCGGGACTGTTGAATACGCGGTGAAGCGCCACCGTCAATTCAATGACTCCGAGATTCGGCGCAAGATGCCCTCCGTTTTTCGAAACAACGGAAATAATATCGGTCCGGA
Source organism: uncultured bacterium (assembly GCA_900548385.1). GTDB lineage: Bacteria > Verrucomicrobiota > Lentisphaeria > Victivallales > UBA1829 > UBA1829. The sequence continues at coordinate 60,471 of URKJ01000020.1, read as the reverse complement.
TCTCTTCACAGAGCTGTTTCAGCTCTTCCGGAGAAAACTGTTTGATATCCTGCGGACCGGAAATCCGGTCGAGCAACTCTCTCATGATCCACCTTTCTTCATTCCCGTCAATGTACCACAAAAAACGGAGGATTCAAATTTCATTTCCGCATATTCCGCAAGAAATATGAAAGCGTCGTGGCGAATCGGAAAAAAATCCGTTCCGGCAGTGGAAAAATCGGAAAACGCATGGTACAGTATCCCCAGAATAACGAAAAATACCACTTATTGTGAAGGATTATCATGTCTGATCAGCCGATTTCCACGCCGGACAAACAGTTTGTCCACCTGCATGTTCATACGGATTACAGTCTGCTTGACGGAGCATCCGCCATTTCGTGGGCGCCCCGGATCAAGGACAAGGAAGCGCGCAAACTGAAAAGCGACCTTGTGAAAATGTGTCTGGAAAACGAAGCGCCCGCATGCGCCATGACCGACCACGGCGTCATGGGCGGCGCGATTGAATTTTACGAAGAAATGGGAGCCGCCGGAGTCAAACCGATCATCGGATGCGAAGTCTACGTTGCTCCGACGAGCAAACTTGTGCACGATCCATCGGTTCCGCATATCCGCGGCTATCATTTGATTCTGCTTGCAACAAACCAGACGGGATACGTCAATCTCTGTAAAATCGTATCCGATGCCCAGCTGCGCGGATTCTATTACAAACCGCGGACCGACAAAGAGTTCCTTGCGGCGCACAGCGAAGGGCTGATCGCGCTTTCCGCCTGTATTCAGGGAGAAGTCCCGCGCTCGTTTCTCGACCGCGGAGAAGAGGAATCCCGCAAAATTCTGACCCAGTATCTGGATATTTTCGGCAAGGAGAATTTCTATCTGGAAGTGCAGTACCACGGCATTGAGGAACAGAAACTGGTCAACCGCCAACTGGTCAAATTCGCCAGAGAATTCGAACTGCCGCTGGTCGCGACAAACGATATTCACTACGTCCGCAAGGAACATGCCCGCGCGCAGGACGTGCTGCTCTGCATCTCGACCCGCAGTCAGCTTGACGATGCCGACCGCATGACGATGATGGACCATCAGGAGTTTTACTACAAAACTTACGATGAGATGTACGATATTTTCGGCACCGAGATTCCGGAGGCGATTCCGAATACACTGCGGGTCGCCGAGCGCTGCAACTTCCAGTTCCGGATTGATAAAACGATGGAGAACCATTATCCCGTCTACCAGGTTTCGGGCGGTACCACGCAGGCGGATATGCTCCGGCAAATCTGCATTGACAACGTGAAGCGCTGTTACGGTTTCGAACTGGACAACCCGCCGCCGGATCAGACGGAACTCGCGGAAACCATCCGCAAACGTATGGATTACGAGCTGAGTGTCATTATCAAAACCAAATATCCGAGTTACTTCCTTGTGGTGTGGGACTTCATCAACGCCGCGAAAAAGAAAGGAATCCCGGTCGGGCTCGGCCGCGGTTCGGGAGCGGGAAGCCTTGTCGCCTATCTCACCGGAATCACCAACATCGACCCGCTCCGCTACAAACTGCTGTTTGAGCGTTTTCTGAACCCGGAACGCGTATCGCCGCCGGACTTCGACATTGACTTCTGCGAACGCCGTCGTGAAGAAGTCATCGAATACGTCCGCGAGAAATACGGCCGCGGTTCCGTGGCGCAGATCGCCACTTACGGAGCGCTCAAGCCCAAAAACGCAATCAAGGACTGCGCCCGCGTGCTCGGTTATCCTCCGGCGGTCGGGGACCGTATGACCAAACTGCTGCCGAACGATCCCAAGCTCACGCTTGCCAAAGCAATGGAAATCGCCGAATTCAAGGAATTCGTCGAACACGATCCCGACGCGCAGAAAATTTACAACGAAGCGCTTCCGGTCGAAGGATTGAACCGGACAACCGGCATTCACGCCTGCGGCGTCATCATCGGAGACATGCCGCTTGACAATGTGGTTCCGCTTCAGCGCAGCCCCGACGGCGCGCCGGTCGTGCAGTTCATCGCCCATCCCTGCGAACAGCTCGGCCTGCTGAAAATGGACTTTCTCGGACTCCGCACGCTTACCGTGATCTCCGACGCAATCGAAAATGTCCGGAAGAACCGCAACATCAGCATTGACATCGACCGCATCCCGCTGGACGACAAAGCGACCTACGATCTTCTGAACCGCGGCGACACGATCGCGGTATTCCAGCTGGAATCCGGCGGAATGCAGACCCTCTGCCGCCAGTTCGTCGTGGAAACGATCGAACACATCATCGCTCTTCTGGCAATCTACCGTCCGGGACCGATGGAGTTCATCCCGACCTTCGTCGGCTGTAAAAAAGGTCTCCAGCCGATCGTTTACGACCATCCGAAAATGGAACCGATCCTCAAAGAGACGTACGGAATCATGCTGTATCAGGAACAGATCATGGAGGTCGTACAGAAGCTCGCAGGCTTCACGCTCGGACATGCCGACATTGTCCGCCGTGCCATCGGGAAAAAGAAGATGGACATCATGGAGAAGGAAAAACTCAACTTCATCAAAGGATGCAAGGAGACCAACGATATTGAGCCGGAACTCGCGGAGCAGATCTGGGCAAAGATCAATAAATTCGCCGGTTACGGATTCAACAAATCCCATTCCGCGGCTTACGGAATGGTGTCGTACCGAACCGCCTATCTCAAAGCGAATTATCCGCAGGAATATATGGCGGCGGTGCTCACAAGCGAACTCGGCAACGCCGAAAAAGTGACGTTCCTGATCAACGCGTGCAAGGACATGGGGATTGAAATCCGCCCGCCGGACGTCAATAAATCCGATACGAACTTCTCCGTGGACGGACAGAATATCGTCTTCGGGCTCGGAGCAATCAAGGGACTCGGAGAAGGCGCCTCCAATGCGATCATTTCGGAACGCGAAAAGAACGGTCCGTATAAAGATATGGTGGAATTTCTCGAACGGGTCGGCAGCTCCGTCAACTCCAAAGCGGTGGACTCCCTTGTCCGTTGCGGAGCATTCGACTTTACCGGCTACAAACGTTCCCAGCTGCTGGCGACCATTCAGGATGCAATCAACTGCGCCGCCTCACGCCGCAAGGACAAGGAAAGCGGACAAGGCTCCCTGTTCGATCTTCTCGGTGGCGGAGAACAGGAGGAATTCAATTCGGTCCACATGCCGGATATTCCGGAAATTGATTCTACGGAACTGCTGAAAATGGAAAAAGCGCTGCTCGGATTCTACGTTTCCGGACATCCGGCGCAGAAGTATTCGCATTTCTTCAATGCCTACTCCTCCATGGATACGCTTTCCATTCAGGAACACGGAACCGCGGACGATGGCGTCATTCTCGGCGGTCTTATCAAAACCGTCACGAAAAAGATCAGCAAAAAGAGCAACAAGCCGTTTGCCATCATTCAGATCGAAGACCTGAAAGGAGCTGTTGAGTGCATGGTGTTCGGCAAGGCATACGATGACTTCAAGGAATTGCTGATCCCGGAAATCCCGGTTTTTGTCACCGGGTATGTCCGGCGCGGCGACGAGGAAAATTCCCCCGCATCAATCAGCGTCAAAACGATCGTTTCGCTGGAACAGATGATCCAGACGCAGACGAATCAGATCCATCTGCATCTGTTTGAGGAAGAGTGCTCGGAAAATACGCTGAAAAGCCTGAACGGACTGCTCGGAAAACATGCGGGTAACATTCCCGTGGTTCTCTGTGTGCGCCTGAAAAACGGAACGACCGTTTTTGTGGAGACCGACCGCAAATACAGCGTGCTGCCGTCGATGGAATTCACTCAGGACGTTGCGGATCTTCTCGGAGCCGACCGGTTCCGCATCAAGGGAAACCGCGAGGTCCCGCCCCCGCAACGCCGGTTCGTCCGGGAAGATGCGCAGAAAGAGAGTTCCGCGTCGTAACACGCGGAACACCGCTTAACAGTACGGAATCCAGACCAGCACGGACGATTCTCCGCGGTTCTGCCACAGTGCATACGGAACCGCCGTGAAACGTCCCGGTTTGCGTTTTGGTGGAACATCCGAATACAGCGTTTCAAACGATTCCGCGATCTCCGCTTCTCCGGAAATCGCAACCGTTCCCGCAGGAAGGCCGGCGGCTTCCGACAAGATGAATTCGGAATCCGTTTTCAGCACGATGGAGGAGACCGGAACCGCATTATCCGTACTCTCAAGAGCATATACCAGCGGACCGCGCATCAGAGCGGCTTTGCCCGCATTATCCATGACGCGCGGATTCGCATAAACAATACGGACCGGCATCTCCAGGTTCAATTCCACAACATCTCCGGCATGCCATTCCCTCGCCAGATACACATAGCCGTTTTCCGGTTTTTCCGCAACCGTTTTTCCGTTGTACGACAGTGTATAGGCGCGGCACCAGCCGGGAATGCGGAATCCGATCCGGCATTGACCGGACACGGACCGGACTCGGAACCGGATCGCTCCGCTGTACGGATAGCAGCCTTCCACGGAGAATTCCAGGGAACCGCCGGAAAACGCCGCTGTTCCATCGCAGGCGGCGGGAATGTTGACCAGCAGAGTGTCTCCGGACACGGAACAGGCAAACGAACCGAGCTGCGGAATGAAACGGCAGAAATTGGTCGGACAACAGGAGCAGTCAAACCACGGCTGGCGTTCGTGTGCGTAATAACGGTATTCCGGTCCGTTTGCCAACGGATTCATATAAAAGAAACGATCGCCGCTCAGGCTCAGTCCGGCAAATACGCCGTTATAGATAGCCCGCTCCATCTCGTCGGCATAACGGGAATCGGCGGTAAGGTTCAGCAGACGGTCCGCACAGAGCACCAGAGCGATTGACGCACAGCTCTCCGCGTATGCCTGGGCATTCGGAAGATCATAGTCGGAAGTGAACTCCTCGCCGAGTCTGGAGGAACCGATTCCGCCGGTGATGTACATGCGTTTCTGAACGACATTCTCCCAGAGGCGCCGGCAGGCAGCCAGCAGTTCCGGATCGCCGGAACTCTCCGCAACGTCAACCGCTCCCGCCAGATAGTAAAGTGCGCGGACCGCGTGTCCGTTCACCTCGTTCTGCTCCCGGATCGGTAAATCCGCCTGAAGATTCTTCAGATTGGCGTTGCCGGGCTCCCCGGCAAACCATGACGGAGTTTTGCCGCGTTCATTGATAAAATAAGCGGCGAGCTCCGCATATTTGTGCTCTCCGGTGACTTGCGCAAGTTTGCAGAGCGCAAGTTCGATCTCCTGATGTCCCGGATAGCCGTGAAGCTGATGTTCGCCGGGACCGAACACCGTGGCGATATAGTCGGCATAACGGCACATGCAGTCAAGAAAGTTCCGTTTCCCCGTTGCCTGGAAATGGGCGACCGCGGCTTCCATGAGATGACCGGCGCAATAAAGTTCATGATTCTGCCAGAGCTGTTTCCAGCGGTTTTCCGGTTCCACCTGCGTGAAATAGGTGTTCAGATAGCCGTCCGGCTGCTGGGCGGAAACAATCAGATCAATGAAACCGTTCAGCTCCCGTTCCTTTTCCGGATCGGGATCAAGCATCAGGGAAAATGCGTATCCCTCCATGACTTTGGCAAAATCCGAATCCCAGAAAATATGCGGTTTACCCGGCATCCCCTCTTTCCATTCGAGTTTGAATGAGTCAATACGCCCGGTGGCGCGGCATTTTTCGATATTGGCGGGAATCGTCACTTCACGGTTCTTCCGGATCCGTCCGGAAAAAACAGGGTCGTTCAGCCGGATCGTTCCGACCGGCGCGGGGGAAAATGATCGCTTCATCTGCAAAGACTCCTTTTTTAGGTTGGTGAAACAATATACTCCGTCCGCGCGGAAATTGAAAGAGAGACTGTTCCGTAGAAAAAGAAGACGATTCCGACTTTTCCGGTCAATACTCTTTTCCGGTCAGAATGGAAAGCGCTTTCCGGGGCAGCCAGGTGAGAGCAAGTCCCAGCCGGATGGAGTAAGAATAGCGGAACATGTACAGAAGCCTGTTGATCCGCATCAGCAGATATTTCCGCGATGTTTTCAGAAAAAACAGTTCCATGTTCTCCAGAAACGGCAGAGTTTCCGCAACTTCCCACCAGAAAGACGCATACTGGACTTCGCGCCCGAACCATGGTTTGCAGAAGCCGCTGTAATGGATCAGCTTTGCCTGTCCGACCGGATAGCGCCCCGCCAGCCTGGCAAGCGTCCGGTTTTCCGGTTCATAAGGTTCCACAAGCATCCGGTTCCACTCCACCGGCAAATAGAAAACATGGTTGCGGCAGACAAGGTTCAGAACGTCCTGATCCTGCCATTTCAGCGGACCTCGCCGCATGATCTGCAAACACTGTTCCGTAAATCCGACCCTTCGCATTTCCGCAAGGTTCATCAGCAGAACCCCGGCATTGAAATAGCGGTAGCGATACGGCAGTTTCAGCTTGAACAGCTGATGGATCATATGAGTCGAATCCCGATAACCGAGATTGTCAAAAACGGCTCCGCAAAGCGTCTTCTCCGGCATTTGAAAACGGAACAGTTCGCTGACGTCCGCCCGGATCAGCACATCGCAATCCAGATACAAGACCATATCGTATTCGGGCAGCATATCCGGACAGAACAGGCGGAAATAGGTCGAACGCTGCCAGTAATCCCGGCAGGAAAACATCCCGTCGGGGAAACGCGCGGCAAGCGGAGCCATATCCATAAAACGCAGACGAATCCCCGGTCTGCCGTGAATGCAGGAAACCAAGTCCTGTTTCTTTTCATCGGAAATGCCGTCATCCAGCAGAATAAAATCAATATCGGAATCCGTGTGCCGGATGATGGAAGCAATGGCAACCGCCGCACAATACGCGTAGGCGTCATCACAGGCAAGGATTATGGTATGAGGTCCGTTCATTGCCATTCTCCGTTCCGGAGCCGGGAAAGAAAGCGGAACAGAAGCGGAGAAAACAGGACCAGCCGGAGACGGAACCGGTGAAACCGGGAAAGCAGGGAATAATCCGTCTTCCGTTCGCGTTCCAGTTCGCGGAACTCGTTTCTGATATTCTGTATGACGGTCCATTTATACGGAGTCGCCACCCGCTGATAGTTCAAAAGATAATGTTCCACCTGCAGCTTTGTCAGGATCGGACGCAGTGGAACTTCCGCAACCCCGTGCTCCGCAAGAAACGCCCGGATCGACTGAAATTCCTGATGAATACACAGATATTTGTCCTTTGCCATCATCGAAGCGTTCGGATTGTCCTGCCGGTAATAATAGGTGTGTTCCGGGATCAGGCGCCATTTCCGGACACAGAAAAGAGCCTTGTGAAAAAAGCCGAAATCCTGATAGGATGCTCCGGGAGTCGGGTTGAACCGGAGCCTGTGGCGGTCCAGAAATTCCGCCGAATAAATGGCGGACCAATAGGCAAGCGGTAGACATTGATTTTGCAGATATGCAACGGTATCCTCCTGCGTCAGCTCTTTCCGGAACAGTTCATTCAGCCGGGTTGTGACCACATTCTTAATCTTCCGGTTTCCTTTATGGGTATGAAACGTGTAAAAATTGCTCTTGACCAGCTCGCAGCGGTTTTCGCTTGCAGTCCGGTAAAGCAGTTCAAACATGGAAGGAACGACATAATCGTCCGGTTCGACAATCCCGATGTATTCGCCCCGGGCAAGACCGAGTCCCTGATTCATGCTGTCGCCATAACCGGAATTCTTCTTGTTCAGGACAACGATCCGGGAATCCTTTGCCGCATATTCCGCAATGATCGCCGGACAGGAGTCGGCGGAACCGTCGTTAATGCAGATGATTTCGATCTCCCGCAGAGTCTGACCGATGACAGAATCCAGACACTCGCGCAAATAGCGTTCCACATTATAAATCGGGATCAGAATGGAAACAGCGGGACGCTCCGGTGTTTTCCGCCGGTCACCGGCACACGCCGCACCGCCTGTATTGAGATTCTCGGATACGCCGTCAATCATGTTTTCCCCTCAGTGTAAATTCATGGGGAATCAGGGTAACGTTTCCTTTGTGCATGTCCCCGCAGTTCCGTTGACCGGATTGAAAACGGGCGCCAAGAACCGGGAAGGGAATATTTTCCAGACAATCGGCTTGGGAATGGGGCTGACCGATAAAAAGATTGATATAGTAATCACCTTCCGTCAGCGGCAGTCTCGGAATGGAACATTCCAGACAGTCTCCATCCTGCAATACCGCGGCGCCGCCGTCCGCCCCCATGCTGTAATGCAGATTGAACAGCGGATGAAAAAGGTTCCCGATCGTCATGCTGAATATCATGTTGGAAAAAGGTTTTGACGGATCCCGGTGTTTGAAAAAGAACCGGAACCGCACGCGTTCCCCGGTCTTCGGAATCGGAGAACCGGTCTCCGTTTCGATCTGCATATCCTGGAACAGGACCTCGCCGGTCGAACGGCTCTGCCGGGCTCTGAACTCACTCAGAGGAGCCGCTTTTGTGCTGGCGATGGATTTTGCATACTGCAGAACCACCTGTTCGCAGTCCGCATCCATGGTCAGTTTCCCGGACTCCAGAAGAATTGCGCGGTCGCACAGTGAGGTAAGCGCCTCCATGTTGTGGCTGACAAAAAGAATCGTGCGGCCTTCGTCTTTTGAAATGTCATTCATCTTTCCGAGACATTTCTTCTGGAATTCCATGTCTCCGACGGCGAGCACTTCGTCAATCAGCAGAATATCCGGCTCCAGATGCGCGGCGACGGCAAACGCAAGCCGCACATACATTCCGCTGGAATACCGCTTGACCGGAGTATCCAGGAACTTTTCCACTCCGGCAAAATCCACGATGGCATCAAATTTCCGCCGGATCTCCGCCTGCTTCATTCCGAGAATCGAACCGTTCAGAAAGATATTTTCCCGTCCGCTCAATTCCGAGTGAAAGCCCGTTCCGACTTCCAGCAGGCTCGAAAGCCGTCCGCGGATTCGGATGCTTCCGCGACTCGGTTCCGTAATCCGGCTGAGCAGCTTCAGAAGAGTCGATTTACCCGCGCCGTTGCATCCGACAATCCCGATCCGGTCTCCGCGGTTGACCTCAAACGACACATCGTCCAAAGCCTTGAAAGTCTCTCTGGTGACTTTTCTGCTTTTTCCCGCCGGATGAAGAAGATAATGAAACAGGTTCCGCCCGGCGTCGGCAAGCGCTCCGGACAATGTGGAATACGGATCAACCACATCATGACGGATCTGGTAATATTTACTGAGATTTTCCACCTGTAAAATCGGAGACGACATTTTCCCAATCGGTATTCGTGAATGTTTTTTTCTGCTTGTTTTGACTCCGTTACCATAATATCTGTTTTCAAATTTTCAAGTATTTTCCGAAGATTTCCTCATACCGTCTCCGGCATCTGCCGCTTTCCGCGTCTCTCACAGGCTGATCCGGTCCGTTCCCGCCTCAACGGCATACTGCCTGCCGTTGATCTCCAAAAGAAACGGCGCAGATGTTTCCACCGTCACCCCGCCGCCGTCATACAGCAGCGACGCGGAAACTCCGCCGAACTGCAGATCACGGATTCCGTGACGGCAGGTCTGATGCAACCGCCAACGGACAACGCGCCCGACACCATCCGCACGGATGCCCAGCAGATTCTCAATGATCAGGTTGACCGGGCCGAGCGCGGACCATCCGCAGAAATCCGGTTTGGCATACGGCTCCCCGCTGTTGTATTTACAGGACGAAGGAGCATGACGGGTCGGGGAATAGGCCTCCCATACCGTATGCGGCTCAAACTCCTTCCAGGTATGAAACTGGTGCATGACGATCCGTCCGGCAAGCCGATCCGCAAGTTCATAAAAACCGTACTGTTCAAGCGCCTTGATCGCCATATAGGCGGTCGGAAGCCAGACTCCGCCGCGCCAGTACCCGCCGTCCGGTTCAAAATATGGAGAATTCCGCGCAACCGACGGAAACGGTACGATCCCTCCGAGTTCCGCAGGATCTTCCGCATGACGCGCCATCCGCTCCGCCTGTTCCTGCGATGCAATCCCTGCCAGCAGCGGCCAGAACGACGCAGGAGTCATCACTTTGATCCGGCGATGCGGAGAACCGGACTCAATATCGTAATAGCAGCCATCCTCCTCGTCCCAGTAACGGGAATTCAGCAGTTCTGCAAGACGGCGGTATTCCGCAAGAAATCCCGGCTCTCCGGTAACCTCATGGATAATCCGGGCGGAAAGCGCCTGCTGTGCGGCGGCATCGAGAAACAGGACGTTCCGGTAAGCGGGATCGTTGTCAATAACGGTCCGCGGAAAACCGCCGCGCGGCGTGTTGTCCATGCCGCACCGGCCGCCGGACCAGTGATAACCGAACGGCGTTTTCTCCCATTGCACCGGAAAAACCGAACCCATAAAGGACAGGATTCCGCCGGCGCGAAACGATTCGAAAAGCCGGAACATCTTCTGCGGATACCGCTTCCGGAAAAAGATTTCCTCCAGACGATCCCTTTTTCCGGTGATCCGGTAATTTTCCATCTCCGCCCAGGCAAACAGTGGGGGATTGTCCGGAATATGAATCTTCAACGGTGTTTCCCGTCCATCAAGCATGGGCTCATAGAAATTGTTCAGACTTTCAATCCCCGGAAAATTTCCGGACGCATACTTGCAGTAAAGCGCCATAAAACAAGTATCCCAGATCCAGATGCGGTCACGGGCAAATCCCTCATCCATATAGGGCGATTGCGGCGCTCCGGGACATTCCGTCACATGGTCTGCAATACATGCCCATGCGAATTCCGAAAAGTCCGCCAGTTCCGGCAGAGCCTCAAACACGATACGGGGATGTCCGGGCCCGTGTCCGTTTTTTTCCGCTGAATGGAGCTTTCCCGGCAAAGAGTTTTCTGCGATGATCATCATTTCATTTCCTCACTTATGCAATTGAATCCGTCGGATCCGGTTTTCCCATTTTCCGGCTCATGGATGAGGTTCCAGCTGAAAACTGAAGTGATGCCACTTGCCGTCGGAAAGAGTTGCGGCACTCAGACCGGGAACGGTCCAAAGCACGCTGTCTTTGACGCTTGCGGATTTCCAGTTTTCTTTTCCAAGCGGTTTCAAGGCAAACCGCTTGCCGCCCGCAGCCCGCCAACCGACGGACAGCTCTTTTTCCGTCCGCTTTCCTTCCGACTGCACTCCGCAATCGACCCGGATCCGACTGGATTCTCCGAACGTATAAAGTACATAGAACCGGAGCGGCGGCGTCTGCATTTTCCCGGCAGAATGCGAAATACTGCCGTTTTTGAACACCCCGCTGAACAGCATTTTCAGACTCTTTCCATCCTGCCGGATGCGGACAGAGGCTTCGTATTCGCTATCCTGCGTCCACATGCCGTTCTGCACGACAAGCGATCCTCCGGAAAGAAGCCGGCGTTTCCCCGCACTCCACCGGAGAACGGATCCGCCGACGCGCGACAGCTCCATCTCATAACCGGGAGCACGAACCAGCCATCCGTAACTCAGGTTCCGTAACGATGCGATCCCGGATTTGACCGGAGGATTATCATTTGCGGAAACAAGAGGAGCGTCGGACGGTGTCAGTGTAACCGTAAATTTATGTGCAGGGAACAGCCGGGCAGCCGGTTCCCGCGTCTGCGAATCCTTATAGAAAAACGCCGCACACCAGCGCGGCTTCCCCGCAACCCGGTCTAAAAGCATAACATTGACGGGATGTCCGGTCAGCGGAGATTTCAAACCGACAAACACTCCGGTTTTTCCGAATGCTCCGATCAGCGGTCTGCGGAAATCCAGCGGTTGAATATCCGACTGCCAGATAACCGGTGTTCCGTAAATCCGCCAGGAGTAACGGTTCAGATTCCCCGGCGTGCCTTCCCCGAAACGGGAGCGGAATTCATCATCAAGCAGTCCTTCCGCGGTATTCACCTGATACCGGCGGACATTCCGGCGGGTAAACGCCAGTGCAAGATCAAGATTTTTCCCGCTGTCGGAAAGCAATTCCGTTTCCAGTTCGGCATGGTCCGGATAAAAATTCCAATTCAGCGAAACACGTTCTCCATCCGGCAAAACGGCGACTCCGGACAGAGTCCAGCCGAATGAAGTCTTGCGTTCCCTGCCGTTCCAGCGTACCGACGGCTGCGACGGAGCTCCCAGCAAAGTTCGCTCCGGTTTCAGAAAACGGGATTCATCCAGCAGGATCTCGCCATTCTTTCCGGTAAAGCGGGACAACATCCCCGTCACGTTGCTGATCCCCAGCGAATAAACAGATGTCGTAATGACCGGAGATCCCCATTGATTCCGTTTAAAACGAACCTCTCCTTCCGCGGGTTCCGTTTTTGCCGGTTCCGGAACCGGCTTGACGAACGGCAGACTCTCGTCCGCAGAACGGAGTGCAAGAATCTTTGCCTCATAAGGAGCCATCCGCACTTCCGTCGTTATTTCAGCAGGCAGCTTCTCCCCGGTGAACGCATCCAGAAACACGCCTCCGGCAAACGCGATCCCATCAGGAAGCCGGACACGGACGTTACGCGGATATGCGGTAAAATTAATAAGGCACAGCGAGGATTTATCCCCCATAGTCCGCAGACATCCGAACACGTCACGCGGCGTAATCCGGCCATGCAGATACACCGTTCCGCCGCGGCGGAGCTCCGGAAGCCCCATACGGGCGGCGATCAGACGGCGCAGGAATTCTCCGTTGCCTTCGTCAAAATCCTGCAGGACCATCGGAACGCCATCCAGAATAAAATTCATCGCGGTGGCGGCGCGGGCGGCATTCACTCCGACAATCTGAACCGTTTTCGTGTAGTCGTGCGTTTCCGTGAAACGGAGCCGCAATGTATGTTCCGGCTCCACATATTCCTGCTGTTCCAGCCGATGCGAAAGCGATTGCACCCAGTTCACTTTGCTGTCTTTCGCCAAAGAATTGCACCAGGAGACTCCGCGCAGAAAATAATGACAGAGCTCCTTGTCATAGATCACATCATTCTCCGTCATATACGGCGCATACTGGACCTCTCCGAGAACCGCACCTTCCGGCTTCACGGAACGGAGTCCCTCACGGATTGCCCGCGACATTTCCAATCCGCCCTGACGGCGCGGCAGACTGACACGCGAATACGGAAGCGGGGCAAGTCTGCCGTTCCGTTTTTTCAGTTCCGCTTTCCACCATTCCGCCGGAACATTGGCAGGAACCAGACCATTCTGAAAAGAATCCCGCTTCCGCCAGTTTGGATAAGAACCATCTGCAAGGTCGATCCGCAAAGCATCCGCTCCATAGTCGGCGGCAAAGAACACGGCGACTTTTTTCATATATGCCTGCCATTCCGGAGACATGTAGTCAAAAGCCATATAGCGGGGGATTTCCCCTTTTTTATCAACGATCAGCGCTTCCGGCGAATTGCCGCGGACCGCGCCCGACGCCGCATTTGTCCCGTGCGGAACAATTCCCTGTACAACCCGCATCCCGGAATCATGAGCTGCACGCACCAATTCCCGATATTCTTCCGCAGTGCCGTAAGCGGGATTCACTTTGAAATAATCCCGCGGATGATACGGCATAACCTCCCCGACCGGACGGAACCAGACCGTATTGAAGCCAAGTGCACGGACCCGCGGCAGCAGTTCTTTCCGGGCGGCATGAAACCCGCCGAGCGTGAGCGGCTTGCTGTAAGAGGACCCGCCAACCGACGCATTGAAAATAACCGCATCCCTCAGCCATTCGGGACGGTTCCCCGGAACGGAAAGCCCAACTGTACGGTACAATTCCCGGATCCCCTTCGTCATCTGCTCCTGCAATGTTTTCCGGGCGGGTTTGAAATATGCGGGCCCGATAACCTGCTTTTCGCCGGGTTCGAGGATCCCGTATGATTTGAAATTGTATTGAACCATCGCATACCCGCCCGTCCTGACGATCTGCATATCGGATTTGTCTTTCAGAGGATCGCCGAACAGGATCGCACAGAGCCCGTTCTGTTCCAGCAGCATCGGAAGCGTGCTGTAGCCGGGGCCCTCCGCCCGCCCGTTCGCGCCGAGCCCGGCAACCGGTTTCACCGTGACGTTATCCGGATAGCGGAGCTGTCCGGGGAAGAAATAATTTCCCGCCGGAACAACCGGCATATTCAACTGCGGACTGGTAAAAAAGAAACTCTGCTCCGCTCCGGGACGGAGCGACAGCTCCCAGGTCCGGCGGAACAGATCAGGGTCCGTCCCGGTACCGAAATTCAGAATATCCGCAACTTTGTATTTGCCGATCTCATATTCCAGAGTCAGAGTCGAATCGGAAACGGACCAGCGATGACCGCTCAGCCGGATGGATTCCGCTTTTTGCGGAATCTTCCTGTACTCTTCCGGGATCAACGTATCAAGATACCGGAAAAGTCCCGGTTTCACCTCAGGCTTTCCGGTCGGCCATTCCGGTCCCCAGAAAAACGGTGCCAGATTTCCCGGATTCACGGAAACGGGAACACCGTCCCACTTCATCTCTTTCCAGAATCCGCTTTCCGTATCGTAAGTGAAACTCCATTTCCCGGCAGTTACAGTTTTCTCTCCCGCCATGCCGGAAAACGCAAGAAAAAGAAATGGAATAAAAAGGCCGATCAACTTTTTTGTCATAATAACTCCTGTCGCTTCAAAGTTGCTTTTATATACCCGTAAATATTATGTCCTCCATAGAGCAGAGGAACCGGAGCCGTAACGGCGACTCCACCGTTTTTCTGCCGGTCGGTCCGGCACACCATCAGAAACATTGCCGCTCCGTTGTACGGGAGCCGCTCCGAAAGCGATGGAAGAGCGGAAAAAGGAAACGCGATCTCCACGCAATACCCGCTTCCGGTGCGCCGTGCCGCCGTCTTCAAACTTTCCGGCGCGATGAAGAATGAACTGCGCTGTCCATATTTTCCCAGTGTATGCCATGCGCAAAACCGCTCCCCCGACGGCGAAACGACGATTTCCCAGTAACTGCTCAACAGCGGTTCCGGAAGCAGAAACAGTTCCACGGAATCCGCCTCGTAAGGCCGCTCTTTGCAGAGCTGTATATCCGGATCCGCAATTTCCGCGGCAAAATAAAAGAAACGGTTGTCCCAGGCAAAATACCAGCGATGTCCGCCTCCGGCTTTTACGGTCTGTTCATTGATTGGAATCTCGCCTTCAAGCCGTGCCGAACGCGTATACTCCTCCGGCGATATGATCCCGTCAATCCGGACTGCCCCGATAAAAGGAACGGCAAGCTCCGGCCGCGGAAGTTTCCAATTCCGACCGCGCCGGACATCTTCCGAAAGCGTCCGGATCCGTTTCCGGGCTTCGGCATCACTCCGGCACTGAAGTTCCACTGCCGGGCGGAGCGCCGAACCGTCCAACCGGTAAAACGCACACCGCATGAACCAGTTTTTAGCAGTGCGAACCGCATACTCCGAAGGTGTTCCGGCACAGTCTGCAAAAAGAGAGTCCAGTTCCTCCAAAGTCAGATCCTGCGCTCCTGCAGAACAAAGGAATGCTGTAAACAGCAGAAAAATCAAAGTCCGGGCCATGATCCGAAGCCTCAGGGATTATAAGGTTTCATCGTTCCATCGGGACGGTAGTAACGCTGCATCGGATAAAACTTCTGGAGCGCGGCATGTCCGTCCAGATAAAGACAGGAAGCGCGCCCGGTGTGACGGGGAGCGTAATCTTTCAGCAAACCGCTGTACGACTGAAACCGGAACAGTGCAACCCCGTAAGTCTCCGACCGCGCCTCCGTAATCTGCAAAAGACGCGACACGTTCTTAGCCTGCGTGATTTTGATGGGCCTGCAAAGATACTGATCATCGTACTGCCATGTGGTACCGGAGGAAATCGCACCGTAATGGTTGCTGTACATGTAATTCCCGACCACCACGGTTCCCTCACCCAGAACATGGCTGCTCCTCCACTCGCTCGACGGGCAACTCATCATCGGCAGCCCTTTCTGCATCGCGGATTGCGTGACAATATCGGTAATTTTCCCGAATCCCGACATCTTTGCCATGAAATAAAACCACATTCCGGGAATCTTCCGCTCGGTAAATGCCGCCGGAATCGAATAATAGCTGTACGAAGGAATCACCCAGTCCTCATTCTCCATCGTATAGACCGTGGAATAATTTCCCAACTGCTTCTGATTGTTCAGACAACTGATCCCTCTCGCTTTTTCCCTTGCCGAATTCAGTGCCGGCAGCAGCAGAGCGGTCAGGATAGCGATCACGGCAATTACCACAAGAAGTTCTACAAGGGTGAATTTCCCGTTCCGCCCTCCGACATGATTTCTGTAATTCATAATACCTCCATGTTAATTATGTTCTGCTAATATTATACAACAGAATCCGGAAAAAGGGAAGAGGTATTTTTCATAAAAACATGTTTATATTCAAATAAAATATGTTCAAAGATGTTCCAGACATAAAAAAGCGGCTGAAAGCCTGCAAAGACCTTCAGCCGCCGGAATGCGACAACGGATTACTCAATCACCGCCATCGTATGGCAGGTGAATTCGGGAACCGTAAACGTCACTTTCCCATCCGCATATTCAAACGGAATCTCTTTGTTTTCCGGCTGAAGCGTGATTTTGCGAACGGCTCCGGGAACCTTTACGGTAAACGTCGTGTTGAAGAGCGGAAGCAGCTCCTCAATGATCTCCGTCGGAGTCAGGGTACGCTGTTCGTTCTCAAGCGGAAGCTCTCCGCCGCGCAGAACCGTCGGAGCATACAGAATATGGCAGACGGTCCGGTTTTCCGCATCCTGGCGCATCAGAGACACGCGGCCGGTGGACGGGAAGTTCTTTGCGGTAATCTGCACATCCGTTCCGAGAAACGCGGAAAGCGCATTCGCAAAAAGCTGTTTGTGCATGACCGCCCCCGTCGAACGGTACAGCGTCAGGATTGGATGCGCAAAACAGAGAATGTTTCCGCTGATCACCGCCGCATCGTATCCGGAGGGATCCGGCTTGTTCGGCGTATGCTGGTGCGAACAGAAATGACGGCCGGAACGGTTGAAATAAGTATCATAAACCTTGGCGACGGAGCGGCCGGAAGTCGCTTTCATCCGGCGGGACGGCAGGTGCATCAGGAACGGCGTCTTGAAATTCTCCGCGAATTCCGGTTCCATGCGGACATAGTCGGGATTGCTGGGCGAAATCTCCCCGAACTCCGCGCCGACCGCGAACCACGGCTCCGCAGTACCGGGCTTGAGAAGCGCATCTGCGGAAATCACCAGCTTGCCGCCTTTATCGAGAAAACGACGGATCTTTTCCGCAGTCTCCACGGAAATCTCCTTTTCATTGGCGACAACGAGAACCTTGTAACGGTCGAAATCCATCTTGAGGTCAACCAGATCAAACGGCAGATGCTGCTCCAGAAGCAGACGCGAGGCGCCGACGTTTCCGGTATCGGTTCCGGCTTCCGCAAGAACGGCGATTTCCGCGAGGCTCCGGGCGTCACGGCACCACGGTTCTTTCCGTTCGACTTCAGCGTATGCGGCACCGATCAGCTCATAGGTCGTCTGATCCAGTTCGCCGTCCGGGTGCATCTGATCGCCGATGCTGCACTTGGAGTTGTTGGCAAGCATGGCGGCGCACTCATACCGGAGCGCGTTCGGGTGTTTGAACCCGCCGAATTCCCCCCATGCGCGGTGGAACTTGCCGGTCATGCCGAGGAAATCGAGTTCGAGATTACGACTGTATGCGGCGGACATCGGATAATGGTCATATCCCCAGCCGCCGGTCGGCAGTGACTCCAGCTCCAGATGGCTGAAATACGGCAGGATCTCCCGATCCCCGAACGTGACATTGCCGCTGTTGTGGAAAATCGGCATTTTGGAATCCACACTGCGCAGAGCTTCGAAAGTCCGCTTGTAATAGTTCAGCAGCACCTGACGCGCATGAGCTTTGCGGTCTTCCGGCTTCTGCGGATCGTATCCCTGGCGGTACATGCTTTTCATGCACGCCGGGCAGCAGCACGGCGACTGCGAAATAATGTCAAGGAAAATTCCGTCCGCTTCCGGAAACAGCGTGACGGTTTCAACGATATGCTCGCAAAGGTAATCCAGATAAGAGGTATTGAAGCACAGCGAGTGGAATCCCGGCTTCAGCGGACTTGCCACCCATCCGGCATACGTTCCATCGGCGTTGACTTCCCGCCATTCGGGGTGGTTTTCCGCCACATAGTTGTTGATCCCGGCGGTCAGATAGACGGGAACGTTGACGTCGATCTCCTTGCTGGCGTCCATCTGGGCGCGGAGGAGGTCGAATTTGAGATTCGGGTGCATCATCCCGACTTTGGTCGGGTGATAGCTCATCCCATGGTGACAGAGGGAGAAGCAGGTGATGGAATCGACATGCGCGGCTTTAAGCCGTTCCTGCCACTGCTTTTTGTCGAACCGTTCTCCGATTCCCGGAATATCGGGCGACGTGTGAAAATCCAGATGAACCTGTCTGAAACGAAGTTTGTGCATAAAACACCATCCTTGCAAGTTTAGTTTTTTCTGATCCGTTTTCTTTATCTTTTATGAGATAATATAGTCCCCCGCATGCCGCTTGCAAAGAAAAATCACGGAAAAAAGAATGAAAAAAGCGCTCTTTTCCATGAAGAAAATCACCGTTCCTCCTGTTCCACAGGAAGAGCTCTCTCCATCGGAACCGGAAGTATGACGAAAAAGTCATCTGTCCGCAGCTTGCTTTTTAGTGAAACTGATGATATTTTATGAAATACCTTTAACTGTTCAGGGATTTAAAACAATTATGAAACTTCCGCCGTTGAAAATCAGGAATCTTGAATCGAAATATCCCGTCGTCCAGGCAGGGATGGGCGTCCGGGTCGCAATGGCGCGTCTCGCGGCGGAAACCATACGCTGCGGCGGTTACGGAACGATCGCCAGCGTCGGAATCGGAGACCTGGAACGCGGGAAAACCCACTTTGCAGATGAATGCAGCACGAATTTTGCAATCGAAATCCGCAAGGCGAAAGAACTTTGCGGCAACCGGAAACCGCTCGGCGTCAATGTCATGGTCGCCCTTTCCAATTATGAAGAGATCGTACGGACTGCCGTTCAGGAACAGGTGGATTACATCATCTCCGGCGCGGGGCTTCCGCTTCAGCTTCCGGAATACGTCGGCAATGCGGATCTTGCTCTGATCCCCGTCGTTTCCAGTGCCCGCGCATTCGACCTCGTCGTACGGACCTGGCAGCGCAAGTACAACCGGAAACCGGATGCGGTCATCGTCGAAGGCCCGCGCAACGGCGGACATCTCGGTTTCACGATGGAACAGATCGAACACCCCGAAACCTGTTCGCTGGAACTGCTTTACGGAGAGATCCGCACGGTTGCCTGCCGTTACGGACTCGACGCTCTTCCCATTCTTGCCGCAGGAGAAATCGCTTCCCGTGCAGACATTGAACACTGGCTCTCCATCGGTTACAGCGGCGTCCAGATCGGCACATTTTTCGTCACCTCCGAAGAAGCGGATATCGACCGCAGGAGCAAGGAAGTTTACATCAATGCCACGCCCGACGACATTACCGTGATCAAAAGCCCGGTCGGGCTCCCCGTCCGCGTTCTGAAAACACCGCTGGTGCAGCGGGTGCTTGCCGGCGGACGCGAAGATTTCTCGTGTCCATACCGCTGTCTGCGTTCCTGCGACCACAGGAAAGCACATTTCTGCATCGCCCGTGCGCTGATCGCGACCTGGGCGGGCGATGTGGAAAACGGGCTTTACATGGTCGGCTGTAACGTCGGAGCGGCGAAAAAAATCTATCCAATCCGGGAATTTTTTGCAGAACTCGACGGCGAATAACCCCATATTTTTCCCCGCCCGCCTTGCAAAACAACGGCACGGAGTATAAATTACCCCGTTTAAAATAACCAACAATCAAGCGGATGGATCATCATGCAGTTCACCAGTACCAGAAGTCGGAAAAATATCGGATCGGCACAAGCCATTACACAGGGAATCTCGGAAGACGGCGGACTTTTTGTCCCGCAATCTTTCCCCGCACTCACGGCGGAACAGCTCGACCGGATGACCGGAATGTCATACAAGGAACGCGCTGTCGCCATTCTCTCCCTGTTCCTGACCGATTTTTCGGAAGAGGAAATCCGCCGGTGTGTGGAAGGCGCCTATTCCGGGACGTTCGACAACGACAATCCTGCCCCGCTGGTCGAAGCCGCTCCGGGAATGCACCTGCTCGAACTCTGGCATGGCCCGACCTGCGCGTTCAAGGATATGGCGCTCCAGCTGCTGCCCTATCTGCTGACGACCGCCGCCTCCAAAACCGCTCCCGACCGAACCATGGTCATCCTCGTGGCGACCTCCGGCGATACCGGAAAAGCCGCGCTCGACGGCTTCGCCGATGTCGGTAAAACCAAAATCATCGTCTTCTACCCGCAGGACGGCGTCAGCCCCATGCAGAAACTGCAAATGACCACGCAGACAGGCGGCAACGTCGCCGTCTGTGCAATCAAAGGCAATTTCGACGACGCCCAGACCGGAGTCAAAAACATTTTCGCGGACGCTTCCATGAAAACATTTCTGGAAGAGAACGGAATGGAGTTCTCCTCCGCCAATTCCATCAACTTCGGCCGCCTGGTCCCGCAGATTGTCTACTACGTTTCCGCATATTGCGACCTGCTCAAAAACGGGAAACTTGCAAAAGGAGAACGGTTCAATGTCGCGGTTCCGACCGGAAACTTCGGCAACATCCTCGCCGCGGTCTATGCCAAACGGATGGGCGTGCCGATCGGCAGACTGATCTGCGCCTCCAACCGCAACAACGTACTGACCGACTTCATCCGGACGGGCGTCTACGACCGCAACCGGGAATTCCACACGACCTCCAGCCCCTCCATGGATATCCTGATCTCCTCCAATCTGGAACGGATGCTGTATCATCTCTACGACAACGATGCGGATGCCGTCCGGGATCTGATGGAACAGCTTAAACGGAATGGGAAATATACGGTCTCCGCAGAAGTTCTGAAACGTCTTCAGGCGGAATTCTCCGGCGGCTTCTGCGACGATGAGGCAACCGCCGATACGATCGCCTCCATGTTCCGCGATCACCGCTACCTCTGCGATACGCATACCGGAGTCGCCGTGAACGTATACCGGCAGTATGTGGAGCAGACGGGCGACCGGACCCCCTGCGTGATCGCCTCCACGGCGTCGCCGTACAAATTCGCCGCCTCGGTCCTCCCGGCAGTCTGCGGGGACGCATTGCCGGACAATGAGTTCGCAATGGTGGAAAAACTTTCGGAAGTCACCGGAACTCCGGTTCCCGCTCCGCTGGCAACATTGAAAGACCGGACGGTCCTTCATAAATCCTGCGTGGCAAAAGAGGAAATGGCCGCGTTCATCCGGAATTTCCTCAAGTCCTGAACCGGATGATTCAGCGTTTCCCTTTTTTATAGGAAAAAGGGGAAACGCCCGTTTTGCTTTTGAACCAGTTGGAAAAATAAAACTCGTCGCGGAAACCGACAATTTCCGCGATCATGGAAACCTTGAGATCGGTATTTTCCAAATACTGCTTTGCCAATTCCAGCCGCTGCTGCTGAATATACTGACAGGGCGACGTGTTCCAATCCCGCTGAAAGATCCGGATCGTCTGGGAGCGGGAACGCCCGATGACCGCCGCCAGTTCCTCCAATGTAATCTGCCGGCGCCAGTTGCGGTCCAGAAACTCTTTCAGTTTCAACCCATCCGGCGTTTTCCGCATCTCCGGATGCTGCTGCCTCCACTCGTTCAACAGAGCGAACAGCCGATGCAGGAGCAGGGAAAAAGCCGTATACGCATTCCGGGGACGCGTCCTTACGATCTCCAACGCCTCCCGGAACTCCTGTTCCAGCGGACATTGCGGGAAATAAACCGCGTCTTTCAGCTGATAGGCGTCAACAAGATGTTCCACCAGCGGACCGGAAAGATTGAACCAGATCTTCTCCCACGGGTCTTTCCAGTCCGCATGATAATCGTGACTGGTAAACGGGTGCAGCAGATAAACATCGCCCGCATGAACCGTATAGGAACGGTCCTCCACGCACAAATGTCCCGTCCCGGAAACGATATACTCCAGCACAGTGATGTCGGAACATTCGCGCCGGATGCGGTAATGCCGGTCCGGATGCGTGATCCCGGCGGCATAGAGATGAAGCGGATTGGAAAAACTCGCCTGCGGAAGCTGAAATACAGTCTCATTCAGCATAAAAGCAACCTCCGGGAATGGATGAAATCATTGAAAAAAAGACTTTCGATCCCGGGAGGAAACCGAAAGTCGCAGATTGAGTTGAAACCGTTGAACGGCTCAGAATTCCGAACGCTCCTCACGCGGACGGAATCCGCCGTTGCGGGGTCCGTCAAAACGCCGCGGACGATCCCCGAATGAACGCTGCGGACGCTCCGCACGTTCACGGGCCTCATTGACGCGAAGCCGTCTGCCGCCGAACTCCTGGCCGTCAAGCGCCTGAATCGCTCCGGCGGCGCCGTTGTCGTCCATTTCAACGAAGCCGAACCCTTTCGGACGGTTGGTTTCCCTGTCGATTACAAGTTTCACGCGGCTGACTTCCCCATGCTGGGTAAAAAGATCACGAACCTCGTCTTCTGTTGCACTGTAAGGCAGATTGCCTACATATAAGCTCTTCATTTTCCTACTTTTCTCCATTTTGACGGGAACAGGCCTCCCGGCCCCCTCTATCTCCGTCATACTGCAAAATTGCCTGCCGCATTATCTGCGGCGGTCCGAAAAACACCCTCTCTTCCAGACCTCACCGAACATTTCCGCGGAAATGTTTCCTCCTCCCGAGTCTGCGCAGCGTGTGGACCTTTTCCCTCCCGGAGAAACTGCCGGAACGCAATCGTATACTTCGGCTTTCCGATCCGGCTCTGCCGGACCTTCTGCGGATTAACTTATACGCTTACACTCAAGAATGCAAAAGAAAATCCGCAAAAAAAATCAAAAAAAACTCTTTTTTTACCGTATTTCCGCATTTTTACGGAAAAATTCCATACCGGAGAACAATTTCAGCGTCTCTCCGAGGCGGGTCACCGGCAAACCGACAACGGTATCCGGATCCCCCTCGCAGCGCTCAATAATCAGCTCCCCGTGCTCCTGGATCGCATACGCTCCGGCTTTATCGAGAACGGAAACAAGGGAAAGATAGCGGCGGACCGTTTCCGGAGAAAGCCGCCGGAACGTCACTTGCGCGGTTTCCGCAAACCGGACCCGCAGATTCCGGGAACGGCACAATACCGCACAGCCGGTTGTCACGGCATGAGTCTTTCCGGAAAACATCGTCAACATCCGCTCCGCATCCGCAAGATCGCGCGGTTTTCCAAGGATCCGGCTTTCAAATTCGATCACGGTATCCGCTCCGACAACCACGGACTCCGGATAACGGGCGGCGACCTCCTCCGCCTTGAGGAAAGCATTTTCCAACGCAAGCATCATCCACGGACCTTCCGTCTGTTCTTCCGCATTGGAAATCTGAATGGAAAAAGGAAGACCGAGACGCGCCAGCAGCTCTTTTCTCCGCGGAGATGCCGAGGCAAGAATCAAATCCATTATTCAATAGCCTTTTCGATGGATTTATCACTCCAGAACGTGATCGAATAATTTTCCTTATAGAACTGATTGCCGATGCCAATGACCAGACCGAGTTCGCTGAATACAACCGGCGTACACTCGTCACGGGTCGCCATTCCATCGCTCCAACGGGTGCGGGTGTAGTAAAACCAGTGATGTTCCGTATTGTAGACCTGCCCCGTCATCGGCTCCCCCATGATCTTGCGGACTTCATCCTGCGTCATGCCGATCCGCAGCTTGTTCAGATTTTCGCGGTTGCGGTCGATCTCTTCCCACATGGCAGGTGACAGAATGGATTTGTCCTTGTCGACCAAAGCACAGGCGGAGAGCAGCGACAGAAGCGCTGTTCCCGTCAGCAGGCAGAATAGATGGAAAGAAAATCGTTTCATATCCGTAACATACACCGTCTGGAAAGAAAATCAACAGAAAGATGCAAAAAATCGGCGGATCCGGGATAAAGAACAAAAAAAAATTTGCTTTTCCGTTTTTTCACACTACATTGTCCCCCAGTCAATAAATCAACGAAGGAGACAACGATCAATGAGCACCCCCGTCACCATTATGCCCTGTCTTGACATGCAGAACGGAAGAGTCGTAAAAGGAATTCACTTTGTGGATATCGCCGACGCGGGCGATCCGGTGGAGTGCGCAAAAGCCTACTGCACCGCCGGAGCCGATGAACTCGCGCTGCTGGACATTACTGCGACCGTCGAAAAACGCGGCACGCTCCTCGACGTGGTCAAACGCGTCTCCGCCGCATGTACGGTTCCATTCACAGTCGGCGGCGGCATCTGTGACGTCAAATCCGCCGGAGAAGTTCTGACCGCCGGAGCCAACACGGTTTCCGTCAGCAGTGCGGCATTCCGCAACCCGGAGATCATCCCCGCAATCATTAACGAATTCGGACGCAGCGCCCTGACCGTGGCAATCGACGTTGATGTCAACCCGACCATGCCGTCCGGATACGAAGTCTACATCGACGGCGGACGCACCGCCACCGGATACGATGCCATCGAATGGGCGAAAAAAGTGGACGGCTACGGCGTGGAAGTCATCCTTCCGACCAGCAAAGCGGGAGACGGCGCCAAAACCGGCTACGATCTTCCGGTGATCCGCGCAATGGCACAGGCATGCAACGCGAAAATCGTCGCTTCCGGCGGCGCGGGAAAAATGGAACACTTTCTTGAAGCGGTCCAGGCGGGAGCTCAAATCCTGCTCGCAGCCTCGGTCTTCCACTTCCACATGATCGACATCGGCGAACTCAAAACTTATTTGAAAAACAACGGAGTCACCGTAAAATAAACAGCTGCTCCGCCGTCCGTTTCAACCGGAGCGGACGGCTTAAAGCACATATTCCAACATACAGTCACATGGTTCATGCGCCAGCAGATCCTCCTGAATCTCTTCCGCTTCCACGCACCCGATGCTCCGGTAAAACGCCTGCGTCTCCTCTGCGGAATGAGAAGAGATATACAGTTTTTCCGCATTTCTGTTCCGCCCTTCTTCAGCCATCCTGGAAAACAGCATACGTCCGATCCCGCGTCCCCGGAACTCCGCCGACACATGCAGACTGGAAAGCTGAAGATATTGCCCGCAGGAACCGAGACGGGTATTTTCAAGTGATGCAAACCCGATCAGAGATCCGTTCTGAAACGCCCCTGCGACCGCTCCGCCTGTTGCGACCGTATTCCGCAGACATTTCACAAGAAAGCTGTAATCCTCCGGCGACCACTCCTCTGTAAACGCAATATTTTTCAGCACAGCAGCGCCATTTTCCCTGCGCCAGCACCGCGTGACATTCTGATAACGGTGAAACGCGGTGAACAGTTCGACATTCAATTCCGTTTCCGCAAGCAAACGGCAGGAAACCACTGCCGGACGATGAAAGCACCAACGGTCCGCACGGATCTGCCGGAAACCACATTGCAGAAACAGCTCCTCCATCCCCGCGCACTCCGTTTCCACCACGACCCGTACAAATCCCGTCCGGCTGCGAAGAGCCCGCAGCAATGCCGCCACCGCTTCCGGCATCCGGATTTCCGAAAGGCTCACGGTTATCCCTCCGGGATCCTCCTGACGGAAGTCCGCGGCAAATCCGGAACCATCTCCGCAAAGCTCGCGCACTTCCCGCATCTTATCACCGTTCCGGGAAACGGACTTCGAGCATCAATTCCGGTGAACCGACGACATAAAGCGGTTCACCCGTCAACTCGGCATAGGAAAGGCCGCCCCCTCCGATCTCCAGAGTCGCCTTTCCTCCGTCCGCTCCATATACCGCAAACACGGATCCGTCAAGCATCAGCGGAACACGTTCCCGCCTTGCCGTAGTCCAGAGCATCCAGACCCGTTCCGTTGCGGAACGCTGCCAGTAACAGAGACGGACCGTTCCGAAAGAACGGAGAAAAAACTTCCCTTCCGCACCCGGAGCGACCGTTTCAAAAAATCCCTCAGTCTTTCCCTGCATAAACGGCAGGGCATCACGCCGGATCTCCGGATCCTCCGGAACGGACGCACAGCCGCCGGACAGAAGAGCCAGAGCAAACAGCAAGCCGAACAATCTGCAGTTCATTGTTTTTCCGCTTTCCATTGAACGTCTTCCACCGTAAGGCGGATCGGTTTTTCACTCGGATTATAGTCAAAACGGAGCCCTTTGAAAGAAACCGGATAGTCGATTTCCCGGTTCAGGTTTCCACCAAGGACCCGGAACGGACGCACACGGTCTCCCGCCGGGATCCGTACGGTTTCCATTGCCCCCGGACGCGGACGCAAAGCCTTCCGGAACCGGAACACTTCGCCGGACCGGTCAACAAACTCCGCCGACACCGCCGCAAACGTTTCCGGCGTATCGGGACGGAATTTCAAGACAAGTTCCCCCTGGAAATCCTCCGGGCGTTCCGCGATCACAACCGGCTGTTCCAGCTGCAGTTCCGAATATTTGAAAATATGCGGCTCCGCCTTGATCTCCGCGGCAGCCCCCTCTTTCTGCGAATACTGTTCGACCCGGAACGTCTGATGCCGTTTCCCCGGAAAACGCAGATTCCACGCGCCCGCCTGTTTCGGATTCGCGATTTCCACGCCGGACAGAGTGCATACCGCAAAAAGAATTCCCGCCGTCAATATGAGATTTTTCATAAATTCCCCCTTTCCTGTTTTCTATTACAGTATTCATCCCCGATGCAAAAGTCAAGAGCGATTTCATTATTTTTACCGGAAAACCCTCCCCGGCAAACCTGTTTCCCCATTTTTTAACGCTTTCCTGACTCTTTTTCTTTGTATTGGAAAAGAAGAGATGTATATTATGTTGAAAATAACAGGAGAACTGCTATGATGAAACCTCTCTTTACTGCCGTCGCGGCCGGAGCGATCCTCGCGCTGTCCGCATGTACCGCCACCCGGCACGAACCGGTCAAGGACAACGCCCAGAGCACACTGCAGGCGGTCACGGTCACAGATCAGGAACTGCGTCCGATCGCCACGGATTATGTGACCGGAGTCATCGCCGGACTGGAAAAAGGGGATTATCAGCTGTTCATCAGGAATTACGCCGATGAATACAGCAAGACGATGAACGCCGCCAAATTCGCACCGATGGCGAAGTCGTTTCAGGAACGCAACGGAAAACTCGAAAAACTGGAATATCTGGGCATTCTGAATCAGGGAATCTTCAAAGTCGTCCTGTGGAAAGCGCAGTTCGCCCGCACCAAAGCGTTTGAAGCGGAATTGAAACGCAACGGTCAGGACCCTGCCAAACATCCTGTCCCGGAAATGCTTGTCCGTCTGATGCTCGGCAATGTCAACGGACAGTGGAAAATCTTTGCGATCCTGATGTGAAAGGAGGGATGATATGAGAGCTCCCGCCCGATCTCTTGCCGCCCTGTTGACCGGCCTGACATTTTCGCTCGCTGCGGAAACAGACATTCTCTGCACTACTCTTCCTGTCACCGCATTGACAAACGCCGTTGTGCAGAATGTACCCGGCTTCAAAGTCACCCGGATGCTCTCTTCCACGATCGGCTGTCCGCACGATTACGCACTCACTCCGCAGGATATGCGCAAACTGGCAAAAGCCGACGTGATTGTCGTCAATGGTCTCGGCATGGAAGATTTTCTCAACGGAGCCATTCCCCGCGTCAACCGCAAAGCGCTGCTGCTCGACTCCTCGAAAGGCGCAAAAGGCGTCCTGCACTCCAGAGAGCACCGGACAGAAGCCTGTACCGACCCGTCCCACGATCACCATCACACGCACGGAAGCGCATGGAATGAACATCTGTTCTCCGCTCCGGGAACCGCGGCGGAAGTCGTAAACCGGATCGCAGCGGAACTTTCCCGCAAATATCCCGCGAACGCCGCCGTATTTCAGCAGAACGCCGCCCGTTATTCCGCGGAGCTGCTCAAACTGGATCAGGAATACCGCGCATTCGGCAGGAGCATTCCCGCCGGACGGCGCAACATTGCGGTCCAGCACGGAATTTTCGACTATATCGCTTCCATTACCGGACTGCACGTCACGGAATATCTGCAATCGCACACCGGCAGTGAACCGTCCGCCGCTCAGCTCCGGGGAATGATCGCTCTTCTGAAACAGCAGAAAGTCGCCGTCATTCTCGCGGAAAAAGGGTATCCGTCAAAAGTGACGGATCTGATCTCCCGTGAAACCGGAATCCCGGTCGTCGTTCTCTCCGTTTACCCGGCAGACCGGTCGGCGGATCCGGCAAAGTTCCTATCGGTCTTCCGCGACAACCTGAATCTTTTGAAGGCATTTTACGGAAAATGAGTCATCAGTTCTGCCCGCATTGTGCCCATTCCGTCAGCTTTGAACATGTTTCCGTTGAAAGCGACGGAGTGCCGATCCTGTCCGACATCAACGCTTCCATCCCGCGCGGCGGGTGCACGGCGATTGTCGGCCCGAACGGTGCGGGAAAAACGACTCTCGTTCTGACTCTTCTTGATGAAATTCCGTATCAGGGAACGATCCGTTTTCACGGCTATGATTCGGAACGCCCGCGTTTCGGCTACGTTCCGCAATCGCTCTCTTTCGACCGGGGGATGCCGCTGACGGTTCTCGAATTCATGGCGGCATTTCACCAGAAACGCCCGCTCTGTTTCGGCATTCCCAAGGCTCTGCGGACGGAACTGACGGAGCTTCTGGAAAAAACAGCGTGCGCCCATCTTTCGACCCGCCCGCTCGGTGCGCTGTCGGGCGGAGAACTCCAGCGGGTCATGCTCTCCGCGGCGCTCTCCCAGAACCCGGAACTTCTGATCCTTGACGAACCGGCGTCCGGCATCGACTTCAAGGGCGGAGAGGTCTGCTGCGAACTGCTCGACCGTTTCCGCAGGGAGCGCAATTTCACCCAGCTGATGATCACGCACGATCTTTCCACGGTCCTCGCCCATGCAACGCATGTGATCTGCCTCAATAAACGGATCGTTGCCGAGGGCGATCCGAAAACGATCCTGACCCCGGAAGTACTGGCGGAAACATTCGGTCCGCATAAGGGAATCCCCGCTCCGGGAACAATCCCGGCAACGGAATGCACCGCCCCGTGCTGCAAAGGAAAAACCTGATTATGGAACTCGATATTGTAACATTCTTCTGCGAATGGATCGGCAGGCTTCTGCCGTTTGAGTGTATGCAGATGCGGTTTATGCAGACCGCCATGCTGGGGCTCCTGCTGATCGCCCCGATGGCGGCGATCGCCGGCACTCAGGTAGTGAACTTCCGCATGGCGTTCTTCTCCGACGCGATCGGGCACTCCGCATTCGCCGGGGTGGCGTTCGGCCTGCTTCTCGCCGTCAGCCCGAACCTGACGATGCCGCTGCTCGCGGTGATTGTCGGTCTCGGTATCATGTCGGTCAAACAGCGGAGCGGGCTGTCGACCGATACGATCATCGGCGTGTTTTTCTCCGCTGTCGTCGCCGCGGGGCTTGCCGTGGTAAGCCGTTATCCCCAGGCGGCACGCGATATGCAGATGTTCCTCTACGGCGACATCCTGACGATCAGCGACCGGGAGATCGCCGCAATGTTTCTGCTGCTGACCGTGTTTCTGGGATTCCAGTTGTTTTCGTTCAACAAACTGATCTGTATCGGCTTGAATCTCCAACTGGCAAAAGCGCACCGGATCCGTATCGCACTGTACCAGTATCTGTTTGCTGTCCTGCTCTCGCTGGTGGTGATCCTTTCAGTGAAAGCGGTCGGTGTCCTGCTGGTAACGGCAATGCTGATCACACCTGCCGCCGCCGCGCGGAATCTGGCCGGCTCTTACGGCAGAATGCTCTGGTATTCGGTGATCATCAGCCTGTTTTCGGCTGTCGCCGGACTCCTCCTTTCCGCTCAGGAATGGATGCGGACTGCGGCGGGGGCGACGATCGTTCTCTGCTCCTGTGTGATCTTCTGTATCAGCCTCCTCTTCCGCCGCCGTTCCCGCGTATAAGCGCAAGACGGCGGCGACAAGCCGTCCCGTAGAAAAATTTACCGGCGGAGAGGCGGAGAATTGCTGAAAACGGATTTGAAAAATCCCTGTTCCGATAGTAAATTGCAATGATTTGAAAGGAACAGAATGCGGAAATTGATTTTCATTCTCTTTGCGGCGATGCCCGCAATGTTTGCCCGGGACGCCACGTTCCGCTTCATCGGCGGCGACGATGTGGGTATGCCCGGCGATTCCTATTACTCACAGACGCTCGCACTGCGGTTCCGTCACTTCGCCCGGACAACTTTTCCGCGCTCCACAGCCGGACTCGAACCCGAAATTTTCTGTTCGTTTCTTGTTCCCCCGCCCGATGGCAAAGGGGAATTCGGACTCGTCCGGAAAGCATGGTCACGACGCGAAATCACGCTCCCCGAACGGTTCGACGCATGGTCGGATGATCCCGTCAAACTGGACCGTTTTGTCCGCTGGAGCAGTCTGGCGCGTCTCGGAATCGCTCCGGAAAAAGAGACGGCACTCCCCGCTTCCTGGATCTTCGCCGCCATCGCCAGAAAAGCCGTCGCGGAAAACTGGAAGCTCCGCAGTTCCCGGTTCGGGCGTTTCCCCGCCGCTTACGCATTCGCTTCCCATGGCGTTTTTCCTGAACTCCGCGACATTATTTCCGTCGCGCCCGCGCCCGCCGACGGATTCGCGCGTATGGTTTACGAGGAGTGGGCACAGCTGCTGTTCGATCTCTGCTCCCGCTCCGGCGCAGTGAAAAAAGGACTTCTCGAACAATATCTTCTCGCTCTTGTGCAGGATCCGTCCGCGGATCAGTTCGCTCTGTTCCAAAAATATCTGCTGCCTCACATTGCCGCTTACGGCACCAAACGGTTCGGACGTTTCGTACAGACAGACAATTCATTCGATCCGGATAAATGGTTCCGCCGGGAAACGGAAAAACTGCTGCTGAGCCGTTTTCTGCCGATGTCGCTTAATTACCTCGAAACCTCGTACCGGCAAGCCCTCGTTCTGCCGGGCGCGGACGGAAAAACGGTTACCATCCGGCAGCTGGCGGAAAGTGTGCGCGGACCATTGAGTCTGGATCTTCAGCTGGCGCTCTCCGAATCCATCATCCGCCTGACGGAGCTGGTCTACACCTCCGCTCCGCAAGTCTCCCCGTCGTTCTCCCTCCTGGTCGATGAAATTTCACGGTTCCGCAACACGGGCGGCTCTGCGGAAACCGCCGGGCGGATCGCGGCAGCCGAGCAGCGGTTTCTTCAAGCTCTGGAACAGCAGGCGCTGACGGAACAGCTGCTCCGGGAAGCCGAGCTCCGCCATGTCCCGTTCGGAGAGCGTCATACCCTGAGCTTTCAGAAAAACAGTTCCATGGCCCCGGTCACCGATCCGGCGGCTGAAACCCTCGACCGCATCACCAAAGAGGCAAACTGACCATGCCCGACGAACTTTCCGCCGGCCGGAAACGGCAAAAACATCTCCATGGCCTTTACATCATCGGCTGCGTACTGGCGGTTCTGATCATTCTGTTTGCCGGCTACCGCTCGTTCCGCCGCTTTTTCTCCGGACTTTCCCGCGACTTCATGAGCCCGTTTCTGAACAGCGTCGTACAGACGGAAGACAAAACTGCCGCGGCAGCCCTGATGCTGAACTCGAAACTCAAACTGGCACGCCAGCTCGCCGCTACAACGCGGGATAACGCGCGCCTGACCGCCGAAAACAGCACACTGAAAATGCTCGAACGGGAAAATGCCGACCTGCGAGCCCTTCTCAAACTGCCGCAAAAACCGAACTATCAACCGGTTTTTGCCGAAGTACTCACCCGCGCCGTACCGACCTGGCGGGAAACATTTGTCGTCAACCGCGGCAGCAGCGACGGCATTTCTCCCGGCGATCTCGTCGTAGCGGCGGATGAATACGGAAGACTCGCCGCAGCCGGACGGATCAAGGACGTTTCCAAACACACCGCCACAGTGGTCACGCTGTTTTCCGACGAATGCCGCTTCAGCGTTATTCTGGCGTCCTCACGCCACGTCGGGGGGTTGGAATTCGATCCATACACACGGGTTCCGGAAGTGAAATACCTCCCGGCGGACGGCACCTATGCCGAGGGAGAACTGGTGGCAACCTCAGGAATCTCCTCGCACACTCCGCACGGACTGCCGATCGGCCGGGTCGTGAAATCAGCCAACGGCAATATCGCCACAATCCGCAATCAGATGTTTGCCGAAGTGGAAGTAAAACCGTTCCTGAAACTCGATACGGTGAAATATGTAGCCGTCTATACAAAACGGAGCGGGAAATGACCCGTTTCCCTTACATCTTTCTGGTCTCGTTTCTGCTGATCCTTGCAGAACTGCTGATGGAAAGCATGGGATTGCGCCTGATGTTGTTCGCCCCGTTCGTCTTCTATGTAAGTTATGTGTTCGGAACGGGGCCGGGATGCGCCGCCGCTCTTGCGGGCGGAATGGTTCTGGATTTCTGCTTCGGTTACACAAACCCGTGGAGCGCGGTGTTTCTGCTTCCGGTCGTTTTTTTCGGCCGGTTCTGGCTGCGGCGTCCGGACTCCGATTCCCTGAGTCTGCTGGTCATTCCGGGAGCGGTCCTTCCGGTTCTTTCGCAGTTTCCTCCTGCGGTAATTCAGGCGGGATTCTCGCTGAGCTCTCTGATCGACGCGGCTGCCGACGCCATTATCGCCTCGCTGTTCTCTGCTCTGCTGTTTCCGCTGGTCATCCTCCTGTTTGACTGGCTTGCTTCCCTGCTCTCTCTGGAGCTCTACTCCGACGCACGGGAACGCCTGCGCAACCGTATCTGAAACAATCCCGCCAAATGTATTAAATTTGTATTATACAGTCTTCTTTTTTTCAATTTTTTTTCAAACACCTATTGACATTTTTTGCAATTTCGCCTATAATTAACTCCGGAAGCAGTTCCACAGTATATATTTTCAAACCTGTTGAAACAGAGAAATGCCACGTTAAGGAGCAGAAATGAAAATGAAGAAATTCACCCTCATAGAATTGCTGGTAACGATTGCAATTATTGCTATTCTTGCCGCCCTTCTCCTTCCGTCACTGTCAAAGGCCCGCGACAAGGCCCGAAGCGCGCAATGCACCGGAAATATCAAGCAAGTCGGTCTTTCACTCATTTCCTACGCTGGCGACGCCGATGACTGGATCACACCCTACTGGGCGGACAACATCCCCGCCGAACCTCAAAAAACGACTCCGGAAAACGCAATACTGGAAACATCCCGCGTCAAAGCCTGGAACCTCTATTACGGAATCGGCAGACTTTATGAACTGAAATATTTCAACACCGGAATGATTCTTCACTGCCCACTGCAAAACGATCTCTACGCTGGATACGGAAACCTGTCTGCCGTTCCGTCTTATAAAAAATTTTATGACATGAAGCTGATCAACAGCAATCCCGGAGACAAATTCCTCAGTTTCTCCTATGAATTCGTAATCTATGACCTGGCAACCACTTTACGCGCCGGGTTCCCGACCAACAAACAGTATTCGGGAACCTCCTACCGCCTGAAAGACGGAAAACAGGCGCTGGCAATGGATACGATCCGGTCTGCAACCGGAATCGACAGAAGACACACATTCGGTCTCAATGTCGTTTATCAGGATGGTGCGGTACGGTTCCACAGAACCACTTCACGCGCCGGTTATTTCTGGTGGGATAACCGCGATATGTGGCGGGAAGCCGCCCGCGGAAGCACGTTCAAAATGAATTAATCAACTATTTCCACGGAATATTAAGGAGTATTTTCCATGCAGAAAAAATGGATTTCAGGCATTTTATTCATGATTGCGGCGGCAGCATCTGCGTTTCCTCCCGGAGTCACCGTCGAGCCGGCGGGAAACTTAACGATTTGCGGACTTTCCGGCGGCGTCATCGTCTTCAATAAAAACTGGCAGCAGACCAAACAGAGCGCCCGCAATATTCTTGCGGAACCCGGTTACCCGGTCCCATCGGAAAAAGTCTATGAGCACAAAGGCGTACTCAAAATTCCGGGCACGGAAGGCTTCACCTTTCAGCAATGGGTGAAAGAAAAAAATTCCTCCTCCGCCACATATTCCATGAAACTCCGCAACCGGGATGGCATTTCCTGCCAGACAGTTGTCTGGAGCCTTGAACTTCCGGCATCGCAATTTGAGGGACGTTCTCTGCAAATCAACGGCAAACCGGCAGTGATCAGACATACCCGTCCGATCTATCATGTCAAAGAGCTGATCCTCCCTGTGAATGGACGGAAAATCATTCTCAGCGGCGATTTCACGCTCCAGATTCAGGATAACCGGAGCTGGTCCGTCCCCTCTTTCTCCATGCGTTTCATGTTTACCCCCGGTGCGGGAAAGATCAGGGAAACCAATCTGGCATTCACGCTCTCCGTGGAATCCCTCCACTCGGTTCCCATGGATCTTTCCAGAAGCACAGCAGGCAAACGAAGCGGGAAGGAAATGGCGGAAATCCTTCGCCGCCATGGAGTGGCAAAGGGCGGCGGGCAGACCGTCGGAAGCATTCCGTTCCAACTGGGTGATGTCCGCAGGAAAACCGGAACTCTGTTGGAACTTGACGGAAACCGCGTTGCGGAACTGCCGGTAAATGCAGCAAAAAGCGGCACGCTCTATCTGCTTCATTCCGCGGACAACGCATCGGCCGCACCCCGGATCCATGTAACGTATGCGGATGGTTCCACGCAGGAATTTCTGCTGAAACACGGAACGGATTTCAGCACAAAGCGTCCCCTGCCGCGTCTTCCGAACGGAGCAGCCGCTGCCGTCGGCAACAAAACGTTCGACGGCTTCTACTTCTCCGCCTGGCCTCTGCCGGAAAAAGCGGTCCGGAAACTCGCATTTGAAAATACGGGAAAAGGGAAATGGTTCATCGCCGCCGGAACGATCGCGGAAAGCAGCGTCCGTCCAGATACTGTGGAAAGTGTCTTTTTCGTTACGCGGAGTGCGGAATGGGTACCGATGGAGCAGGTCCGTCCGGTCGTGAAAGGATCCATTCTTGACTTCCGTTTTCTTCAGGACGCCCCCGCCGGGAAATACGGCTGGATCGCGGCGGATGCAAACGGTCATTTCACCGCGGAAAAAGCAAACGGAAAACGGTTCCGCTTCTTCGGCCCGAATCTCTGCTTCTCCGCTCAGTATCTGGAAAAAGCGGATGCGGAAAAACTGGCGGATGAACTGGCATCTTTCGGGTATACCGTGGTCCGTTTTCATCACTACGACAACATGCTCGTCAAAAAGAACGGCAAAAATTCCACGGAACTGGACCCGGAGCGTCTTGACCGGCTGGATTATCTCTTCGCATGTCTGAAAAAACGCGGCATCTATCTGACTCTTGACCTTTATTGCAGCCGTGTTCTGCTGAAAAACGAACTGCCGCCGATCGACGGATTGAAAAAATACGCCATGAAACAGCTTCTTCCGGTCTATGCTCCCGCACGGGAAAACTGGAAACAGTTTGTACGGAACCTCCTGACGCATAAAAACCCGTACACCGGCATGAAATGGGGCGACGATCCCGCGCTGTTCTGTGTTTCCCTGTCCAATGAAAACATCACGCTCCGCAACTGGAACGGTCCGGCAAAAGAACTCTATCTGAACGGCTACAAGGAATATCTCCGGAAAAAATCCCGGCTGACGGAAGACAATCTCAAGGCGCGCAACGGGCTCTTTTTCCGTTATCTCGCAGACCTGAATATTGACATGATCCGCGAACTTTCTTCCTTTCTCCGCAAAGAAATCGGCTACAAAGGGTTGATCACGGAGATCAACTTCCAGCAAAACGGGATTCTGGCGGAAATCCGCGATTCACTGGATTTTGTGGACAACCATCAGTATTGGGATCACCCGAACTTCCTGCCGGGACACGGCTGGAGCTTCCCGTTCCTCCACAATCAGGTCAGCGCTCTGAAATCCTCCGCGTGGAATCCGAGAACAATCATGCCGTCGCGCATTTTCGGCAAACCGTTCACCGTAACCGAAATCAACTATGTGTTCCCGAATGGATTCCGGGCGGAATCGGGTCCGGTTCTCGGAGCGTATGCATCCCTGCAGGACTGGGACGGGCTTTACCGTTTCTCCTGGTCTCACAACGAGTCCGGCGTACAGCACAAGGAGCCGATCAACCGGTTTGACATCGCGGAAGACTCCCTCTCACATGTTGCGGAACGAATCACCGCATTGATGTTTCTGCGTGGCGATGTTCAAGCGGCGCCGAAAGGTGTCGCATGGCCGTTCGGCAGCACCACGTTCAGGAATCTGGAAACGGAAAACGCCTCCGCGTTCCCCATCAACTTTGAAATGCTCGGCTTCTTCTGCAAAATCGGAACACTGAGGGAAAATAAAAGTTTTCCGGGTGTCAAACAAATCAAATCCATGGAACGGTTCATGCAGGAACTATCCCCTGCGGAACAGAATGCAATCAAAAATCCGGTCAAAACCAGCATGACCGGAGAGATCACCTACGACACCAAAACAGGAACCCTGAAAGTCGTCGCGCCGAAAACGGAAAGTCTCAGTTTCTTCCGGGACGGTCTCCGCGGCGGTGTACTCTCTGTTGACGGAGCCTCGCCGGTCTTCCAGATCGTCACCGCCTCCGCAATGGATGGAAAAGCGCTGAAGCAAAGCCGTGACATTCTGGTGTTTCATCAGACCGACGTCACCAATGAATATCTCCGTTACAGCACCGAAAACCGGAAAGCCGTGGAGCACTGGGGAACCCGGAAACCGCTGATCCGCCGCGCCAACGCACGGGTTGCGCTCCGTCTTGATTCCCCGGAACGGCTCCGGATACAGGCGATCGGGCTGGACGGAATGCCGAAAGGGGAAATTCCCGTTTCCATACAGAACGGCGCGCTCGTATTCTCCGCGGATACGGCATCGCTCGGCGGAACGATGATCTACCGCATCAGCACAAAACAATGATTTGCGGCTCAAGTTTCTTCGCTCATTTTTCTCAGGACCGTCATCCCGGACGGCCCTGAGTGACAGAAAAGTTTCCATTTTCAGCAGCTTCCTGTTTTTTCCGCT
The DNA here is from genome assembly GCA_900548385.1 of uncultured bacterium. Classification (GTDB taxonomy): domain Bacteria; phylum Verrucomicrobiota; class Lentisphaeria; order Victivallales; family UBA1829; genus UBA1829. The sequence continues at coordinate 23,462 of URKJ01000020.1, read as the reverse complement.
TTACATTCCGCGTTTGACGGTGTAAATTACCGGAAATCTTTTAATATCAAAATTCATCAGGAGATGACAAATCATGGAAAATTGGACAGAGAGATGCCACAAATACACGTTTGTGGACGGGGCAACCGGATTTCAGATCAATTTCGCCGGAATGGCGTTTGACGATGCCGATATTGACAACATGAGCAAACGGTTCGCAGGCGTTCACGAGGAAATGCTCAAAATCGAGCGCGGCGAAATCAAAAACCCCGACGAAAACCGCAAAGTCACCCACTTCACCGACCGTTCCGTCTACACCGGCTCGGAAGAGTATCAGGAAGTCGAAGCATTCGCGGAAGCGATCCGCACCGGCAAAATCACCGGTTCCACCGGCAAAAAATTTGAAGCGGCGTTCATCAACGGCATCGGCGGTTCCGCTCTCGGACCCCAGCTGATCCAGATGGCGGTCAACGGTCCTTACTGGAACGAAAAATCCAGCGCCCAGCGCAACGGAAATCTCAAAATCTACTTCCTCGACAACACCGATACCGCCGGACTCGCCGATGCGCTTCAGGTGGCGGATCTTGAAACGACTCTCGTCGTCAATATCTCCAAATCCGGCGGAACGCAGGAAACCAAGAACAATATGATTGCCTGCATGCAGTATTACGCGGCGGCTGGACTCGACTTCGCCAAACACGCCTGTGCGATCACCATGAAAAACAGCGAACTCGATCAGCTCTCCCGCGGCAGCAACTGGCTCAAAGTTTTTGAAATGGCGGAATCCATCGGCGGAAGAACCAGCGAAACCAGCATCGTCGGTCATCTCCCCGCCGCACTCGCCGGAATCAGCTTCAAGGATCTCCTCGCGGGAGCCTGCCACATGGACAGCCTCACTTCCAATCCGCAGCTCACGCACAACCCCGCCTACATGCTCTCCGCAATGTGGTACATCGCAGGAAACGGCAAAGGCGACAAAAACATGGTCATCGTTCCCTATTCCGACCGTTTGATCCTCATGTCCCGCTACCTCCAGCAGCTCGTGATGGAAAGTCTCGGCAAGGAAAAAGACCTCGACGGCAACACCGTTCATCAGGGGCTCAACGTGTTCGGCAACAAAGGCGGAACCGACGCCCACGCATTCATCCAGCAGCTCAACGACGGACGCAACGACTTCTTCGTCACGTTCATTGAAGTTCTTGAAGACGCTCTGCCCGCGCCGATCTCCAAAGGGATCGCAATGGGAGATTACCTCCACGGCTTCCTCACGGGGCTCTCCAACGCGCTCCGCGGCAAGGGCCGTCAGGTGATCGAACTGCGCCTTGACAATGTTTCCGCGTTCAACGTCGGCATGCTGATCGCTCTCTATGAGCGCGCAGTGGCGGCATACGCCGAACTGATCCACATCAACGCGTTCCATCAGCCGGGCGTTCAGGCGTACAAGCTGGCAAGCAAAGGCGTCATCAAACTGCTGACCGACATGGAAAGTGTGTTCGCCGATATGGCTCCGGTCTCCGGAACCTCCGCGGAACTCGCGGCAAAGGCGAATCTCTCCACACAGGAATATGAACTTGACGGCATTCTTGCAAAACTTTCCGCCAACACGGAAAAACGTGAAAATGCGATCAAGGTCTCCCGCGTCTGGAACGCCGACAAGGGCTGGATTTACAATATTACAAAGTAATCTTTTTCCTTTATTTCGAAAAATAAGGCGGCGGAGACGGTGCGTTTGCATGGTCTCCGCTTCCTGCATCCGGAAAACCAATGACAGATCCGACCGGACAAACGGCGGAAGTGCGGAAACGCTATCCCGTCAAACTGAACGCCTACTGCAAAGCACTGGCGGAACGTTCTTCCGCCGTTGCAAAGCTGTATCTGCCCGATGTCCGCGAACTGGAAAATCCAGGACTTTCGTCGGACGGACTGGCGGAGCTGGAACAAAGCCCCGTTCCCAATCTGATCCGCCGTTACCGGGACCGGGCGGTCCTGCTTACGACCTCCGAATGTTTCGTCCGCTGTCGCTTCTGTTTCCGTAAACGTCTCTGGGCGGATGGCGCATCGCATTTCTCGCTCTCCGATGAAAATCTCAACGCAGTCTGCACATGGCTGGACCGCAATCCGGAAGTCAGCGACATCCTGCTGAGCGGCGGCGATCCGCTTGTGCTGACGGACGACCGGCTGCTGACGATTGCACAACGGATCCGGCAATCCGGCGGCGTGGAAACGGTCCGGGTCTGTTCCCGCGCCCCCGCTGTCCAGCCGGAGCGGATCACGGAACGGCTCGCGGAACAGATGGCGGACATTGAGGGGTTGTGGTTCGTTACGCATTTCGATCATCCCGACGAACTGACCGGCGATGCGGAAACCGCGCTGAAACGGTTGGTCGCGCATGGCATCCCCGTATTGAACCAGAGTGTTCTTCTGAAAGAGATCAATGATGACGCGGAGACTCTGCGCCGGCTGTTCAAACGGTTGGCGGCTCTGCGCGTAAAACCGCATTATCTGTTCCACATCGACCCGATCGAAGGGGTTTCGCACTTTGCCACCGGAGTGGAAAAAGGACTTGCGATCCTTGAAGATTTCCGTTTCACACTCTCCTCGCTGGCTCTCCCGATGTTCGCCATTGATCTGCCGGAAGGAGCCGGGAAAGTTGTCCTCGCTCCGGACTGCCGCGACTCCGAGGGGCGCTACCGGAGTTCCGTTACCGGACACTATATCCGCCACCCGCTGGCTGACCCGGCGGAGAAAGGAAGCTGACATGTTCTCCCTGATCCGGCAGATCCGCGCGACGCTGTCCCCATCGGAAAAATTCCGGCTGATCCGTCTGTCGGCACTGGTCTTTCTGGCAAATCTGCTGGAACTTTGCGGAATCGGACTCGTCATGCCGATCATCGCCCTTTTCCTGAACCCGGAACTGTTCGACCAGAACCGGATTCTCTCACTGCTCAAACAGGCAGCCGGCAATCTGCCGTATACTCCGCTTCTGATCCTGCTCTGTACGGTCACAGCATTGTTTTTCGTCTGCAAAAACACGTTTCTGTTTCTGATCACCCGCCTGCAGATCCGGTTTGCGTTTCAACTGGCGGCACGCCTCGGCTCCGATTTGCTGAAACACTATATCGGCGGCGATTACCGGTTCCATCTGCGGGAATCGTCAAGCCGGAGCATTGAGAAACTGCACCAGACCCGGAGCATCGTGCCGGACCTGTTCAACAGCCTGATGATGCTGGCGTCGGAAACTCTTCTGATCCTGATCATCCTGACAGCGGTTTTCATTCTCGCACCGTTCACAGCCCTGGGACTCGCAACGGCTGCCGCTCTGTTTTCCCTGCCGCTTTACCGGTTCATGCGGCGGCTGATGCACAGCATCGCCATACGCGATTACGAAAGCTCTTCCCGGCTGACCGGCTTCATCCTGTTCACCGTAAACGCCCTGAAAGAGATCAAACTCGCGGGGCGGCAGGACGTTTTCATCCGGAACGGCAAACAGCTTGAATATACGGCAGTGGAACCGATGCGGCAGCTGTTTCTCTATTCCCAGCTGCCGCGCTTCATGATCGAAGCGGGTGTGATCTTCCTCGGCATGGGAACGATCGTGATGCTGCTGATCTGCAAAGTCGCCCCGACGTCGATCGCTCTTCAGGTTTCGTTTATCGGACTGGCTCTCCTGCGGATGATGCCGTCGGTATCACGAATCCATTATTACCTCGCACGGGTCCGCTCCCAACGGCATTATTTCGACTTGATCTCTCAGGATCTGCGGCAAATCCGCATGGAAGAGGAATCCGCGGAAAAGCCGCTGACATTCGACCATGGCATCCGGGTGGAAAATCTCTCGTTCTCCTACGGTGAGAAAGCCGTTCTGAGCAACATCTCTCTGGAAATTCCCAAAAACAGCTCTCTGGCACTGTCCGGACCGACGGGATGCGGCAAAACAACGCTCAGCGACCTGATTTCCGGTCTGTTTCCGCCGGACTCCGGAAAAATCCTTGTGGACGGACGGGACATCCGGGAAAATCTGGGCTCCTGGCGCAGACAGATCGGCTATGTTCCGCAGACGATCACACTGCTGGAAGGAACGGTTGCCGAGAACGTCGCTCTCGGAATCCCGCCGGAACAGATCGACCGCGCGCGCGTCGCGGAATGCCTTAAAATTGCCCAGGCGGAAGAATTTGTGCTTCGTCTGCATGGGGGAATGGATCACCCGCTCACCGAAAACGGACGCAACCTTTCCGGCGGACAGCGTCAGCGTCTCGGCATCGCACGGGCACTGTACCCCGCCCCCTCATTCCTGATCTTTGACGAAGCGACAAGTGCGCTCGATAATGAAACCGAAGCAGCATTTGTGGAAGCGCTCGCCGCGCTGCAGGGCAAAATTACCATGCTGATTGTCGCCCACCGTCAAACTTCCGTGGAACGTTGCGACCGCGTTTTCCATTTTCAGTAATTCTCTGTTTTCTTCTGCTATTTTAATATTTTTTTCAAAAAAGGTATTGACAAAAAATAAGAAATGTTGTATAATATAAAAGCGATCAACAGTGTTTCTGAAAGGTAAACAATGGTAAAGAAAACAGAAAAAGCATCGGTGAAATTCGGCGTCTCCGAATATCTGCGGATCCGCAGATATGTCATGACCCGGATCATGGCGTATTCCTGCAATACCGATGAAGATCCCCGTATACCGTCACTTCAGGAACTCTCGGCGAAATTCAAGGTCAGCAGACCGACCGTCTGCAAAGCGCTCAAGGAACTGATCAACGAAAACTACCTGATCGCCAAACCGGGCCTCGGCACCTACATCAATCCGTTGTATATTCTCGAACACGATTTCCGCAGAAAAATGCCGCTGGTCGGTCTCCTTCTCGGCGACGGTCTGTTAGTGCATATTGATATTTATTACGGAGAAATGTTCTCCGACATTCTTCGGGAACTGGTTCGAATCCCGTGCTATGTCCACCAGCTTTCCCTTTCCGCGCTCTCTCCGGATCAGGTCTTTGATGTGATCCGGGAAGAATCGCTTGATGCGCTGTGCTGGATTCAGCCGCCTCAGAAACTGCTGCCGGTTGTGGAACGTCTCCGCGTTGCCGGGCTTCCGGTTGTAACCTGCAGTGCCGATGCATTGACCAAAGAAGAATCCCGGCAGAAAAATGATGTCTACTTCGGCATTGAGGAACTTGGTATCCATTGCGGACGGGAACTGTTGCGCTGCAACCGGAAAAACATCATCTTCATCGGCAAGGAACCGCCGCACCGGCAGTTTTTCAACGGACTGAAAAAAGCATTCGCGGACCAAGGAGTCGAACTCAACGAGCGTCTTTGCCTGAATCTGGATTCCAACACGGAACACGATCTCCGCCATATCTTCCGCCTCGGCATTGAAGCAGATGCCATCATCAATCCTTATATTCCATATCCGCAGCTGGCGGAACTCCTCAAATCCGAACAGGTGGACTTTGAGCATAAAACATTGCTGGTCCAGAACTCCATCAATCTCTGCGGCGCCCCGTTTCAATCCGGCTGGCTGTACGATTTCCCCATGGAGGAACTGGCTGTGCGGACTGTTCAGCGCGTCCGGGCTGTTCTAAATGGCAGCAAATTGGCGGATGCACCGGAATGTCTCGAAATGCGCTTGCGGAAATTGGGCAACTTCTCGGAAGAACAACTATAATAACATAGGAGAATAAGCATGAAAAATCTGAGAGGAAAAAAAGAAGCCAAACAGGGCAGAATGAGTTTCACCCTTATAGAACTCCTGATAGTCATTGCAATTATTGCAATACTTGCAGGTATGCTTCTGCCGGCGCTGAACAGTGCAAGAAACAAGGCGCAAACCATGCAATGCCTGAACAATCTGAAACAGGACGGCGGGGCAGTCATCATGTACGCCAACGATTTCAATGATTTTGCGTTGTCGGCAAGAGAATCGAAGCTGCCGCCGGAATTGAATGACAGCGTCGTATTCTGGAGTGAAATGCTCATGACATTTCACTATCTGCCGTCCGGGAAAACCCTCATCTGTCCGTATATCCACAAGAACAACGGGTATTATTCGAAACAGGTCTATCAGGCAAAACCGGGCACATTCCGCGATTATCAGACCAGTTACGACAAATACACGATGCAGTTCTCTTACGGAATGAACAACAACTTCAGACTTTCCCAACGCCTGAACCGGATTGTCTCGCCTTCCGGGAAACTGATGCTGGGTGATTCGCGCGCTCCGGATACAGGAAACAAGATTTGCAGCCGCGGCGTTATCGAATACCGGACGGCGGATCTCTCAAACCGCCTCTACCCCTGGCATGAGCAGACCGCCAACGTCGTTTTTGCAGATGGTCATGCAGCCTCCGCCAAAGCACGCATGTCCGGCCTTGAAGGCGCAAATTCACTTCTGACACAATTCCCCAACAATACCGCCTGGAAACTGCAATAAGAAACCATGACAATGAAACGACTTCTGTTCACCCTTGTTTTATCCGGTTCGGCTGTTCTTCTATCAGCAGACATCCCGCCGGAACGGTTTGAGCCGGATTTTTCTCACTGCGATGTATACCGGGGAATTCTGCGCAACATTCCGGTCTCCGGCTGGTGGAAACTGAAAAAGGTCGAAAATTCTTCCGGCAATCCGCAGAACGACACCGGGCAGCGGGAACGCTGGTTCGCGATGGAATTTGACGATTCCAGCTGGAGCCGTGAGCTGGTTCCCGGCAATCTTCATGAGCCGTTCACGGATCCGAAACCGGACCGGAAAACCCGGAACTGGGGCGGCGTTGCCTACTTCCGCCGGACGGTTGAACTGCCTCCTCTGAAAAAAAATGAACGCGTCATTCTGCGTTTCGACGACCTCACCGGAAGTGCGGAAATCTATTTCAACGGGAAAAAAGCCGGACAGAAAACCTTCACCAAAGGTTTGAAGAATCAGCATTCCGGAACCTGGTTTCCGGATTTGTTTGATGTAACAGACTTTGCCCGGTCCGGGAAAAATACGATTGCCGTCCGCTTTTATCACAATGGAAAAATGTCAGTCGCCCCATGGAGTGACAACGGACCCGCCATCGGGATTCTCGGAAACGTCTGGCTGGAACTCCGTCCCGCCGCGTGGAGCCGGACGATCCTGATCGACCCGCAAAAGGATCTCCGCACCATCCGCGCGGAGATCCTGATGGAAGGCTCCGCCGACACCGGTGATACCGGCGGATGGACCGCTGAAGTTTCCGAAGTGAAATCGGGCAGAAAAGTCGCCCAAGGCAAATTTTCCGCTCCTTATACGGAAGACGGCAAACGCCGTGTCTCACTCCGGCTCACGATTCCGGATGCGGTTCCATGGACTCCCGAATCTCCGTTTCTCTATATGCTGACTCTCCGCAATGCCCGCGGAGAAATCACCGGCGCACAGCGGTTCGGAATGCGGACCTTTGAAGTGAAAAACGGTGACTTTCTGCTGAACGGAATACCCGTCATGCTGCGCGGTCTGACAACCGGGCTGATTGAGCGCGGACGCAACAGAGCTTATCTGATGAACGTCAATCCCGGCAATGCGTTCCGCCGTTATCCCCAGCGATTGAAAGAACTCAATGTCAACCACATGCGTCTCCACACCGCCCGGACCACTCCGATCGGTTATGATCTGTTCGATGAACTTGGATTCATCATCACTGACGAGATCGACTACCCGCTGACAATGCTGCCGAATCCGAAACGGGCGGATGAAATCGCCATTGCAGGAATGGAAGAAGCCAGTTTTCAGGATGGAACCCTTAAACCGGACTATGTGGCAAGACTCAAAAAACGTATTTGGGAAATCTATTCGCACCCATCCATCTGCACGTTCAGTTTCGGCAATGAAATCCGCAACGTGCAGGACCGGACCGGCCGCGTTCTGAACAATACTTACAAAGTTTACCGGAGCATCGACAAACAGAGCCGTCCCTGCACTCTTTCCAGCGGACGTTACAAAAAAGACACCACCAATCTCCGGGAGCTCCGCGAATCCGACACAACGGATTATATTGACCCGCATGATTACAGCGGCAGTATCAACAGTTCTCCGCTCGCGTATGTGGAAACCGTTGCACGGCAATTTATCCAGGCCATGAAAAAGCTGTATGATCCGCCGCTGCCGATCATCAACGGGGAAACCGTATATTATGCCTCGCATTACTATCCGGGACTCTACAATCCGGTCTGGAAACAGGAATCCGACCGTCAACCGGACTGGGACGTTCTCGAATCCCTTTTCTCCCCCCGGAAGGGCGCGGCCCGGATGACGCGCGGTCAACAGATGATGTCGTATTACTGGATCCGCAACTGCGGACTCAGGAACTATATCTTCCACCGCGATCTCTGGCGCGGCATCCAGACCGATCGGATCCTCGGTGCACAGCGCAGACTCTGGCCGGACTGGGATGGATATGAAAATCTGACCGGAGACCTTTTTCATCTTCCCCGGAATCTTTACCCGTTCGACAAGCTCAAATTTGAACCGAACGCAGGCTTTGGCATGGTCCGGGAAATCAACGCTCCCGTGATCGGCTTCCTGAATGATCCCCACCCGAACCGCTGGAGCGGCGATCAATTCACCGCAGCCGGAATGGTCATCAACAACAGCTCCGCTCCCATCAGAGACGTCTCCATGCTGGTGACACTGCGGCTCAACGGGCATACTCTGCACTCCATCCGCTGTTCTGTCGCCCCGGAAATGGCAGCAGGAACAAAACAGGAATTTCCGGTAACATTCCGTCTGCCGCAAACAGAAGGAAACGGGGAACTCGTTTATCAGGTCTATACGGGAAAAGAACTGCGGAACACCCGCACTCTGCCGCTGAATCTGCGAAACAGGGAAACGGTCATCGCTCCTCTGAAAACGGCAAAGAAAATCGCCCTTTACGATGCCGGAGCCGTTTTTGCCGGACTCGGTCCCTCCACCACCGACGAACTGCTGACGGCTTACGGAGTCAAGGCGGAAGGGATCGACTCGTTCCGTTCCCTGCACCGGTATGATCTGCTCATCATCGGCGCGAACTCTCTGGATTCCACTGTCGCCGACAACGCCGGACTGATCCGGGAATATGTGCGGAATGGCGGCAGACTTCTCGTATTTGAACAGACGGTCAACGGGCGCATTCCGTTCCTGCCGGAGCTCCGGTATACAGCGGTCGGACCGGGACAATTTTCGGAAATACTCAAATTCGATCATCCCGCGATGAAAAACATGACACAGGCGGAGTTCTTTTTCTGGAATCAGAAAGACCGTTCCGTCTACCGGTCGTACATCACGCCGTTCTCACGGGCGGCATTGACGCTTGCCGGAGACACCAGCCAATGGGGGGCTGACAATTTCGGCATGGATGCCTGTCATCTCCGCTACGGCAAGGGCGATGTTCTGCTTTCCCAGAAAGAAGTGACCGGATTGTTCCGGAATGATTCCGGTGCGGCAATGTACACCCGTAACATTCTGCGAACCATGACGGACGACGCCTGCCGGATCAATGCGGAAACGTTCATCGCACTTCCCCCGCCCAAGATCAAACCGCCGGAAAACCGCAGAAAACTGTATCCGGTCTCCCTGAAGCCGATCGCCAATCGTGCATTTGCGGACCCGGTCCGCGGCGACGGAAAGGGCGGCTGGACCGATCAGGGACCGGACAACGATCTTGCGGAAATGCCTGTCGGGCGCCAGAAATTCGCCGGAATCCCCTTTGACATTACCGATCCCGGCAAAAATGACGGCTGTTCCTGTGTGATGGTGTCGGGACGTCCAGAGCAAAAGCTCGCTCACCGAAGCCGGGAACTGATGATCGGGAAACGGATCCGCCGCCTCTATTTCCTGCACGCCGGAGCATGGATGCAGGAACGAAGCGCAACACCTGCCGGCTGGTATCATATCCGCTATCAATCCGGAAAAACGGTCAAAATTCCTCTTTTCCCCGGGAAAAATATCAGCGACTGGTGGAGTGTTTCGCGGGATACCGCGACCAATGCCGCCATCGGCTGGATCCGGGCGAGAAAAGACAATATTGTCGTTGGCTTGAATATTTTCGAATGGAGCAATCCCGTACCGGATGATCCCGTTGCCTCTATCTCATTGGAAAGCAGAAAAGAAACGGTTCTCGGACTTGTCGGAGTAACCGCGGAACTTCAATAAAAACCGTCACAGAAAGGAAATATCCATGAAATCCGGTTTCTCGACTCTCCTGTTCTACATTGCGATCACCATTTCGGCGGCGGATTACACAAGCGAAGGCTTTTCCGCTGAGACTTCAAAAAACGGCATTGTAAAACAACTCCGCTACAAGGGCACTCCGTTGTTGTCCGGTATTCAGCTGAACGGCAGTTACCATCCCGGCGAAGAGAAACACGACGCCCGCTTTTTCCAAAGTTGGGATTACACCGGAACAGCGGAAATACAGCGGAAAGGCTCCACGATGATCTCCGTTACGAACTCATCGCTGGGCAATAAAAAATTCCAGAACGCCGTCTCCTACGAATGCCGGGAAACATTCTCGCCGGAAACCGTCACACTGGAATATAAAGCGACTCTGAACCGGGAACTTTCCAAGCAGAGCGGTATCTTCTCCACGCTGCTGCACCTGCCCGCCGACATTCCCGGAAAAGGGATGAAGATTACCGATAAGAACGGTAACGAAATGCTCCGGATCATCCCGAAAACGTTCGATAAGACATTCCGCCCCTCCGGCAGGATATTTCAGTTCGCTCTGGGGAAAGGCAAGACATTCACGGTCGCTGCCGGCGAAGATGCTGTAATCTCAATCATGGATTCCCGCGCCTGGGGCGGCAAAAATGTCTGTCTTTCCGTCTCCCCGGCTGTTCCATGGTCTCACAAACCGCGGCAATTCCCCGCCGGGACGGTGTTCCGCTGGACCATCACCATCACCGCATCCAGCTGACCCGGACGGTTGACTCCACACCATGCCAACGGTGAAGCAACAAAAGGAGTCAACCATGCTGTATCTGACAAACAATACCGCAAACACAAAAGGAATCAAATTCGGCAGTCTTTTCCTCCCGTTTCCCGCAACAGGGCCGGAACCCGGACAGAAAGGGCTCTGTCTTGATTCCTCCGGACAGAAGCTGTTTTTTCAACTGAATGAGCGGGACACTCCGCCTCCATCCGGAACGAAGGGATTCCATGTCATACTTCCCGGCGGACGCTCTCTGTTCATTCCAATCCTCACAGAAGAACCGGTCTCCATTCTGTCGCGGCTCCGCTCCATCGTTGCGGGCAACAAAGGGAAAACGTACACGACGGAGCTTTCCACATTCGGCTCGCTTGATTCATCGGCAACATGGATCGGCGGCGTACTCGCGGAAAACGGAAAGATTTACGGCATCCCGCACGGGGCGGCGGAAATCCTCATCATCGACACCGCGACCGATACCGCAACGACGATCCCGACAGAATCGGGCAATCTCAAATGGTTCGGCGGATGTCTGGCGCCGAATGGAAAAATCTACGCGATCCCGCACACGTCCAACAAAGTTCTTGTGATCGACCCGGAAACCGACACGACATATACATTCACGACAATAAGCGGTGACCGCAAGTGGGCGGGCGGCGTGCTCGGTCCCGACGGGAAAATTTACTGTCTTCCGTGTCAGGAATACAGAATCGGCGTCATTGATCCGGAGACCGACACGCTCGAAACGTTCGGCAATGTGGAACTCAATATCAGTTGGAGTTGGAAATGGATTGGCGGCGTGCTCGGTCCCGACAACTGCATCTATGCGTTTCCGTCGAATTACCAAAACAAGTATGTGCTGAAAATCGACCCCGTGGCGCGGACGACGCAGCTGATCGAACACGGCATTTCCGCGAGCGGCGAACTGTTCCAGAGCAGTGTGTTCGCGTCGGACGGACAGCTCTGGGGCGTGACCTGTTATTACGACAAACTTGTATCGTATTCGACCGATACCGGAACTGTCACGATTCACGGGGATGTCAGAAGTGGCAACGGCAAATGGGTCGGCGGGTGTCTCGCACCGAACGGGAAACTGTACTTTGCGCCGCTCAACTCCGGCAGCATCCTTGAAGTCGATCCCGATACCGGGAGTTCCGTTGAAATCCCGATTGACACGGCACTCGAATCCGGCAATAAATTCCGCGGCTGTGTGCTCGCACCGAATGGCAGTATTTACTTCATTCCGTACAACGCGACCTCGGCGCTGAAACTCTCGTTCACGGGCGGACTCACTCCGTTCCCGAAGGATGTCTGCGAATCGCCGTGGCTCAATAAATTTTGAGAGGAAGAACGCTGCAAACGGTCCTTCCGCAATTTAAAACAAAAAAACCGGGATGCTGAGTCCCGGTAAAAATCTGATAATCAGGTTTTCGGAATAAGAAAACTCATTCCTTATAAAATCGGAATAATAAAACTTATTCCTGTGTGATGGCTTCCGCGGGGCAGGTGCCGACGCAGGCACCGCAATCAACGCAGGAATCCGCATTGACAGTAGCCTTGCCGTCATTCATGGAAATCGCTTCCACCGGGCAAGCTCCGACGCAGGACTCACATCCGACACATTTTTCAGAATCAACTTTTGCAGCCATTTTTTCCTCCTTACGATTAATTTCGGGTTGTTTCGGGAGCCGCATCATAAGAAACGGCAGTTCCGTTAATTTACATGATAATCCGTAAATGTCAAGGGTATTGTAAATCTTTCTCAGCGTTTGAGACAAAATTCAAGAAGGAACGTTCCCGCAAACAGCCACGTCACCGCCCCTGCGGCAAGAAACGGACCGAACGCGAATCTGCGCCGCAGACGTCCCCGCCTCCATGCGTCGAACAGCAGCCAGATCAAAGCAAACGCACTTCCCGCAAACACGGCAAACAGCGCACCGGGCACACTCGTCAGTCCGGCTGCAGCCATCAGGTATTTGACATCCCCCCAGCCGAGAGCATCGCGCTTGAACAACAGTTTTCCGCCGTAAACTGCCGACGCTCCGAACAAGCCAACCGCTCCGATCCCCGCCGCCGTGTAGGCCAGCGAATACAACGGAGCCATTCTGCCGGGAACCAATACACTCCACAGAAGGGCAAGCACCATCGCCGTATAGGTGAATTTGTCGGGAATGATCCGCAACTCGCAATCGGTGCAGGTACTGCCGACGGAAAGCACGATCAACGTCCACGCGGGCAGGATCGCCAGCGGTACACCGCGGTCAAGCACAAAAAATGAAGACAGAGTAAAGAGAAGCGCCGTCACCAGTTCAATAATCAGGTAACGCGGCGAGATCGGCATTCCGCACCCCTTGCATTTGCCGCGCAGACAAATCCAGCCCAAAATCGGGATATTTTCCCACAATCCTAGTTTATGTCCGCACTTCGGGCACGAACTCGGCGGCCAGACAATCGAAATACCGCGCGGGACCCGCCATACACAGGCTGTGGTGAAACTTCCGAAACAGGCTCCAAGGATAAAACTGTATACATACCATATTCCCGAAGCCGGAGCCCCGTAAAGCTCCAGCCAATCCAGAACAGCCTGATTCAGAGAGCTCAGCATACAGACAGCCTCCATAATAAAAAAGCCTCCGCATTACAGCGGAGGCAGAACGAAAACAGTTATTTCGTATAAACTTCCAGTTCCCAGAGCGAATTCCCGAACTGAGTTCCACGTTTATCGCACTGGATACGGACAAATTTTGCATCCTTTGCCGCAAAAGTGACCGTTTCCACTTTGCCTTTACCATCTTTTTTATCGGCGACTGTGGTAAAGGTCTTGCCGTCCGTGGAAAGCTGAACTTTGTACTCTTTTGCAAACGCAGTTTCCCATTTCAGCACGACTTTTCCAACTTTCTGAACGGATCCGAGATCGACCATGATCCACTGTCCATCCTTGAACTCGGACCCCCAACGGGTATTGCCTTTTCCATCAACGGCGTTTTTCGCTTCCACACCCTTGTGCTGAGAGGAACTGGCTGTGACGGCTTTGTTCAGAGCGAGATTGGTTTCCGCGGCAAAAAGTCCGGCTGCGGCGACTGCCATTGCAGCGATCATCAGTTTTTTCATTTTAACTACTCCTTATTTTGGTTTTTAGTTATCCGGTCGTAACGTCTGTTACTCGGAATACACCTCAAATTCAAAAATCGAATATCCGCCTTTCGTCAGACGGGATTCCCCGTACATCCGGACATAACGGGCATTACGGGAAGGGAATTTCAGCACCTCGACCCCGCCGGAACCATTGGTCTTGACGATCGCATCCGTCCAGTTCTTTCCGTCGGAAGAAAGCTGAATCCGGTACTCTCTCGCCGCCGCATGTTCCCATACGATCTGCACCCTGCCGACTTTCCGTTCCGTGCCGAGATCCACCATCAGCCATTGTGGATCGGAGAACCGGGACGCCCAGCGGGTCCGCGACTTGCCGTCACATGCCCAGTGTGCATCCACGCCAAGATATTGGATCGAACTGGCCTCCGTTCTCCGGTTCAGCGCAAGGTTCTCCTCCGCTCCGCACTGAAAGCAGAACAGCACGCCGCACAGGAGAGAAACGTACACGAATCTGATCATTTTTCAAAAACCTGAAATTCCCAGAATGAATATCCGCTTGACGCCTGCGTGCGGAACTGTCCGGCAAAACGGACAAACCGGGCATCCTGCTGCGGAAACGTGAGGGTCTCCACTCCGCCGTTGCCGTCTTTTTTCCAAACGGCATCCACCCACTTCCTGCCATCCGTGGAAAGCTGAATCTTATAATCCCGCGCGGAAGCGCGTTCCCATAGAATTACCACGCGGCCGACTTTTTTCACTTCGCCGAGATCGACACAGAACCACTGCGGATCGTTCCGAAGCCGGGACGCCCAGCGGGTCGTCTTGCTGCCGTCCACCGCAAATTCCGGCTTGAGACGCTGATTTTCCACAGAACTTGCGTAAACCTGTTTCCCGCGGGCGAGATTCACCTCCTGCGCACATGCCATGATTCCGGCAGCCGCAAGGATCGTCGTCAACAGCAGTTTCATCTGAAATTTCCTCTCATTTCTGTTTGAGTAAATACAAAAAACTGTCTCTTTCCCTTATACTACCACAGATTTTATTATTTTACAAACTTTGAAACCAAAAAAACGTAATGTTTTCTTTCCCGGCTCCGCCGTCACTGTCTGCGGAAGAGAAAAAAATCACGGATTATTTTCATTTATGGGATTGACAAATTTCAAAGAATATTGTATAATTTATAAAGAGGTCCGATGTGGTCCGATTTCTTAAACAACAGGAACAGACATGAGAGAAACACTGAAAATCAGGCATTATGTGGTCGGTGTGATATATCACGCCGGCGAACGCTCGGTACAGATCATGTCTTCACGCGACCTCGCGAAGTATTTCAACATAGCGAGAAGCACGGTCTCCATCGCGCTGAAAGAGCTGGTCGATCAGGGGTATCTGATCCCTGTAAAGGGAAAAGGTTACTTTACCAATCCCCGGAAGATCATGACGCCCATCCCCGGAAAAATGCCTCCGCTGATCCTGCTGATCCATGGGGACGGACGTAATTTCTATCACAATTCACAGGCGTGGGAAAGCATCAGCACGATCGGGAAAGCCGTTACCGATGCCGGTTTTTACTTCCGCCAGCTCACCCTTTCCTCGACCGGGGAGGAAGAACTGTTCAACGAGATTCGCGGCGCCCAGGCGGACGGGTTGATCTGGATTGACCGCCTGTACTATGATGAATCGCTTCTGAAACGTCTGACGGACGACGGCATGCCGGTAATCTGCGATGCACTTGACTCTTCCGCCGTCAATACCGTATATTTCGATACGCCGTCCGCCTGCCGGAAAATCGGTCAGCGGCTCGCACGGGAAAAAAAGACCAATATTCTGTACTGTCTGGGAAAATGGCACCGGGAAAACGATCTTCCATATATTCTGGAACCGTTCTCCAAGGCCGGTCTTGATGTGCATCTGGAATTTGTCGACAACGAAGGTCTGGCAGACCGTGACAAGCTGACGCAGGGACTGCTCCGCAGGAAATGGGATGTCGTATTTTCTCATCCGCCGCATGTGCCGCTGCTGAGCGATGCAATCCGCCTGACGGGCATCCCGCCGCCGGAACTGCTCGCCCGGCTGTATCTCCGCAACACTCCGGAACGGCAGGAAGAATTCCGCTTTCCATTCCGGAAACGCGCGGAAGCAACGGTACAGCGGATGATCGAGCTGTTGAACGGAGATCGCAGGGTCAAACAGATTTCAATTCCAATGGAAGCAATCAAACAACAAATAAGGGTAAATCAGAAAAATCAATCTTTCTGAAATTGGCTTTGGAATAAAAGCATATTTCATACGGAGAAAAACCATGCAGAAAAGCAATGAGAATCCACTGCTTCCGATGGGCGCTATAACGGGAAAACCCGACCGGAAAATAATCCTGGAAACCCTGACCGCCTTGAAAGAAGTCGGCATCACACAATATTTGCTCTATCCCCGTTCCGGCTGCGAGCTGGAATATCTCAGTGAAGAATGGTTCGACACCTGCCGCATTTTTTTTGAGGAAGGCAAACGACTCGGCTTCACCTCTTTCTGGCTCTACGATGAATTCAACTGGCCCAGCGGACAGTGCGACGGAAAAATCATGAAGGAAAATCCTGATTATGCCCTGCACTATCTTCAAGTTCTGGAACAAAACGGGACATACACGATCCGCGAAGGGAAAAATCCAAATCGTCCGAATGTGCTCAATCCGGAAGCGATGCGCTCCTTTCTCCGGTCCACGCATGAAAAATATGCGGAACAGTTCGGAGAACTTTTCGGCACTCTGATCAAAGGGATCTTCAGCGATGAACCCTCTTTTCTCTATGTCTGGCACGGTGAAACCCCAAGCGAAGAACGTCTCCGGATTGCCTGCTATCCGGGCTTGAAAGAAGAATACGCGGAACTGACGGGAAACAACCTTGAACAGGATCTGGTTTTCTGTCTGAAGAACCATTGCGATCCATTCTGGCAGCCTGCTGTCCGGAAACTTCTGGGCAGGCAATTCCGGAAAGCGTTCATGCAGCCGATCCGCGACTGGTGCTCCGCGCACGGATTGTTCCTGACAGGACACCTCATGGATGAAAGTTCTCCCGCCGGAGCCTTGAGCGCCAGCGGGCGCCCTCTGGAAATCATAGACACCTTCTCTCTTCCCGGAATGGATGAAATCTTTACCCGCCGCCATATGGAAGATACCGAGTGGCTCACACTGGGAACGGTGGAACACGGAATCCGCAGAAACGGAAACGGAGGGCTCGCAGAACTCTTCGCGCTTGGTCCCTGTGATATGCCGATCGGACGCATGAAAAAAATGATCCGTACCGTCTCCATGTTCGGAGTCGACCACTACGTTCTCGCAGTCGCACAGCTCGACATGCGCGGCAACGTGGAAAAAAGCCTGTATTTCAATCCCTATTCACGAACCCAGCCATGGTTCCATGCGCTGAAACTCCTCGGAGAAGATGCTTTCTCCGCCGCACAAACCGCAAAAAAAACATTCTTTCCGGAAATTCAGATCCGGTATCCGTCCACGGAACGCCCTCTCAATGAACTGCTGATCCGCCTGACCGCCGCGCAGAGACAGTGGACACTCATCGGAGAAGAGGAAGCGGGAACAGCTCCGTTCGTCCTCCGTCTGGAACGCAGCAAGCTCGTCGAAGAAAACTCCCGGAAATCCTGGGACCGGGTGGAACAGTTCATACACGATCTGGAAAAAACAGCACCCCTCCGGGTCTTTGTCACAGAACAGAACGGCACCCCTGTAAAAGACATATTCCTGCGGAATTATGCGGACGGTTCCACGGAACTTGTAAATCTCGCCGAATCAGCGGAAAAAAGATCACTCATCCTCCACCGCAATGGGCAAAAGATCCCGTTCCCGCTGGAAGCCGACGGCACCCGTTCATTCCCCGGATGGAAAGTGAAAATGGATCGGCCGAACCTGAAACGTCTGTCTTTTGAAAACGGTCTCTGCCGCCTCACCCTGAAAGAATCCCTCTCCGGGCTGACACTTGCCCTCCGTTCCTACGGTGGACGGGCGGAACTCCGCATGGATGGAACTCCCGTAACAGCGGAAAAAGAGTGCACCTCTCTTCCGCAGGGATGCCGGGAACTCTGCCGGGAAACAGAAGCGTTCGATCTCTCCGCCGGAGAACATGTTTTCGAACTGACCTCAAACGTTCCGGATTATCCCTATCTGCCCGCGGCATTTCTCACGGGCCCCTTCGCGGCTTCCGGAAGCGAACTCTCGAAATACGCAGAAGACGGGGCCGGACTCGAAGAGTACATCGGCGAACTGATTCAAACCGGAACGGTGGAACTTCCAGTCGATATACAGCTTCTGCGCATGGAAACCGACGGTCTTGATACGGAACTGTTTTTCAACGGGGAAAGCCTCGGCGAACGCGCATGGGCCCCCTTTGCCTGGCGAATTCCTGAGCGGTTCGCCGGACAAACCGTCTCTGTAAAAATCGTCCGCAGAACCTCATGCGGTCCGATGTTCGGGACGGCATGTTTCGATCCCGATCCGAACGGGTCAAACGGATGGCTTGTCCAGTATCGTCCGCACGGCGGCGTTCCTCATACCGTTACCGAACTGATTCTGGAATAAAACAAACGGAACCGGACACTCACAGAAGCAATCAAACAACAAAAAAAAAGGAGATAAACCATGTACAGAAAAAACAAACGGAATCAAAATGAGTTCACCCTTATAGAACTCCTTGTAGTAATTTCTATCATAGCAATTCTAGCAGGAATGCTGCTTCCGGCACTGAATGCCGCACGGGAAAAAGCGCATTTGAGTGCATGTCAATCCAATTTGAAATCGCTGACATTGTACAATCTGCAATATGCGGACAGTTGGAACGATTATATTCCGACAAGCTGGGCAAACGGCGCAGGCAATAAATACTGGTACTCTCTGTTGGCAGATTCCGGACTCGTTCAGAAGCCGGCGGAATATCATGCAACAGTGAATCCAAACGCACCCCGTGGAATATGGGCGTGCCCAAGCGCAAAGGGAGCTCAGACGGCAAACGGAACAATGACTCATTACGGAATGAACAGATATGCGGTCATTTGGAATATCTGGGTACGCAGAGCCCTATGCAAACAGCCTTCCATCACAGCAATGCTGTACGATACCACTGTCACACCCAATTATGACGGTTATGTTCCTACAACAGACTTGAACAGTACAAGAAATATCAATGCCAACCGCCACATGAACGGAGCGGGAAGAAATGTTTCATTCGTGGACGGACATATCCAGTATGTGCCGAAAACAACCGCAGCGGCGCCGAATCTCTACATCTGGAAAATTTACTACAACAATAACACAACTGTACTAGCTGATACCAGTGCCGAACGCTGGAAACTTTAACCCAATAAACCAATCGGGGAAAAACATGAAAAAAACGACTCTGCTTGCCACAGCTCTGGCAACAACATTTGGAATTCAAGCGGAAATGCCGCAGCTTCACTTCACCCTTCTGAAAAACGGCAATTACGGCGAAGGAACCGTTACGGCAACTCCCGGAAACGGATTCAAAATGACCTTGAAAAATACGGAAAAACGCAATCACGCAATCGCACTTGCCAACTTCAAGCTGAATGCGGCGGCCCAGCAGAAGCTGGTATTCCGTCTGCGCGGGAAAAAATCCAACGGCAACGCATTTGTAAGCGTCACTCTCCTGTACGGACAGGGAAAGGAATGGAAAAGCACCAAAAGCCCCTCGGTCCAGGTCCGGAATGATGAATTCAAAACGTACATTTTCGGACTGGACACCGATTTCAAGCTCGGTGACGGTTCCTACCTGTTCCGCCAGCTCAAATTCGTGCTGAATTCGGACCGCAATCCCCGGAACAGCACAGCGGAAATCGACGTGCAGGACGTGCGGATCGTTCATGCCGATGAAATCTCCGGAGCCGGAACGGATTTCACCATCGTGCCATATCCCGTCCCGGAAAAACAGCCGCTCAGCCGGATGGAAAAACCGATCCGGGTCTGGTTTGAATTCGATAACGACGATCGCTCCACAAAGGTGCAGAGCCGCGTTTCACATGGGGCTTTTCAGGATCCCGTCCCGGCATGGAGCTTCCGTCATCTTCTGCTGGAACATGCGGACGGGCTGATCCATGATGCGGAGTCCCCGGAATCGGCGGACGTCATCGTCTATTCGCGCGCCGGTAAAGGCGGACAGGCGGAAACAATCGCGCGGAAAGCGAAAGCGGGAATTCCGCTGATCGTATACGGTGTCCCCGCCGATCCGGAAATCGCCGCGCTCCTTCCGGTGAAACTCTCGGCCGTTGCGTATCAGGGGCTCCCGGAACGCCGCAAACTCACGATCCGGAAAAAGGATCATCCGCTTCTGCAAAATCTGAAGCTGACCACAGCCGCCCCGGCTGTCTATCACCGGGCGGAACAGAAAAACGGCGCCGCTGTTCTGCTGACATTCGACGACGGAAACCCGTTTCTGACGGAACAGGGGAATATCCTGCATTTCAATACGGGAATCGGCGGAAAACTGGATGCTTCCGATTCGGTTTTCTATGACCGTTTTCTGCTTCATGCGATCGCCCGCGATTCCAAACCGCACACCGCAGCGCTCGCCGTCCGGGAACAGGCTGTACGGAAGCAAGCCGCGGAAACGGAGCGCAAACGTGTGACAGCCGCGGCCAAAACAGCCGGACTCTCCTCCGGGGAAGCCGGCAACTGGCGCCTTGGAGCGTCCGCCGATAACGTCGGCAGATTCGGCTGGCTGATCGGAGAACCTCTGCTTGCCGATTCCGTCGGCAAGGATTTGAGCGTCTCCAATGACGCACAGCGTTACAGCTTTGCGACGGACGGCACTGCGGCAATCCCGTTCTCCGGCTGGAGCCGGAAAGCAATAGAGGGCAGCATTGTTTTCCCGAACACCCGCCATGTCAACGCCGATCCTTGCGAATCATGGTCCGGCGTCGGTACTGTCCAGTATGAAACCTCCCTGCTGATGGAAAACGGTTGGAAAGGCAAAACCCTCGTATTTGAAGTGAAAGACGGCATTGATGACACGGACGAGTTTCTGTTCAACGGACACCCCGCCGGAAAAACCGGCGAAGACACCCCGTATCACTGGATGGTCCCGCGCCGTTACCGGATCCCGGCGGACCGCATCCGGTGGGGAAAAGAAAACCGTTTCACTCTCCGTGTACGGAACCTGCGCGGTAACGCCAAAATCAATTCGCGCCCGGTTCTCCACATCAGCGACGGCGGAGTGAAAGAAGAACTCTCCGTCAGCCGGATCGACTGGACCGGAAAGAGCTATCAGCTTAAAGGGAAAAACGGAGTCCGGGAAATGGCGCTGTCCCTGCTGACGCCGTTTATCCGCTACCGCTTTCCGCAGAAAACGCTGTTCCTGAATCTGGAAAATATTGCAGAATTCGCCGCTTATCAAAGTGCGGACGGGATACATGTCGTTCCGCTGAACGGCGGTGTTTTCTATGAAAAAGCGGTCAACGGGGCGTGGAGTGCGCCCTGGCTGCTGTTGTTCCGGCCGGAAAACAGCCGTCCGCTCCTGCTGGTATTCTCCGCCCAGCCGGAAAAACTGAGCGTCCGGAAACGCAACGGCATTGTGGAGGGGATCGGCATCCGGTGCGGAAAAGCGATCGGAGAACTTGCCGCCGGATGGCCGTGGGGCGTCCGGGAAATGCAGTGCCGCAAATGGACGGAACAACTGCCCGCAACCGCGCAAAAACAGATCCGGCAGTCGCTGAACTTTGCACTGAACTTCCCGGTCGCCTGTGAGGAAATCTTTTCGATCAACCGGGCAAAACGGCAGATCGACATCATCAACGTTTTCCGTTTTGAGCGGACTCGCGACGACTGGAACACTCCGGTCCGCGACTATGCGTTTCTTCCCGCCCTGAGCGGATTCATGGCGCAGGAAAAGCGGATCGTCTCTCCGGCGGAACCGCTGACGGATTTCGGTATTCCGACTTATCACGGACCGTTGGTCGGCGTTTTCGGCAAAGCGGCAATCCGTTACTCGCTTCCGCTTCCCCCGGATGACGATCTGATGCCCGTCGGAGTCCGTCACAAGGAGATCAACGCGGCGCAGGATTACAACTTCGCCGGTGGAGTCCGCTGGTCCTGCGGCGGGCGCGTCTCCGTCAACGCATGGACCCCCGCCAAGCCTGCCGGAGTCCGTTCTCCGTTGCAGAACATCGACCCATTCGCCTGGAACTTCGGTATCTGTTCCGCGCTTCAGGGCGCTTTCTTCCTCAACGACTCCAACCGGAAACTCCTTGAGGAACGGACAAGACGGCGTTTCATGGAACCGCTCGAACTGTATCAGTACAAGAACTTCGCCCGCCACCGGGAAGAACCGTTCTCCCGTCTGCACTATCCGATTCTTTTCAACAGCTTTTATCCGAACTCCGCCGCTTATTCCGGCGAAATGGGTTCGACGGTGATCTACGGCGATTCCAACGAAGCCTGCACGGTCGCAGTCTGGATCGGCCGTCAGCTTGCCGACGGATTCGGTCAGGCGGATATGGTGCGGCTCAACTGGAACTATTTCCGGTATGCCATGCGGTATCAGAACTATATCGACGACTATGTGTTCCAGTCGGGCAGCTGCCGGGAAACCGGAGTCGGCGCATGGGTCGACATGCTCAACGGCGAATATTCCGGAATGCTCGCCTATGCCCGCCTTGCGGAACTTAACGACGACACGGCGGAAATGGAACAGGCTCTGTACCGCGCCGCAAAAAAAGCGGTCCCCACGATCGCACGACTCTGTTTCCACAAGTATTTTGAGACGATCCGGCCCGAATTCTCCGGCAAAACCGATTATCAGATCACCGGATTCGGCGAAGACGGCGCAAAGATCATGCGCTTTCCGAACTCAAACGGGAACTTCTTCGCCGCCAATGACCTGTTCGATTATTCACAGGGATTTCCGGGACAGTTGATCCAGCTCTATCAACGCTATGGTCTGGACGAGGTGAAAAACCACCTGCGCCTCCGTGCGGCACCGCTGCTCCTCCGTCAACCGAAAGGAATCCGCTCCGATTACATTCCCGTTATGGCGGTATTCGCGGCAGAGGAATTTCCTCTTGCGGAACAGACCGGAAAGTGCATCGCCAATCATCCGCGCACTTCCGACTGGCCGGGAATCCGGGTGCCGGTTCAGCTCGGCATGGTTTTGTGGAACATGGAACACCGGATCTCTTTCCGCAACTGGCGTGAACTGAACATCCGGTCCGCCTGGTACGATCCGGCGGAACGTTCCCTGACCCTTTCCGCCGTTGCGGGACCGGATTCTCTGCTGGTTCTCTCGGCGGAAAAATCCCCGGTCAAGGCGACCGGCAACGGCAAGTCCATCACTCTGCAAAAACAGGAGAACGGATGGAAAATCCCGCTGTCCGAAGGCGAAAACCGGATCCGGATCCGGTTCCTTTACTTTGGCCTATTATAGAAACGATGATAAAAAGCATTATTCATAATGAAGC
>URKJ01000019.1 GCA_900548385.1 uncultured bacterium | reverse complement strand
CGAGATCTACACCTATTAAGTCGTCGGCAGCGTCATATGTGTATAAGAGACAGTTACTACCCTTTCTAATAATTTCCCATGATCCCAAAAGAATCCTATCTTTTTGAATTTCTAGGTATTATAAATACTGCTGGTATTGGCACTTCCATGGGTAATATAGTCCTAGAAAAATAAAATACAACTGTTATTTAGTTGATCGCCATAAAACACACGTAATAAGCAAAAATCACAAACGTCTGTCTGTATTTTCATGGATCGGATATTCAACAGTTTTCCGATTGCAAGAGAAAAAATGGTGTTCTGATATTGCTAGGTCGAATGAATCTACCTGAAGTTACTCTTTACTATTTCCGATGGGTTTGTAGATATCAACAACACCTGGTCAAATATAATTCATCCGGTGTTCATTTCACATTGTACCACGATGTTTCCGTTCATTTGTTAACTCTTTACAGATCTTAATGGATTTCGAGCATTAATCGTGGGAGGCCCCCCCCGGTGCTTACAATCGCTCAAAGAACGTTCAGGAGTGAGCCTGTCAAGGTTCAGCGCCAAAACACTGGTCGCTCGTTGAGCGAAACCGATACCGCGTATACTTGCATCACGATAGTTTACTTATGAAAAAAACTTTCCCGGTCTGTCGATCCGGGAAAGTTTTTTCCGGCTTCTATTGGCTGACAATGCGCAAGCTGCCAAAGTCCGCCAGTTCCGCTTGGGTTCCAGTAAAATAGGTCACAGTAATTTGTGTATTTTTATCTATGACACACTTCTTCGTTCCTTTATTGAGCAAAGACATTTCCCATTTTGGCATCCAGAGGCGGTTTGTGGAACGGGTACGCGGTAAAGTCACATTCCCGTAGAGAGTATTGAACTCCACCCGGTCAGCATAACTCGTTGCGGTAATTTGAGCGTCATTCAACAACCTTTCATAGATGCCTTGCGGGAGATTCTTGTTCGCAAGATCATTGAACTGATCTGCAAGAACATTCTTTTCCAAATCTTGCAGAGTCTCATCATTCAGGTTGCTGCTTTTCAAAAGAGTTACTTTTTTCAGTAATTCGCAACGCCTTACTTTGTTTCGGGTCAGCAGATTACGCAACTGCTCCTCCGTGGCAAGACCATCCAGAAACATTTCATGAAGCTGCTCCTCTTTGATTGCCAGATTTTTCAGTTCCACATCATACTTTGCCAACTCATTTTTATCGTTCAAGAGTTCAACTGCTTTTCTATGCCGCTCAATCAGAGCAATGGACAGCAGCGGATAGATAGCATCATAAAGAGCCGGTTCTCCACGCAATCCCGATTCAAAACGGATTCGACTATTCCGGCAATTGGCAT
Organism: uncultured bacterium; assembly: GCA_900548385.1. Classification (GTDB taxonomy): domain Bacteria; phylum Verrucomicrobiota; class Lentisphaeria; order Victivallales; family UBA1829; genus UBA1829. The sequence continues at coordinate 84,476 of URKJ01000019.1, read as the reverse complement.
GATTGCGGTCAAGCGTCCGTTTATTGCAGGTATAGTAAATTTTTCCATGTTCCAATAGACATATCAATTTGCTGCCGCATTCTCCACAGTAGAGTTTACCGGACAATGGAAGCCAGTGCTTTTTGGCTTTCACATGATAATCGGCCCGTTTGTGCGAAATGATCTTCTGTACTTCCTGCCACTGCTCGAAAGAGATGAACTCCTGACCGGTAATCTGGACATTTTTAATCAATTCGCCCTGGCTGTTATACTGATAGCCGCAATAAATCGGCTGTTTTGCAATGGCATAAATGGAGCTTTCATAGAAAAAGACCTCTTTCCCCCAGCGTTCATTGCAATCACGGATGATGGCACGGTAAGGACGATAGGCGCAGATATTGTCATAGATGAAACGGATGATCTCAACCCATTCGGGAATCACCTCGATTTTTCCGTTGCCAAGATAGCGAATCCCGTGCATCTTGGCATCGCTGCAAAGTCTGCCACTGTCTTTCTTGATCCGGAAAGCGTTGATACTGTTCTGCCGCTTTTTCTGCAAATCCTCATAGAGAATCTGATTTTTGATCAAGGTAATTAACTGCTGGTCAAATTTGCTCAGGTCAATCGTTCCGCCTTGGACCTGCAGAACCTTCACTTCATTTTCTTTCAGAAGCTGATTGATATGCCCCTCCAGAAAGCTCCCGTTGATCGGACGGTACAGGCGGGTCAATTCATTGACCAACACAAAATCAACTTCAGAAAGTTTTTGCAGAACCTGACATAGCCCCAACCGAAAATCCTTCTTGGAACTTTGGTTGAGAACCCATTTCATATATGCTTTGTCAAGCCGGGCAATTTCCTCCGCACCCACAGGATAAGTCTCGCCGCTGGTGTTCAGGTCTTTATAAATGCCAATGACCTCAAGTTTTTCTTTTGCTGCCAGTTTCTTGCAGTTGGCAATCTGCGCCTCTACTGACTCCGAAAAATCATCCTTCCCGCTGCTCTGCCGTGCATAAATCAGTGCTTTCATTGTTCTTGCTCCTCATTCTACTTGTTTTAATATACACCATATTGTATATTTAACAAGTAGTCATAGTGGTAATCGCTATTATTGCGATCCTTGCGGGGATGCTTCTGCCCGCTTTGGCGTCTGCAAGACGGAAAGCGGAAGCGATTCAATGTACAGGAAATCTGAAACAGCTCGGAACGACAGGCGGGATGTACGCCAACGACTGTGAAGATTACTGGATTCCTTCGTCTCTGGGCAAGTGGGAGCCCTGGACCGGCAACGTTCATTTTGTCCGGATGCTTTCCGGAAAGACTCCCTCGAAAACAAAAAATAACGGGACAACCTGCACACAGGGCTCTGGCCGTGTATTTACAAAAGCGATGCTCTGTCCGTCTTTGGATTGGAGCGATCCGGCGCTTCAGAGCAATTCGAGCTCTTCGCCGGAAGCCTTGCCCGGATGTTATCCTTATTATTTCTATGCAATGAATAATCAGACTTTCAAGGATAAAGGTGTTTTGGGAAATTCGGAACAATGGCTCGCTTATCATTTGCCGCGAATCAAAAATCCCTCTTCCCGTTTTGCCGCAATGGATTCCTTGGAATCCTGGAACGGGTATCAGGATACAATCACCGATTATAAAAATCTCGGTGCCGGTGCTTCCAGTTACAAGCAGCGGACTTTCCGGCATAATATGGCAGGGAAGGTGTTTAACGTTGTGTTTTTTGACGGTCATGTGGAAATGAGACGTCAGAGCAATTCCTATTTTCCGTCCCGGGCAACGGATGGAACCGCTTCTGATGTCTGGAATGTTTACAACTGATTTGGAGGAATGACGAATGAGATATTTTGTTTCTTTTTTTCTGCTCTGCGGAATTGTTCTTGGTGCCGGAGAAGTTTCGTTTCCGCCCGATTCCCTGTTCCGGGTGGAGGAACTGGATTTCAAATTGTTCGCAGCATATCCGAACTGGAAAGGCGGAAGCGAACAGAATTCAAAGACGGTGGTGTTTCCCGGAGAAAGCGCATCCGTTTCCGATGGTTTTACGGTCCGGCGCGGAAAATTCCTGCTCCGGGAGTCCGAAACGTTTGCTTTGGAAGAACGGCGGAAGACGGGGAGGAACGGTGCGGAATTCAAGCTGGACTTGACTTCTGAAGTTCCTGTCAATGTACAGATGATAATGGTCACGGCTTCCATTCCGTTTGCCACCGGTCAGGGACAGAGTTTCCGTGTGAACGGCCGCCGTCTGGAGTTTCCTGCGTATTATGTTTCTTCCGGCCGTTGGCAGATCGGAATTCCTGCACGGGAAAACCGGATAGAAATCCCGTTGAGGCGCGGTGTTTTGAAAATTTCCGGAAACTTTCAAGCTCAACTTCAGGACAATCGGAAATTCAACAGCAAACGGTCTTCATTGCGTTTGATTTTCGCTCCGTCCGGCGGTGCTGTGACCCATGCCGGACTGGCGTTCCGGATGGAATATGAACCCTATGCCTCGACACCGCTTTCATTTTCTGAAACCGGTCCGGTGCGGAGTCCGTTGAACGCCGGGGAGCGGCGGCTGGGAGGGATCCGCTTCCACTCTGCGGAGTATGCCCTGCCGACAGGAAAAGAACTGGAAATGAAGAATGCGCGCGGCAATTTCTGCTATATCCTGTCTGCAGACTCTGTGCCGTCGCCGCTTCATATCACCTGTGCGGACGGTTCTTCTGCAAAACCGGAACTGCTGGGCAAATATCCGGTCGGCGCAGAGAAAAAAGATACTCTGGTCTGTTTTGCGTATCGTATTGCGGATAAACCGTTGCGCAGTATCCGGTTCGGAGGGAAAGGAACTCCGCTTGCCGTTTCCCTTTCGCGGGAACGGATTCAGCCGGTGATTCCGGTTTATCCGCTGCTGATTCAAGCGGGCAGGGAGTGGAGCCCGGTCGTGTTGAAAAAGGATGTCATTCCGGGTTCCGCTCTGGATTTTTCCGCTTTGCTGGACGCTCCTGCCGGAAAATACGGTTTTCTGAAAGCCGTTGGAGAGAATTTTGAATTTGAGAAACGTCCGGGGGTACCCGTCCGTTTTTGGGGCATTAATGTTTCCAGCCGTGCGATTTTTGTTCCGAACGAAGAGATTGACTGTATTGTGAAACGGTTTGCCGCAAACGGCTATAATCTTGTCCGTCTCCATCATTTCGATGCTTATCTGGCGAAGGAGGGAGCTGCGGAGACCGTGACACTTGATCCTGAGAAAGTGGACCGTCTGGATTATTTCCTCGCTTCCTGCAGGAGACACGGACTTTATGTCAGTGTTGACCTGTATATGTCGCGCAAGCTGAAAAAGGGGGAGATCCGGCGTTTCCCGGATAAAGCGGTTTCCGGACGGGAGTTCAAGGCCCTTGCTCTGATCGACGAAGAGGTCATGCGGAATCTGGAACAGTATTCGGAAAATCTGTTGACCCGCGTAAATCCGTATACGGGGCTGCGCTGGACGGAGGATCCCGCACTTGCAACGGTAAGTATTATCAACGAAGGGACGCTTTCCAACAATCTCCGGGCGAAATATGTCCGTGATATTTATGACGCCGCGTTCCGCGGCTGGCAGAAGAAAAACCCCGGCCGGAGCCGTTCGGAGTTTTATCACGAGGTCTACCGGAATGCGTATGCGAGATACTCCGGAAAACTGCGGGCGATGGGACTGAAAGTTCCGCTGACCGATCTGAACTATATTATGGATGTATCCACTGCACGGGACCGCCGTTTGCTGGATTATGTTGACATCCATTATTACTGGGCGCACCCGGTTTCGGGAAACATACCGCGCACTGCCAGTCCGGAGGACGCTCTGGGGGCGTTCGGCGGATTTTCCGCACTGTTTCCGTACCGTGCATTCGGGCGGCCCTTTGCCGTGACCGAATGGAATTATGTGTTTCCGAATGCTTACCGTGCGGAAGGCGGTTTCTTGGTCGGAGCGTATTCGGCGCTTCAGAACTATTCCATGCTTTGCCGGTTCGATTACGCTTCCAATCCCCTCCGCAGCGTGAAGCCTGCCCACATCATCGGCTTTGAACTGAGCAATGACCCGGTTGCGCGTTTGACGGATTTGGCCGGAGCACTGTTTTTCCTGCGCGGAGATGCGTCGGTTTCCGGAAAGCGGTTCGCCTGCCGGATTCCCGATACGGATCAGGACCGGTTTGATATTCCCGATTCTTTCCGCGAACTGGGGCTGATCGCGCAGACCGGTTATGTTCTGGACGGATCGGACAAGTCGGTTACGGTCATTCCGGAAAAAGAGTCTTTGAACAGTCTGCGGAAGAAAGGGTTGATTTCATCGGCGGAACTGGCTGCCGACGGTATGCGCTGCAGTTCGACCGGAGAGATCCGGATGCAGACAAAACGGCGGACATTCCAGGTTGTCACTCCGCGCAGCGAGGGGTTTGTCGGACCTGCCGGAACGGAGCTGCATGGAAAACGCGCTTCTGTGAAGATCGGCAATGTGTTTTCCGCTCTGCTGATTGCTTCCTGTGACAAAACTCCGCTGGCGGAAAGCGGACGGATGCTGATTCTTCACCTGACGGACTGTCTCAACAGCGGACTCCGTTTTTCCACACAGGAGCGTCACACGGTGGAGTATTTCGGAAAACTCCCGCTTCTCGTGCGCCGTTCCACTGCGGACGTGACCCTGCGCGGCGTGAATGGGAACGTGACGCTCTATGCGCTTGACCTTTCCGGAAAACGGACTGGAGAGGTTCCGGTGCGGCATGAAAATGGAAATCTGATATTCCGTCTGGACAATTCCGCCGGGGTGTTTGCGTATGAGCTGATCCGGAAATAATGGGGTGGATTTGTACGGAGACGATGCAATAAAAGTTAGGTGACGCTAAAAAAATAGCTCCTCCGCAGTGGATTTTTCCGGAGTCCGGTTGTATATTGGAGCAGAAAACAACTGCAAACTGCGGGGGAGGTCATGATGAAAAAAGAACTGTTCAATATTACGGGAATGCACTGTGCCGGATGTGCCGCCAATGTGGAACGCGCGGTAAAAAAACTGCAGGGAGTTTCCAATGTTTATGTCTCCATTGCGTCAAAGACGATGGCGCTGGAGCGGGACCCGAAAGCGGTCTCTGTCGAGGAGATTGCCGCGGCGGTCCGGAAGATCGGGTTCAAGGCGGAACTCGTGACAAAGGAGAATCAGGGGCGGGAAGTCGAGGATGAGGAACAGGGCTCGGCGTATTTTCACCGGTTTATGACTGCGCTTGTCTTTTCCATTCTGCTGTTTTATGCGGCAATGCACCATATGTTCGGACTGCCATATTTTTCCGTCAGCGACAATGTCAATGCGTGGATTCAGCTGTTTCTGACCGTTCCGATCGTTGCCGCCGGGATCCGTTTTTACACATCCGGATTCAAAACGCTGTTCCGGCTTGCACCGAATATGGATTCCCTGATTGCGCTTTGCACGTCCGCCGCTATTGTATACAGCCTGTTCCTGATGGCGCGCGGCGAGACGGCGCATCTGTATTTTGATACGGCGGGAATGATCGTGGCGCTGATCATGCTGGGCAAGTATCTGGAAGCACGGTCGCGCAGACGGGCATCCGGGGCAATCCGGGAGCTGATGAACCTGACGCCTCCGAATGCCACGCTGGTTGTCGACGGGAGGGAGACGAAAGTCGCGGTTGCGGCGCTGAAAGCCGGCGACCTGATCCGGGTCCGTCCCGGCGAGAAGATCCCGGTGGACGGTGTGATCGTTGATGGCGGTGCGTCGGTTGATGAATCCATGCTGACCGGGGAGTCCATTCCGGTCGACAAGGGTATCGGCGCACGGGTAACGGGCGGTTCGATCAACCGGGACGGCGCGTTTCTGTTCCGGGCTGAACAGGTCGGGGAAAACACCGCGCTTGCCCGTATCATTGCGCTGATCCGGGAGGCGCAGGGGACGCGCCCGCCGATCGCCCGGCTTGCCGATCTGATTTCCGGTTATTTCGTCTGGGGCGTGATCGCGGTCGCTGCCCTGACGTTTCTTGCATGGCTGACTGCCGGAAGCGTCGGTTTTTCCGGAGCTTTGGAATTTTCTCTGGCGGTTCTGGTGATTGCATGTCCGTGTGCGCTCGGCCTTGCAACTCCGATTGCCCTGATCGCCGGGATCGGGCAGGGGGCGAAACTCGGTATTCTGATCCGGACGGGCACCGCGTTGGAAACAGCCGGGCAGCTCCATACTGTTGTGTTTGACAAGACGGGAACCGTTACGACGGGGCGGCCGGAAGTTGCGGAAATCTCGCTTGCCGGAGAAGGAAAGGATTCGGTGGAGCTGCTCCGTTTTGCGGCGTCTGCGGAACAGAATTCCGAGCATCCGCTTGCCCGTGCGATTCTCCGGGAAGCGGAGCGCCGGCAAATTGCGCCGGTTCCTGTTTCGGACTTCAAAGCTCTTGCCGGTTACGGGGTCGCCTGTATTGCGGAAGGACGCCGGGTTCTGATCGGAAAGCGTGCTCTGATGGAGGAAAATGCCATTGAGACCGCCGCCGTCAATCCGGATGGAGCAAAAGCCAATTCTCTGGTGTATGTCGCCGCCGACGGGGTTCTGCTGGGCGTGATTGAAATCGCCGACACGGTGAAACCGGACTCGGCGCAGGCGATCCGGCGGCTGCATGAGATGGGATTGCGCACGGTCATGCTGACCGGGGATAATGCCGCGACGGCAAACGCGATCGCTTCCGAACTCGGAATTGATGAAGTCCGTGCGGAGCTGCTGCCTGCGGACAAAGCGGAGATCGTCAAGGAACTCCAGTCGGGCGGCCGGAAAGTCGCAATGGTCGGAGACGGGATCAACGATGCTCCGGCATTGGCGCAGGCGGATATCGGGATCGCAATCGGTTCCGGTACGGATGTCGCGATGGAATCTGCCGATATGGTCCTGATGCGCAGCGGTCTGAGCGAGGTTCCCGCCGCGATTGCGCTGAGCCGTATGACGATGCGCGTAATCAAAGAGAATCTCTGCTGGGCGTTTCTGTACAATGTGATCTGTATTCCGCTTGCCGCCGGCGTGTTTTTCGCATTCGGCGGACCGCGTTTGAGTCCGGTGGTCGGAGCGGCTGCAATGGCGTTCAGTTCGGTTTCCGTTGTACTGAACGCTCTGCGTCTGAAACGGTTCCGTCCGTAACAGATTCAACGGTTTGAATAAAAACCCCCGCTTTCCCGTATTCAGGAAAAGCGGGGGTTTTCTTTATTTTGCCGCGGAATTATTTGCCGCAGCAGTTTTTATATTTTTTGCCGGAGCCGCAGGGGCAGGGCTCGTTGCGACCGACTTTCGGCGTGTCGCGGCGGAACGAGATCTGAATGTCGGGAACCTCCTGATCCTGCTCCGGATTGTCGGGGTTCGCGGAAACATCTTCCATCGGCAGTTCGCCGCCGGCAATGAACTGCTGCGGGATATTGGCAAACAGCTGTTCGAATGCGGCAAGGCTCGTCGCGGAGCGGAACATGTTCACGAGGATTTCCTGATCAATCGCCTGAATCAGCTCATCGAACATCTTGAATGCTTCCTGCTTGTATTCGATCAGCGGATCCTTCTGAGCATAGGCGCGGAGGCCGATGCTGGAGCGCAGGTGATCCATTGCACGCAGGTGTTCCTGCCAGAGACGGTCGATGGCGTCAAGGATGATGTGACGTTCAAGCCACTTCAAGCCTTCGGGATCCTCATAGGTCTCTTTGAGCTTGTACATTTCCGTGATGCGGTCAACGATCGCTTTCTGAATTGCGGCGGTATCGGGCGTTCCGTCTTCTTTGAACGAGAAGATTTCATCGGTGAAACCGATCGGGAACGTGGTGTTGAGCCAGCCGAGCAGATTGTCGCGGTTGATGGTCTCTTTCGATTCGGAATCGCAGAGGCTGACCGCCACTTGAATGCGGCGTTCGACTTCGGCGTCCACGGTATCGAAAATGAAGTCGCGCGAGGAGTCGTTGAGCAGGATTTCCTTGCGGATTCCGTAGATGACTTCGCGCTGCTTGTTCATAACATCGTCGTATTCCAACGTGCGTTTACGGATGGAGAAGTAGTGCTGTTCCACCCGGCGCTGTGCTGTTTCGATGGATTTGTTCAGCCACGGGTGCTGGAGCTCTTCGCCTTCTTCGAGCCCGAACCGTTCCATGATCTTCACGATGCGGTCGGAACCGAAAATACGCATCAGATTGTCTTCCAGAGAAACATAGAAGCGGGAGGCGCCGGGGTCGCCCTGGCGTGCGCTTCGTCCGCGCAGCTGACGGTCGATACGGCGGGAGTCGTGGCGGGAACTGCCGATCACATAAAGACCGCCGAGTTCGGCAACGCCGTCGCCGAGTTTGATGTCGGTTCCGCGGCCCGCCATGTTGGTCGCGACCGTGACGGCGAATTTCTCACCGGCGCGCGCCACGATTTCCGATTCGCGGGCATGATTTTTGGCATTGAGGACGTTGTGCGGGATGTTGCGCATTTTGAGCATGCGGCTGAGCACTTCGGAGTCTTCCACAGAGATCGTTCCGAGCAGGACCGGCTGTCCTTTCTTATAACGCTCTTCCACTTCCTTGAGGATGGCGTTGAACTTTTCGCGCTTGGTTTTGTAAACGCAGTCGTTGTAATCCACACGGCGGCAGGGACGGTTGGTCGGAATGACCATGACGTCCAGTTTATAGATCTGATGGAATTCGCTGGCTTCCGTTTCCGCCGTACCGGTCATGCCGGCGAGTTTTTCATAGAGACGGAAGTAGTTCTGAATCGTGATCGTGGCAAACGTCTGCGTCTCTTCCTCAATGGAGACGTTTTCCTTTGCTTCGAGCGCCTGGTGGAGCCCTTCGCTGAAGCGTCGTCCGGGCAGGATTCGTCCGGTGTGCTCGTCGACGATGAGAACTTTGCCTTCCTGCACCACATAATGCACATCCTTTTCATAGAGGCAGTAGGCGCGGAGGAGCTGGGAAATGTCGTGGAGTTTTTCGCTCTTGAGGGCGAACTGTTCCTGAAAATCCTGTTTTTTCTTGATCTTGTCGGCTTCGGAAAGCGAGGCGTCCGCATCAATGTCGTGCAGGGATTCCAGCAGGTCCGGGAGCACGAATGCGTTGGGATCGTTGCCGGAGATCAGCACGCGGCCTTTTTCCGTGAGGTCGGCTTCGTGATTGCGTTCTTCCATGGAGAAGAAGAGCTCGCTCTGGATCTCCTGAAGAAGCCCGCGGTTCTGTTCGCTTCGGGCCATGAGTTCCGCTTTTTCCACACGCTTGAGGATTTCGGGATCTTCGAGAACGTGCATCAGCTTTTTGTGCTGAGGCATACCCATCTTGACTTGAAGCAGTTTCGTGATGGCTTCTTCCTGCTGATCGGCATCTGCGTTTTCCCGGTCGAGGACCGACTTTGCTTCCTGAACGAGACGGGAGCAGAGAAGATTCTGGCGGTTGTAGAGATCCGCGATCGCAGGGCGGAGCACGTCGAACTGATGAGAGGAGTTCGCGACGGGACCGGAGATGATGAGCGGCGTTCTCGCTTCGTCGATCAGAATGGAGTCGACTTCGTCGATGATCGCGAAATAATGGTCGCGCTGTACGAGCTGTTCTTTGCTGGAAGCCATGCCCATGTCGCGGAGATAGTCGAAACCGAATTCGCTGTTGGTTCCGTAGGTGATGTCGCAGGCATATTGCGCGCGGCGCTCTTCGGGGTTCATCTCGTTTTGAATGCAGCCGACTGTGAGGCCGAGATATTTGAAGACGAGTCCCATCCACTCGGAGTCGCGGCGGGCGAGGTAGTCGTTGACCGTAACGAGCTGACAGTTTTTCCCGGTCAGCGCGTTGAGGTAGAGCGGCATGGTGGCGACAAGGGTTTTTCCTTCACCGGTTGCCATTTCCGCGATTTTCTTTTTATGAAGCGCGATACCGCCGATCAGCTGAACGTCAAACGGGACCATGTCCCATGTGAGTTCGTGGTCGCAGACGACGGCGGTTGTGCCGCAGAGCCGGCGGCAGGCATTTTTGACGGTTGCGAAGGCTTCGCAGAGAATATCGTCGAGGGTTTCGCCTTTGGCAAGACGGTCCTTGAATTCCTGTGTTTTCGCCTTGAGCTGTTCCTCGGAGAGACTCTGATAAGAGACTTCGAGTTCGTTGATGCGTTTGACCAGGGGAGCCATCCGCTTGGCATCGCGCGCGGATTTGCTTCCGAAGATCGCTTTCAGAATACTGGTGAGCATAAAATACGGTCTTTCTTAGGCTTTGGAACCCGCGCCGGAACCGGGTGTTGTGAGCGGAGCGTTGTCTTTGCAGAGCGGGCACTCTTCCGGGAGCCAGGTGGGGAGATTAAGCTGAAGGAGGCTGAACAGGGGAACGCCGAAATCGGCTTTTCCGCCGCTGCGGTCGGTGATGATCGTGACGGCAACGGGAATTCCGCCGAGTTTTTTTACCAGTTCGATGATCTGTTTGACGCGTCCGCCTTCGGTTACGACGTCTTCCGCGATGATCACGCGTTCGCCGGGTTTGATGGAAAATCCGCGTTTGAGAACGAGTTCGTCGTTGACTTTATCCGCGAAAATGGATTTGAGCTTGAGTGCCCGTGCGACTTCCTGACCGACGAAGAGACCGCCGACCGCGGGGGAGATGACGGTATCCGCCTGAATGCCCTGTTCCGTTACCCGGCGTGCGAGTTCGGTGCAGAGGCGTTCTCCGCGTGCGGGATCGACGAAGACCAGCGCGCACTGGAAAAAGCGGTTGCTGTGCTTCCCGCTGCGGAGTTTGAAATGTCCGGTGAGGAGAGCTCCCGCGTCCTGAAGCTCCTGAACGATTTGATCCTGAGTCATAGCCATTTGTATCGGAAATCCTTTCATCTGAATGTATCGGTGGAGGTGGGTTCAATACGGAGATGGAAATCGACGGTTTTGTCACCGACGTTCAACGTGATCATGGTATTGAGTCTGGTGAGAAGCAGAGCGTACGGGATTTTGACTTCGCCGCCGGGTACGGCGACGGCGACGTTGCAATCACCGAGAATGGATTCCGCCTGCCGGAGAGCGAGGACCAGATGATGCAGTTTCATCAGTTTTTCACGGAGTTCCGCATTGAACTGATACGGTTTATGACATTTCGGGCAGAGGGTCTGGAAATCGTCTTTTGCGATATCCGTAAGATCGAATTTCACTACTGCGTCGCAATCGGGCTCCGCACAGATGAAATCAAGTTGCGCTTTGCTCTTTTCTGTTTTCATGATGATTCTAATTCTCCTGTTCCTGAAATCATATTCAACTTATGAATATAGCATACCTTTTCTTTTAATAAAGCGGAAAAGGAAAAAAAATATGAAAATGTTCGGATTTTTCCGGAAAACGGAAATCCGGCATGGATGAAACGGGCTGGCTGCACCGGGTTGAAACTGTATTCCTGACGTTGTTGTTCCGGCAACTCCTTGAGTCGCCGGAGCAACAACGCGCCGAGGTGGAACTGCTGCGGGTGTGCAAACGCCGGACGATTTTATCCTTCGCAAAAATTATTCGTAATTTGCGACGAGATGAGCCGGATCCGTGTTGCTTGTATCCGATTTCGGGCGAATGCGTTTGGAACTCCGCGCATTGCCGCCGACCATGAGCAGATTTGCTCTGTTCGTATGCCGATAGTCAATCCGGCACCTGGGATCGGCTGGATTGCACAGGGAATCATCGCAGAGCTGCGTGCTGTAATGAGAAAAACCGTCCAGAAGAAGTACGACTTCCGATTGTTGGCGGATTTGCTGAATTTTCAATGCGCGCTTGGTGATATTCCCCGAACCATCCGTTTGCCAGCTGGGCCCCTGATTGGCAAGATAACCATTTTTTGAGTCGTTATCCGGTTCCTTTTTCCACGATGGGCAAGTCAGAGTCTTTCTGTTTCCGCCCGCCAGTTCCGCCAGACGGCTTTTTGTATTTTTCCCGTCATGATACCCCCAGCTTCTCATTTTGTTGTCTGTGGCGACCATCGCATTCTGGTATCCCCAGATAAAATCGTCGGATTCGGAAATATACTGCTGTGTGGCAAGTCCCAGTTGTTTCAGGTTGTTGATACAGGAAGTTCCATGGGCTTTTTCCCGAGCCTTATTCAATGCCGGCAGCAGAACGGCCGCCAGTATTGCGATGATCATGATCGTTATGAGCAATTCTATAAGCGTGAACCTGCGATTGGATTTCATCATTCTTCCCCTTTTTTGTCTGTTTTAATTTCTTCTTCAGTTAAAGTCAAAATGCCCATTAATTCCGGGAATTTTTCTTCACAGGCACCGGCGAACAGTGACATCGCCGATAAGCCGGATGCTCTGCTGTCACGGTCGTTGACGGCTACCGTAGAGCTCAAATAACGGGGAGCTTTCTCCAGACCCAATGTTTTCCATGGAACTGCGGCTTCATAGATTAAAAGGTTTTCGTTTCTGTTCAGGGAAAATGAGAACTCTTCCTGTGAAAGCAGCTCCCTCGGCGCGTTTTTTTGTTCCGGAACTGCTCTGGAACGATAGACGGCGGGCTTTCCGGACAGGGCGGCAAGGACAAATTCAATCTGTTTCGGCGCTGATGCTTTGTCGATAAGAGTATTGCCGGAATTGATTCTCTGTTTCCATGGTTCCAGACAGATCCCCCATTGCAGACAATCGTCACGCCATAGGTTCCAAACCTCTTTCTGCCCCTGAAGAATGACATTGTCGCGTACAGAGACACGGAGGAAAAGAGCTTCCCGATTCCACCCGAATGCAATCTGTGCGGTGTCGCCGGAGTAGATTGTCGCATTGCGGATGCAGTCTTTCCTGCCCAATGCAAGGACTGGCGCACGAGCCCAGTTTCTCAATGCGGCATTTTGAAAAGCTCCTTCCGGAAAATAAATGACAGGAGTAAAATTGACTGTCCCGTCCAATGTCCCGATGATGCTTTCCTGAACCGAAGCGGCAAGAGAAAAGGGATATTTCCGCTTGTAATCCGGCTTGAAGTTTCCAAGAGGAACCGTAATTTCCTTTTTCCCGTTGGCATTTAATGCGGCAGAGTTCTTAAAGGATTTTCCGTTCAGTTCAAGGCCAAGTTCAAATGTGCGGGGAGAACCGCTTTTTTCCTCCAGAAGGACGTTGAGTCCAAACGAACCGTTGTACAGGACGGTCGGCGCTGCACGGATAATTTCCACGGACGGCAGAATTTCAAGTTCGTATTCTGCCAGAGCAAGTATTCGCTTTGTTTTATTGTCCTGTAATTTCAAGGTGATTTTCTGAGGTTTCGCTGAAATATCGTGGGGGACGTCCAGTGCAATCCGGAGACGTTTCTCCGCATTTCCCGCAAGTTCGATTACGGAGTCGGAGCAATGCGGCACGATTGCCGCCGATTCCGTCAGGACCTGCACCGAAATCTTCTCCGATGCCGGGGTTTTCACAATTGCATCAAGCGAACCCTTTTCGCCGGGATATAAACGGAGACGCGGTGTTTCAAATGTGATTTTCGTCCGCTTCGCACGTTTGCCGAAACATTCGGGGTCTATATTGGTAAGATAAAGGACCTCCGGACCGATCCTGAGCGTGAGGAAGCCCTTTTCCGGCTGGATGGCAAGTTCATTTCCCATCCAGTCAAAAATGCGCGGGACCTTTTTCCCGACGGGAATTTTCAGTTCACGGTTCTGTTCCCTGTAATCCCAGAGAGCAAGTACGACATCTTCGCCATTTTCATAGGCATATCCTCTCGCTGTTCCGGGAAGATCCAGTGTTTCCGTCGGGCGGAATCCCTCCAGAAACCGGGTCATGGCGGCATAGGCGATTGCCTGGGGACGCGGTGAGATTACTGTACGGCCTTTGGGTTCCGTACAGTAGAAAAATCCGAAGTCACTTCCTTCCGTAACGGAAAAACACGGATAAAACGCAATATTGAACAAGACTCCTTCTCCCAGAAGAATCAGGTTGCCGCGAATAATGAAACGGGCATTGTTCAGTTCGCTGGTAAAATCAGAACTGGAATAACCGTGCTCGGTTCCGATGATGGGAATATCCCTGCCAGTTTCGTTCCGCAGCAGAATTTTCAACTCCCGGATTGCCTCCGCCATGCGGGTCTCTTCCGGTGCACGCCGGCTGTGCGTATAGGGATGGATTGCATAAACGTCGAGATATTCGGCCATTCCAGCCTGGAAAAGTTTTTTCGTGTATTCCAGAAAGTTGTCTTTCCCTGCAGCCGGCGAACCGAAAATAGTGGATTCGTAGGAAAGACGGTCCAGCGTGGGAGCAGCGATTCTCGCTTTCGGAGAAAATTTGCGCAGGCTCTCGCGGGCAATTTTCAAATATTCGACGAGATCCGCCGGAGAGCCGGAATAATAGGCCGTGGGTTCCCAAAGCACTTCATAAATTCTTTCCGGATCTTCCGGATAGTTTCCGGCGACCGATTCGGCAAGAGTATCCATATAAAGCGCAAACCCTCTTTTGCCCTCCTGCGTCAAAACTCCCCACGGACCAATGGTGCCCCAGCTTGGAGAATATGCGGTGCAGGCAGGAACTTTCCATCTGTCCGGATGGCAGTTGTTGGCACCGACGCCGGTACAGTAAAAATAGGTTGTCCAGGGCCGCTTATCAGCCCCTTTGCCTACCGTAACGTCAGGCCGGGGATCTTCCGGGAACTTTTTGTGTTCCGCTTGCGCCTTGCGGTATGCGTTGGCATACTGTTCCGGAAAATAACGGCATGACGTTTTCCATTGTGCCGGTCCCCGGACCCAGCGGATTCCTAAAAGCGGAACCGCTTCAACCGTTTTACCGAAGAAACGGCCCTGCATACCGAAAAAGGTCCGCTCTCTGGGATAAAGGCGTCTTTCTTCAGGGTCAAACGTGATCCCGTATGTAATAAATCCGGCGGGCTTGGTTCCGATTCCGGGAAGCGTGACACCGTCAAAATCTGCAAATACGCGATAAAATCCTTTTTTGCCGCAAGGCGGCTGCCATGTTTTCCGCCATTGTCCATTGTGATCAGGAACGACGGAGAATTTTTCTCCGGCAAGCTCTGCATTGTGTTCATCTGTTACCCGGACATTCAAACTATGATTTTTATGTTCCTGAGTCAGGTTTTTCAGCGTAAATGTAATTTGCGGTGTCTCTCCGAGAATAAAAAGTCCCGTGAACGGGCGGTTGGTTACGGCATTCAGTGAAACGGGTTTTCTGCCGGAGGCGGAACGGAGGCGCTCAAATTTCAGATAATCAAGATAAACCGGCCCGCGGCGGGAAACGTCTTTTTCGGCATGGCAGTTGGAAAGTATTACCGTGCAGACTCCACCAGGGAAGCTCCAATCTGCAAGCAGTGGAATTTCCCTGTTTCCCGGAAATGCCGCACGAAGAAACTTATTGCCGCCGTCAAATGAAAGCCCGACAGTTCTGCCGCCTCGTGCGGAAACACGGTAGATTCCGTCCGGAAGTTCAAATTTAAGCCGGACGGGATACGCTTCTTTTGCCAACGGATCGCGGTCGGCATCCCCGTTAGGCCCGCGCAGGAGAGTTCCCATCGTTCCCCAGGAAGCTCCTTTCTCATTCCAACCACGCCAGAAAGAGCGGTTGGAATCTTCCGGATCGACAATTTCTTCTGCTTCAAACTGGAAAAGCGTCTGTGCCGGAGTAATACTGTTTCCTGCAGAAGCAAGGGTGTTTTCCCCGCCCGGCAGAGAAAGTGTCCCTGTCCAAAATGGAATCAGGAGAAATAACAGCGGAATCCTTTTTTTCATAAAACCTCCTTTTTGCCTGACGTTCAGCTGCCATATAATATGGCTTGTTATGGATAATTATACCAAGATTTTTTTCTTTTGCAATGGATTTTTTTCTCATTGGATGGTATATTTCTTCAAACCGGCAATCACGGGAGCGGAAATGTCATTTTCACTCAAAGAAAACAGCGTCTATTTCCCCTATCAGAAGGAGTTTCCCATACGTGTCTTTGAAGAAAGACAGACGGGTACTCCATTACATGGTCACGCTTTTACCGAAGTCGTTTTTGTAAAAGACGGAACGGGATTGCATTTGACGCCTTCCGGAAATTATCCGCTTGCGAAAGGGGATGTTTTTATTATTCCTGCCGGCGGTATTCACGGATATGATAAAACGGAAGATCTGCTTTTAATAAATTTGCTGTTCAAAAGTTCTTATCTGCCATTGACGCTTGTCGAGCTTTATTCCAATCGTATTTACAGGCGGTTGTTTGTCCGTAATTGGGATATTGACCGTGACGGAGACCAATATCCGTTATCCCGTCCGAAACCGGAACACTTTCAGGAACTGCTGCTGATGCTGCAGCTTATAATCCGTAATTCCTTATCTGAAAAAAACAGGAGTCGATGTTATGAGCTCGGGATGCTTATGGCGTTATTGAGCAGACTTTGCGAATGGTGGGTTGATGTTGTCCCGGAACGGGAAAAGCCCCCCTTGGATCTGTCAAAAATAATAGCATATTGCAATAAAAATTTTACAGATGAAATTTATCTGGATGATCTGGCCAGACTGTCTGCCATGTCACGCAGTACACTGCTGCGTCATTTTTCCGCGGCGATGGGAACTACCCCGATGGATTATCTTCTCCGGCTTCGTATCTATCATGCGGCAAAGTTATTGGCCAATACGAGTTTGACTCCGAAAGAAGTCGCGGAGCAGTCTGGATTTCACGATACCAGTTATTTTTTTCGAATATTCCGTAAAAAAAATGGAATGACTCCGCTCCAATACCGGCAGAGTTTTTCAACAGAGAAAAGCTCCAAGACGGCACGATTCTAAGGGATTCCATTCCTCATGAGCGAGGAAATGGAGAATGCTTTGCGTGATACGATGTCTGATTTTCAAACGGATACCGGAATTTACCGGTTCTGCCTTTTTGAACCGGTTTTCCAAATGCGGCGGCTGTTTTGCCGCCGCATGTTGAAATTTCATTCCAAAAAACTTTTCTTTGTCAGGACTACAGGAGAATCATAAACCGGGATGTTGTGGAAGATTGTGAAATCTCCGGAAACGGATATCGTTTCAAGCGGGATTTCCCAAACCATGCCGGACACAAGATCCACCCAGACAGGATCGGCAACAGTTTCCTTGTATAAAATCAACTGTCCCGGTTTTGCTTTCCGTTCCTCTGACGGAATCCCGCTGCAATCCCACCAGTTCAGCAATAGATTCCCTGTTGATTTTTCCCGATAGACAAAAAGCGAAGTATCTTTTTCATAGATCAGGGATGCCGTTCCGTTTCCGATTCGCTCAAGACGGTCATCGAATATCGCGGTCAGATTGCGGACCGCACTGTATGCGAGTTTCGGACCGAGTACCTTATGCGAAGCATCCGCGCGCAGAAGCCCTTTACGGTTGATTTCCCGTCCGACATGATTGAAATCGCAGATCGTGAATATGGCGCTTTCCACATCGTGACCGAGATCGCCGAGCATTCGCCGCAAATCCCATTTCGCCTGACTCAGTTCGGTCCACGGATATCCGCTGAGCGCAAACTTTTCCACCCGTTCCGACGGGCATCCGTTTTCTCCCTGGCGCATTCTTGCATGGGGGATCAGACGTTTCAAAGTCGCTTTCAGTTCCTCTACATGAAAATAGGACTGATCCGGATTTGCACAATACCCATGATAAATAAACCAGGTGAAAAGCTGTTCTTTCCCCGCGTCTTTGATGCGCTGCAGGCATTGTTCGAGAAACCACGGGTCGGTTCTGGCGAGGGAGAGACCGGCGATCCGGGCATCCGGAATAATCTGCCGGATGATCTCCGCTGTCCGGATATTGAAATCCGCGATCATTTCCGGTGTATGATTTTTGTTGTCCGGTTCATTCCACATAGCCCAGTCACGGACTTTGTCTTTATAGCGGAGAGCCATTGCTTCAACCCAGCGGTCCCACGCGGCAAGAGCTTCCGCGGATACCGGGAACCCGCCTCCTAAATCCCAGCCTCCGCCGCCCGGATAGATCGGGTTGCCGTAATCGGTTTCCAGAAGAACATTCAAGCCGCGGGAGCAGGCGTCATTGATGATTTCATCCAGCCAGCTGAAGTTGTAAATTCCGCGTTCCTGTTCTGTTTTTGCCCAACCGCCCTGAAAACGAACTGTCTTAATGCCCAGCGGAACAAGATATTCCTTGTATTCATGGTAATTTGCAAAATCGCGGTCGAGGGTTTCGCATCCAAGAGTCCAGTTCGACGTATGAATTTCTGAAGCACTGCGAGTTTTCAGTTTTCCTGCAAAGCGATAGCCGTTTTGGGGTAATTGAACCTGAAATTCCATTTTGTTCTCCGTTTCTGTAAAAGTTTGCAGATTTTGTGTTTTTACGCTGTTGAAATCACCATTCGATCCGCACAGGATCCGTGTAATGATGTTTTTTGCCCCACGGAACCATGAAGGTAAGTTTGCGGTTCTCGTATTGATACGGGACATCCGAACCGTCGAACAGTTTCACGGATACGGGTTTCTCCACGTCTGTGATCTCAATCGGATAATCGACCCGCCAGTCGGCATGAACAAACCAGACACCCTGTTTTGTCGTGACGGGAACATTGCATTTTTCCGGCCATGGCCCGCCTTCCACATCAAACATGATTCCGGAATAACGGTCCATCCATTCCTTGAGCTGCTTCATCCGGTAATAATAGACCTGCGGAAGTTCGCCGTTCGCTTTTGGTCCGACGTTCGCTACGAAATGGCCGCCCCATGAACGGGCTTTTCCCATTTCACCGACCAACCATCCCATTGGACGGTAGATCTCATAATCGCGGTATCCCCAGCCGCCGTCGGAAAGACAATGGATATACTGGAATTTTGTATTTTCCGGAAATCTGTTTTCCGGGAATTTACATTCCGGGCAGACAAAATCGCCATATCCCCATCCCCGATTGTTGCAGAGAATTCCGGGTTGAAGCGCACGGATTTCCTCCGGGGTGATCGCCATTTCACAACTGCCGTCGAACCAGAGCATGTCAATCTTTCCGTACCGCGTCAGCAGCTCGACAATCTGTCCGTGACGGTATTCCGCAAGCTGTTTTCTGTATTCGGGCGTCTCCTCTTTTTTCTTCCGGGGTTCATAATCAATGCCGACCTCCTCATCGCGGGCAAAGGACATGTAATCGCGGCTGACATACCAGTCCGGCGGAGAATAATAGAGTCCGACACGCATATTGTTTTTCCTGCATGCCTCTATGAATTCTCCGACGAGATCGCGTCCGCCGAGGTAGTTTTTCGTATTGAAATTTCCGTATTCACTGGGCCAGAGAGCAAAGCCGTCGTGGTGTTTCGTGGTCATGATCGCGTATTGAAAACCTGCCTCTTTCGCGGCTTTCAGCCATTGATCGGGGTCATATTTTTCCGCGGAGAACTCTTTTGCCTGTTCCCAATAGAGACGCGGCGGGAGCGAACCTCCGTGAGCGGCGAGTCCCCATACCGGCTCGCTCTGTTCGAAATTGTGCGGGGACGGACGCATCATTCCCCAGGACAGGTCAGTCATTCCGCTGACAGCGGAAATTCCCCAGTGAATAAAGAGTCCGAGGCATGTTTGATCCCACCATTTCGTATCCGGATGCGTATTGCGGATGTATTCCGATGCACCGGGGGATTGTCTGTTGCCTATGATTTCATGCTGCGTTTTTACACTGTTGACCGACATCGTGTTGTCACTCCTTTATTATTTATTCAATAAGCCCAAATCGGAAATCTGCTGAAAAACCGATTCAACAGTCTCATGAAATGATTTCCAACCGGTAAATGGAGGCATAACGCTGCCCCATCGCATTGGCAAGCATACGGAAACGGCAGTAACGTCCCGCAGCGGATTTTTCAAAATGCACGACCTGCGGTTCCGGCATATTCTGAATATCCTGAAACGAGCCGGTTCCGACGGGCGTATTCACATTGTCCGGGGAGTCTCCGGTGTAAAGTTCATACTTCTGGACGAGGCCGGGAATCCAGCTCGGCGTATAAATGAAACCTTTGATCTCGCGTTTCTCCAGCATGTCGAAGACGACTTCATGGGGAAAATCGGTCGTTTTTCCGCTGATCCACGGATGCGGCCCGTTTTCCAGAAGATTCTGCTTGAGATTCTGTTCGTCATATTCGCTGTCGGCATAAATGACTTTCCAGCCTTCATCGGAAATGCCGAAATGGAGTTCAGCCGAGGGATTTGTCTGAAGCTCCGGGAACGCCGGATCGAATCCCTCCAGAGGAATTGTCACCGCACGGATCACTCCGGCTTCCCGAATTCGGAAAGGTCCCGTGTAAAGTGCGGAAGCCGCACCGGGTTCTGAACCGTCGAGAGTATAACGGACCTCGGATTCCGGCGGAACGTCAATCGCGATGAGGCCGCTTTTGTCGCGATGCAGTTTCGGCGGCTGGAACAATGGTATGTGAAAATAAGCGGAAAATTCCAGAATGACCGGTTCTCCCACGGATTCCAGAATCCGCAGACGCATCCGTTCCGTCCGTATTTTGGGGAACTGGATCAGACGTTTGTGTCCGACGCCTTCGCCTTCGAAAACGGTTTTCCATGCGCCGTCCGAGAATGCGTCGATTGTGTATTTCCGGATTCTTTCGCCATCCGAAAAATCTTCGCGCAGAAGAACTTCGGAGATCATTTCATTTTTTGTAATGGGCAATTCGAGGGCGAATCCCGTGCCGCTTGCCGTGTCGTGGGGCAGTTCGTTGATCCGGCGGATGACGCGTCCGAACTTCTCAAAGACCTGACGGTCCCGATCGGGAAAGAGCCCGCGGTTGTCGATTACCATTCCGATCAGAAAATTGGCATTGCGCCCGACCGATTTGTAATAACGGTCGACGAGCTCCGTAACCGGATAGACCGCACTGTCCTGTTTCTCGTGCCAGAACCAGCCTCCCTGAAACGAGCGCATACTCTTCCGGTTGGGAAGATCGCATTCGATCGGAATGAATTCATCACCGTCGGGATCTCCTGCGCTGGTCTGGTGATCCGCCCCGGAAGTCGCCCACGCGGGGAGTACGGCGGTCCCGTTTTCTGCCCCTCCGTGACGGATGCGGTTGAGGCATCCCCTGGGACCGCTGAATACGATGGCATCCCGCTGGAATTTCTGCTGGAGTTCGGCGACACGGGGACCGCCCTGTTCCGGAGGAAGCACGCCGCCGTCGAACCAGACTTCAAACAGCGGACCGTAATTGCCCCAAAGTTCGGAAAGCTGCTGTTCGACCATTGCCGCATATTTCCGATTGTCTTCCGGTGTTCCGCCGACGACACGTCCGGGGAGGTCGACCCGCATATAGGCATTTGCGGAAGCGCTGCAGTAGATTCCCGGTTTGACGCCGTATTTTCTGCATGAGGCGATAAAATCCGCCACGATATCCCCCTTTCCATTTTTCCACGGGGAGCTTGCGACGCTGTAAGAGTGCGCTTTGGTGGGCCAGAGAGAGAATCCGCTGCAGTGTTTTGCAACGAGAATCGCATATTTCGCGCCGAAATCCGAGGCGGCCTTGATCCATTGGTCGGTGTCCAGCGCGGAAGGATTGAAGACGCCCGGATCCGGGGTATACCCCCATTTGTCTCGCCAGTTGTAAGTGTTTTCAAACACCTGGACATCAAGATGAATGATTACGCCGAGTTCGGCATCCATCCATTCTTTCTGACGAGCCGTCGGTTTTGCAAGTTTGCCGGTCATTGTGTTTCCTTTATTTTCATTAAGCAGATTCAAAGTCGTTTCAGCAGACGGAAAGATCCGTCACGATAAGCGGATAATCGCGGACGGGAACATGAATCAGATCCATCGTTCGCGCGGCGGGGAATTTTTTGAAAAATGGATCATCATAGATTTCCGGTTCGAAAATCTCCTGTGTGACCGGATCGATCAAAACCGGTTTTTTCAACTGTTTGTTCCCTTTCGGGACCCAGAGCCGGATCATGATTTCCTTTTCTCCGGAATCCGGAGAGAACAGATTCGAGGGCATCCAGAATACATACAGCGGATATTCCCGGCGCATGAATTTCGCCTGTTTCAAATGAATCCGCATCTCCTGAAACGAAAACCGTTCCGATTCCAGATATGGAAACGGATTCAGTTCCACTTTGTATTCATCGGATAAGACGGTGTCGTCATCAAACAGATTGCATAGCGTCTGAAACGCATAATATGCGGGTTTGCGGCGGGGTGGAGCGTCAAAAGTCAGGAGACCAAAATAATTCGGTTTCGGGATCAGTCCGTTGCGGTAATAATATTTGAAATCGGAAAGCGTGAAATAAGAGGTGTAATCCAAACCGTTCATGAGGTCGTTCAGCAGGCTCCGGGAGAGGACTTTCGCCTGAATTTCCTCGTTGACAGGCGTTCCGGAGAGAGCCTCTGTTTCGGAAGCGACGGAAGGGCATCCGGATTCTCCCTGCCAGAGTTTTACATGGGCTCCGCCATGGGTATCGAACGCATTCCGGAGCATCCGGTAATCTTCGGGAGCGGCGAGTTCCGGAAGAATGTGATACCGGTGAAAGGTATAAATATCAATGTATTTGCAGATTCCGAGTTCCAGAAGCTGATAGAGCGCATAAAAACTCATCATCGTTGCGATGGAGTGTCCATTGGCGCCGCCGATGACTTCCGCATCCGGATCGTTCGCCCGGATCACCGGCGACGTAAGCTGAACAAGATCGAAATATTCTTCCATATTCGGACCGTGAGACCAGAAGCCGGTCGCATTCGGTTCATTCCATATCTCATAAAAGAGAACTTTTCCACGGTAGCGGGAAACGACCGCCGCGACATAATTCTGCCATGCCATCCGTGCCTCCGGCGTGAAAAGCGGCGGATAGCCCGCCGAGTCGTCGCTGGGCGAGTCGCAATAGAGCCGGTTTCCGTAACTCAGGCAGAACCATGGACGGATTCCCTGTTCGAGAAGATTGTCGACAATCCGGTCGAGCCAGGAAAAATCGTATTTTCCCTTTTCCGTTTCCGTTCGGAACCAGCCGGTCAGAACACGGGCGTGTTTGACGCCTGTTTCTCCTGCAAAACGGTAAAGTTCCGGGGTGTCATCCCACATCTTCCGTTCGATGCATTCGAATCCGACGCCTATTTTCGAGGAACGGATCTGATTGGAGGTGCGGGGTGAAAAAGATGCTATTTTTTTCATGAAGAATTCCTTTTTCCGTTTTTTATCGGAAGCGCTGTTTCTTTTATTTTAAGAGCCGGTCAATTTCCAGACAGATCGCCTTTGCAAAATCGTCGGCGCAGGCGCGATCCCAGTGAACAGGGTCCTCCCAATGTTTTTTTACATTTGGGAGATGCCTGACGGCGACCGCATAGAGATCCACACTTGGAATTTTATTTCTGGCGACGACTTCGTCGCAGATGGCGTTGAATTTCCGGATTCTGCGGTCCTCCTCGTTGTCAAGCGTGCTCGAACCGTCCGGCAGAAGAGAACGGCGGGGAGTGCAGCGGATCCAGATGATTTTTGCTGCCGGCATGTTTTTCCGGATGCAGTCAAAATAGAATTGAAGCGTATCGGCCAGATATGCTTCGCTGCAGCGGTTTTTAAATTTCAATTTCCACCAGTGAAGCGTCGATGGATTGAATGTCACGATGTCGTAGGGGCCCTGCGACGCGATGCCTTTCCATGCGATGGCAGGTTTGCTTTTTTCCCCGTCTCTGGTGACTCCGGGCCCGAACCATGTTCCTCCCATCCAGTAGTCAACGTATGCGCGGTCCCTGACATGCTCGCTGATTTGTCCGCGGTAGCTCATGGAAATGGAATCGCCCACGATAAGAATGCGTTTTTTTCCCGGATCTTTGACCGGCTCGCGCATAAGGCTGTATTCAGGACCGGAGTAGTTCATCCGTTTTCTGACAGTGTGGTCGTATCCGGAGGGAAATACAACGCCGTCGTAGAGTTTCAGATTGCGGATTTCCAACGGCGTTTTCAGCTTGGCCGGTGCGTTTTTTTTCCCTCTGAGCTGTCCGAAACGAAGAACTGTTCCGGGGGGCTGCGGAGAAAAAGGTTCGGTGATCAGGAGGATCAGACCATCGCGGAAATAATGGATTCTGCCGTCCTTGACGAGAAACGTCTGTTTGAGATACACATTTTCCTTTCCCCATGGGATCGGACAGGTTCCCTCGTTGACGCCCATTTCGGTTTTTGAAGAATTTGCATACAACATTCCCGCTCCGTACGAGTAATAGCCGAATGCGAATCCTTTCGGAACGGTCATGTTGAACGGACCCTTTTCATAATCGCAGTCCTGCATGGAGAAAATGATCAGATTGATATCTCTCCGGTTCTGCGCCTTCATTTCGAACTCAATGGTATAATCCCTGTTCCGGAGGGCTTTTGCGGGGAGGCGAAGTACGTTTGTTCCATCGAGAAAGAAGGAGTTTCCGTTGATATTCAGGTTTCCGGTGATGTCCGCTGGAGCGATTTTGTCTTTTCCGAATTCCCAGACGCATTTCGGAGTTTCCTGGGCGAAAAACAGAAGCGGAAATCCCGCCGCCAGAATGGAAAAAGCTGTTTTCAGATTCATTGCAGATCCCTTTTTTTATTTTTTGCAGATATAATTGCGCAGTCTGCTGCTTGCTTCCGCGTTTCCGGTCATGTTGAATTGGAATCCGATTTTTTCTCCGCAGCGGGAAATGCCGTCTTTGTTACTGACTTTTGCGGAAAAAGCAAGAGGTTCCGCCTGTTGAACCTGCGCATTCAGAGTTCCGGTGATCATGGGAACCGTGCAGAATATAACGGGCATCCATTTTCTTGTCATTTTATATCGCTCCTTTGTTGGATCATTTTTCAAATTTTACTGTTCAAAAGTCGGATTTCCCTTTTTCTGGATGAAGCCGCGATAGAGACAGGAGTTGTTGCTGAGAGTACCGTTTTCATCCGGCGTACCGGCCAGTTTCGGGAATCCGGACGAGGCGGTGTGTCCATCCGCATAGAGAACATTGGTATTGCCGCCGAGAGGTGTGGAGTCCCGATTAAGCGTATCTGCCGCTCCATGACGAAAAGAAAAATGATTATTAAAAAATAACATCCAGGCCGTTTGTCTGTTATTGTCCCCTCCTGTGATACATTCCGATGGACGGGTCAGTGCCGAGGTCTTATGAAAATAATTTGCGGTCTGTGAGGAGGTGCGTCCTTCATATCCCCCGACAGGTCCCGACGCGTAGCTGGTATAGTGCATATAGGGATTGTCGGCGGCATTCGAGACCTCATGCGGTTTATAGGTGAATGGATCTTCCGGACAGCGGAAGGTTCCTCCTGTATAATGCTTAGAGGGACCGGATCCGCCGACGAGACTGCCGATGTTGACACCGTAAGAACCGTTCAGCAGCAGCTGCCAGCATATCAGGCCGTTTACTTTTACAGGAAGGAGCCAGTCATCATTGTCTCCGGTATATTGCTGCTGTGCCAAACCGATCTGTTTCAGATTTGAACTGCAGGAGATCTGGCGGGCTTTCGCCCGTGCGGAATTCAGAGCGGGCAGCAGCATTCCGGCAAGTATAGCGATAATTGAAATCGTGATGAGGAGTTCTATCAGGGTGAAGTATGTTCCCCTTTTACTTTCTTTTTCCGTCTCCGGCGTGATGTCCGTTGTTTGAGATGTGATACCATGTTTTTCTTTCATTTTCTTCTCCCTTGTGTTTTTTATTCTGCAAGTTTGTAAAGTTCAGCTCTGTGGAAGATGCCGTTGAAATTATATTCTTTGCCGCCGGCGACGCCGAAGCGAAGGCGGTTTGCCTCTTTCATGGGAAGCGGAAGCTCCTGTATGGTGTCAAGTTTGCCGTCCCGGTAAAGAAACATCTTTTTCCCATCTGCGATAAGTTCGAATTTTACCCGTTTTCCCGGCAAAACCGGTTCGCGCGAACTGAAATAGGCGCGTTTCCCGTCTTTCCCGAATGTCTCCACAACAAGTTTCATGGAACTGCGGTTGAGTGTGATCCGGAATGCGCCCGGTTCGAAGATTCCGCCGCAATAACCATCGGGTTTTTCCGTGGCGGTAAAATCGAGAATGATTCCAAACGGTTTTTTGAACATTTCTTTGATTTCCGGGTCGGGAATATAGAAGACGCAGGAGCCTTTCCCTGTCCGGATGCCGTCTTTGACGGTTTCCGGGCATTTTTTCTGTTTGATTTCCCGGAGGGTATTTCCCGCGTTCGCTTTCGGAAAATCGAAGACCGCGTATGTCTTTTCCCGGACTGCCGCGCCGGAGGACTCTTTTTCCTCTATAGCAGTTGTTATTGCGACCAGAATATAGGCGCAGTCGCTGATCCCTGCGCGGATCCGGATGGTTTTGATGACTTTATCCGGATGGGGATTTTTCCACGGCATCATGTAAATTCCGACCGACGGACTGACCAGATTTCTCCCGGACCATGCAATTTTACAGTTGCTGTACTGCTGCATATTGAACCAGTCGCCCACATCGACGAAGTTGACGACGGGGAATCCGGTTTTGGAACCGTCGGCGTATGTGATTTCGTATTGAGCGGCAGTCATCTTTCCGCCGCCCCATCCGGTGGCATGCAGAAGCCAGAGAAGATCGGCTTTTTTCCCGACGGGGATCTCTCCCGTTTCGCGCATTCTGATGGACGGCAGTTTTGCGCTTCCGAATGAGAGCACTGCTTTGCCGTGATTCTTTTTCGGGTCGATCAGACGGAACGGAACTTCCTGAAAACGCATGTTTTCCGGAAATTTCTCCTCGTCGACCGCCATGCCGTCTTCCTCGCCGTTTCCGGTTCCCGCGTGATTGATGAGGAAGAACCGCATGTCGATTCTTCCGTCATCGGTCCATCCGCCGACGCCGTCGCCTTTTTTTCTGTCCATGAATGCCATGTTTGCGAATCCGCGCAGGTCGATGAAGTCATAACGGCAGGAGGTTTTTGGGGAGAACCGGAATTCCGTTCCGAGATTGGTCAGCAGAACGGAGGCGGTGCGCATGGCTTTCTGAGGCTCTTTGGCGGTTGCGTTTTCCCATGCGAGCGTATCAAACAGGATCGTTCCTTTTCCCGATTTGATTTTTACGAGAAATGCGGGCGACGTGAGTTTTTCCGCGATTCCGGTATAGAACCCGGTATTGAGAACCCAGCTGCCGGATTTGGCATAAGGCGTAATATTCTGGAAAAGAGAGTTGCCGGACATATAGCTCCTGCGGTACCATGCGAGATCGAACGCGGAAATTCCCGAGATCAGCGGATCGGAGGAAACGGGCATCGGCGCCGGATACTCTTTCGGAGCCGGGTCCAGTTTCGTTCCGGCGGGCAGAAGAGCGGAGATTTTCGGCAGGGTCGCAGGCGTGAAGCCGTGCAGCCAGAGAGTTCTGCCTGCGCGGAGCGCTTTCTGAAGGTCAGCGATCTTGAATTCCGCCGAGGCGTCCGCCAGAATTGGCCCCCTTGTGCCGATTCCTTCCGACGATACCGCACCGGTGAGCGCGATGGTCTCTTTCAATGCTCCGTTTTTGCCTGCGAGCAGATTCAGAGTGCTTTTCTCCGGGCTTTTCCGTTCGACTCCTGCACGGATAAGATTTGCCAGGATCATTCCTGCTCCGGCATCCGGTTTTTCCAGTTCGAGAGTTGTCAGGAAAAAGGCTCCTTTGCCGATCGGGATTTCAAGGAGCGGGGACCATTGAAGACCGAACCGTCCGCCGCAGTCAAGAATCGCGGTTACATTGCCCTGCACAGGTTTGAAAAAGGTCTCATAGGAGATGATGTTGTCATTCAGCCAGTAACTGAGAGCCGAGTTGTCCACTCCCTGCACGGCGGGATGTTCCGGGCGGCGGATCCAGGAACGGGAGGCGGCATGAAGCGGATCCCGTTCGGGGAGTTCCGTGCGCCACGGCTTCCATCCTTTTTGCGGCATCATGAGGACTGTTCCGCCGGATTCCGCAAATTTGTCGAGCATACCGTTCATGGAGGGAGACCATGCTTCGCGGGCAACGATCAGCAGTTTTTTCCCGTCCGGAGAACTGGAAATTCCGGAGAGATTCATCGTTTTCAGAATTTCAGCAAGAGAACCTTTCGGATCCATGACGGCGATTTTTGTCTTGAGATCGGAAAGATCCTGTTTCGGGAAAATATTGATTTCCTCTTCAAAACGGCTCTGCTCGACTTCCACTTTGCCTCTCAGCCACAGCGCACGGACGATCAGACGGGCTTTTAACGGTTTTGCGGTTTCCGGAACGGGGATTTCCAGAGTCCCGCTCCATTTTCCGCCTTCTCCGAGATTGATGTTCCTGACGCCGCGATGAAGAATATCGCTGTCAAGGCAGAGATACCAGCGGATTTTATGGATGGGTTTGCTCTCCGTCGTATCATTGAAGACCGCGATTTTACGTTTCAGCGTACCGCCGCCGGATACATTCGCGTGATAATTGAGCGGTGCGACTTGTTTCATCGCCAGAACATGCGGGAAATAGCCTGCCCACGGATTGAGTCCCGCGACTCCCGCGTTCCGCAGATGGACGATCCGCATTTTCAAATACTCCATGAACGGATTTTCGATGGAATTCTGATAAATGCCGTCGTTGCGTTCCGCCATTTCCCGCGTTTCCCATTTGGACCATGTGTAATATTCATCTCCGACCACGCTGGAATAGTTGTCGTTGGAAAGCCCCATGCCGAACTCTCCGAGAAAGAGAGGCCGGTCCCATTGAAAATCAGTATTCCACCCTTTCCCGCCTTTCGGTGAGAGCCATTCGAAATCATTGGGGATGATCATGCTCGCATTGGGATATTGAAGACGGATCGTTCCCGCCACGCCTTCCGGATAATGAATATTGATGATGTCAAGATGTTTTCCCCAGCCGTTGTCACCATCGCCTTGAAGCGGACGGGTCGGGTCCATGGCGCGCACGGTATCGACGATCTTTCCAGTGATCTTCATATCTTCGGGGGAGGTGCTTGCCCAGTAGGTTTCGTTTGTGAGATTGTAGATTGCCACGGAGGGATCGTTGCGGAAATGCCGGATCCATGCCTTGTAATATTGAAGTACTCCGGGAAGCCAGATTTCCGCTTTTTGATAGGGGAAATTTTTCTTCCACGAATAAGCGGATTCCGGCATGATCAGCATACCCGTCCGGTTTGCCCGGTAGATCATATCCTGATTGCAGGTGCCGAGATGCTGGCGGACGCTGTTGACTTTGTGGGAGTTCCGGAGGACTTCCAGCCCGGCAGTCTGTGAATATTCCTGAGTCTGCATTCCCGCCAGTGTGGAGTTGCGCAGGAGGACAATGCGCTTTCCGTTCAGCAGGAAGTCTTTTCCTCTGATGGAAAATTCGCGGAATCCGAATTCCCGTTTGAAATTGTCGATCGTTTCATTTCCGTTTTTCAGGGAGATGTCCGCAATATAGAGTTCCGGAGAGGAGGGGGACCAGAGGATTGGAGCGATCCATTTTTCCCGGATCGTGACGGTAACGGTTTTCCCCGCAGGAATCCGGACCGGGGTTCCTGTGAAAACGGCATTGACCTGGTTCCGGTCGCGGTCGGAACAAATTTTTATTTCGGGAGTTGTCTGAACCTCTTTTGTTCCGCTGTTTTTGAGGGTAATGTCGAATTCGATCGTTTTATTTTTAACGCTTGTCCTGATGAACACATCGTCAATCACCGCAAGAGGACGGAACTCAAGGCGGACAGGTCCGCGCACTCCGGGGGATACGCCGTTGCTCGGAACCAGATACACTTTGTGTACGGGATCAAGAAGTCCTTCGCGCGTTGTGACGGCAATTACGATCTCGTTTTTTCCCGGTTTCAGAAGTTTTGTGACGTTGAAATCAAGCGGAAGCGTACAGTTCAACGTTTCGCCGGCGGACTTTCCGTTGACAAGGACTCCCGATTTGAAGGAGGCTCCGCCGAGCACAAGATGAGCGGTCCGGTTTTTCAGCATTTCCGCCGGAATCGTGACTTCCGCCCGGTACCAGAGGGAACGCTGTTTTTGAACTTTCAGCGATCCATCCGGCTTAAAGTATTGTTCCGGCGGAACGATGCAATAGATCCATTGATGATCCGCCGACTTCAACTTTCTCGCTATGTTTTTAGTCGGGAAAACGGTTTTTGTCCATTCGAGTCCGGCGGGAATTTTTGTCAGATCAAGCGTGTCGCCGACGGCTTCGCTCCAGTGAATGCCGGGTATCAGATTCATTTCATTCCGCGGCGCTGCGGCGGAAATGCTCGCGGCAATACAGAATAACCAGCACAGAGCAATCTTTCCATATACGAACGAACACTTCTTTACCATAATGCCCTCTTTGTTGTTATTTATTTCGTTTTGGAAACATCTTTTTCAAATCAAGCAGTCTCAGCACCGTTTCAGACGGGACTCCGTCGAAAAAGTGCGCTTCCAGCAGAGTGCTCAGGATTCCGTGAATATTCCGGTTGAACAGAAGAGTGCGATCAATAACGGTATCATTTCCGCAAGGGAAAAAGGAACTCCAGCGGCCATCCCGGTTCCAGTAGTATTCCGTGGGATAAATGTCTCTGACGCAGGAAACCATGCCGGTTTTTCCGCAGTAATCAAGTTGAAAATCCCGTCCGGTCATGATTTTAACAAGTTTCCAGATGCGTTTCCGCTCTTCAAAGACAAGGTTTTTATGGAACCATATTTCCAGGCTGTTTCTATTGTTGATGAACAGCGCTTTCCCGTCTTTTCCGCGGTACGGGATGGCCTCCGGCGAATCGACTGTGACCTCCGGATGATCGGGATTGTTGTTCTGAACGGAGAACCAGCTCCCAAGCTGAAAAAGAAAAGGTGTCTCATTGTGAAAATATGACATTGAAGGGCAGGGGCTTTCCCTGAACTCTACCTGATCCAGAATTTTCATCATGCGTCTTCCCGCCGGGGTATTGAAGTAGGGGGTGGAGCCATGTATTTTATCCTCGGAGAAGCCGCAAAGAGAGACGATCAGATACAGAAGAGAAGATTGCAGGAACAGATGTTTCCGATCCCAGTGAATTACACTTGCAGGAAGACCGGCTTTCCTGCATTTTCCGGTATATTCCTCCCACCAGTCAAACGACGCATCAATTTTTGAGTAGTCGAATCCGATTTTTTTCATAAGATTCCGGTTGATACCCATGCAGGCCGGTGAATAAATAAAGGGTAACTGAGTTCCCCGGTCCGGCACAGGGAAGTTGATAAGAGTTGCGAGATGTTTCTCATAATCGGGAAACTCTCTGAGATCCGCTGCCGGAAGATGGTCGTCATCGCTGCGGAGAGCACTGTCGATCGTAATGCAGGCGGAACAGGAGGATTCGATCTTTTTCAAGTCTTCAAGAGAGCGGATTTCTCCATTTTCATGGACTTCAATATCCAGATAGAGTTCCGCATTGGCAAGATGTTTCCGGAGCATCGCGGAAAGAGTCTCTTTCGGCAGATCGCTTCCCGGATAACTTACGAAAACACGGATGCTGTTGTTACCCGAAAGATAAGTTCCCGTATTTTTTACTTCGACGATACGTTCTTTTTCGAGCTTTTCCATCGCGTTCTGCATCGTGACATAACTTCCGCCGAGTATTTCCGTCAGAGTCCGCAGAGAAGGCAGCCGGCCTCCCGAATGCAGATTGCCTGCTTCGATTTCCGTTTCAATATAGTTCCGCAACCTTTCAATCACGCGCATAGACCACCTGTGATATAATTTCAGATATACTTTTTGCTTATCTAATTATATACCATAACATAAATTTTGTCAAGAGGTGTTTTGGAGAAAAAAGGAAAAATCAGAAAAATTGATGCTGATGACCGGTGTTTGCGTGTCGGTATGAAATAAGAAAAGAATGGTGCCCCCGGCGCGAATCGAACGCGCGACCTATTCTTTAGGAGAGAATCGCTCTATCCAACTGAGCTACGGGAGCCGCTTTTTTGCAAGTTTTTGGCTTTCGCACTTGCAAACCCTTTAAATATGCACTATGATACCGAAAAAAGCAAACGGTTTTTGGAAAAATATGCACGGTTTATACGGTTATTTGGCAAAACGGCTCTTTCTCGCCGGGTTGACTCTGCTCATAATCCTCTTTGTCAGCTATCTGCTGCTGAGGATTGCGCCGGGAGATCCGACCAGAAGTTCCATGTTCGGATCGCAGGGCGACGGGGCAGGGCTTTCCTCGGAAAAATCCGCACTCGTGAGAAACGATTCCCTGCGCGAAAAACTGCATCTTGACAAGCCCGCTCCGGTCGGATTTTACCTTTGGATGAAACAGATCGTCCTGCACGGCGATTTCGGCACTTCCGCCGCAGTCGACAAGGGAAGACCGGTCAGTGAATTGATCCTGGAGCGTCTTCCGGTTACGCTGAGACTCAATGTCATGGCGATTCTGCTGACGTATCTGCTGGCGATTCCGATGGGGATTCTCGCCGGAGTGTTCCCGGATTCCAGATATGACCGGATCACGACGTTTTTTCTTTTTTTCCTTTATTCCCTGCCGACTCTCTGGGTGGCTCTGGTTTTGCAGGCGGCGCTCTGCAAGGGCGGCTGGCTTCCCGTTTTTCCGCTGAAGGGGCTGGTTCCCGAGGTGCCGCCGGGAGCATCCACATGGAAGATTCTCGGCGATACCGCAATGCATTATGTGCTGCCTGTGCTTTGTCTGACCTATGGCGGGTTCGCCGGACTTTCCCGGTTCACGAGATCGGCGATGATGGATGTCATTCATCAGAATTATATCCGGACGGCGATTGCAAAAGGGGTTCCGCAGATCGACGTTGTGCTTTCCCATGCATTCCGGAATACGCTGGTGGTGATGATCACGCTGTTCGCGGGGATTTTGCCGTCGCTGGTTTCCGGCAGCATTCTGGTGGAGTATGTGTTCAATATTCCGGGAATGGGGTCGCTTTCGATGATGGCGCTCAGCAGCCGGGATATTCCGCTGCTGATGACGCTGTTTGCATTCAGCGGGGCGTTGACTCTGGGCGGAATGCTGATCGCCGATATTCTATACGTTCTTGCGGATCCGCGGATTTCGTTCCGCGGACGGATTTGAGGTGAGCGATGAAGCAACTTCGTTTTCTCGGCTGGGATGCTCCGCTGCCCCGTCTTGCCGCTCCCGCCCTGCTGAATACGGGATACCGTGCGGAGCCGGGGAATTCCATTGATCTTTCCGGAGTGCTCGTACTGATCCCCGGACGCCATGCGATCCGGATTCTCAATGAAACGATGACTGCCCTGCTGGAACCGCTTTCCGCCGGATTGTTTCCGCCGGAGTTTTACACGCCGGAACGGTTCGTTTCCGAGGGGGCTTCCCGTTTTTCCGCCGCCTCGGAAGCGGATATTGTCCATGCGTGGAAGCAGGTTATCTCCACATGCGGAGCGGGAGAGTTTCCGATCCTGTTCCCGAAAGAGTTCGCCGATTGCGGCGAGACGGTTGCAACGCATCTTGCCGGACAGTTCATCCAGCTGAAACGGGAACTTTCCGCCGGCGGACATTCGATTGCGGAGCTTATGCGGACCGGCGTTTCGGTCGATTCCGGACGCTGGCGCGAAATACAGGAACTGGAAAACCGGGTGGCTTTGTTGCTGGCGGAGCATCATCTTGCCGATCCGGAAGATTTGAAATTGAAACTGGCGGATTCCGCTGCGGAATTCCGGAAGTTTGAACGGATCGTCGTTATTGGAATGCCCGATCTGTCGGCGCTTCTGCTGAAACGGCTGGCGAAAGCCGCGGAAACGATGGAGGTCGAAATATGGGTCAATGCGCCGGAAGCTCTTCAAAATCTGTTTGACGGCTGGGGGCGTCCCGTTCCGGAGCTTTGGACCGATTACCCGGTGTCGTTCGGTTCCGTTGCGGAGGGAAGGGCGGAGATTTACAAGACGGAAACCGTGGAGCAGATGGCCTCGGCCGCCGCGGCGCTTCTGCTGGAATCCGGACGCGATCTGAACGGAAAGATCCTTGCGGTCGGCGGGGAAGCACTGTTCAATCCGCTGAGTCGGGAACTTGCCGGGTTGACGACTCCGGACGGTTCCTCACTGGAGGTGGTCAATCCTTCCGGCGAGCCGGTGCGGGGGTTGCGCCTGTTTGATCTGCTGAACGGTCTGCACGGTTTTCTGACGGATTCCCGTTTTGAAGCGGCTGAGGCCCTGATCCGTCATCCCGACGTACTCCGGTATTTTGCCAAGGTGCTGGAACTGCCGGAAAATCTGCTGCTGACCCGGCTGGATCAATTCCGCATCCGGCATTTGCCGGATTTATTCGACGTCGTGTTTCAAACCGCCGGACCGGAGATACGACCGCTGTTTGAGCGTCTCCGTGATTTACGGGAGAATTACCGGCGAAAGCCGCTTGCGGAAGTGATCCGGGAGTGGCTCGCGATGATTTATGCCGACCATACGCCTTCGCCGTCGCACGGGATTCCGTTCCGGAGCGAAGTCGCGGGGCTGGAATCGGTTCTGCTTCAGATACGGCGCAGTCCGCTTTACCGGGACGTGCCGCTCTCCGAGAGCTTTGGCGATCTTCTGGAGCTGTTCGGTTCCCGGCGTCTGTACCGTCAGCGCGGAGAACATGATTTCAGTATCGGCGGTTTTCTGGAACTTCCATGGAGCGAAGCCCGCGAAATCGTGCTTTGCGGAATGAACGACGGCATGATTCCGGAGAATGTGCGCGGCAGCACGTTTCTGTCCGATTCCCAGCGGAGTTTTCTCGGTTTGCCGAATAACGCCCGGCGGACGGCGCGCGATCTGCTTTATCTGGAATCCGTTCTGAACTCGCGTCCGCGCGGAGCCGTCCGTTTCCTCGCTTCCCGGTTCGATTCGGAAAACAAACCGCAGAAATTTTCCCGGTTTTTCTTTCAAGGGGAACGCGGCGATGTGCTGGAGCGTGCCGCTCTTCTGTATGATCCGGTACGCATGCCGGATCCGCCGTCCGGGGGCAATGCGGGAGCCCGGTTCGTGCTTCAGCCGGACTACAGCGGTTCCGGTACGGAGCCGACAGTTTCCGTTACCCGGTTTAAGGATTACCTTGCAAGTCCGTTCCGGTTTTTCCTGAAAACAAAACTGAAAATGGATTCCGTTGATTTTGAGCCGAAAGAGATGGACCGCGCCGGATTCGGGTCCTGCTGTCATGCTGCTCTGGAGCGAGCGGGACGCGACCGGATCACCGATCCGGACCGTATGAAGGAGCGTCTGTTCGAAGAGCTTGACTGTTATATGCGCGAGTGTTATGGCTCGCCGCTTCCGGTTCTGCTTGCAATCCAGAACGAGCAGATCAAACAGCGTCTTGCATGGACTGCCGGCGAGCTTGCCGGAGCCGCGCGGGAGTTTGAACCGCTGGAACTGGAATATCCGCTCGGAGGCGAGGCGGGAGGCGTCTCTTTCGCCGGTTTGAAAATCCGCGGCAGGATCGACCGTATCGAATATTCCGCATCGCAGAACCTGCTCCGGCTGATCGACTATAAGACGATCGACGACGGTTCGTCGCCGGAGGCTGTGCACTGGAATGGACGGAGCAGGCGGTTTACCGATCTTCAGCTTCCGCTTTACCGTATGCTGATCCTGCGCGATCCCGCATTCCGGGCGAAACATCCGGAAATTGATTTTGCAACGGTCCGCATCCTCTGCGGGTATCTTTCCATGCCGAAAAGTGTGACGGATACGAAATACCAGTTCTGGGAGGGACTTGATATGCTTCTGCCGGCGGCGGAGGAGCTCGTGGAACGGATTGCCGCCGAATTGCGGGAGATGACGGACGGTATTTTCCATGAGGATCCGGAGAAACGGGTGAAATACGATCTGTTCGAACCGTTCTTCCTGCCGGATCTGCGGTCCGCGGTTCCGTCGGCTGTCTGGAAAACGGAACAGGAGGAGAGACGATGAATCCGATCCCGAATCTGGCTATCATGGCATCCGCCGGAACCGGCAAGACGTTCAGTCTGGCAATGCGTTATCTGTCCCTGCTGAAACTCGGCGTGGAGCCGGATGAGATTGTCGCCATGACGTTTACCAACAAAGCCGCGGGCGAGATTTTCGACAAGATCATTCAGGAGATTCTGGCGATGTCGTCGGACCCGGCGATGCTGGAGGAGCGGACCCTGAACGGAATGCTGCCGCCGGATACGACCGCAGACGATCTGTTCCGGATTCTGCGGAAAATCCTCTGTTCGCCGAAGAAACTGCAGATCAGCACGCTGGACAGTTTTTTCTTCAATATCATCAGCGCTTTCCCGATGGAGTGCGGTATCGCAGGCGAGATTTCCATGCTCAGCGAACAGGATGACGAACAGCGGATCCGTACGCTCCTGACGCTGATCCGCGATTCCGGAGATGAAGAACGGCGCGTTCTGCTGGAGCTCGTCAAGCAGGCGGGGATGAACATGGAGCCGTATTCGATTTTTGCACCCGCGCAGGCGATCATCCGGGATTATTACGAAGCGTATCTGAAATTTCCCGACGAGCATTACTGGACCCGGATTTCCGAACTCGCACCGGAAATCCGTCCGGAAGACCGCATGACGGAGGCGCAGCTGCAGGAAGTTCAGGCGTTGTTTCAGAGCGGAGCGGAAAATCTGCCGCAGTACGCAAGATTTTTTGGTGTTCTGGAGAAATTCGCCGCGGAGGCGGCGGCTTACGCCACGGCTCCGGTCAAGCCGTACCTGACTCCGGTCGAGAAACTTGCGGAAGCCGATCCGGACTGGCTGAACGCCGGGAGCGTGTCATTCCATTATTATCGGAAGCCGATCGTTCTGGAAGGCGGATATCTCCGTGCCGCGCAGAGGGTCATGCGGCATCTGCTTGCCGTGGAGTACGGGCGGATCGCGGATCAGAATTCCGCCCGCTACCGTCTGGTCCGGCGTTTCGATCAGCAGTATGGCGCTTCGGTCCGCCGGAATGGAAAGCTGACATTTAAAGATATTATTTTCCTGCTTCGTCCGCCGGAGGAGTCCGGAGCGCTTGCGCTTCCGTTTTCCGACCGTGTGGTGCTGGAGGAGAGACTGGACTCCGTTTACAACCATTATCTGCTTGACGAATTTCAGGATACATCCGATGAGCAATGGCGGGCGGTTGCGAATCTCGCCGACGAAGTGTTCCAGCCGGAGCAGGAGCGGTTTCGTTCCTTCTTCTATGTGGGCGACATCAAGCAGTCGATCTATCAATGGCGGGACGGCAACCCGGAACTGTTCGGGATGCTGTATCGCCGTTACTCCGATCCCGGCTTTGACGGGGCGCGGCTGGAGCTGACGACTCTTGCACGTTCGTTCCGTTCTTCGGTTCCGGTGATCGAGGCTGTCAACCGGGTGTTCGAACATCCGGAGCGCGTGGAGAACGGCAAGGTCCGCCGGGCAATGGAGAAGATGGGGTTCGAACATCACTCCTCCGCGCCGTCCGCGGCGAAACAGGCGGGATTTTCCGCTCTGATTTCCTGTGCCTCCGAGGATGGGAAAACAGTTCCCGCCGAATCGGTTTTCGCTCTTCTGGAAGCGCTGGACCCGTTTGCGCCGGAGCATGATTATACGGTCGGAGTCCTGACGCTCGGGAACGACTATGCGCGGGAGACGGCGGAGCAGTTCCGCGATCTTGCCGCCGCACGGGGAAAGAGCGATGCGTTCGCAATTTCGGTGGAGGGTGTGATGCTGCTCAATTCCAGTATGGTGTTCACGGTCTGCCGGAACCTGCTTTCTCTGGTCCGGCACCCCGGCGACACGATGGCGCGCGGGTTCCTGTCGATGGTGAAGATCGCGGAGCGGGATTGCTTTCTATATGAACTGCCGGAACTGTCCGGAGAATCCGGGATTGGATTTGATGCATGGGTGGAACGTATTTCCGCCGCGATCCGCTCCTCGGTTGCGTCGAACGGGTTCCGGGTGTTTCTGGAACGGTTCACGGCGGCGTTCCGCCCGGTGCTGTCGGATTTCGACGCCAGGCGCATGGCGTTGGCGGTGGACGCCGCCGTCGGATTCGATTCTTCGGGACGGCGGGATATTGCGGAGTTCCTGCATTATCTCGACTGCATGGAGGTGAAAAGCACCTCGGTCCGCCGGACCGTTCAGTTTATGACGATCCACAAGTCCAAGGGACTGGATTTTGATCTTGTCATTCTTCCCGAACTTTATACGAATACGGGAATCGACGCCGGGCGGCCCCGGAATCTGATTGTCCGGAAAGACGCGGAATTCCGTCCGGAATGGGTCACGCACCCGCCGAAAAAAGCGTTTCTGCCGTATTTCCCCGCGATAGAAGAGGCGGAAGAGATTCTTTCCGCCGGGCATACCTATGAGAAATGCTGTCAGCTCTATGTTGCAATGACCCGCGCCAGACACGCTCTTTATATGATGATTCCCGATGCGGGAGAAAGCGGAACGGGGACGGCATACCGCTTCCCCGATCTGCTCCGGGCCGCGCTTGCGGAGGAGCCCGCTAAGGAAGACGCCGCGTGGCTGGCAGCCGTTCCTTCGGAACATCCGTTGACTCTGCTGTATTCGTCCGGCGATGTGAACTGGGCGGAGAAGAAGAGCCGCAAGGCGGATTCGCGGGCACCGTATCTGATCCGTGCGGAAGAACGGTTCGCAAAACTGATGACGGATCATTATGCTTCTGTTTCCGTTCCTGTCATACCGCCGCAACAGGCGGTTGCGGTGCGCCCCTCGGATCATGATGACGAGTCTGTTTCCCTGTTTTCCGCTCCCGGCGGGGGAACGGAATCCGGTTCGCTTCTGCATGAACTGTTTGCGGAAATCGGCTTTCTGGACGAATGTGCGCCGGAAATTCTGCTTGCCGACTTTCTGGAACGGATCGTGCCGACCGTCGGGTCCCGGACCGCGGAGACCGTGGCGTCGGTTTTCCGGAACGCGATTTCGACTGCGGACGCCGCCGCTTTGCTGAACCGTCCATCCGGCGTTCAGACGGAGCTTTGGCGGGAGCGCCGGTTTTCGATTCGTCTGAACGGGGAACTGATCTCCTGCGTGTTCGACCGTGTGGTGATTCTCCGTGATGAACGCGGTATGCCGCTCCGGGTTCAGCTTGTGGATTACAAGAGCGACCGCCCGGAGGATCCGGAGTATTACCGCACGACGTATTCCGCCCAGCTGGAACGGTATGCCTCCGTTCTGCGGGAGCTGTTTCAGGTGCCCGTGGAACAGGTGATTTTTCTGCTGAGAAGCGGAAAAACTCTGATTTTATCGTCAAACTGATTTGAAAAACGCGCGGAGCGGTAGGATATTTCCGGAAAGTACGGGAGAAGTGAATATGGGAAAAAGATCGCGTCGTCTGGAAAAAAAGGAGAAACGGCTGAACCGGGTGTTCAAAACCGTAAACGGAACGCTTTCCACTGCCGCCGCCGGGTTCGGCTTTGTGAATTCCGCGGACGGGACGGAGGTTTTTATTCCGCCGTCCGCCATCAACGGTGCGCTTGACGGCGACACGGTGGAAGTTGAAATCACGTTTGAACGCGACGAACGCGGCCCGGTCGGCAGGATTTCCCGGATTCTGAACCGCGGACGCGAGTTCATGGTCTGCGAGTTGACCGGAACGCGCACCGCCCGTCCCCTGAACCGCAACATCTCGCAGGAGATCAAGATCAGCGGCTCGCTCAAGGGGGCGAAAAAAGGCGACTGGGTCAATCTGCGTCTGCTGGACAGCGGTTCCAAGTTCACCGAATCCCTGCGCGGTTCCGTTGAAGAGCCGCTGGAGAAGGCGGGCACCGTTTACGGCGATCTGCTGGCTGTCGCCAGGGAATTCGATATGCCCGGCCCCTATTCGCCGGAGTTGGAAGCCGCTGCCGCCGGACTGGAACCCTCTTCCGGCGTGGAGCGGGAAGACCTGACTTCACTGTTTACCGTGACAATCGACCCCAAGGACGCCAAGGATTTCGACGATGCGATTTCCATTGACGATGACGGGAAAGAGTGGCGGATCGGTGTGCATATCGCGGATGTCGCCGCATATATCCGTCCGGGGACCAAGCTGGATAAGGAGGCGCGCAAACGGGCGTTTTCTTCCTACATTCCCGGTATGTTCCGTCCGATGCTGCCGCGTCCGCTGACGTCCCGGATCAGCTTGCGTCAGGACGCCGGTTCGCTGGCGCACAGCGTGATTCTGCGGGTGCGGAAACGGGATGGCGCGATCGTTTCATCCCGCCGGGTGTTTTCAACAATCCGCGTTGATCACCGTCTGAATTACGATGAGGTGCAGGAGGCGATTGAGGGAAAAACGCCCGCACGGTGGAGCCCGGAGCTGACGGAAGCGATCGGGATGCTGGTCAAAGCCGTTCGCAAGATGCGCGCGCGCCGGAAACGCCGCGAGGAATTTTTATCGTTCGACACCACGGAGATCCGGGTTCTGTGCAGCGAGGATACGCACGAGATACTCGGAATCGAGCGCCGGGAACAGCGGGAATCGGATGAACTGGTGGAGGAGTGCATGCTTGCCGCCAACAGCGCGGTCGCCGAAGAGGTGTCGACAGGGACTTTTGCCGGACTTTACCGCATTCATCCCGAACCCGAAGCGGAAAAACTGGAGGAGTTTTCACTGTTCGTTTCGACGATCCTCAAGCGGATGCCGGGCGATCTTTCCAACCGGAAAATCTGCAATGAGTTTCTGGATTCCCTGCCGGATGATCACCGGAAATATGTGATTACGACCAATTTCCTGCGTGCGATGGCGCGGGCTTCCTATTCCGCGGAACCGGGGCTGCATTACGGGCTCGGCAAGAGCCGCTATTCGCATTTTACGAGTCCGATCCGCCGGTATTCGGATCTTGTCCTCCACCAGCAGCTTCATGCGGCGGCGGAGAATACGCGTCTGCGTTCCAAAAAGATGCTGGCGACAATCGCGCTTGAATGTTCAAAACGGGAAGAGCGCAACGATGAAGCCTGGTTTGCGGCAAATGACCGTTTGAAGCTGCA
The DNA here is from genome assembly GCA_900548385.1 of uncultured bacterium. Lineage (GTDB taxonomy): Bacteria > Verrucomicrobiota > Lentisphaeria > Victivallales > UBA1829 > UBA1829. The sequence continues at coordinate 43,778 of URKJ01000019.1, read as the reverse complement.
CTATCTGAAACAGCAGAATGCGCTTGAATCTCTGCGTCTGTACGAGGGAGTGATCATCAAGATTTCGTCGCAGGGAATGATCTGCGATATTCCGGAATACGGCTTGCGCGGATTCGTCCCCGCACGTTTTCTCCGTTCCCGCACGAAGCGGCCGCCGAAAGCCGGAGATTTTATTTTTCTGTACCTGGAGAGCCTTGATTTCTCCCGCGGTTCCGCTGTGTTCCGTCCGACTCTGTGAATCCGCTCCGACAGAACGGGCAGGGATTATGACTGAAATAATTACATCGGTGTAATTATTTTTAAACAAAATTACATCCATGCTATTGACATTTTTCCTGTTTTGTAGTATAATTAAAAAGAGCGGAAGGAGTATTGATGAAACGGGTATTATTGCAAATGGAATCCGGAGACGGACCGAAATACCGCCGGATCGCCGATCAGCTGATCGGACAGATCCGCGACGGAGTGTGGAAGCCGGGGGAGCGTCTGCCCGGTGAACGGGCGTTTGCAAAACAGCTCGGCCTTTCCGTGGCAACGACCGTTGCAGTTATGAATGATCTGGAGCGGAAAGGTTACGCCGTGCGGCGGCGCGGTTCGGGGACTTATATTGCGAATCCTGAGCCGCTTCAGCGTCCGCGGATCGCCTACATCACCGAGCAGCCGTATTCCTACAACAGGCGGATTTTCGGGGAGCTGTGGAATTTCTGCTACCGGAACAACTGTGATCTGCTGCCGCTGTTCCGCACGGTCGATCAGTTAGAGTCCGCAGTTGCGGAGTATCGGCTTGACGGTCTGCTCGTTTACAATCAGGGGAAGTATTCCCTCGAAACGATCCGGAGGATCAATGAGAAAGGCATTCCGCTGTTTCTGCTGAGCGCGGTTCAGAGCGAGCTTTCCGAATTTTCGTTCGGGTATTCCAACGAAGAGCTGATTCATGACGCGGTGGCTTATCTTGCCGGGCTCGGACATAGGGCGATCGGGTTTCTGACATCACGGGATGATATTGTCCCGAACCGGTTCCGCCGGGAATGTTTTCTGAAAAGCATGTGGGAACTGCGGATTCCGGTTAATCCGTCGTGGATCATTACTTCAGGCTTGACGGAAGAGGTCCTGAGCGGTTATTTTGCATCGCCGGAGCGTCCGGGAGCGGTTATTATCGGCAACTGTTCCGATCAGCCGCTGATTACAAAGGCTCTCCGGGAAAGTGCGCTTGCGATTCCCCGCGAGCTTTCCGTGCTTGTGATGGATGAGAACATGGCCTGTACGCAGAGCTCCGGTTGTGAGTACACCCGGTTCCGTATCAATGTGACGGATTTTTCCACACAGGGGGCGGAGTATCTGCTCCGCAAAATCCGGGGGGAAGCGGCGGAAAAACCGTATGCCCGGAACTATGAATTTGTAGAGGCTGGGACCTGTGCGCCGCCGTCGGCTGAAGAACAGTCAGAGTATACTGTAAAATAAATAAACAAAAGGAAACATCATGAAAAAAGTAAAAACAAGAAAAGACAGCTTCACCCTCATAGAGCTCCTCGTGGTGATTGCTGTGATCGCCATCCTTGCCGGTCTGCTTCTGCCCGCTTTGAACAGCGCGCGGGAAAAGGCGAAGGACATCAGCTGTTCCTCCAATCTGAAACAGGTGGGAACGATGATGACCATGTACATTTCCCAGAACGACGATTGCGTTCCCGCGATCAGCAAAAATACACCGACTCCGATAAATGAACATGGCGGGAAGTGGCAGGATGTGCTTGCGGCTTCGTTCATTCCGGGAAAAAGTTTCGGGGATAATGTGTATCTGGAAAAAGTGTCCGGGTCCGGCGAAGAGGCTCTCCGGATTCCGGTTCCGCCGTTCCGTTGCCCCTCCAGTGCGCCATTCAATACGAGAGAGGCGTCCCGTCATTACGGGATCAATGGGGGGAACGGACAGCGCAGCGGTTTCGCAACAGTGACGGATGGCGGGCGGATCATGAAGATTACCAGGATCAAGCGCCCTTCCGCCCGCGCGGCGATTTTCGATCTCGACCGTTTCGAATACACCGCCGTTCCCGGAGCGATTGAAAAAAGCCAGATGCGCAAAGGTGCCGGGGTATGGCGTCATGCGGGAAAAATGGGGGCGAACATCGCTTTCGCCGACGGTCATGTCACGCTGATGAAAGAACGGATTATCCCGGAAAACTACTGGTATAATTCCACGCTCGGTTATTTCTGGTCGACCAGCAACAGCGATTGAAGAGAGGGACTGCCGTTATGAAAGATACGTTGTTACTGTTTGTCCTGTGCCCGTTTCTGGTGTCCGCCGGATTGAAGTTTCAGGAGCCGCCGCAGAAAGATCATGAGTGGGGATTCCGTCCGGCGGAGCGGGAAGTGTGCCGCACGACGCCCGCACCGTTCGTCTGGAAAGATCAGTATAAGGCATCGTCCTATGAATTGCAGTATGCGCGTTCCGCCGACTTCCGCAATGCCCGTACGGTTTCCGGACTCCGTTGGAATGTGTATTGTCCGTCAGCGGTCATGGAACCGGGTGTCTGGTACTGGCGGGTTCGTTACACGTCGGAAGACGGCAGAACGTCAGCGTGGAGCAAGGTGCGCAAATTTGAGATTGCCGCGGATTCTTCCCGCAATCCGAAACCGGAACCCGCGGAACTGCTTTCCCGGATTCCGGCGGAACATCCGCGCATTTTCATCCGGCCGGAACAGCTTCCCGGTTTCCGCCTGCTTGCGAAGAGCACTCTGAAAGCCGAGTATGACCGCATGATCGCGACCTGTGAAAAACTGTTGAAAAATCCGCCGGACACCTCCGAGCCGCCGAAATATCCGGATCATGTGAAACGTCCGTCGAAAGAGTGGCGGAAGATGTGGTGGGGCAACCGTATGCACATTCTGAAAACGCTCGGCGGTGCGGCGGAACTCGGTTACGCATGGCGCATCACCGGAGACAGACGGTATGGCGAAGCTGCGAAAAAAATTCTGCTCGAATGCGCAAAGTGGGATCCGGAAGGTTCCACCGCCATGCGTTACAACGACGAAGCGGGGATGCCGTATCTTTCCCGCTTTTCCCGGACTTACAGTTTTGTCCATGATCTGCTTTCGGAACCGGAGCGCGAACGTTGCCGTTCCGTGATCCGGATTCGTGGAAAAGAGGCGTTTGACATGCTGTATCCGCGTCATTTTTATCAGCCGTACAACAGCCACAAGAACCGTCAGTGGCATTTCCTCGGCGAGGCAGGGGTGGTCTTTTACGGGGAGATTCCCGAAGCCGCCGACTGGATCGACGGCGCAATGAATGTCTATTACTGCGTTTATCCGGTCTGGGGGGATGACGACGGCGGCTGGCACGAGGGGATCTGGTACTGGCGGGAATATCTGGACCGCTTTTTCTGGTGGGCGGATATTCTGCACAACACGTTTGGGATCAGCATTGCCGACAAACCGTTTTTCAGCAGAACCGGGGATTACGGGCTGTATCAGATGCCGCCGTTTACCCGTGGCGGAGGCTTCGGCGATCTTGCGCATCTGGAACGGAAACAGCACGCTTTGACGATGAAGAGCCTGGCGTCGCTTTCCGGAAATCCGTACTGGCAGTGGTATGCCGACCGGATCGGACCCGCGGCAAAAGAGGTTTGTTATATCGAATTTCTGCGGGCGTCGCGCCCGGAAGTCGCCGGGAAGGTTCCGGCGGATCTTCCGGCATCGCGTCTGTTCCGCGGCAACGGGCTCGCCATTTTCAACACCAGCCTGACCGATGCGGCGGAGAATACGCAAATCCAGTTCAAATCCTCCCCGTCCGGCGGAACGACCAGCCACGGCTATGACGCCAACAACAGTTTTCTGCTGAACATGTGCGGGGAACGGCTGCTGATCCGCTCCGGACAGCGTGACAACTATGCAAGCGATTTTCATAAAAACTGGATGTGGGAGACGAAATCGGAGAATAACATCACCGTTGACGGCATCGGACAGAAAAAGATGTCCCGTTCGGCAAAGGGGGCGATCACCGGTTTTTATACGGGAAGAGATGCGGATTATGTTTCCGGGGAAGCCGCCGGTTCTTATGAGGGGCGTCTCCGTTCGTTCCGCCGTCAGATCCTGTTCCTGAAACCGTCGGTGATTCTGATCGTGGATTCCCTGAATGCGAAGAAGCCCTCCATTTTCAACTGGCACCTCCATGCGCTGAACAGGATGGAGATCCGCGGTCAGGGCGATATCCGCGTTCACAACGGCAGGGCGAATTGCCGTGTGGAGTTTCTGTATCCCGCCGGACTGCGGCTTGCCCAGACCGACAAGTTCGATCCGCCGCCGATGCCGTATCTGAAACTCGTCCAGCACCATTTGACCGCCGACACCCCGGAACCGTCGGAAAACGGACTTTTCATTACATTGATCCGCCCGTACCGGAGCAGTGGGGAGGAGTTTGTCCGGCAGGCAGCGAAGCTGCAGGAAACACCGGAGGCTTATGTGATCCTGGTCCCGTCCGCGGAAAAGGAGATACGGATCACCGTTTCAAAACGGGATTTTTCCCTGCGTGCGGAGCAAGGAAAGCGGAAACTTTTTCCGCAATGAGCTGATACAGACCTGAAGACACGGAGCGCGGAAGCTCCGTGTCTTTTTGCATAATTTCCGTGATTGTATTTGCAAATCCGCGGAAACTCCTATATATTACGGAATTTTATGAATTAATTCAGGGAGTTCCGCCGGAAACCGGCATTTTATGGACAGTTATCTACTGATTTCGCTGGAAATCGTTCTGCTGATCGTGCTGATCTGCGGATCCGGTTTCTTCTCCAGTTGCGAAATGGCGCTGTTTTCGCTCAGCAGAGCCAAGGTCATGGCGTACAGGGACGATCCGTCTCCGGCAAAACGGCGAATCTACTTCCTGCTTGATAATTACAACCGCACGCTGGTGTCGATCATCCTTTCCAATATGTTCGTCAACAGCTGCATCTCCATGCTGAACGACACCGTGCTCAAACATGCGGGGCTTCAAGGGGTGGCGGCGACAGTTGCTTCCGCCGTCACGGGTATTCTCGTTCTTCTGCTGTTCGGAGAGATCACCCCGATGACTCTGGCGTATGTGTATTGCGACCCGTGGTCGAAAATCGTGGCGGCTCCGGTCTGTCTGCTGCGGACGCTTCTGTTTCCGGTCGTCTGGTGCGCGGAAAAAGTGTGCAACTGTATTCTTGACCTGCTCGGCCGCCGGAAATCGGTTCCGCTGACGCATGAGGAATTTGAGTCCTACATTGAGACCTGCGCGCGCAACGGTGCGTTTTCCGCCGCTGAACGGGAACTCCTGAAAGAGTCGCTGGGGTTCTGCGTGCGCGAGGTCGCGGAGATCATGCAGCCGCTTCACTCGCTCGGCTTCATCCGTAAGGATTTTTCCGCAGAGCAGGCAAGGGAACAGATCTTCCAAAGAAAAAACATGTATTTCCTTGTCGGGAACAAGACAGTGGAATCGGCATCGGAACTGCTTTCCGCCCGCGAGTTTTTCGCATTGCCGCCGGAACGCCGGGAACAGTGGCGTCGCAGCGGGATCGTGCGGGACGCCGTCTTCATTCCGGAACAGACTTCCGTGATCCTTGCTTTGCGGACCATGAATGCAAAAAAGATTTCCGCCGCACTGGTTACGGATGAATACGGCGGAACGGTCGGGCTGATTTCCCGTCCGGGTATTTACGCCGCTCTGACGGGATGTGCGGTCGCCGGAGAAAAGAGCGCACCGACGGAGCCGCTGATGTCGCACAAAAACACCTGGCTGTATGAAGGGTTGACGCCGGTTGACTTTGTCATGGAGGATACCGGCTGGCAGCCGGAACGGGAGTTCGAGTCGGCAACTCTGAACGGGGTGTTCTGCGAACTTTCCGGTTCACTTCCGCATAAGGGCGACAGGGTGGAATGCGACGGGTTCCGCATCGAGGTGTTGGAGACGCAGGGCAACCGGGCTTCCCGGCTGGAGTTTTCCCGGATTCAGCGGGAGGCTGCCGTTTCCGCTGATCCGCCGGAGGAGGCTGTCGTATGCTGATCAGCTTCTGTCTGCTGTTGTTCTTTATTCTGCTGCAGGGATTGTTTGCCGGACTGGAGACGGGGATGATTTCGATCCGCCGTCCCAGAATCGAGCATGCGTGTGAACGCGGCAGCCGGTCGGCGCGGATGATCCTGTTTTTCATCAATAATCCGGGCGTGATGATTTCGACCTGTCTGCTGGGCGTGAATATCAGCGTGGTATGCGCATCGCTCGCGGCGAAGCAGTTCGCGGAGGGAGCCGGGCTGTCGTCCGCCGGCGGACTGCTTGCCATGACCTGTGTGCTCAGCGTGTCGATGCTGATTTGCGAGATCATTCCGAAAAGCTGGTTCCGTCAGGCACCGTGCGCCCGTTGCGCATTGTTTGTCTGGATTCTTTACGGGACTTATTCCATTCTCTACATTCCGGTGCGGCTGTTTGATGCGTTTACCGGTTTTCTGAGCCGGAAAATTGCCGGGAAAACGGATTCCGACGAGGCGAAAAGCGCTGTTATGCGGGAGGATTTGAAGCTGTTTCTGCGGGAAAGTGAAACGGTCGGCGGTCTTCCGTCGGAAGCGGCATCGCTGCTGGACAACGCGATCGGCTTTCACACTGCGACGATTGCGGACATCATGAAGAAAAAAGACGAGGTCCGGCAGATTTCCGCCGCTTTGACCGTGCGTGAAGCCATGGCACAGTGTCTCCGGGACGGCATTTCCAAATATCCGGTCTGTGAGGCAGCTGGCGGAAAGTGGGTCGGTGTGTTCTCTTCTTATCATGCGATTTTTACGTTCCGGGAGGAGGAGTGGGGAAGAAGAACGGTCGCCGAGTGTATGCTTCCGGTGATCGGGATCCCGGCATCGACTCCGATCGGCGAGGCGCTGAAACGGACGAAGGGGGCGGATGCCGCGCTGTTCGCCGTACTGGATCCGGACGGCGAGCCGTGCGGGATTTTTACGTCGTATGATATTGCCCGGAAACTTTTTGGCTGATTTTCATGGAAAACATTTGATTTTCCGGCGCAAGCGTCTATTTTACTGTCAAACAATCCTTTAACAATTTTTGGGAGAGAATCGTATGTCTGTTGAGAGCGCCAGAGCATTTTGTATGAGATTGATGGCCGATGATGAATTCCGTGAAGGCCTGGGAAAAGCCGCGTCCGTGGAAGCGATCGTCGGGATCATGAAAAGCGAGAACTATGATTTCTCCCAGCATGATCTGCTGAAGATTGTCAGTGAACTGACCGGCAAGAAGATGACGGCGGAAGAACTTGAAAAAGAGGTCGTCGGATTTTACCGGGATGAAGTGGCGGCGGATAATCCGCAGGCGGTGGATAATGTGACCGCCTGGTTCCGCAGTCTTTGAGCCGTTCCTTATGAAGAAGAGTCCCAGAATCGTATCACCGGACGAGGCTGTCAGTGTCATCAAGTCCGGCGATTCACTTTATCTGAGCGGTTTTGCCAATTCGCCGGAACTGCTTGTGGAGGCGCTTTGCCGCCGCGGAGACGCGGGAGAACTGCAGGATGTCCGTATCGTTCAGCTGATGACGTTTGGAAAAGCGCCGTATACCGATGCCCGTTATGCGGGGATTTTTGTTCCGGATGCGTTTTTTGCGGGCGCCAACAACCGGCAGAGCATCCGCGAGGGAGTCAGTGATTATCTGCCCGTCGGACTCAGCGATACGGAGAAACTTTACCGTTCCGGTGTATTCAAATGCGATGTGGCGCTGATCAAAGTGACCAAGCCCGATGTCCACGGTTATGTGTCGCTCGGCGTTTCGGTGGATATTACGCTCGCCGCTGTGGAGACCGCCAGAACCGTGATTGCCGTGGTGGATGAAAAGGCCCCGCGCACGCTTGGAGATTCCCTGATTCCGTACAGCATGATTGATTATGCCGTGATGGACAACCATCCGCTGATGGAGATCATCAATCCGCCGCCGACCGAGCTGGATATCGCGATCGGGCGCAACTGTGCTTCCCTGATCGACAACGGGGCGTGTCTGCAAATGGGGATCGGGTCGATCCCCAATGCCATACTTTCCGCATTGAAGGATCATTCCGATCTCGGAATTCATACGGAAATGTTTTCCGACAACGTCATACCGCTTGTGGAAGAGGGGATCATCAACGGGGTCCGCAAACAGATCGACCGCGGAAAACTGGTTACCAGTTTCATGATGGGATCCCAGAAATTTTACGATTTCATCGACAACAACCCGTTGGTTCTCATGAAGGATATCGGGTATACAAACGATCCGTTCATCATTGCGCAGAACGACAACGTCGTGGCGATCAATTCCGCTCTGGAGATTGATCTGACCGGGCAGGTCTGCGCGGATTCGATCGGGCCGTATATGTATTCCGGAATCGGCGGACAGCTTGACTTCATTTACGGAGCTTCCCGTTCCAGGGGCGGCAAAGCGATTATCGCGATCGCCTCGGAGACCGGAAAAGGCGAGAGCAAGATCACCCCGTTTCTGAAACAGGGTGCCGGCGTGGCAACGCCGCGTCATCTGGTGCACTATGTGGTGACGGAGTACGGAATCGTCAATCTGTACGGAAAGACTCTTCAGGAACGCGCCGCTCTGCTGATCAGCATTGCGCATCCGCGTCACCGGGAAGATCTGGAACGTGCCGCGTTTGAGCGGTTCGGAGCCGGTTTCCTGCGTCGTCAGGCGGCTTTGCGGAAATAATTCAGTTCTGCTCTGTACTGCCGGAACCGGATCCGTCGAGTTCCGCATCCAGAACTTCCCGGAACAGCGCCATCTGCTGCCTGGTGTAAGTTCTTTTTCTGCTTGTCTGCGTCATGATAAGCCCGTTTTCCACGGTCCGTTTCAGTTCCTGCAACCCGTTTTCCAACGCTTTGCGGAGCTGCTGCGGGATCGTTTTCCGGTTCAGCATCCGGTTCAGAATGCGCAGAAAATAACGGATGATGTCCTCGTTCTGGTAGAGTCGCTGGTAATGATAGCGGCAGTTCCGGATGGCGGATTGCCACCAGTACAGAGTTCCCGGCAGGGCAGGGTACCGCTCCTGATGAAAGTGGAGCAGCGTTGCCATCTGCATAATGCAGTCGCGGCGGAGACGCAGCGGGAGGTCCTGATCAAGCAGAATGCCGATAAAACCGCGTTCGGATACAATGAAACTCAGTCCCTGGTCGATCTGTTCCGGGGTATAGATGAGATATGCCAGTTCCGGACGGGCAAAAAGAGTGGAAAGGTGCTGCAGCATGACTGCGGAATCGAAGTCGTACAGCACACAATCCGCCATGTACCAGGGATGTGCCGGATCAACCGGATGATTGAAAACGAAGTTCATCCAGTCCGCGAATGAATAGTCGGATAAATCAACCATAACGCCGTCCCCTCTGTTTGTGTTACAGACCGGACGCAGCCGTTTCTTTCAGGCGGCTGCGCGGTCCCGGCGGTCAGCACCCCATCAGCAGGGTCATGATCGCTTTCTGGACGTGCAGACGGTTCTCCGCCTGATCGAAGACGATGGAGGCATTGGAATCCATGACATCGTCCGTAATCTCTTCTCCGCGGTGTGCGGGAAGACAGTGAAGGACCTTTGCACCCGGTTTTGCCTTTTTCAAATTGCTCATGTTCAGCTGATACGGAGCGAGAATTTCCATTCTTCTTCTGGATTCCGCTTCGAATCCCATGCTGACCCAGACATCGGTATAGATGAAGTCCGCATCGCGCAGAGCTTCGTCAACGTCGGTGGTCCAGCTGGAGCGTCCCGGATAGCCGGAGCGGTTCAGAATGGACTGAAGCGGTGCGAACTCTTCCGGAGCGGCGATCGCCATTTCAACGCCTGCAAGCTGCGTGGCGAGCATCAGGGAGTTTGCCATATTGCTGGCGCCGTCGCCGAGGTACGCAAGTTTGAGACCTTCCAGCTTGCCGTTGGAGTGTTCCCACATCGTGAAAATATCAGTCAGAGCCTGGCACGGATGGAATTCGTCGGTGAGGGCGTTGATCACGGGGTATCTGGAATTGGCGGCGAGGCCTTCCACATCGCTCTGTTTATAGGTGCGGATGACGATTCCCTGAAGATAACGTTCCAGTACATGAGCGGTATCGGGAATGGTTTCGCCGCGTCCCATCTGGGTCTGTCCCTGATCGAGCACGACGGGGTAGCCGCCGAGTTCCTGAATGCCGACTTCAAACGATACACGGGTGCGGGTGGAGGATTTCGCAAAGATCATTCCGATGCTTTTGCCGGCAAGCGGTTTGATCGCCTGCGGCGTGCCGCGTTCCTGCTTGAGCTTCCGGGAAAGTTCAATAATGTTATTCAGATCGTCTTTTGTGAGATCGGCGCATGAGAGCAAATCTTTATTCATGACAGTTCTCCATTCTTATTTCGTTGTATATCCGGCAAGAGCCGCGTCAATGCAGGCGACGGCCTGATCGCAATCTTCTTTTGTGATGATGAGCGGGGGAACGAGACGGAGGACCGTTTCGCCGGCGGAAAGAGCGAGGAGTCCTTTGTCGCGCAGAGGACCGAGCAGTTCGACCGCCGGGAAATCCAGAACGATTCCGAGCATCAGACCTTTGCCCCGGACATCTTTGATGCAGCTGTATTTCTGTTTCAGACCCCGGAGACGTTCCATGAGATACGCCCCCTGGATGCGGCAGTTTTCCAGAACGCCGCCTTGCGTAAGAGTGTCGATTACGGCACATGCCGCCGCGCAGGCGAGCGGAGTTCCGCCGAATGTGCTGGCATGGGTTCCCGGTGTAAGCACATTTTCCAGTTTGCGCCGGGCGACGACCGCTGCGATCGGGTAACCGTTGCCGAGAGCTTTGGCAAGCGAAAACGCATCCGGTTCCACGCCGTATCCCTGCCATGCGTACAGCGTTCCGGTTCTGCCGACGCCGCACTGGACTTCGTCGAACAGGAGCAGAATGCCTTTTTCATCGCAGAGTCTGCGGATGCCTTCGAGATACTCCTGAGTCGCCGGAATAATTCCGCCTTCGCCCTGAACCGGTTCCAGCAGAATCGCCGCGGTCTTGTCGGTCACGGCGTTGCGCGCCGCTTCCAGATCGTTGAACGGAACATGGCAGAATCCGAGCGTATCGGGTTCGAATCCTTTGCGGTATTTGCTGCGTCCGGTTGCGGCGAGCGTGGCAAGAGTCCTGCCGTGGAACGAATCGTTCATGGCGATGATCTCATATTTCCCGCCGTGTGCGGATCCCCATTTGCGGGCGAGTTTGATCAGCCCTTCATTGGCTTCCGCTCCGCTGTTGCAGAAGAAACAGACGCCGTCGAATCCGTTGCGGATAAGCTTTTCCGCGAGTTCCGGCTGGCGTCGGTTCATATACAGATTGGAAACGTGGACAAGAGTCTGCGCCTGTTCCGCAATGGCTTTGGAAACGGCGGGATGGCAGTGTCCGAGACTGCATACGGCGATTCCGGCGGCAAAATCGAGATACTCCCGCCCGTCACCGTCCCACAATCTGCAGCCTTCGCCTCTGGTGAAGAGAATATCGGCTTTCGGATAGGTCTTCATGACGTATTTGTCGTAGAGTTCGATGTATTTCTCGGTCAACGCTGTGTGCATTTACAAATTTCCTTCCGTAAATATGGTTTTTCTGTATTGTAAATAGCAAATCATAACAATAACACGGTTTGCGCAAGTTTCAACTTTATTTTTTCAGATTTTTGTGTTTTTTCAGAAAAAATCATATTTTGCTCTTGACATTCCCGGAAAACGGCGGCATTGTAAATAAATATATATTCGGAAAAACACTGGAATTTTAGTTGGAGAAGTGCGAAGATGCCGGACAAACTCGTGATCGTGGAGTCGCCCGCCAAGGCAAAGACCATCGGGAAGATCCTCGGAAAGGACTATATTATCAAAGCCTCGTATGGTCATATCCGCGATCTGCCCGAACGGGCGTTCGGCGTTGACATCGAGCATGATTTCGCCCCGCAGTACGAGGAGTCCAAGACGCGCGGCAAGAATCTTTCCGAACTCAAGAAAACCGCGAAGACAGTCAAAGAGATCTATCTTGCTCCCGACCCTGACCGCGAAGGGGAGGCGATCGCGTGGCATTTGCACGAGGTCTTGAAGAACAGCAATAAAAAAGCCGGTTTCCGCCGGGTTGCGTTTCATGAGATTACCAAAAGTGCCATCACGAAGGCGTTTCAGAACCCCGGAGAACTGAATATGAATCTGGTCGACGCCCAGCAGGCGCGCCGTGTGCTGGACCGTATCGTCGGCTATATGATCAGTCCGCTGCTGTGGTCGCGGATCGAGCGCGGGGTGAGTGCGGGACGCGTCCAGTCGGTTGCGCTGCGCCTTGTCTGTGAACGGGAACGCGAGATTCAGGCGTTTGTTCCGAAAGAATACTGGAATTTCCTTGCGAAATTTTCGCAGGGGGAAAACTGCGAGTTTTCGACCCGCCTTGCGAGGATTGACAATGGAAAATTTGAGATCGGCAGCAGGGAAGAGGCCGACAAGGTTCTTGCCGCTGTCCGCGGTGCTCCGGCATGGAAAGTCGCGTCGATTGAGACGCAGCCGCGCAAACGGTATGCGCCGCCTCCGTTTATCACGAGTACGCTTCAGCAGGCCGCCAGTTCCGCGCTCGGTTTTTCCGCGAATTCCACGATGAGGATTGCCCAGCAGCTGTATGAGGGCATTGACACGCCAGCCGGACATATCGGTTTGATCACTTACATGCGAACCGACTCCGTGGCGATCGCGGTCGAGGCGCAGAATGCGTGCCGGGATTTCATTCACGCACATTACGGACCGGATTACGTCCCGGCGAAACCGAATTTCTTCAAATCCAAGTCGAATGCACAGGGGGCACACGAAGCGATCCGCCCGACGGATGTTTCTTTGACTCCGGAGTCGTTGAAAGATACGCTTGATGCCAGCCAGCTGAAGCTGTACAAGCTGATCTGGCGCCGGTTCCTTGCGTCCCAGATGGCGCCGGCCGACCAGCTCCGCACCACGGTTGACGTGGAAGGGAACGGTGCGGATTCCCGTCTCTACACATTCCGTGCGACGGCGACGGTCACGACTTTTCCCGGTTTTCTCAAAGCCTACAATATTGAGGAGGAAGGCGCCACCCGTTCCGATGACGACGATACCAGGGACGCCGATGCGCTGGCGCAGCTCCGGGAGAATACCGCCTGCGCCCTGATTGATACGCTCGGCGAACAGAAATTTACCGAACCGCCGCCGCGTTTTTCGGAAGCCACGCTCATTAAGGAACTGGAATCCAACGGGATCGGACGTCCGTCAACCTACGCAACGATTGTCAATACGATTCAGGAACGGGCGTATGTCAATAAGGAGAAAGGCAAACTGATTCCGACGGAGCTCGGTTTCAAGATCAATGATTATCTTGTGCTTTCCCTGCCGGATCTGATTCAGGTCGGTTTCACCGCCGATATGGAAAACCAGCTTGACGGCGTGGAGGAGGGGCGGATTCAGTGGACTGCGATGCTGAAGAATTTCTACGGTAAATTCTCGGAATGGCTTGCCGCCGCAAAGAGCGCCGGAGCACCGGAAGCGGAAAAAGCCGCCGCCGTTCTGGAGCTGCTGCGGGAAGTCAAGGTCTGGGATGCCCCGGAGAAGAACGGGAAACGGGTTTACGACGATAAGAAGTTCTATACTTCCGTTCAGGCGAAAGCGGAAAAAGGGGCGGGGATCTCGTCCAAACAGTGGGAAGCCCTTTTGAATCTGGTTGTCAAATATGCCGACCAGCTGCAGAACGTGAACGATTATGCCGCGAAATATCATCTGGAAGCCGATATTGATTCTGCGCGGGAGCGGGTGGAGAATATCCGGAAGATGCGCGAGGAGATCCAGCAGCGCCGGGAAGAAGCCGCCAGCAATGCGCCGCCGCAGGAAAATATCCTTGCGGTGTTCAGGGCAATGGCAAATGTTCCGTGGAATCCACCGGAAAAACGCGGAGCGCGGGTTTATGACGATAAAAAGTTCTTCGACTCCCTGAAAGATCAGGTCGAAGCCGGAAAAGTCCTTTCGGAACGGCAGATGGCGGCATTGGCAAAAATGGCGTCCCGCTATGCGGAAGCGATCCCCAGTTATGAAGAGCTGATGAAAGAGCTTGGCGTCACGGTGGAAAAACCGTCGGAAGATGGCGGATCGCAGACCGATGCCGACCGGATTCTCAAGGCTCTTTCGGAGATCAAAGAGTGGGCGGCTCCGGAGAAGAAGGGACGCCGGGTCTACGACGACCGGGAGTTCTGCGAATCGCTGGCGAAACAGCGGGCTTCCGGGCGCATTCTTTCCCCGAAGCAGTCCGCCGCGCTGATGAAACTTGCGGCGAAATACAAGATATCCTGATTCCGGAAAACGGAACGGAAAAAGGGCGGACACGGTTGAGCCATGTCCGCCCTTTTTGTTTCCGGAAGTCCGGTTTATTTCAGGAACAGTTCAATGACAGGAACTTCCACATTCGGTTTGATGACGGGGAGTTCCAGCGTGACTGCCTGGTCCGGTGTTTTACTGTTCAGATTGGTGTGAACCGTTTTCTGCGGTTCACGGAGTCTGACCTCGCTGCCGTCGTGCAGGAACTGGGCGTAAGCGATCTTTCCGGCGAGTCCGGGCAGATGAATGTGCTTGAACGGCCAGTTCATCAGATGCAGGTACAGGGTATTGGTTTCCCTGTTGTAAGTGTAACGGGTATCGGCGGGAGCCTGAATGCCTTCCGGAGCTCTGCCGCAGTTGTAGATGGAACGGCTGTTGTAATACATCCAGTCCGCGTAGGCTTTCAGACAGTTCTGTGCTCGGAGGTCAAGATAACCGCGGCTGGTTGGCCCGACGTTCATCAACAGATTGCCGTCGCGACAGACGTGATTGATGAGCATGTCAATGCACTGTTTGGGCGATTTCCAGGTCTGTTCGTCCCGGTGATAGCCCCATGAACCGGAGAATGTCTGACAGCCTTCCCAGACGACGGGATTGCCGTTTGCATCTTTGAGCGGTTCATCGGGGGTGAACTGTTCCGGGGTGTGGATATCGCCTTCATCGGGGAGATCAAGGCGGTTGTCAAGGATGATGTCCGGCTGAATGGAACGGATCATTTTGACAAGCTCTTCGGATTCCCAGTCGACATGGGATTTTCCGTGTTCGGGATTGCCGTCGGGGGAGGGGTAGGAGAAATCGAACCAGAGGATGTCAATCTTTCCGTAATCGGTGAGGAGCTCGCGGACCTGGTCGCGCATGTACTGCGCATAACGCTTCATGTCGCGTCCCTCGTTCATTTTTCTGCGGTCCTCCTCGCTGAGATTCCGGTAAGGCCCGATGCGGTTGTCAATGATGAAATCGGGATGGTGCCAGTCGATCAGGGAGTAGTAGAACCCGACGCGGATTCCCGCGGCGCGGAAAGCATCGACCACTTCCCGCAGAAGATCGCGTCCGCATTTTGTGCGGGTAACTTTGTAATCGGTGTATTTCGAATCCCACATGCAGAATCCTTCATGGTGCTTTGTGGTGATGACGAAATACTTCATTCCGGCTTTCCGCGCCATTTCCGCCCATGCTCCGGGATCGAACAGATCGGGGTTGAAATGGTCGAAATACTTCTGATAATCTTCGTGCGTGATTTCTTCGTTGTGACGAACCCATTCATGCCGCGCGGGCATGGAGTAAAGTCCCCAGTGAATGAACATGCCGAACCTGTCTTTGACGAACCACGAGGTATCGCCCTTTCCGAATTTTCCCATAATGGTTTCCTTTTTTGTTTCGTATGCGCAGTTTTTGCGCATTTTATGGATACATTATAGAATATATTCATGCAAGTTGCAAGCAGCGTTCTATGAAGAAAGCGGAAATTGTTATGAAGAAAATCACTGTTTTGGATTTTTACTGTGATGCTTTATTTCAGAATTCTTGCGGTAAAAAGATATTGTTTTTTCGGAACGGGATATAAAAAGGGCGTTTTCCCCTCTTGCTGTTTTCGGCATTCTGGAGTATAATATATGCAGAGAACAACGGAACAACAGGAGGAAAACATGATCCGGACAAGAAATTTCACTTTGATAGAGCTGTTGATAACGATTTCCATTATTGCAATTCTTGCGGCTCTTCTGCTGCTGGCTTTGAATGCCGCGCGGGAAAAAGGATATGACATCTCGTGCAGAAACAATCTCCGCCAGATCGGACATGCGGTTCAGATGTATGCCGATGCGTATGACGGTTGGCTGATTCCGCAGACCTCCAAAGCGGTGGAGGAGAACGGGTGGAAGGATGAGGACATCTGGTCGTTTCAGCTTGTCCGGTTCGGCGTGAAATGTTCAAAGACTCCGGCCGGGGCTTCCACTTTCCGCTGTCCGGCGGAAAAAAACGGCGGAACCGGGACCTGGGGGTGGAATCATTACGGAATCAACCTGTTTGTCAGCGGCTGGTACCGGTCGTCGGGAACAGCCGGCGATCAGAACATGATCCGGAAGATCACGATGATCCGTTCCGTTTCCTCGGTGCCGTTTATGGGCGATACGAACCGTACGATGAACCGGATCAATAATATTTACAACTTTGCTTTCCGCCATGGCGGACCGGACGACCGTTCCGGGGCGGAGCTTGAATATGACACCCCGAATCCGCCGCTTTTTTATCCGGGTCGCACGAATGTGCAGTTTCTGGACGGACATGTTCAGGGGATGCGCTGTCCGGCGATGATGAGAGGAAATGACTCGTTCGGATTCCTGAGAAACTATGTCGGCTTCGAGTCCGGAGCCGCCGTATTCTGAATTGTACCATGCCGTAAAAGAGGAGGATAAATCATGAGAAGGATGAATAAAATTCTGGCTTTGTTTGTATTGTCCGGAGGTCTGCTCCATGCGGAAAATCTGGTTTTCAACGGAGATTTTGAACTGGGAGTGTGCGGATTCGCTCTGGAACGTTTTCAGCGTCCCGATACGAACCCGGAACTGGATTTCCGTCCGTTGGCTGCGGATCCGGCGGAACGGTTTGCCGGACGTCAGGCGCTGCGGGTTGAAAATCCTTATGCGGAGCGCGGCATCGTCTATTCCCGCGAATTCCGTTTGAAACCGGACACCGTTTATTATCTGCGCGGAGCAATCAAATGTTCCGCAGACCGGCAGCCGGTCCGGATTGACCTGATCAACCGGACGATCGCGAGGGGACCGCACAGCGTAACGGGTTCCGTAAAGGCGGGGAGCGGGTGGACCCGTTTTGAAATTCCGCTGAATACAAAAGACGTTGGCGGGATGTATCATCTCAAAGTTTTTGTTCCCGCCCGGAAACTGACGATATGGCTGGATGATCTTTCGGTTTCGTCCGGGAAGGACACACGGTTTACCGGGGTGGAAATGGGGATCACTGCCGACAGCAGGCTTTACGTTGCGGGGGAAACGGGGAAGAGCCGGTGTACGGTCCGCCTCCGCAATACGGGTGATTCCGTATTTGAAAAAACGGTCCGGCTTGTCATGACGGATGATTATTTCGGGACTTCCGTTCCGGCGGCGGAATTTCCCTGCCGGATCAATCCGGGGGAGGTGCAGAGTTTTACGGTGGAGATTCCGCTTGCGCGCATGGGATCATTCCGGATCGAATCGGCGGATCCCGGAGAGTTCCGGTTTTTTCCCGGATATTTTGCGGTTGTGGGCAAACTGGACCGCAGACCGTATGACAGCAAGCGGTTCTGCGTCGGTTTCAACGGCGGGATCGACATTCGCGGACGTTTGGAGGAACCGCCCGGTCTGCAGGTTTCCAATGCGTCGGCAAAGGAGAAATTCCGTCTTCTGTCCCATACCGGATGCCGGGTCCTCCGTGGACACGACTGCGGCGATTTGTGGTATTATGTGGAGCCGGAACCGGGAAAGTTTGATTTCCGTTGGCTGGAACTTGGCTTGAAACTGCTGAATGGACACGGAATATCCTATCTCCCTGTTCTCGGCGGAAACTGTTTTTACATCAATACCGCGTCATGGGCGCCGAAAGCCTATCCGCTCTGGTTTGAACAGATCGCCCGCAAAGGGAAAACAGTATCGAAAGGTCATCCGATGCTGATTCCTCCGGATGCGGTCTGGCGGCGTTATGTGAACAGCATTGTGAAACAGGCGGGCGAGCGGATCATGCAGTATGAGATCTTCAATGAAGCGCAGTTTCAGGTATCACCGGAAATGTATAACGGTTTTCTGAAATCGGCGTATGAAGAAATCCGGAAAGAGAATCCGCGCGCCCGTATCGTCGGTTTCTGTTCAACGAGCGACAAGGGGGAGGACATCGGACTGTTCGCCCGGCGCTGTTTCGAGCTCGGCGGGCTGGAGCTTGCGGATGCGGTTTCATTTCATCCGTATGCGAGCAGGGAACTCGGTTCAGTGGAACCCGCGGACCGTCAGATTGCATCGCTGAAAGGACTGATCCGGAAACACAACCGGAAAACTCCGGTCTGGAATACGGAGCTTTACTATCTGTTCGACGGTCCGGAAATGAAGAATTACTTCGCTTCGGGTGATGCGTCTGCGCACCATGCCGCGTGGCGTTTTCTGGTCGATCTGGGAGAAGGGGTGGAGCAGTCGTATCCGCTTCACGAAGATCAGCTGTGGAAAGAACTGCTGATTCCCGGCTATGAACACGTTACGTCCCGTCCGGAGCTCTATCCCTCTCCGCTGGTCCCCGCGTACAATGCGCTGGCGCGTTTCTTCGAGGGGGCGGAGGCCCTGCATAAATTCCAGTTCCCGGAAGGGATTGTCTGCTATGTTTACCGCAAAGACGGTGCGCCTGTCGCGGCGGTATGGAATTTCCGGAAACAGAAGTTCCTGAAATTCGATCTTTCCGGTTTTGAGGTGTATGATCTGTTCGGCAATCCGGTTCCTGCGGGAATCAGGGATGCCGGTCCGGTTCCGTTCTATCTGAAACCCGGAAAACTTACGGAAGCGGAGTTTATCAAGCGTCTGAAAACTCTCTCCATCTCCTGGGAACGGAGCGTTACCGCATCGCCGGAAGCGCGTCTGGTTTCCGGGAACGGTAAACTTACACTGTGGGTCGGGCTGCGCAACCGGACCACAGCGCCGGTTGCCGGCTTTCTCGGCATTAACAGCGGAGGGCTTTCGGCTGTCGCTCCGGTTCCGTTTACGTTGGATGGAGGCGAGGCGCGGACTGTGGAGCTTCCGGTTCGGGAGACGGAAACCGGAGAGCCGTCTGTTTTGAAACTTTACGTCGGCGAAAAAAGCCGGGAGGTCCCGCTGAAAATCCACCGGAGCCGTATTCAGTGTTTCCGGAAGCCGTTCACGATGAAAAGTCCCGATGGAAAACTGAGCGCGGACGGACGTATTTTCCGGGAGAATGGGAAAACCGTGTTTGAATTCCTGATCCGGGATGTTACGGATTCCGGTGCGCCGGGCAAGCGGCAGCTGTGGGAACAGGATTGTGTGGAGTTCTTTCTTGATCCCGCACCCCGTTTGTTGCCGGAATATCATCCGAACGCCTGGCATCCGGGAATGATACGGCTGTTCGTTATGCCCCGTTGGAAGAGCGGACGGGTGATTGTCTGGAAGAATACTTACGGGCTGACGCCGGAACAGGTTCCCTGTACGGTTGCTGCCGCTCCGGACTCCTGCCGTGTCCGGCTGGAACTGCCGGAGCGGGTGACGGGAACCGAATTCGGACTGGAGATCAAGATCAACGATGCTTCCGGCGACCGGATCGCAGACCGTTCCGCACTGTTGTTCGGTGCGGAGTTCGCATACCGGGACCGTCTGGTTTTCGGAATCGTGAAAGAGGATGATGCAGAGCTTCCCGCATCATCGGCGGTTTCCGGAGCTTCCGTTCTGAAGCCCGGAGGCGGTTGGAAAACCGTTTCGCCCGGAGTGTACGAAATCCGGTATGACGGGAAGCGGACCGCTCACCTGAGTGGAAGTGCCCCGGTCCGCCCGGACAGTTATTACCGTCTCCGCTGGATTGCATCGTCGGAGAATGCGGACTGCTTGAAAACCGGAGTGATGATTCGTCTCAATGGCGGGGAACCGTTTTATATCGGTTGGAATCCAGCCGCGGCGAAAGCTCCGCGCAGTGTCAGTTTCCATTCCGGCAGTTCGGATAAGGTTGACTTTTCTCTTTATCTGCCGCGTACCGGTTCCGGAGTTCTCCGCGTGGAACAGGTCTGCCTGGAACGCCTGAGCAATGACGATTTGCGGAAGAACCTGTTTCCGAATCACGATTTCGAGTCGGACGGACGGCTTCCCGGAGACTGGATGAGAGACTGGAAACAGAAGGAAGCTGTATCGTTTGTCGTACCTGCCTCCGGTTTTTATGCGGGAAAACGGAGTCTTGCTCTGTGTCAGAAGGAGGGCGCGGTTGAGGCGGGGATCAACTCCGCCCCTCTGCCGGTTCTGCCGGGAAAAACATACCGGCTGGCATTCTGGGCAAAGAGTGAAGGGCCCGTCAAGCTGTCGGCAGTATTTGATCTGCCGAACTACGGTAAAAAATGGAAGCATTTCCAGAAACGGAAAACGTTTCTTCTGACCCCGGACTGGAAGCGGTATTCGTTTGAGGTGACTCTCCCGGAGGATGTCCGGGAGTGGCCCGCGCTGGAAAAGAGAACGGGCAGAATCTCGTTTCTTCTGGAACGGCGCAAACCGGGACGCGTCCTGTTGGATCAGCTTGATTTCCGCATGACGGAGAATCAGAAGAATCCGTAGCTCAGAACACGGGGGGCGTTGTCGACCTGTGCGGTCACGAGGCGGAACAGCAGTTCCCGTGTTACCGTGCTGCCCGTGGATGATTTCCGTTCAAACGCAACGATCCACACCATATTCGTAACGGCGGGCGTTTTCAAGTCGGCGAGATAGCGGAAGCCGGTGATAGTTCCGAACTGCTGTTCGAAATTTTTCCGTGAAGTTTCAAAATCCTTGCGGGTGATCTGCGTCCGGAGTTCGCCGGGAATATTGGAGAGCAGAAGAGGATAATCGTTCTTCTGCAATGCGGTCAGAATGTTGGCGCCGATCCGCTGCGAGGCGGCTTTCAGCTGTTCCTGTTCTCCGGCGGACAGCGGCGGCGCAGTTTCTGCGGGAATTGTGCGGCATCCGCTGAACAGGAGCAGAGCGGAAAGAGCGGTGGCAATATGGATGGTTGTATTCATGGTTTACCTCACGGGGTTGTGTTGCCGGTGGTTTGCTTGTGGAGTTTATACGGTTTGCTCATTGCGGGCTGATCCGGCGCATCGGTCGGTGCATCCCATTCACACTGGGCGACGAGAACCAGTTCCGAATGTTTGGTTGAACTGGAAACGCTGGAGAAGAGATAACCGAGATACGGAATATCCATCAGCCACGGAATGCCCGTAGCGGATTTGACGACCTCCTGCTTCTTGAGTCCGCCGATAACAAAACTGTTTGTCCCGTGAGGAAGGCTGACTTCCTGCGTCACCACGCTGTTCGAGGAAATGCGCGGAGTTCCGTTCGATTCAAAACCGAGCAGGCTGGAGTTGCTGAGCGAGATGCGGAAGCGTGTTTCCAACAGATTGACGGATGCGTTTTCCACTTTCATGGAGAAGCCGAATCCCGTGAATTTTTCCACGATCTGCAGTTCCCCGCGTCCGACGGGAATCTGGTCTGCGGATTCTTCGATTTTGCCGATCAACGCGGAGAGCAGTTCGTAGGGACCGAGTCCTTCCAGTGTGCCCGAAGCCGCCGATTTGGAGGTATCGACATAAAACAGCTGCGTTTTGCGTTCCAGCGCTGCCGGAGTGTTGTTGCGGATGCAGAGTTCCCC
Source organism: uncultured bacterium (assembly GCA_900548385.1). GTDB lineage: Bacteria > Verrucomicrobiota > Lentisphaeria > Victivallales > UBA1829 > UBA1829. The sequence goes on along the minus strand of URKJ01000019.1, from coordinate 22,069 downwards.
GGTATAGGCGACTTTCGCTTTGCCGATACTGGTCAGGAAGTCGATGTAACGGGTGTTCCATTTCGGGTTGAAGTTGTAGAAACTGGTGCGTTCGGAACCGGTTTTTCCCATTGCCCCGCCGTATGCCGCCGCCCAGTTGTCGCGGTAACGTCCGCCGAACGAGAAGAGATCGACGCCCTGATTGTTTTTCCACGCCTGAAAGTCGATGCCCATTTTATCGTCGTTTTCGCTGTTGATCTCATAAACGGAAATTTTCAGGCGGACTTGCGGAATGGGAACATCGTACTTTTTCAGCATGGTTTCGATGTTCGCCATGGAGTAGTTGGTCACATCGAATACAAGCCAGTTGAGATCCGGATCGTAGGCGACGATGTCCTGCCCCTGCCAGATTTCCGTGACGTCGGTGATGTTCATGCCGACGTTTTCGATGAGCGGCATCAGGTTGCGGGCGGGGACGAATTTCGGGATGTAGATAAACGTCTGAGTTCCGTAATTCGCGCCCATCTGCGGTTTGTCAAGGAATTCCACGAGCGAATCGAATCCCATTCCGTTTTCGTGATCTTTGAAGCGGTATTCTTCGGCGCTGATGATGAGCAGTCCGGTGCCGTCCGCGTATTTCAGGCACTCCACCGCGGTATTGCTGCCGAGCTGGACGGACGGATTGTAGGTCGGCTGGACGGCGACGGGTGTGGCTTCCGGCGAGCTGACGGTCGCCTGATACGGCATGGCGGCGGTGTTGCCCGGATATGCCTGCTGGAGGCTGGTGTTACCGACCCGTTTCGCCTGCACCATTTGACGGATATAATCGCGGAACTCGTAAGCGTCCACATGTTTCAGCAGATAGCATTTTGTAACGACGCGCGGGTCGTTGTTGTCACGGATGAAATGGACCGTGTCGGTGTCGTCTTTGACCTGCACCATGAGGCGGGCTTCAATGCGGGAGCTGTCGTAACCGCCGGTGTTGTTGAAATTGGAGTCGCGCGGCACGGCGGGCGGAAGCGCCTGATCCGCACTTTGTGCGGCGAATGCTCCGGTCAGGAGCAGAAACGGAAGAAAGAGTCGGTGATTCATCATATGGTCCCCCTCATTTTGATTATTTCAGTTTTTTCAGTTTGCCGATTTCCGGGCTTTGAACGGCGGTGTTCAGCATTTCCGCGGTGACGGTCATGTAAACATGCGTTTTTTCCCGGCTGGTCGTTGTGGTGCTGAACAGATATTTGAGGATCGGGATTTCACTGAGAAACGGGACGCCGATCGTCTGTTCCACTTCGTCCTCTTTATCCCAGGATGCGAGAATTTTTTCCCGGTTGAGTTCGACAACGGCGTTTCCGGTGAACTGGCTTGTTTCGATGAGTTCGGCTCCGTAGGTGTTGCGTTCCACCACGTTTCCGACCTGCACGTCATAACCGAAATACAAGGTGCCGGGGATTCCGGCGTTCTGTCCGGGCGCATAAGCCGGGATTTCAAAATCAATCTCCGTTCCCGAATGCAGATTGACGACCGGTTTGATGACGCTCAGATAGAGCTGGCTCATTCCCGTTGGAAGGTTGCTGATCGCACTCGGTACGACACTGGTGCGGTCGTTATCGTTTTTGACGATGTTCTGAAGCTGGGGATTGAACAGCAGCTGATAGGTTCTGGAATCGGAGTTTGAAACCGTAAGGCTGGCGGTGTTCTGGATAGTCGCCTTTCCGTTCTGCTGGAGAAAGCGGATGAAACTGGCATCGAATTGAGGAGCGAAGAAGAATCCGCCGAGCGGTCCGGAGGCCGCCTGAAGCGCTGCCGTTCCGCCGGAAGAGATGCTGAATGTGTCCCATGCGACTTGAAACAGATTGAGTCCGGGACCGTTCTTCCATGCAAGGTATTCAATGCCGATGTCCCGGAGCGTGCTTTCCCGGACCTCGTAGACGTTGAAATGCAGATTGATCTGCGGAGCCGGACGGTCCAGCCAGGAAAGGAACTGGAACATGAATTCGGAATTGGACGAATTGTCTTTCCAGTAGATCTGATTGGAATTTTTATCGTATCCGTAGACGGAGCCATAGGGCCCTTCGTTGATGACCGCGTTGACGATCACGTTGATGATGTCCTGTCCGGAACGGTATTTCGGGCGGTAGACCGCGCGGGTGATACCGGTTCCGCGGATGATGTCGCCGGGAGTTTTTCCGTCGACTTTTACGTTGCGGTCGACTTTCCGGATGAAGTCGTCGACATACGGCATCATTTTGACGGGGCAGGTTACAGTCAGGATCTGCTGATTGCTGCTGCCGTATTCGATACAGTTGACGACGGAGTTCATGTTGTAGCGTTTGACGATGCTCATGACCCACGGCATGATGTCGTTCGCCTGTACATATTTCAGAATGTAGAGCTTGGATACCATGTAATCCTGAGCGTCATCCTGAACGAATCGGAGCGTGCGGGTTCCCGGTTTGGATTCCGCCGCTGTGAGTCTGATGCTTCCGGAAAGGACCAGAAGCACGGCAAAGCCGGTCAATATCTGTTTCATGCTGTTTCCCCCCTTGCAATGATACGATATAGTGTGTGGACGTTTGTTGCCGTCCGTTTATAACAATAACGGTCTTTCTCCTCTTTTCAAGTCCGGCTGACGGGGAAGAAAGAGTCCGTGCGATGTTTTATTCGTATGTTTTGAACGGGGAAAAGCCGGAAAGTTTTTTTGCGGATTTTATAAAACGGAACCGCGTGCGGAAGCGGAACGGGAAATCCGGAAAACGGGAACGCTGAATTCTCCGCTTTTTCTCCGGTCCAGACTTGAATCGGACCCGTTTTTATGCTATTGTACACCTTTAAAATAATCAGGAGAGCGATTTTATGGCTGGATATGAAGCTGTCATTGGCTTGGAAGTGCACGTTCAGATCAAAACGGCTTCCAAAATGTTTTGCAAGTGCCCGAACCATTACGGTGCTGAACCGAATACAAATGTCTGCCCGGTCTGTATGGGGCATCCGGGAGTTCTGCCGAATCCGAACCGCGAAGCGATCCGCAAGACGGTTGCCGCCGGGCTTATGACTTCCTGCCGGATTCCGAACCGGAGCAAGTTTGACCGCAAGAGCTATTTTTATCCCGATATGCCGAAAAACTATCAGCTTACGCAGTATGATATGCCGTTCTGTCTTGCGGGAAAGATCCATATTCACGGCAAGGGTTTTTCCGGCGAGGAGATGGCGGATAAATACATCGGACTCACCCGGATCCATCTGGAGGAGGACGTTGCCAAGTCCACTCATTTCGGCGATTGCACGGGAGTTGATTTCAACCGCGCCGGCGTGCCTCTGATGGAGATCGTCAGCGAACCCGATATGCGCAGCGCCGATGAAGCGTATGCGTATCTGACCGCTCTGAAACAGATCATGCAGTACGGCGGCATCGGCGATTGCGATATGGAAAAGGGGCAGATGCGCTGTGACGTCAACATCTCCATCCGCCACAAAGGAGACGAGAAGTTCGGGACTAAAGTCGAACTCAAGAATCTGAACAGTTTCCGCGCCGTGCACCGCGCGATCACCTATGAGATCAAGCGTCAGATCATCATGCTGGAGGCCGGCGAGGAGATCGAGCAGGAAACCCGCGGCTGGAATGACGATGCCGGGGAATCTTATCTTATGCGCGGCAAGGAGAACGCCAACGATTACCGCTATTTCCCGGAACCGGATTTGATGCCGGTCGTGCTGTCCGATGAGGATATTGAGGAAATCCGTCAGAGTCTTCCCGAACTTCCGGAACAGAAGCGGGAACGGTATGTGAAGGATTACGCTTTGACCGATTACGATGCGCATGTGCTTACTTTGGACCGCGGACTGGCGGAGTATTTCGAACATGCCGCCGCACATTCCAAGGCGCCGAAACTGGTCGCGAACTGGATCAACGGCGATTTCATGCGTCTGCTCGGCGAACAGAAAATCGAGCTTGCCGAATGCAAAGTCAAGCCGGAATCGCTCGCCGCGATGGTGGATATGATCCAGTCCGGTGCGATCAACGGAAAGATCGCCAAAACCGTCTTTGAAGAGATGTTCCGGACCGGCAGGGAGGCTGCCGACATTGTCAGGGAAAAAGGGCTCGTTCAGGTTTCGGATGAGTCCGCGATTACCGGTTTTGTGGATCAGGTGATCGCCGCGAATCCCGCTCAGGTCCAGCAGTACCGGGAGGGGAAGAGCGCGGTCATTCAGTATCTTGTCGGGCAGGTCATGAAAGCCAGCCGGGGCAAGGCGAATCCGCAGATGGTGCTCAAGATGCTGATGGAAAAACTTTCCTGACGGAAAGATAAGGAGGCTTGGAATGAATGAGATCAGCCGGGAGGAGCTTCAGTCGTATGAACAGCTGTATCGCGTGGATCACTCCATCGGAGATTTGACTCCGACGGTCTGTGCACTTCACGGGCTGACCCCGCCGGAGACTTGCGGAGGAGTGGAAATCGCTTCCGTCGTCGACCAGGCACAGCGTCTGATGGACGGCATGGGAAAGAATGAAAAAACGCTGATATTCTGCCCGGACGCGGTCGGCGAAGTGCATCGCCGCAGATTTCCGGATCTGCTCAAGCGGGTGGAGAATCTTGCGGGATTCCGCATTCTTTCCAGTTCGGTCATGCCGAGTGTGACGCCGGTCTGTTTTTCCACGATCTTTACCGGGGCTTCCCCGAAAGTTCACGGAATTCAGAAGTATGAGAAGCCGGTTTTGCAGATTCCGACCCTGTTCGATGTGTTTGCCGGCGCCGGAAAAAATGTGGCGATCATCGCGGTGAATTCGTGCAGCATTGACACGGTGTTCCGGAATCGGAAGGTCGATTATTATTCCACCCGCAACGATGCGATCTCTTTTTCGATCGCACGGCGGCTGATCGAGGATGGGCAGTACGATCTGATCGTCTGTTATTTTTACAATTATGACCACATGTCCCATAAAACGGGTCCCTGGTCGGCGGAATCCGTCGGGCAGCTGGAGCTTGCGGTTTCTTATTTTGAGCAGTTGACCGGAGATGTGGACCGGTGTTGGAAATCCCGGAACCGGACCGTTGTCTGGGCGCCCGATCACGGCAATCATGTGATCGACGAACAGACCGGCGGGCACGGCGAGAATATTCCGGATGATATGGTGGTTAATCATTTTTACCGGGTCCGTGCCGCCGGCATGTGATCCGTCAGGAGCGGCAATATGATCTCTCAGACTCAAATTGATGGTGAACCGTTTGTTGTCATCGACACCCCGCGTTGGAAAGCCGAAATCATCCTGTCGGTCGGCTCCAACATGCTTTCTCTCACAGACAAGAGGTGCGGACTGAATATTCTGCGCGAACCGCCGACGCTGGACGCGCTGAAAGAACAGCCGGAAATTTACGGTTTCCCTGTTCTGATTCCGCCGAACTGTATCCGCAAAGGGCGTTTTTCATGGCGCGGACGCGATTATACTCTTCCGGTCAACAACCGGTTCGGGAATCACATTCACGGCGTGGTGCTGCGGTATCCGTGGGAGTTCCTTGACTCTTCGGAGGAGGAGGGGAAGGCCGTTGTGCGGACGCGTCATCTTTACGATGAACGGAATCCGATGTTTGCCGGATTCCCGCATAAGATGGAGGTGATCCTGACTTATACATTCCTGCCGGACCGTGTGCTTCAGAAACTTTCCGTGACCAATCTCAGCGGTTCGGTCATGCCGTTTGCCGCCGGTTTTCATTCCTCGTTCCGTTTTCCGCTCGGCGAACGTTCCCCCGAAGCGTACCGCTCCAGCAATGTGCGGGTGACGACGGATGATTTCTACTGGGAATTCGACAAGGTGAAGTATTTTACTCTGACCGGAAAGCGGCTGCGCTGGAGCGGGTTCGACAATTACCGGCAGGGAAAGATCATCAACCGCGTTCCCGTATCGCGTCAGGCTCCTCTCGTGGAGGATACGCTGGATGGAAAACCGTTCCTCGGCGCGGTGCTGGATCATCCGGCAGCCGGACTTCGCGTGATCTATGAATTCGACCGCAAATACCGCCAGACTGCGCTTTGGAACTGGGATGGCGACGAGGACTTTTTCTGTGCCGAACCGATGAGCTGGATGGCGGATTCCCCGAATCTCGGTCTGCCGGATTCTGTGACGGGGCTTTATCCGCTGGAGCCCGGCGAGCTCTGGGAGGCGGAAAACATCATTAAGGTGGAGCCGCGCAACTGATTATGACTGCCGCGAGAGCAAGAGGGCGTTTGTGGACGCTGTTTTCTGTTTTCTTCAAGATTTCCGCGGTATCGGTCGGCGGGGGGCTTACCATGCTGCCGCTGATGTCGAAAGAGTTTGCCGAGGACCGCGACTGGGTCACGGCGGAGGAGATGGTGGATGTGGTGGCGATTGTGCAGTCGGTTCCCGGTATCATTGCGGTGAATATGGCGATTCTGATCGGTCAGCGTGCCGCCGGTTTTGCCGGTGTGCTTGCCGCGTCGTTCGGCGTGGTGCTTCCGCCGGTGATCGTGATTATTGCGATCGCCGCACTGCTGGTCCAGCTGGCGGGCAATGCGGTGATGGATCATATTTTTCTCGGAGTCCGCGCCGCGGTGTCGGCTCTGATCCTGCTGTCGGTGATCAAGATGGGAAAAACCGTGCTGAAAAGTCCGGTTCCGATTGTGATTGCTCTGCTCGGTTTTCTGCTGCTGGTGCTGTTTGATGCGGATGCGGTCGGCATGATCATCGGAGCGGCGGTTGCCGGATTGGCGCTTGGCGGAATCCAGTATCTGCGGTTGAAGAAAGCCGCGGGGGAAGGGAAGAAATGACTCTGTTCCAGATGTATCTGCTGTTTGCCAAAATCGGGCTTTTCACATTCGGCGGCGGTTACGCGATGATTCCGCTGTTTCAGGTGGAACTTGTCAATAACTGGCATTTTATGACGAACGATGCGTTTGCCAATTTTGTGGCTCTTGCGCAGGTGACGCCGGGGCCGGTCGGTCTGAACGCCGCCACCTATATCGGTTATCAATGCGGATTGCAGAATCTGGGCGGCGTATTCGGCGGAGCGGTCGGCGGTTTGATCGGCACTCTCGGCGTGATGACGCCTTCGCTGGTCGTGGTTACGCTGATCGCTTATTTCATGCAGATGTTCAAAGAGAATCCGGTGGTGAAAGCGATCCTTTCCGGAATCCGTCCGGCGACGCTCGGACTGATCGCGGCGGCGGTGATCTTTTTTGCCGAGACCTCGGTGTTTACCGCGCCGCTGCGGAACCTCTGGACTCCGGGTAAATCGTTCGGGCTGTGCTGGCAGGGATGCGTGATCTTTGCGGCTGTTCTGGCGGTGTCGCTGAAATGGAAGATCAGTCCGGTATGGCTGCTGATCGGCTCAGCCGCCGCCGGCTGGCTGCTGTTTCTGTTCTGATTCCGTTATTTCTGCCAACTTTCTCCGGAGAGCTTGAAACATTCCGGGGGAGCGCTATATTTATTTCAAAAACAACAGCATAAAACCAGAAAGGGCTATTGTTATGTGGCAGGTTTCCAAGGCTTTGTATGAGTTGCCGGAATTAACGCAGATCAACCGTCTGCCCGCACACGGGGCGGGAATCCCGTATCCGGATGTGGAAAGTGCGTTGAAACGGAAAACGTCCGCATTGCGGATGTCTCTTGACGGTGAATGGCGGTTCCGCCTGTTTGATTCGCCGGAAGAGGTTTCCGAACGGTATCTGGAACCGAAATACAAGGATTCCAAGTGGGGGACCATTTCCGTTCCTTCCAACTGGACCATGCAGGGGTTGTCCGACAAACCGATCTATACAAACGTGAAGATGCCGTTTGAAAACAATCCGCCGGTTGTTCCGGAGCACAACCCGACCGGCGTTTACCGGCTTTCGTTTACTCTGCCCAAGGCGTGGCGCAAACGCCGGACCGTGCTGCATGTCGGCGGGGCGGAAAGTTATCTGGAAGTCTATCTCAACGGAAAATTTGTCGGAATGGGCAAGGATTCGCGTCTGCCTTCCGAATTTGATCTGACGCCGCTGATTGATCCGCAGGGTAAGAATGTACTGGTCTGCAAAGTGGTCCGGTGGTCCGATTCCTCCTATGTCGAGGATCAGGATCACTGGTGGATGGCAGGTATTTACCGCAGCGTTTATCTCTATTCCACGGAATTCGCTTATTTTGAGGATATTTTTGCCAACGGAGATCTTGAGCTTGCAACGGGCGAGGGCATTCTGTGCGTGAAAACTCACCTCGGCATGGATATTGAGGCGTTCCGGGCAACCGGCGGACCGGAGAAGGATTATACGGTCCGTTCCACGCTGTACGATCCCGCCGGGAAAACTATCTGGAGCGGAGAGACGACGGTCGATCGTCGTTACCGCATTCATCATTACCGGGCGGAGCAGACTGCGCGGATTCCAAAGATCGCGCCGTGGTCGGCGGAAGTCCCGACGCTGTATCAGCTGACCGTGGAGTTGGTCGACGCCGGGGGAAAGGTAATCGACTGCCGGTCGAAGCGCATCGGTTTCCGCAACATCAAACTCGACGGCTGCAATCTGCTGTTCAATGGGAAACGGGTTCTTATCCGTGGCGTGAACCGTCATGAGCACCATTTCGAAACCGGGAAAACGCTGTCGATGGAAAGTATGCGGAAAGATATTTTCCTGCTGAAACAGTTCAATTTCAACGCGGTACGCACCTGTCACTATCCGGATGACCACCGCTGGTATGATCTCTGCGACGAGTTCGGTATTTATATTCTTGACGAGGCAAATTTTGAGTGCCATGCGAATTATATGACACTCTGCCGCGATCCCCGCTGGCGCACGGTGCTTGTGGAGCGTTCGACCCGGATGGTGATGCGTGACCGCAGCCATGCCTGCGTGTTCGGCTGGTCGCTTGGCAACGAGTCGGGCAGCGGGGAGAACCACGAGGCTGCTGTTGATGCAATTTGGCAGCTTGATGATACCCGGATCGTTCATCATGAGGGCGATCTCAAACCGACCTGGATTCAGCGGGATCTCATGTTCGGCGGCGATCCGCGTTTCAACGCGTTTTTCAACCCCATGTATCCCGCGCCTTCCGTACTGGAAGCCTATTCGGAAAGCCCGGAGGGGACGCGTCCCGCCATCCCCTGTGAGTATGCCCATGCGATGGGCAACAGCTCCGGTTCGCTTTGCGATTACTGGGATCTCTTTTGGAGCAGACCCAAACTTCAGGGCGGCTTTATCTGGGACTGGATTGATCAGGGGCTGGTGCGTGGACGCCATAAGCATCTTGGCTACGGCGGCGATTTCGGCGAAACGTCGCACGATTTCGATTTCTGCTGCAACGGCATGCTGGACGCCCGTCAGAATCCGCATCCGGCGATGTATGAATTTCAGCATCTTGCCCAGCCGGTCAAAGTTACGGCGGAGGATCTTTCCGCGTATAAAGTCCGCATCCGCAACCGTCGCGATTTTACCGCCTTGCAGGACTTGGAAGGAAAGTGGACGCTGGAAATCAACGGCGCCGCTGTGCAGAGCGGTCGGCTGACCGGATTCGCCAGGCTCGCTCCGGGAGCGGAAACGGTTGTGAAACTTCCGCTGAAGCCGGTTGCCCTGAATGCGGGCGAAGAGGCGTTCCTGAACGTGGATTTCTTCTGGAACTGTGAACAGCCGTGGGGAGCGACGCCCGGAATGCGCATCGCGTTCGACCAGATCGCGATGACCGATGTGCTTCCGAAGCTCAAATCCGTCGCGAAAAAGAAGAAACCCGTGGAATATGAGATTCAGGAACATAAGAAAGAGCTCCGGCTTATTGTCGGGAAGACCGTTCTCCGGATCAACCGCAAAGACGGTTCCGGTTCCGTGGAAGCCAACGGAAAAACGGTGGTCAGGGAACTGTTCGACTGCAATCTTTTCCGTGCAAGTACCGACAATGACGGTATTCGCGGTTGGAACGGACAGGAAAACAAGCCGATGGGTCAGTGGCTTGCCGCCGGATTGGAGGCGCTGAAACCGGTTTCCTGCAGGGTTTCCGTGGAAAACGGAAAATGCGGGGAATTCATCCGGATCGCCAGGGAGTTCGCCGGAAAGCCGTCGTATGGAACGATCGGGTTCGTTCAGACGATTTCCGTCAATGCGGACGGATCGCTGAAATTCGACCAGAGTTACCGGATTCCGGAGAAAATGCCGAGTCTGCCGCGGATCGGCGTCGTTGCTGTCCTCGCGTCCGGATTTGAGAATTTCGAGTGGTTCGGGCGCGGTCCGTGGGAGAATTATATCGACCGCAACCGTTCGGCCCGCGTCGGCGCCTACGCGTCAACTGTGACGGCGAACTGCGATTTCAACTACATCCTTCCGCAGGAGAACGGGAACCGGACCGATACACGGGAACTGGCTGTTTCCGCGTCCGGATGCGAAGTGCGGATCACCGCCGCCAAACCGTTTGAATTCGGACTCAGCCACTACACCGCCGCCGATCTGTTCGGCGCGTATCACAAGGAAGAGCTGAAAATGCGTAAGGAGACGATTCTCACACTTGACCTGATTCAGCGCGGGCTCGGAACCGGTTCCTGCGGACCGCAGACTCTGCCGCAATATGAAGTTTCAGAGAAAGAGTATGAGTTTTCATTCGATCTGGATATTGTGAAACAATGAGCAAGCTGTTTTCTCCTGACCAGGAGTGGAGGTCGCGGATTCCGGTTCCCGTTTACGACGGGGAGCCGGAATTGAACGGATTGTATTGGAAAGCCTGGGAACTGGCGCACGATCACCTGATCGACTTGCCCGGAATGCCGCAGACGCCTTACATGGACGAGGCGTTCTGCGATACCGATATCTGGATTTGGGACACCTGCTTCATGGCGTTGTTCTGTAAATACGCGCAGTCCCGTTTCCCCGGAGTGGAATCCCTGCACAACTTCTACGATGTCTTGTACGGCGGTAAAACGCTTCCCCGGATCATAACGAAAAATGCGCCCGCGTGGACCGGAGAAGTGATCGGCAGGGAGGCGCAGGTGCGGATCCATATTTTTGACAATCCGCCGCTTTTTGCCTGGACCGAATACCGCAATGCATTGTTCAGCGGCGATCGGGAGCATGTACGGGAGCTTCTGCTGGAGAAACAGTATTTGCAGAGACATTTCCGTGCTTTGGAGAATCTGACGGAGAGAACGGCTGTTCCGTTCGTCCGCAATCAGACCTGCTGGATCCGTCATGAAAACGGGTATTTCTGGGAGGGCGGACGCTCCGGAATGGATAACACTCCGCGCGGGAGAACCGGAGAACATGCTTTGGAGGAACGTCCGAATCATCCGCGCATGCTGTGGATTGATGCGATCGCCCAGCAGGGCTTGGCGGCGCATTGCATTGCGGAACTGGCGGAGATCATCGGGGAGGAGCGTATGGCGTCGGAATGGCGCGCGGAATTTGAACGGCTCCGGAACAAGGTCAATGCGTTCTACTGGGATCCCGCTGACGGCTGTTATTATGACATTCATGCCGACTCTTCCGAGTTCATGAAAGTGCTGACGCCCGCTTCGTTCTGGCCGCTGGTGTCCGGAATGGCGTCGGCGGAACAGGCGGACCGGATGTGCCGTCTGCTGGAAGATTCCGCATTGCTTGGCGGAGAGCGTCCCTGTGTGTCGCTCTCCCGGAGCGATCCCGATTTCAATGCGGAAACCGGACATTACTGGCGCGGTTCCATCTGGGTTCCGACCGCATACGCCGCGATCAAGGGGATCGAGCGGTATGGACACTATGAACTTGCGGAACGTACCGCAAGGAATATTCTGCGGCACATGAGCCGGACGTACCGCGAGTATGAACCGCATACGATCTGGGAGTGCTATAACCCGAACCGTCCGGAGCCCGCCCGCTCCTGTGATGAGGCGAACCGTGTGGTCCGTCCTGATTTCTGCGGATGGTCCGCACTTGCGCCGATCGGGCTCTATCTGGAGAATGTGATCGGGATTCACTCGGTCGATGCTTTCCGGAATACCGTTCGCTGGGCATTGCCGAAGACGGCGCGTCCGGTCGGTGTGCGGAATTTACGGTTCGGTGAAACCGTTGCGGATCTGGTCTGTGAGAACGGAACCGTGAACGTCACGGCGAACCGTCCGTTTATGCTGTATGTGAACGAAAAGGAATTTGCGGTTCCCGCCGGCAGCTCCGTGTTTCAGTGACGGCTGCTGGATCGTGAATATGCACAGGGGACGGCTTGCCGCTTCCTGCGCATTGCTTTTTACTGCTTGAGAATCAGCTCCTGTCCGGGAGCGAGTTTGTCGGAAAATATCTGCAGATAGGAATCGACCCGGCGCAGAAGAGAGACGGGGACTTTGCGCTGATCTCTGCCCTGTTTTACGAGCACATAGTTTTCCTCTCCTTCCGTCCGGATTGCGCCGGGCGGGACATGGAAGACATGGTCGGAATTACCGGTGAAGAGGACCACACGGACTTTTTCGCCGATTTGGAAACGGTGGTGCTTGCGGCTGTAAGCGGACAGACCGTCATCCGTGACGGTGGAGGGAACATCGGCAGCCAGAATATCGCCTTCTTTCAATTTGCTTCCCGCCTTGATTCCCTGCCGGATCGAAGTCCCGTACTGGAGATAAAGCTCCGATGTCTCCACGCGGACTTTTTCCAGACGTGTGATGCTGGGGATCAGATTGCCGAAACTGGAGTTCGGGACTCCGGTCAGGCGCCAGACGTAGGAACCGTCTTTGTCCTGCTGAATTGCTTCGTCAAGAATCCAGAGCGGAGCGAGCGCTTTTTTTTCGGGCAGGGAGAGGACCGTGGTGAGACGGTCGAACGTCGGGATTTTTTTCCCGGACGGAGTCCGGACCGTATCGGAAATCCGCGGATTGGCAACGTAGCAGATCAGGTTTTCCGCAGAAAGATTCTGAATGGAGAACCATGCCGGGACCGGATCTTTGGAGTTGCGCGGGTAGACCAGCACCTGAGTAGTCTGCGGGAGCTGCTCGGCCATCTCCGGCGACAGTTTGAGCTGAAGCCGGACGGGGTCGATCATGGAAAGTTTCATTACGGGGAGGCCCACGTCAACGGCTCCGCCTTCCGAGCGGTAGACTTCTTCGACAATGGCATTGAACGGCGCCCAGATGTAACAGGCGTCCAGTACCTGCTGTGCGCGGCGGAGCGAGAGTTCGGCTTTCCGGGTGTCGATCACGGCGGTATCGTACAGCATCTGCGTTTCCTGATACTGCCGTGCGCTGACGGCTTCCTTACGGTTGAGCTTGGCGTCGCGGTCCAGATTCAGCATTTTGTCCTTGAGTACGGCGCGTGAGCGGTCGAGTTCCGCCTGCGCAATCTCCACGTCGCTGGTCGGTATATCGGTATCCTGCCGTGCCAGCAGATCGCCTTTTTTCACAAGTTCGCCGTTTTTGTCGAATACGCTGCACTGAACGTACTGTCCGGGCGAGGCGACGTATGCAAGCCGTCCTTTCGCTTCAAAGGAGATGACGGCGGTTTTGGCGTATTCGATGGTTCCCTCAAAATCTTTTTTTTGCAGGAATCCCTCGGTCAGTCGGAACGTCGGAGTCTGCGCCGCCAAAGCGAGCGGCAGAACATACAGAACGGTGCGGATCAGATGTTTCATAAAAATTCCCCCTGTTTCCTGAAATTGATCTGTAAGCTGTACATTATAATAGCCTGCTTTTATCCGTTTGCAAACGATTTTTTGAAAAAATAGATGTTTTCTGCAAATCAGACTTGAATTTTCGAGGTTTCGGGCTATATTTCAGAGGCAAAAGGAACTTAATTCTTTTTTGCCGCATTGCATGCGGCCCATCTTAAAAGGAGACAGTAAATGGGCAATGCTTTTATGGACGACTTCATGGCGACCTTCAAACACGAGGGCCTCACTTTCGATGACATCTCACTCGTGACGCAGTACGCAGATTTTCTTCCGAACGAGACAAGCATTGAAACATCATTCTCCCGCAACATTCATCTGAACATCCCGTTTGTCAGCGCGGCGATGGACACCGTGACCGAAAGTGAAATGGCGATTGCCATGGCAAAACTCGGCGGTATCGGTGTGATCCATAAGAATCTCAGCCCGGAAGCGCAGGCGGACGAAGTGCGCAAGGTCAAATATTATTTGAACGGTTTCATCCGCACTCCGATCTCTTTCTCGCCGGATCAGACGGTCGAAGAGATGCTCAACGTGAAAGAGGAGAAGCAGTATTCGTTCTCCGGCTTCCCGATCGTGGACTCCAACGGAAAACTGGTGGGGATCGTTACCGCCCGCGATGTGAAGTATCTTTCCGACTATTCGCAGAGGCTTGCCGACGTCATGACCCGGAACGTGGTCACAGCGCCGCAGGGAACCGAGCTTCAGACCGCTTACAAGATCATGAAAGACAACAAGATCGGCAAGCTGCCGACCGTTGACAAAGATGGACGGCTGACCGGACTTTACAGTTTCTCCGACGTCAAGACTCTGATCCAGAACGACGCCCCCGCTTACAACCGCGATCCGGAACACCGTCTGCGCGTTGCGGCTGCTGTCGGTCCCTATGACGAACGCCGTATTGAACTTCTCGCCGCAGCCGAGCTTGATGCTTTTGTGATCGACACCGCCCACGGTCATTCCAAAGGCGTGATCGAAACGGTGAAGCTGCTGAAGAACCGTTATCCGCATATCGACGTGGTGGCAGGAAACATCGCTACGGGCGAGGCGGCGAAGGCGCTTGCGGATGCCGGAGTCGATGCGGTCAAAGTCGGTATCGGACCCGGTTCGATCTGTACGACCCGCGTAGTCGCCGGTGTCGGAACGCCGCAGGTTTCGGCGGTCTATCAGGTCCGTAAGGCTCTCGGAGATGAGCTCCCGCTGATTGCCGACGGCGGCATCAAGCAGTCCGGAGACGTTGCCAAGGCGTTTGCCGTCGGTGCGACTTCCGTTATGATGGGATCCGTGCTCGCCGCCACCCTTGAGAGCCCCGGAGAAAAGATCATTCACCACGGCCGCCGTTATGTGATTTACCGTGGCATGGGCAGTTTGGAAGCGATGAAGAAGAACAAAGGCAGCCGCGAGCGTTACGGTCAGAGCGATGTGGATGACAGCAAGCGTCTTGTTCCGCAGGGTGTGGAAGGCATGGTTCCTTACCGCGGAGCTCTGTGGGAAGTGGTTCATCAGTTCTCCGGCGGACTCCGTTACTCCCTCGGTTATTGCGGGACGAAGACGATCGCCGAGCTGAGACAGCGTGCAAAAGTGATCCGCGTCAGTTCTTCCGGCTTGAAAGAGGCGCATCCGCATGATATTATTATGTCCAAGGATGCTCCGAACTACATGTCGGAAAATTAATTCAGCTTTATATGAGAGAGGGTTGTTGCGGATGAATAAGAAATCCATTCTTTGCATAGGCGCCGGATATGTCGGCGGGCCGACGATGGCGATGATTGCGGCGAAATGCCCGGACTACACCGTGACTGTGGCGGATATCAATGAGCAGCGCATTGCGGGCTGGAACTCGGATTCCTTGCCGATCTACGAGCCGGGGCTGCTGGACGTTGTGAAGAAAGGGCGCAACAGAAATCTCTTTTTCACCACGGATGTCGTTCAGGGAATCAAAGACGCCTATATCATCTTTGTGAGCGTGAATACGCCGACGAAGACTTTCGGCGCCGGAGCCGGCAAAGCCGCCGATCTCCAGTACTGGGAAAAGTGTGCGCGTCTGATCGCCGAACATGCGGATTCCTCCAAGATCGTTGTGGAAAAAAGCACGCTTCCGGTTCGTGCCGCGGAAGCGATTCACCGGATTCTTCAGTCCAATCCGCGCGGAATTGAATTCCACGTTCTTTCCAACCCGGAGTTCCTTGCGGAAGGGACCGCCATTCGGGATTTGGAGTCGCCCGACCGCGTGCTGATCGGTTCCATGACGGTTCCCGACAGTCACGAGGCGATGCAGGCTCTGGTTGACGTTTACGCAAACTGGGTGCCGCGGGAACGGATCTTCACGACGAATGTCTGGAGCAGCGAAATGTCGAAGCTCGTTTCAAACGCGATGCTCGCCCAGCGTATTTCCTCAATCAACAGCATTTCCGCGCTTTGCGAACGTACCGGAGCGGATGTCGCCGAAGTTTCCCATGCGGTCAGTATGGATTCGCGTATCGGTTCGAAATTCCTGCGTCCCGGCGTCGGTTTCGGCGGATCGTGTTTCAAGAAAGATATTCTGAATCTGGTCTATCTCTGTGAGCAGTACAATCTGCATGAAGTCGCGAAGTACTGGGAACAGGTCGTGCTGATGAACGATTATCAGGAGCGCCGTTTTGCGAACCGGATTGCCAAGGCGATGTTCAATACGCTTTCCGGCAAGCGGATTGCGCTGTTCGGCTTTGCGTTCAAGGCGGATACCGGAGATACCAGGGAATCTCCTGCGATCTATATTTCCAAAATGCTGATCGAGGAACATGCAAAACTGGCGATTCACGATCCGCAGGCTCTTCCGAATGCCCGGCTGGATATGGCGGGCTATGAGGACCGTATTGAGTATTGCGACGATCCTTACGAGGCCGCGAAGGGCGCTCATGCGATTGCGATCATCACCGACTGGAAGTGTTTTGCGGAGCTGGATTACAAGAGACTTTTCGATTCGATGGAGAAGCCCGCATTCATTTTCGACGGACGCAATATTCTGGATCACAAGAAACTGTTTGAGATCGGATTTGAAGTTTATCCGCTTGGCAAAGCCAAGCTCTCCCACATGGTCGCCAGCGTTTGACGCGGCGGACTGCCGATAATACGGAAAACCACGGAGAACGAAACGCTCTCCGTGGTTTTTTAATACCTTTTTCTGTAAGAGAACCGGGAAAACTTCCCGGTTATTCACACAGAATCATTTTTATGAATCGTCCGGGACATTTCACTTCGGAGATGCCGGAACCGAACTCCATCGTGCGCCGCGGTTTTGAGGGATCCGCATCGTTGATGCAGAGCGCCAGCCCGAAAACGGTTCCCGTCCGCAGTTTCAACGGTTCCAGCTGAGCTCGCGGAATGGCGATGCGATAAGTGGTTGTTTTCGCTGTTTCGTCCCGTGTAATAATGGAATGGATCCCGTCGGTTTCCGCCGGACTCGTGCGGAACGGCGGAGCATGATGCGCCCACGGTTTCCGGTCTTTGGCGAACGTGAACTCGTAGTCGTCGGAATCGTAGGCGAGTTTGCCGTCGGCATCGTTGAACGTGTCCAGACCGAGCTGCAGGGAATCGCCTTTCCAGATGCCGATGCCGTGGAACGGATTGCTGTGGGTGTCGTCGCGCACTTCACTGAACAGATAGAGATGTCCGGAGTCCCAACCGATCAGAGTCCGGTGGGAGAGATCCGCCGGTCCGCTCCACGGGATGGAGGGATCCGGAGGGAAAATGTGGTCGCGCGTGTCCTGCCGGATTGCATCCTGCCATGCCGGATGTTTGCGGAACTCAAACGTCCGCAGATCGCCGACGTTCAGACGGTGTACTTTCTGCATGGCAGGCAGGGAAACGGCAGTTTCAAATATTCTGCCGTCAGTTCCTTTCAACGTTATCTGCAGCGTGGCAGGAGGGGGCGTTTTCAGTGGCACCGTGATGCTTTCTGCTGACTGCCGCGGGATATCCAGTGTTTTTCCCGTAAGATGCGGAGGGACGGACAAGGAACCGCTCCAGTCGCGGAAATTCCGGTTGAAGAAATGCAGTTTCAGCGTATTTCTGTTGCGGAGATGACCGCGCACGGTCAGCGGCGGCCGGGAGTCGATACTTTTCCGCAAAGAGGCAAGAACGGTATCCGGGTGCGTTTCCGAAAGATAAAGGGGGCTTTCCGTAATAGTCACTTTTGCCGGATTCAGCGGAGTCCCGTAGATGGAACGTGGACGGCTTTCCGCCGGGAGCCCGTCAAGGCGGAGCGGTTCGTTTTTTTCGCCCGCATTCCATACCGCATAGGCGGTCTGTCCGTTCTTTTTGTACCGGACGATCTTGATGTCGCTGTCAAGAATCAGTTCGGCGGAGTCCACGAGATCAATTTCATGGGCAGCCTGCGCGTAAGCCGCCACGGCGGGAAGCGGACGGATGCCGTTTGCCGTGCGCCAGATGCCATAACAGTAGGGACCGGATTCCCATTTGTCCAGTCCGAGGAACCAGATGAGATATTGACAATCGGGACAGGTCCTTGCGATCAGGAACATCCGCGCCAGATATGCCGCCATCCGGTGGGCAAGCGGATCATTGAAAGGAACCGTTTCTTCCAGCGAATAACCGAGCTCGCCGATTGCCAGTTTCTTGCCGTACCGACGGCTCAATCCGGCGGCGCGGGAAAGCGAGGTCGTGAATCCGCCTTTTTCCGGCGGGGCGCAGAAACGGCCGTCCTTTGCGAAGATCCGGGGCGAGCAGTAGGGATGAGGGGCGCAAATGTCTATGGATTCGTGTGCATGTTTCAGAACGTCGGCAAAGAAATCCGACGATACGCCGGAGACGTCGACCATGAGTTTAACCCCGTGTTTGCGTGCGATTGGAGCCGCGGTATTCAGAAGTTCCGCATAATATTCCGCATTGCGGGGGATGCCGCGCAGCGAGAGGTCCGGCTCGTTGATGAAGTCAAGATACTCTGCTTTCCCTTTCAGCGAGCGGAAGATATGCTCCAGAAACGGTTTGGCCTTTTCGGAATCCGCCAGTTTGCCGTCCGGTTTCGTTCCCCATGCGGGGATTTCTCCCGGAGTGAAATCCTTATTGATATTGGGCAGCAGGAAGAATCCTTCCGGCAGTTTTATTCCGGTTTTACGGTAAGAGCCCTGTTTCGGTTCGAACGCCTTCCATCCGGGAATTCCGATGCGGAGGTGCGAGACTCCGATCCGGTGCAGAAGAGAACGGGGAAGAGAGCTGTCCTGCATGCCGAAAAAGCTTTTGCGGACCGGAGGAGCAAACGGAGCGGTGACGACGAAAGGCGCGGCGGTTTGTTTGACCATACGGCCCTGACGGTCCACGATCCGTATTTCCGCAGGATAGTAGCCCGGAGCGGAAAGTTCCGGGAATCTGAAGTGCAGGATACCGGTCTCATTCTGTTTCAGCCGGAACGTCTCTTCCCGGTTTATTCCGGAACCGGGGATTGTCAGTTTGAGTGTCAGCGGCTGACGGTCGTCGGAGATTTCCGCGTTGCCGGTATGAATCGTCATTTCCGGGATTGCCGGGGTATGGATCACTTCTCCCGCACCGTTGACGGAGGGAAAGACGCTGAACGGTTCGCCCGCCTGATAGGGTGAGGCGGAACGTCCCTGTTCCAGCTGGATCGCATCAATACGGAATACCATGGAGTCGAGCGGAAGAAAAGCCGGATAGAGCCCGGCATTGACATTGTCGCAGCGGAACGTGCAGGAATAGCGCTGCCACCGGTCGGTCAGCCGGATTGTCGTGCCGCCGAACTGTTTCCAGCTGGCAACGTCAATCATCGTGAACCGGAACGTGTTTCCGCCGGAAACCCGGCGGGCATAGAAACTGACCGTATAGTCGGTATTTTTTTTGAGGGAGTACATCCAGAGACCCTGCGCCCAGGATTCGGAGGAGTCGATTTCCAGGGAAGAGGTTCCGTGTGCGGCGTCGTTCCGGATTTGTCTGATCGGGAAATTGGAGCGGTAATAGCGGAAATTCTGTGTTCCTGTCTCAAAACTGGTGTCTTCGGAAAACAAGTTCACTCCCGCATGGAGGGCAATCCCGCAGAAGAGAAAAAGAAGGACGGGAATACAACGCATTATTCGATCTCCCATTTGATTTCATCCAGCAGAAAAAAGGAGGGCTGGTCGGAGACCGCACCGTTGAGACGCAGCAGATAGAGACTTCCCGGTTTGAATGTAAAAACGGTTCCCCGTTTGTTCCGTCCGGCAGGTTTCATTGTGTTCAGCGGGACCGTGATTTTCTGCCAGTCGGAACCCGTGACCGCCAGACGGATTGTTGCGGTTGCCAGGTCTTTGCCGTATCTGCTGTTCCGCTCGGAAAGAGTCAGATCGCCGGGAGGCGGACCGGAGAGCGGTTTGATAAGAAAGGAAATCGCTTTTGCGCCCTGAGGCAGGCGCGGTGCTTTGAAAAACTGAATTCCCTGATAACGCCGGCAGCCGTTGAATTTCACTTTGAGCGCATTGTCGCCGCGCAAGGCGTCATCGGAAAGGGAAAATACGGGGGCTTGGCTTGCCGCATCCTTATATCCGCTCCAGCCGTTGATACCGTGCTCGAAATCATCAATCATGACGGCATTTTCCGCAAGCAGCGGAAGCGAGAGGGCGAGTGTGAGAAAAACAGCGGTTTTCATCGTTTGATGCTCCAGGAATACGCATTGTAAGCTCCGGTCAGCGGATTGATCCGCATTGCCGGAAGATTGATTGTGCCGGCTCCGCCGTCACTGAACAGGGAGATCATCTGGTCATGGTAGGTTTTCGCATAGGACTTGACTTCGTTCGGATTTTCGCTTTTGTTGGCATATCCTTCAATATTGTTGCTGATATAACTGTTCGTATTCGCCGGAGCACAGTAAAGCAGAACCATGTTGTTGTGCATGGAGGAAAGCTGGGGCGTCCGGTGTCTGGGAGCAGGCGTGTAGACCAGATAAGCCAGATTCTTTTTCTGCATATCATTGGTTGCCACAGTCGTATAACTGTAGGTGCAAAACCAGTTTTTGTGAACCGTGACGATCTTGTTGCGTGCAACGGGACAGATCAGCGGATTGTTTGCCGGACGGTACGGGGATGGATTGCCGAGATAAGAGGCGATGTTGCTGGGCGTTTCCGGCCGGATTGTGATCATGTGATAGCTGCGTCCATCGGAAGAATTCGGTTTGGCTGTGGGATTCGGCAGAAAGTCCGCATTGTCTCCGGCATAACTGTAAAGCGCGGTTCCGGTTTGTTTCAGGTTGGATGTGCAGTGAATGCTTTGCGCCTTGCTCCGGACTTTGTTCAGAGCCGGCAGCAGCATGCCTGCGAGGATCGCGATGATGGCGATTACCACAAGGAGCTCTATAAGGGTAAATCTTGTTGAGTTCATTTCCGGAATCCGGAAATTCGGACCGTTGAAACTGTTTTTGCTGGAATGACGCATGTTGTTTTCCTTTTTGTTTTATGTTATTGGTTCTGTAATTCTGCAAGAGATTTCGGACGGATCAGGGCGACGGTTCCGTTTTCCGCGTGTTTCAGCAGATTGAACGCCGTTTCCAGCACATCCCGTGCGGAATACGCGAAGTAGTCCGCGTTCGGATATTGTGTGCCTGTCATGGGAAAGTTGCAGTGAGAGGCGAGTGCTACGTCGCGTCCCGGTTCGAGGCCCAGTTCGGCAAGCGTTTCGACTGCCAGCGGCATGAAATTTTCGTTCAGGACCGCCAACGCGTCCGGGCGTTCGTTTGCCGGGCGCTTGAACAACAGTTTCAGAAGATTTCTGTTCAGCAGCGCACGTCCGTGAATGTGATCAATTCCCAACAGCCATTCCGGATGGCCGGGATCAAGCTGTTTCTGAAGCCGGATCAGGCGTTCGACCGAAATATTCTGATACACCAGTGCCGCGATGCGTTTCCGTCCCTGTTTCCGTAAAGCTGCCAGACATTGCGCGAGCAGGGATTCCACATCGAATTCCAGCGATGGATAGTTATGGCTGGAATCGGCTTTGCGGCGGGAGATCACGGCGCACGGACAGGGTTGAAGCTCTTTCTGGATCTCCACAGAAGGAACAAAGTTTACAAAGATGATTCCTGCGAGCAGATGATTCCGGGCATTGCCGATCAGCTGTTCCATATCTTTGCCCGTATGCGGCTCCATACCGCCGACGAAGTAATGCCGCAGCCGGAGTCCGGGATTTTCCGCCGCAAACTGTTCTCCGGCATTCCGCAGAGCGGGGAAAAAGCTGTCGTTTGTCTGTTCCGGGGACTCCGGGAAAACAAGCGCATAATCGAAGAGATGCGGAGGATATTTCGGTACGACGGTTCCCTTGATGCCGCGCGATTCCAGAAAGCCTTCCCGCGTCAGTTGATTGATGCACTTCTGGAACGTCGCCACACTGATGCTGTATTCCTCCAGCAGCTTTGAGCGCAGAGGCAGCGTTGCTCCCGGCGGGAATTCTCCGCCGGTAATCCGCTTTCTCAAGGTTTTGACGATTTCTGTCTGCCGCATTTCTGTTGCTCCAATACTTCCTTTC
>URKJ01000018.1 GCA_900548385.1 uncultured bacterium | reverse complement strand
ACCGAGATCGACACCTATTAAGTCGTCGGCAGCGTCAGATGTGTATAAGAGACAGTTTCTGATCCCTCCGCATCAGGAGCACGAAAGGAGCAATCTGGAATGCTGCCGGACCGTTTATGCCGTGTTTGAACTGGAGACGGAACAGCCGCGGAACCTTTGCAGGATCCGTTCCGGCGGGGACCGTCTGATCCGGCGGTGGTTTGAAGATCTTCCGGAATTGAACCGGGTTTATGAACCACTTCAGGCGGCATCGCTGATCCGGACCATTCTTCTGCGTCTCGACCGGATTGAATCCGTCCAGCGGGAAAACGGGGATGTGCATCCTTCGATCAAAACCGCCTGCGATTATATGGAAGCGTCTCTGGATCAGCCGATTCAGATGCGGGATGTGGCACGGAAAGCCGCTGTCAGCCAAAGCCATCTGAATCTTCTTTTCCGCAGCAGACTGGGAATTTCCCCCTTGCGTTATTTAACGGTACTGAGAATGAAACTTGCACGCCGTCTGCTTCTGGACCCCTACTGCACGATTGCCGAGGTAGCCCGGCAGTGCGGATTCAGCGACGTTTATTATTTTACCCGTTGTTTTTCCGCGTTTCACCATGTTCCGCCGGGCGTCTACCGGCGGGATCCTGCCCGGTTCGCCGATACGGAAAACCGTTTCGGTTCCCCCGGTCACGCTCCGAACAGCCAGTAAAGCCCGGTCCCGGCTCCGGCGGAAAGAAAGATCACCGCCATGATGCTCAGTTTCTGTTTGTAGAGAGCCCAGATGGCGAATGCAAGGATCGGAAGCATTTCCGGCCGTAGAGCGAACGTTTCCGCCGTTCCGTTTCCGGGCTTTTCCGTGAAAAAGCGGAACAGTCGGTCGAACGGAATTTCCGTGGTGAAAATCGACATGCCCAGACATGCGAACAGAGCGGTTACGATCAGCGACGCCGTGATCGGTTTGACTCCGTACATCAGACTTTTTACAAGGCGGCTGTTCTGCCATTTGTCATAGGATTTCACGGCAAGCGACATCAGGAAAAACGAAGGCAGGAGCAGACCCACAGTGCAGAGCAGCCCGCCGATAATGCCGCCCTGCTGATAGCCGATGAATGTTGCCAGATTGACGCCGATCGGTCCCGGCGTCACCTGCGAGATCGCAAGAAAGTTTCCCAGTTCCTCCAAAGTCATCCAGTGACGCGCATTGACCAGTTCGTCGATATAAAACTGGATCAAACTGCCGCCTCCGCTCAGACACAGAAAACCGAAATAAACAAACGTCAGGAACATCCAGAAGTAATGCATTATTCCGTCTCCCCGGATTCTGCCGCCGCCGGAAGTCTGTCACAGATAAACATGCAGTAGATGATCCCGAACAGCAGGGAGCCGCCGATCAGCCATCCCGGATTCAGGTGAAATGCGATGATTGCGAACACTCCTGCGAGAAACAGAAGCATCTGCACTTTGTCTCTCACGGATCCGTTCCAAATGCGCAGAAGGGCAACGAGCGTAAGCCCGGTCATTGCGGTCCGGACTCCGAGGAATGCTCCCTGAATGAGTTTGTTTTCCATGGGAATCATGCCGAATCCCATGGCAATGACGGTGATGACGAGAAAGGACGGCAGTGCAACGCCGGCCAATGCGGCGAGGGCTCCCCGGACCCCGGCGACGCGGTAGCCCGCATAGATCGCAATATTTCCGGCGGTGAGTCCCGGTACGGTCTGAATGATCGCAAGCATGTCGGAAAGTTCGCCTTCCCGGAGCCATTTGTGCCGTCTTGCGAACACGTCTTCCGCAACGACCAGAATTGCAAATCCGCCGCCGACCACAAAAGTTGCGATTTTGAAAAACTCAAAAAACAGAGTCCAGACAGCCTTTTTCCGGCTGATTGTTTCCGTCTGTGTCACGCTTCGTATCTCCTGAATGAAAGGAGAAATATAGCAGTTTTTTCGGGAAATGCAACCGGAAAAAGGATTGTCCGCCGGACTGATTTCCGCCCTCAGTATTGTCCGGGAAGATTGGCTCTGGAATTGCTGATCGCGGCGGCTTTATGCGCTTTGAGCCATTCCGCGGGAGTGAGGCGTTTCCAGTCCGGCAGTCTCCGGCAGTAGATGATGACGGGAATGCTGCCGATTTCAAATTCCGGGGCATCCGCCTGAAACGGGATCGCGTCCAGTTTCCAGTCGACGGTGGAAACTACGCTGCCGGCGGGGAAGCGGACTTTGACGGGATCCACGGTGACGGGCAGTTTTTTGAAGCGGCTTCCATGCTCTTCCTGTCCGCCGTTTTTCCAGAGAACGACTGCACAGGATTCCGGATCCACCGGATCCGTGAGCAGATAGGCTTCCACATCTTTCTGGGGTTCCGCCATGCCTGCAAGCTGACGGGTTTTCATTGCATCGGCGCTCGCCGCATAACTCAGCAGACGCAGTTTCGGGCGCCAGTCAATATCGAACAATCCGGAATGGAGAATGTTTCCGGCTTCGATCCAGTCGCGGGCAATGAAATAATAGACGCTTTCAAAACCGTAGAGATAGAGATCGCGTGCAAACAGCTTGATCACGTCGCTCGGATGAGTATAGGCGGATTCTTCGCTGTTGGAAAGACGGCGGCTTGCCCCGTCCGGAGAGAGTCCCCGGAAGAATTCCGGAAATCCTTTCTGTTTGAGCGACCATGTGTAATGGAGAGTGTAGCCGTCAACATAACGGTCAATTCCGGCGGCGACTGCCCGGCGTGTCCATGCCTGCCCTTCGCCTTTGCGGTCGTGCATGGGAGAACGGGAATAGGTTGCGGAAATTCCCATTACCGGCGTTTTGATGCCCAGACGGTCCAGTTCCTCCCGCAGGATCCGGCAATCCCGGACGTATTCTTCCGGAGTCGCACCGCGCCACCAGACCTGCGGCGCATCCACTTCGTTGCAGTATTCCCAATACTGGGCGTATTTGTCATATTTCGGCAGGATCGTGCGCAGATAGTCCCGGAAAACCGCTTCGTGCTGCGGGCGGAAGGTCGAAAGATGATGTCCCCCCTTGTTGTAGCCGCCCGGCGGATAGCCGATGGTGAACATGAAGTTCATGCCGTATTTTTCCGCCAGACGGATCTGATAGTCGATTTCCCGGTAATTGAACTGATCCGGACCTTTTGTTCCGAGCCGGTGCCAGCAGAGTTCCGCGGTCCGGAGAGTATCTGCACCCGCCCGTGCGAGCAGTTCGAATGCCCGTTCCGTTTCTTTCTTTTTGAGTCCGGCAAGAACAAACGGTTTTTCCATGCCGTGGATGCCGAACCGGTGAATTCCGCTGTTTCCCCGTGTTTTCGGCAGCGGACGCGCCATCAGTTTTTTCAGCGCCATTTCCGCATTGGCGTCGTTGATCTGTTCCTGCGGGGCAACGGTGTCAATATTTTCCAGAAGAAGAGAGCGTTCCGCTTCAAAAGCCAGATTCTGATATCCTCCGGCTTTCCGCAGCTGCTCGCCCCATACGGGTTGAAGGCGGGAGATCCGGTAGTGTCCCGGAGGGCGGATTCCTTTGCGCGTGGTCAGATAAAATCCGTCGAAAAAGCTGATGTAGCTGTTGCCTGCGGGACGTTTCTGCGTGACCCGGAACGTGATTTTCTGTTTTCCTTTTTTCAGCTCCACAGAGCCCGGATTGACCCATCCGAGGACTGTGTTCGGAGGCGGTCCGCCGAACGCGGGAGAGAGCCACCGGGCGCGGGAACCGTCAAGCGTTTTTTTGCCGTCGAATTCAATGACAAACGGAGATGCCCATTTCGCGGTTCCGGTCGAGATCGCCGCCCAGACTTCATAGGTTCCGTCTTCCGGGATCTGCACGGTGTACTCCGCAAAGTATCCACCCTTTTCCGGCTCTTTACCGCTGTAAAGTTTCAACAGAACATTGTTTGAGGCTCCGCGTCCGTCGGGACGGCAGAATACCTGTTTGGTTGTCCAGTTGGATTTTTCGTAATTTTCTGCCTCCTGCCAGACTTCCGCCGCGGTAAGCGGAACCATTAAGGCGGCGAGCAGTCCTCCTGCCCAATAGCGGTGTTTCATCTTGTGTTTCTCCCTGATGTGTGTGTGAGACCGTTTAGAATTTATCGCTGACGGACCAGTAATAATTGAGTTTATTGGTCCGGTCGTTGATCAGAAGGCTTCCGCGCTGGAGCGTCGCTCTTGAAATCCGGACGACATGCCCGTCCAGCAACAGCATATTGAACCCGCCGTCGTGTCCGTAGACAAGGCCGTAGTAAGGCGCCTGAATGATCGTATAGTATGCGACCATGGATTCCGCAGGGCATTTCGGCAGATAACCGTCAAGGTTGGCGACGGTCCGTTCCGGACGTTTGTAATTTTTCCAGTAACGGTGCGGAGTGATTTGTCCGGTACCTCCCGATCTCTGTCCCAGAGAGAGATTCTGAACATAGCTCAGACGGGACTGCTCGTTGAATTTGAAGCCCTGATAAGAGGTAAAACCTTTCATCGACTTTGTGTTATTTTCCGTGGAAGAGGGGCAATGAAATACTTTTCCGCGCGGATCGGGCGAGAGATACGGGATCATCTGGCTTGGCCAGACGAAAAGACCCGGCCAGGAGGTTCCGGGAATCAGCTGTCCCTCGTGGTCGTCCGCAAAACCGATATGCGCGATTCCCATTTGTTTCAGATTCCCCATGCACTGTGTTTCCGCGGCTTTTTCCTTTGCCTTCTGCAGAACCGGAAGCAGAAGAGCAACAAGAATCGCAATGATTGATATTACGATCAACAGCTCTATTAAACTGAATGTGTTTTTTCTTGTTTCCGGACTGCTTTTCCGGAAAAAGGATGGAACGGAAATTCCCGGCCTTGTGTCTTGCCTGCTTTTGTCTTTCATGCGTCTCCCTTTCATTAAAACTCAGTTTTTATTTTTTTCACCTGCCCATCGGCAGATGGAGTTCCGTATCTCAAGCGTTGGCATGGTATAAACCGTTGACTCCGCCGGAGCCCTGCCGTTCATCAGCGCCCGCAGCATGCGGAACGCATGGAGAAAAGTATCGTCAAGATTACGCGACACGGTGGAGAGCGACGGCCAGGTCTGCTCCGCTTCCGACTTCGGGCTGAAAATCGTCATGATGCTTAAATCGTCCGGGATGCGCATGCCGGATTCGTATGCCGCATGAATGATGCCGCGGGCAATGCGTCCGTCGCTTGTGATCAGCGCGGAAGGGCGCGGCTCCATCCGGAACAGGTTTTTCCCGTAGGCGATTCCGTATTCCAAAGCTTCGCAGTCTCCGTATTGTTCAAAGAATGTGATCCAACTTTCATTGTCGCCGGAATCAAGACTGAAATCCCGGACAGCCCGCCGGAAACCTTCGAGCGAGGCGGAGTGTACATTGAATTCCTGCGGTCCCAGAAGTGCGGCGAACCGTTCATGTCCCAGCGCTGCCAGATGCTGTATTGCATTGTAAACCCCGTCGGCGGTTTTGGAAATGACGGAGCTGATACACTCTTCTTCGATTGCGACCAACGGGTAGGAAGGATTCTTTTTCATATATTCCTGCACGGCGGGCGAAACGTAGCCGCAGTGAAGGATTCCGCCTGCGAGACCGTTTGTCATCAGTTCCGGAAGATGCCCCGGACGTTTTGCCGGATTGAAGAATTCCACTTGACAGCGGATTCCTTCCTGTTCGCAGAGATAGATGAATTTCACAAGCATCGGCTGGAGGAAACCGGAACCGGCGATGGAGTCCTTTTCGTCGCTGATGACAAGCCCGATATCACGGCATTTCTTTTGTTTCAGCAGTTTTGCCGCAATGTTCGGTTCATAGTTCATTCTGTGCGCGATTTTTTCGATCCGTTCCCGGAGAGTTTCGCTGACTCTGCCGGTTCCGTTCAAGGCGGCGGAGACCGTTGTCAACGCCACGCCGGACGCTTCCGCAATATCTTTCAGAGTCACTTGTGTATTTCTCATAATCTTTGACTTTCTCCGGTTTCTGTTGTTTCCGCACTATCGTTTGCGGAAACGTTTCTGCAAATAATTATACTATATTTTCCGGGAAAGTCAAGAGGGGAAAAGAGAAAAAACTTGCTTTTTTTTCGTTTTCCGTATTTACTTCTCACTTTTTTTGCGCTACATTACCCGGTTGTGTATGATGGAATTTACCTGGAGAAGAGAAGATGGCGCAGAGTTTTGAAGCAAATCTGATTCAAAAAGGTTCAAAGGAGGCTTTCAAGAAGGCAAAGAGTATCCTGAAAAACGGGGAACTGCTCTGCTGCCATGAAAGCCGGCCGGGAGTTTTGCGCGCCGTCTGCCGGGATCACAAAGGCATGGTTTCCCGTGTGGAGGTGCATGGATTTCCGGACGGTCCCTATTCCGCTGTCTGCTCCTGTGAACTTGACCCGAATGCGTTCTGCTGTCATGCGGTCGCCGCGTGTCTGCATCATGCGAAATACACCATCAAACCGCAGGAACGGCAGGAGGCGGACCACCCCGCTCAGTATGCGGGACTTAAATTTTCCGGTCTGCCCGAATTGCTGAAACAGGTTCTTGTTCCGCCCGAAGCGGTGGTTACGATCAATGCCGAGTCGGATTTTCCGCACATGCCGAGCAAATGGGAACGGACTCTTTTTACCGTCACTCTCCGTTGGAACAACCGAGATTATGCGGGAAATTTGAATAATCTGCGCCAGCTTCATTTCGGTAAAAATCTGGCGGTGTCGCTTCAGCTGAATTCATTTCCGCAGCAGGACCGTCAGGTGATCCGTTATCTTGCGATCAATGCCCAGCAGGACGGGACCAAACTTTCGCTGGATGCGGAACAGACCGCGGAGTTTTTTCATTGTCTGATTGATTTTCAGCGTTTTTTCCGCATGAAAGAGAAAGTGGTGATTCACAAGGACCATGCGGAGCCCGCCCTGCTGATCGAAGACGCCGGAAGCGGATGCATTCTGCGCTCGGCGATCATTGTCAAAGGGGTTCCGCTGCCGTTGAAAGACGTGAAAGTGGTTGCCGGACGCGCCGGATGCTGGGTCGGGATGCTCGGTGAATACTGGTGGATCTGCGCCCAGGCCGATGTTCTCTGGATCCGCAACTTCCTGCGCACGACGGTTCAGCCCTGCGACCGCAAGTCCGCCGCGGTTCTGGCGGGAGCCGACTGGCTGCCGGTCAAGATCATTGAGACGGGTGATGTTCAGGTCAACCAGCGCAAATTCAAACCGTTTTTTGATGGCGGCCTGCGGGTTGACGGCGGACTTGAGATCGAAGTCCTGTTCGATTACGGCGGACAGCTTTGCAAAGGGGATCAGCAGCGGCTTGCACAGAAAGACGGCATTTACTGGCGCCGGGATGCCGATGGTGAAGCGGCGGTAATCAATGAACTCATCAACTTCGGTTTTGAACGGATCAAAGGCGGGGAAAGCGGCGATTCGGAAACGCGTCTTCTGCTCCATGACCGCGAGGCGATCGGAGCATTCGTCAATGAACTGATTCCGCACTGGATGGGGGCGCGGCGTAAATTTGCGCTGTCCTCATCGCTTGCGATGCTCTGCGGCGATGCCTCCTCCCTCCGGATCTCTGTGGAGGTCGTGGCGGAAAGCGGAGAGGGATTCGATCTCAAAGTCACGCTTTCCGGAGCCGGAGTGCCGGTCCGTTGGCGGGACCTGGTGAAAGCGTCTGTCCGCAATGAACTGTTCCTCTCTTCCGGTTCCGCTCTGTTGATCAAAATTCCGCCGCAGCTGCGCCGTCTTGCCGCCTCCGTGGCGGATATGGTGCATCCGGTTCCCGGACAGGAACTGCGCAAGGATGACCTTGCGGAAGTGCTCCGCATGATCCGTCCGGCAGCATACCACTGGGCGAAGATGGCCGATGGCATTCCCGGTGCGGTTCCGACCCGTTTTCTGCGTTTGAAACTTGATTTCGATACTGCGCTGGGAGAACGTTCCGCGCAGGACCAGGTCGTTCCTGCCGGACTCTTCCGCGGTGAGCTGCGGAATTATCAGATGCAGGGCGTCCGCTGGCTTTCGGCGATGGGAAAGCAGGGGTGCAACCTTGTGCTTGCCGATGAAATGGGACTCGGCAAAACGATTCAGACTCTCGCGCTTCTTGCCTCGGATGTGGTGGAAAATCTTCCTGCATTGATCATCTGCCCGACCAGTCTGATCGAAAATTGGGCGCGGGAGAGCGCGCGGTTTACGCCGGAGCTGAAAGTGCTTGTGATCTCCGGCAACGACCGCAAAGGACTTTGGGAAAAAGCCATGGCGCACGATATTTGCATTACGTCCTACAGCCTGATCCGCCGTGACGTGGAACTGTTTCAGGGGCTCCGCTTCCGCTATGTGATTCTGGATGAGGCACAGCACATCAAGAACCCGGCGACAGCCAACGCACAGACTTGCAAGATGGTGGAATCCATTCACCGGTTGGTGCTGACAGGTACGCCGTTGGAGAATTCGCCGGAGGACTTGTGGTCGATCTTTGATTTTCTGCATCACGGCCTGCTTGGAACATTGAATTCATTCCGTTCCCGTTATGTGGTGAATCCGTCGCCGGAGGTGTTGAAAGAGCTTGCGGACCGTATTGCTCCGTTCATGCTCCGCCGCAGAAAAGCGGAAGTAAGCAGAGAACTGCCGCCGAAACAGGAACAGATCCTGTATTGTGAAATGGGTGCGGCGCAGCGTGCGTTTTATGAGAAATTCCGTCTGCAGGGACGTGAGTTGATGGAACGACTCCGCAACTCCGATGGAAAGGATTCCCGTTTTGAGATGCTCAGTGCGCTGCTCCGTCTGCGGCAGATCTGCTGTGATCCGGCGCTTCTTCCTGCCGATCTGAACCCGGATGTGACGGAGTCCGCCAAGATGGAACTGCTGAAAGAGCTTTTGCTGGAATCGGTGGACAGCGGTCACAAGGTTCTTCTGTTCAGTCAGTTTACTGCGCTCCTTCACCGGATCCGGGACTGGATGGACAGTCAGTCGATGAAATACGAGTATCTGGATGGTTCCACGACCGACCGTATGGCGCATGTGGACAACTTCAACAATTCTCCGGATATTCCGGTTTTTCTTCTCAGTCTGAAGGCCGGCGGAGTGGGTTTGAATCTGACATCTGCCGATACGGTGATCATCTATGATCCGTGGTGGAATCCTGCTGCGGAAGCGCAAGCCGAGGATCGTTCTCACCGGATTGGACAGACGCGAGCCGTGACTTGTATCAAATTGATCGTGGAAAATTCGGTCGAAGAGAAAGTTCTTGAGCTTCAGAAAATCAAAGCGGATCTTTTTGAGAATCTTGTGGAATCTCCGACAGAAGCTCTCCGTTCGATTTCTCTGGAAGACCTCGAATTCCTGCTGACCTGAACAGGAGGATCAAAAGGCTAACTTCAAATCGTCTAAATATAAATAGACGGTTCCCTTTGTGTTCTCTTTTTGTACTTTTAAAATGAAATTGTTCGGCAACAGGTCATCGGTTGGAATTTCGATTGTTTTTGTTCCGGTCCAGTCACAATTTAATGTTGTAATAATACGGTTTCCATTCATCAGGGACAGTTGAATGCCTTTTTGCGCTGTATAGACTGAAAAAGAAACTTTACGGATGGGCGATGTAATCATTTTCAGTTCGGGAATAAGCGCAAGATAGCAGTAGCCTCTTTTTTTCAGAGTTATCTGCAGTGCATTGTTCCATGCTGCCGGAGCGTAGGGTACGATGGCGACTTTTCCTCTCCATGAATCTTTGACAGCCAGCATATTAACGATTTCGAAGTTGCAGTTGATCCATGTTAAAGGAAGCGGCTGAAAGAGATCAGAGTCGTTTTTTTGATACAGCCTGTGCGGCAGAAGCTGCTTTTTGGCAAATAAGGGACCAAGAGTCTGCTGCAGGTTTGGCGGAAAGTCTGCAATATAGAGATATTCCCCTTTCGGCAGATGTTTAAGCCGTTTGGCCAAAGTTTTATCCGTGATATAGTAATCCACCTTTGGCATACGGACCGAATATTTTTTGATGAAATAATCAATTCCGTTTGTATGGTAACAAAGGTTATGTACAGGTTGATCTTTGAGGGTATTGTTTACGATCTCTTTTTCAATTTCAATGTTGGTTCTGATCGTTTGTTCAGGATCTTTCTGCTGCAGAACTCTGGGCAGCAGAAGAATAAGAAACAGCAGCAGAATGTATTTCAATACATTGCTGTTTTTTTTGAATGAGTTTTGCGAGGCACCAATGCATGCGGCGATGCTCAGGCAAAAGCATAGACCGAGGAAAGGGGCTGCGATATATCGTCCTAATCCGGCTAAATAACTGGCTTCATAGGGCGGAAACATGAAAATATAGTTGAAATACAGAAGGATACAGAAAACGGGAAGGCATATATAGAGGTAATAGTAAAGAGTCCGGCGTTCCCGCCGGAACAGTTTATCGGAAGATTGAAAATGATTGAATAAGAAGAATAAGACTCCCAGACAGAAGAAAAGCACGATTAAAGGAATATTGACAAAACGGAAAACCGGCGAAATATGAGTGACTTGATCCGCACAGTAAAACGCGTTGATGTACTTATTCAGAACAGCCTGCGCATAACCTGGTTCATTATCGCATAATAATTCTTTTATGGAATGAAAAGATATTTTGGACAGATTGGAAAATTTTCCCGTTAAATGATGGGCGGCAACTTTGTACTGCCACAGACCGCGAATGGAAATTAGAAACAGAAGCGGAACGAATAAATAAATGTAAGTGGTGTAACTTTTCAGTAAAGAGCATAGTTTCCTGTTATCCATTGCATTTTTTATGACAGTGATCCAGTTCCCGATAATAATAAAAAGAGCAAAAATAAATCCGCTCTGTTTGATTAAAAAAAGAGACGCTGTGAATATCGAAAGAGCAAAGCAGTAATAAAAAGGACTCTTCTGTCTGTCGCACATGAACGGCCATGCCATTGCATAGCCGAACAACAACCCTAGAACCGGGTCTACCATGAGAGTCCCATAGGCGGAGTGAAGATAATAGTGAGGCAACAGCATGATGGCAATACCCCAGATAACCGCGGAGGGCAGGTTGCGCCAGCGCCAAAAAGCAAAAATTCCTGTAAAGAGGGCCAGATCCAGGGCAAACAAGGCAAACAGACAGATTCCCTCATTGAAATTCCCGGCAAACCAGAGAAAAGGAAATGTCCATATTGCCGTTGCAGGCGGATAGTCGATATGAGTGAATTTCGCCTGAATTTCCGGGGGGAAAAAGAAACAAAGGCTTTTACAGTTCCATATCTCTTTTGTGATAAGTCCCCAATGGGAAAAGTCATCGTAGTGCCAAAAGACTTTATTTCTCATAATGAAGTAGGCGAAGACAATGGAAACCAGATAAAACCCTAAACCGGGGGTGAATATTTTCCGGCAAAACTCTTTTTTGGTTTTCAGAGTGACGATTTTCCAGAAACAGAGCCCCCACAGAAGGATTAAAATTCCGAATAACAGAAACATCCCGGTTATCAGTTGATTGACAAGACCGGCAAAATAAAGGAATATGATCGCGGAGAAACATGTCAATGCGATTGATTGTTCAAACGTTTTTTTCAGCCAGGATGCACAGAAGAATGGTCCGCCCAGCAATAAAAGAATAAATAGAAGAACGGACATTTTTCAACCCTTTTTGAAGAAGATAAACTGTTTTTGAATAAAATAGCTTGTAAAAAACAGAAACAGGTCAACAAGGGCTTTTAAAACAACCAGATTGACATCAGGAAACAACAGATTGCCGCCTTTCGTCAGCAGATAAGAGCATAACATGATAAAAATACATAACAGGAAGTAGAGATTGAATGATTTTGAGAATATTGCCAGACATGTTTTTTCGTGCTGATACTGAAAAACAAGCGATTTATTCAGGATATAATTAAATATCAGGGAACAGCTTCTTGCCAAACAGACAGAGGCAACCAGGCTTCCCGGTTTATTGCTGAAGATATATCTGAAAAACAGCCAGAAAAGGAACAGATCCAGTGCGGCAGACAAAAGACTCGAAACGGTAAATTTCAAAAGCTGTTTATAGATATATGCAAAGATCAGCTTATAGATTGCGAGTGAGTCATGAAACGGGCGGAAGTGAGTTGCTTTATTGGAGTTCAGATAGATCGTTTCTATTGCTGTTTCCTTGAGATGGACACTAAATTCGGAGCAGCGCAAGAGCATCAGGGTTTCAAATTCAAAGCGTTCCCCGTAAGTGGTGAGCAGAGCTTTCTGGTAATAAGCAGGAATTCCCCGCAACCCTGTTTGTGTATCAGAAAAACGAATCCGCGTTGCCAGGAAAAAAATGCCTTTTGTCAACTGATTGCCTAATTTGCTCTTCCAGGGGACCAGTTCTTTTGAGAAATCGCGGCAGCCGAGTACCAGATCCCGGGGAAATTTCTGCAGTAACTCTGCACACGTCAAAATATCTTTAGGGGAATGCTGGCCGTCTCCGTCTGCAGTGACCACGCCGACTCCTTGCGGATTCTGATTCAGATAATAATTAAATGCTGTTTTTAACGCTCTTCCTTTTCCCTGATTAACCGCGTGTTGAAGATAATGGATATTTGGAATATTTTTTGCTTCTTCAAGGATTTGCAGAGAAGAAGGATTTGAAGAGCCGTCATTTACCAGGATAACAGGAATATTGGAAAGTTTTCTGATGTTTTTCAAAAGTTTCAACAGATTTGTGTCAGGATCCAGGACCGGGATGGCGAGCCAGATGGAGGACTCTTGAGATTGCATTACTGTTGCAAAGCCTATTTTAGTTTTGTTTAAAATACATCGCGTCTATATATTATAGCATATATTTTAAAAAAGACAATAGGCTGATAGACAATATTTATAAAAATCATATATAACGGGTTTATTCAAATTACAGCGTTTTTTATAGAATATTTCCTTATCGGCTCCCGGATTTCATTCTTTCAAATCGCTGCTTGAAATGTAGGTCTTATCAGGCTATATTACTATTCGATATTATATAAAAGAACAACGGATGGGAAACAGAGGAATTTATGGGTTTGACGGGAGTCTTGTGTAAACTTCAAATATTGTTCAATCCGGTTCTCTTTTTCAGAATTATAAAAGAAAACCGTTTTCTTTTATGGCAGTTAGTGTTGCGGAATATCAGCATTCGCTATAGAGGGGCGTTTCTCGGACTATTGTGGAGTTTTGTTCAGCCGCTGCTGATGTTGTGTGTTTACACTTTTGTTTTCAGCGTGGTGTTCAAAGCCCGCTGGGGCGGAACGGAAAGCGGGCGGGGTGCGTTTGCGATTATTATGTTTTGCGGAATGGCATTGTTTTCTGTTTTTTCCGAGAGCGTTTCTTCTTCCTGCCGGATTATCCTGGGAAATCAAAATTATGTAAAAAAAGTGATTTTCCCTTTGGAAATTCTTCCGCTTGCGCAGTGCCTGTCAACCTTTATTCTTGGTTTTGCATGGCTTGTTCTTCTCTTTTTTGGCACGGTCTTTGTTTATGGTTCCTTGAACTGGACCATGCTGTTGCTGCCGTTGATTTTGATTCCGTTGTTTCTGTTTACTTGCGGGATTTGTTTTTTTGTCGCTTCTCTGGGGGTTTATTTGCGGGATACGCAATATATAGTCGGAGTGATTTTGCAGATTCTGTTTTTCATGACTCCGATTTTTTATTCGATCAACAGTGTTCCTGCAAGATACCGTTGGCCGTTGCAAATGAATCCGCTTACGATTCTTATTGAGGAGGCCCGCCGGATTTTTCTGTTTGGAAAGTTGCCGAATTGGACGTTTCTGGGGATTGCTTTCCTGATTGGAGTCGTGGTGCTTCACTTGGGCTTCGTGTGGTTTTATAAAACCAAGAGGGGGTTCGCTGATGTCTTGTGATGATGTTGTTTTGAGCGTTAATAATATCTCAAAATGTTTTGAGATGTATGAAAAGCCGATTCATCGTCTTTTCCAGACACTATGTGCGGGAAAGAAGCGTTTTTATAAGGAATTCTGGGCTCTGAAAGATGTCAGTTTCAATGTAAAACGGGGAGAATGTGTTGGCATTGTCGGCCGTAACGGTGCGGGAAAGAGTACTCTGCTGCAGATCATTACCGGGACATTGCAGGCCACTGGCGGGAAAGTGTGGACGAAAGGGCGTATTGCAGCCCTGCTGGAGTTGGGAAGCGGTTTCAACCCTGAATTTACCGGCCGTGAAAATGTTTATATGAACGCGGCGATTCTGGGATTGTCACAGGAGGAGATAAAGGCGAAATATCAGGCGATCGTCGATTTTGCAGATATTGGCGAATTTATTGATCAGCCGGTAAAGACTTATTCCAGCGGCATGATGGTCCGCCTTGCTTTTTCTGTGCAGATAATGATTGAACCGGATTTGTTGATCATTGATGAAGCTCTGGCTGTCGGAGATATGTTCTTTCAGCAGAAGTGTTATCATTATCTGAAGAAGCTGAGAGAACGCGGAACAACTCTGTTGTTTGTTTCCCATAGTTTGACCACGGTAAGAAGTCTCTGCCAGAAAGCGGTTTTTCTGCAACAGGGAAAAATGGTAATGTTCGGGGATTCTGAAACAGTCTGTGACTCGTATTGGAATAATTCAGTGGAAGGGAAAAAGAAAGCCGGTGGAGCCGTCGCTCCTGCCGCTTCCGGGAAGAAGACGTTTGCGACGGATTCTTCTCTTGCAAAGAAAATATCTTCCCGGACAGGCACGCTTGCATTGGAAATCGTTGCTGTGAAAACTTACGACCAGTCCGGTAAAGAGACCTCCTGTTTTCAATATCGTGACAAGGTGGAGGTTTGTGTTTCGGTCCAGGCAAATCAAGATGTTCCAGCCGGAACCGTTTTTGCATTCAGCTGCCAGTCGAAAACAGTGCCGGCGATATTTTTGATTGCCTCAAGCGCCTATGACGTTTATCTGCCGGAAATGAAGGCCGGGGACCGGTATATTGTCAGAACCTGTTTTCAATTACCCTTGTATAAGGGGGATTATTTCCTTTCCTTTTCCTTAAAGCCTGATCAGACACGGGATTTCTACTATGATCATATCTTTAATGCGGCTGTTTTGCAGGTGATTCTTCCTCCATCTTTGAGAGATTCCGGTTGTTGGGGAATTACTCATCCGGAAGACGTTGCAATTTTTCCCCAGAAGGTGAACTGATGTATTTATTGAAAAAAATGAAAAATTTGGCGATGCGTATTTTGCCGGGATCTTATCTTCGGCAGAAAGAAATCGCTTCTACGCTTGAGACCTTGACGGAGGAGCTTGCTTCCGTAACCAAAGCCGTTTCTGATTTGAGTGAGACGCTTGGGGCGATCAGGGAAATGCAGACACAGCTTGTTTGGAAGGCCGGTGATATTGGAAAGAGCTTGGGTGATTTGCATGGGAAAATGGCCAAGCAGCGCTCATTGATTTGCGAGAAGAACGCTGAACTCGTTTGGAAGGCCGGTGATATCGGGAAAAGTTTAGGCGATTTACATGGGAAAATGGCTAACCAGCATGCCTTGATTTGCGAGAAGAACGCCGAGCTCGTTTGGAAGAATGGAGACATCGGAAAAAGTCTGGGAGATTTGCATGCGAAACACAGTAAATTGCTGACTCTGATGAAGCAGTATGCATTTGAGTTTACTTCCATTCATTGTTTTCATGATTCGATCAAAGACTCTCCATGGCTGCGGAGGCAGAGCTTTTCCCCCTCCGGCTGGGCTGCGACGTATCTTTTTTTATATTCCCTCTACCGGATTCTTGAGATTGTCAAGCCGCGGCATATTTTGGAGTTGGGAATCGGGGAATCTACAAAATTGCTGACGCAGTATGCGGACGCGGACCGCTCTGTGGAACATATCGCGGTTGAGGATGATGCATTTTGGGTTGAGAAATTTACTGCCGGTCATGCTCCTGCTCCGAACACTCAAATCCTTGTCTGTGAGCAGGAAATTATTGATTTTATGGGAACGAAAGTTCCTGTTTTCAAGAATTTGAAAGATAAATTAGCCGGACGGAAATTTGATTTGATAATCGTTGATGCGCCCTCCCAATCTCCGGATCAGGTTGAGACGAAATACCGGAGAATTGATGTCTTGAGTTTACTGCCTGACGCTGTCAGCGATTCTTTTGTAATCATGGTTGATGATCTGCAGCATCCGTTTGTAAGAAATACTTTTTCATTGGCGGGAAAGTGTTTTGAGGACAAACAGATTCTGTATCGGAGTTTTTCCATAAACGGAGTCAAAGAGCAGGGATTTCTGGTCTCTGAGGATTTTGCTTTTTTAAAAAATATTTTGGATAGGGGATTTTGAATGAAATTTCCGGAGTCGTTTCAGAAAATAAAAATTAATCGGAGAAGAGGGAATAATGCCTAAGATTTCCATCCTTATTCCTGTTTATAATGTGGAAAAATATCTTCGGGAATGTCTGGATTCTGTTTTGAAACAGACCCTGGAGGATATTGAGATCATTTGCATCGACGACGGTTCCCGGGATTCTTCCGGGGCTGTTTTGGACGAGTATGCAAAAAAAGATTCCCGCGTCCGTGTATTGCATAAAACGAATACCGGTTACGGGCATTCCATGAATTATGGGCTGCAGCATGCCACCGGAGAGTATATCGGAATAGTCGAGCCGGATGATTTTATTCCACCGAACATGTATGAAGAACTTTATCGTGTTGCCGGGACTCATGATGTCGATTGTGTGAAGAGTGATTTTTACCGGGTGTCGACGGCTCCGGAGGGTAACTATAAATTTGAAGAAGTTGCCTTGTATCCTTCTGACTCCGGATTTTACGGCCGGGTTATTTCTCCGATTGCAGAACCGAAAGTCATGAATTCTGCAACATTGGCCACCTGGACCGGAATTTACCGCAGAAGTTTTTTGCAGGAGTTTCAGATCCAGTACCATGAAAGCCCCGGTGCTTCCTTTCAGGATGTCGGTTTTTTCATTCAGACAATGGCGTTGGCGCGCAGCTGCTTTTTCCTGAAAGGCTGTTTTTACTGTTACCGGGTCGACAATCCGAATTCCTCCATTGCTGACAGGAAGAAAATATTTGCTTTTTCGGAAGAATATGTTTTTGCCGAGAAAAAACTGTCGGGATATGAGACGGTTCAGAGCGTTTTTTTCCCTCATGTTCTTGCCAGAAAATTTTCCGGTTTGCTTTTCAGTTGCAGAAGAGTGGATCAGGCTTATAAATTACTGTTGCTCTATACGATATACAGAGAATTTCTGCCGCATTATGAAAACGGAACTTTGAATAAAGATCTTTTTCTGCCGGGAGAGTGGGATAAACTGCTTATTATTTTGCAAGCTCCGGAGTTTCTGTATTTTAAAGAATTCTGGAGCTCTAAGAGGCTTACCGCTCCCTATGAAGAAGAAAATCTGAAATTGCGGAAAGAATTGGAATCGGTATATCGCTCTTTTTCGTACCGTCTGGGGCGTTTGGTTACATGGCTGCCGCGAAAAATCAGAACCCGGTTGCGGTAAAGCCGTAAGTCGTTTAAGGAGAAAAGCCGATGCCTGCAATTTCTGTTATTATTCCGGTATATAATGTCGCGCAATATTTGCGGGAATGTCTGGATTCCGTGCGGAATCAGACGTTTCGGGATATTGAGATCATCTGTATTAATGATGGTTCAACAGACGGTTCGCTTGATATTTTACTGGATTATCA
This sequence comes from uncultured bacterium, assembly GCA_900548385.1. Classification (GTDB taxonomy): domain Bacteria; phylum Verrucomicrobiota; class Lentisphaeria; order Victivallales; family UBA1829; genus UBA1829. The sequence continues at coordinate 68,379 of URKJ01000018.1, read as the reverse complement.
AAAAAAAGATTCGCGCTTTCAAGTGTTTTCTCAGCCGAATGCGGGACCTTCTGCTTCAAGAAATAAAGGACTTGATCTCGCCAAAGGCAAATATGTTTATTGCCTTGACAGCGATGATATGATTGTCGGAAATGCCTTGGAAGAGTTATACTCTATGGCAGAAAAAGACCGGCTTGACCATATCGTTTTTACAACCGGTCTTTTACTGGAAAATGAAGACCGCTGCTTTCAGAACCAGACTGAGAATATGAGGATTTACTATTCTCTGGCAGATCATTATTGTGGACAGATTATGTCCGGAATGGAGTTGTTGACAACGTTGCTGTTGAATAATAATTATTTTGTGAGTCCTCCGTTACGTTTTTTGAGGTTGGAGCCTTTGAAGGAGAACGCATGCAGATTTCCGGTCGGGCTGATTCATGAAGACAATTATTTTTCGGCGAAGGCGTTGCTTGCCGCATCCCGTGCCTGTGCGGTAAACCGGAAATTCTATATCCGGAGAGTTCGTCCCTGTTCCATAATGACGGCAAGTAATCAGGAACAAAGACATTTTGAGGGGTATTTGGGGACAATGTTGCTGCTGCTTCAGGATTTGTCTCAAAAAAAACAGAATGCGGACGAAAAAGAGGGGATCGCTTTATTGTTTGACAATCTGCTGCAGCATTGTCTTCAGGCGTTTTATCTGGCCAGTGCAGTAATGGACAGGGAGAAGCTTTCTGTTCCGGAGCAGGTCCAGCTCCAACCGGAGAATTTATTTCTGGCAGAGAACCTGCTGCTCCCGCTTTTTGCGAAACAGGTGCAGCAAAGATGTTCAGCAGAGCACCTGCTTTCTGAGTGCAGGACTTTGAGCCGGAAGTTGGATCTTGCCGTTGCAGAAAATCAGCGGCAGAAAGAGCTGTTGAATTCTTTCAGTTTTCACTGCGGGCGTGCAGTTACATGGTGTCCGCGCATGATTCGGAATTTTACGGTGTCTTTACGGGATCTCGGCATTCGGAAGACCTTTTCCAGGGTGATTCAGAAAGTGCTTGCTTTGAAAAAACGTTTTTTGGGTTGAGGAGAAGAAGTGCATGCCAAAACTTTCTATCATAATTCCTGTATATAATGTAGAAAATTATTTAGCACAGTGTCTGGATTCTGTTTTGGGGCAGAGTTTTGAAGATTACGAATTGATTTGTGTCGATGATGGCTCCGAAGATTCGTCAAGAATGATCCTGGAACAGTATGCGCAGAGAGATTCGCGCATCAGAGTGCTGCTGCAGGAGCACAGCGATGCCGGTACGGCACGGAACAGAGGATTCAGAGAATCTTCCGGAGAGTTTATTCTGTTTCTTGACAGTGATGATATATTTGCTCCGCAGATGTTTCAGGCTCTTTTGGAGAAAATGGAAAGCACACATGCTGATCTGGCTGTTTGCCATTCCGTGAATTTCTGGAATGAGCATGAGCTTGTATTTCCCGATTTCGTCCGTGAAGAATTGCAATGGGAAAAAATTGAAGCTCCGGCGGAAACGGTGAATATATTCAATCGTTATGTCGGGTGGGCCTGGGATAAAATGATCCGTCGCAGTTTCATCGAACGTTATCAGTTATATTTTCAGGAACAGCGCTCGACGAATGATCTTTTCTTTGTATACTCCGCCTTGTCGCTGGCGGCAGAAATTGTGGAGACTCCGTGTGTATTTATCCATCATCGCCGGCATTCCGCGTCCATAGAAAGTTCCCGGAATAAATCTCCGCTGTGTTTTATTTCGGCATTGCGTCAGTATCATGCGCTTATGGAGTCTCATCATATTTTTGAAAGAGCGCCGCAGCTGCAGAGGCATTTTTATAACTATGTTCTCCGGTTTATGTTTTGGCACCTTGATACAATCGGAGAAGAATCCTACATGGTGATTTATGATCATTTGAAAGAAATGTGTGATAGTTTTGCTCTTGGCAGTTATTCGCCGGAATATTTTAACGAAAACCATTATTTTTACGAACGGTATCTGCGCATACAGAAAGGACATAACTGCATCGGCTCTTTATTATTGCAGCTGTCGGATTACCGGACATGGCTTGCGGAGCAGAAAAATGCAGCGTGCAGAAATGAACAGCTTGCCAAATCTTATCTTCATAAAATTACGGGCTTGGAAGAGGAAACAGCCCGTTTGAAAGTGATCGAAGCAGATAAACAGGCCTTGGAAGAAGAATTCAACAGCCTGAAAAAGAGGCTTGATGAACGGGAATCGGAATTGAGGAAAGTTTATCGTTCCGTCAGTTTTCGTACAGGACGTTTTTTGACATATCCTTTGCGGAAGATTCGGAATACCGTTCGTTTCTGGCACTCTCATGGAATGCTTGCCACGTTGCGAAAAATAAAGCGGAAATTATTATTCCAGACTGAAACACAAGGAAACGGTAATGAGCAGTGATCTTTCTATAAAACTTTTTCTGGCTTATCATAAAGCAACTCCGGTTTTGAGTACATATCCTTTTGTCCCGATACAAGGAGGACGGGCAGTCGCTAAAAATAAGCTGGATATGATCGGGGATGATACCGGCGATCATATTTCCGGCAGGAACCCGAATTACTGCGAATTGACCGTTCAGTACTGGATTTGGAAAAATGTAAAGGCGGATTACGTCGGTCTGGCGCATTACCGCAGAATTTTAGACTTTAACGGATGCCCGGATAATACATTTACCGATTTTTCAGAAGAGACCTGCCGTAAGTTCGGCTGGACGAAAGACCGGATAGAAGAGCTTTGCCGCCAATACGATGTTATCATGCCGCCAAACTGGACGATCTTTCCGCCGGGCGAACCCGGCAACGTGATGACGCCTTATGAATTTCACCGGAGCGAGCATATAGAGTCCGATCTGCAAACGACGATGCAGGTCATTGATGAACTGTATCCTGAGTTCCATGATTTGACGGAGCAGGTTTTAATGAAAGAGACCAAAGCCTGCTTTGGCAATATCTGCCTGATGAAAAAGGATCTTTTTGATGCGTATTCCGACTGGCTGTTCCGTATTCTGTTTGAGGTGGAGAAGCGTATTCCGATCAGTCCGGATCCCGAGCAGGCCCGTGTTTTCGGCTTTCTTTCCGAACGGTTGATCAATGTTTATCTGCGTTTCTGGGAGCGTGAGGGCAAAAAGATCTATTACTGCAATAATATTCCGATGGGGGTATTTGAGGATCCCCGCCGTGACAGCTGTGTTCTGGGAGGTCTTGCGCAGAAGCCGTCCGCGCCTAAAATGACGGTTATCATTCCGGTCTACAACACTGCGCCGTATTTGTACCGCTGCCTGAATTCCGTGATCAACCAACGGCTTCGGGAGCTGGAGATTCTTGTTGTCAACGACGGCAGTACGGACAACAGTTTACAGATTCTTGAGGAATTTGCCGGCAAGGATGCGCGCATAAAGATCATCAATCAGAAGAATCAGGGACTTTCAGTTGCCAGAAATACAGGTCTGGAGTGTGCAACGGGGGAATATGTGGCATTTTTGGATTCGGATGACTGGTTCGATCCGATCATGTGTTACAATATGTATCGCAAGGCTTTGCGGGAAAAGTCTGATATTGTGCTGTGCTCAATTACATGCGTTGACTCCCAAACGGATCAGGAAGTCGGCAATACCTATTGCAATGAGATATTTTTGCCGCAGAAATATTTCCGTCAGGCTTTTTCCGTGAAAGATATTCTTCCGGATTTCTTGTCCCTTCCGGTTTTCGCATGCAGTAAAGTCTATCGCCGTGCTTTTCTGGAACAGCATCGTCTCCGATTTATTCCGCATACTTTCATGGAGGACAATCCTTTTTTCTTTGAGAGTTTCCTGCATGCGGAGAGGATCAGCGCGCTCTATGCCCGGTTTTATTATTATCGGATCAATCGTTCCGCTTCAACGATGAGCAGCAAGGATGAGCGTTTTTTTGATCATATCAGGATCTTTGAATATGATGATGCGCTTTTGCGGAACAGTGAACACTGGGATGGAATAAAAGAACTGTTTTTCAACAGTAAACTGCGACTTATCAATTTGATTCATGAGCAGCTGATCCCGCAATGTAAAAAAGACTTTTTTTATCTGGCCCAGGCTTATCTGAGAAAGGATGATTTGCAGAATTACGATAAAGATAAATTACAGAAGGAATACCTTCAGGCATTTGAACTGATTACTGCGGATAAATATAATGAATATATTATTTTCTGCAAAAGACTTTTTACACCTTTGCCGCCACGGCCTTTGAGTGGACATATTTACTGGGCATGTGTAAAGATCATGAAAACTTTGCTTCTGCCTTTTCCGGGACTTTCTGCTCCGCTGAAAAAACTTCATCATAAATTGTTGGCCGTCAAAAGGAAAAATATGATGTGAGCAATCGGAAATGACTGATAAAAATACTTTGGATATTAAGTTTTTTCTGGCTTATCATAAAGCAACTCCGGTTTTGAGTATATATCCTTTTGTCCCGATACAAGGAGGACGGGCAGTCGCTAAAAATAAGCTGGATATGATCGGGGATGATACCGGCGATCATATTTCCGGCAGGAACCCGAATTACTGCGAATTGACCGTTCAGTACTGGATTTGGAAAAATGTAAAGGCGGATTACGTCGGTCTGGCGCATTACCGCAGAATTTTAGACTTTAACGGATGCCCGGATAATACATTTACCGATTTTTCAGAAGAGACCTGCCGTAAGTTCGGCTGGACGAAAGACCGGATAGAAGAGCTTTGCCGCCAATACGATGTTATCATGCCGCCAAACTGGACGATCTTTCCGCCGGGCGAACCCGGCAACGTGATGACGCCTTATGAATTTCACCGGAGCGAGCATATAGAGTCCGATCTGCAAACGACGATGCAGGTCATTGATGAACTGTATCCTGAGTTCCATGATTTGACGGAGCAGGTTTTAATGAAAGAGACCAAAGCCTGCTTTGGCAATATCTGCCTGATGAAAAAGGATCTTTTTGATGCGTATTCCGACTGGCTGTTCCGTATTCTGTTTGAGGTGGAGAAGCGTATTCCGATCAGTCCGGATCCCGAGCAGGCCCGTGTTTTCGGCTTTCTTTCCGAACGGTTGATCAATGTTTATCTGCGTTTCTGGGAGCGTGAGGGCAAAAAGATCTATTACTGCAATAATATTCCGATGGGGGTATTTGAGGATCCCCGCCGTGACAGCTGTGTTCTGGGAGGTCTTGCGCAGAAGCCGTCCGCGCCTAAAATGACGGTTATCATTCCGGTCTACAACACTGCGCCGTATTTGTACCGCTGCCTGAATTCCGTGATCAACCAACGGCTTCGGGAGCTGGAGATTCTTGTTGTCAACGACGGCAGTACGGACAACAGTTTACAGATTCTTGAGGAATTTGCCGGCAAGGATGCGCGCATAAAGATCATCAATCAGAAGAATCAGGGACTTTCAGTTGCCAGAAATACAGGTCTGGAGTGTGCAACGGGGGAATATGTGGCATTTTTGGATTCGGATGACTGGTTCGATCCGATCATGTGTTACAATATGTATCGCAAGGCTTTGCGGGAAAAGTCTGATATTGTGCTGTGCTCAATTACATGCGTTGACTCCCAAACGGATCAGGAAGTCGGCAATACCTATTGCAATGAGATATTTTTGCCGCAGAAATATTTCCGTCAGGCTTTTTCCGTGAAAGATATTTCATCGGCATTTCTGTCTTTACCGGTTTTTGCGTGGAATAAAATTTATCGCCGTGCTTTTCTGGAACAGCATCGTCTCCGATTTATTCCGGGGATGTATATGGAGGACAATCCTTTCTTCTTTGAGAGTTTTCTGCATGCGGAGAGGATCAGCGCGTTATACTCCCCGCTCTGCTGTTACCGGGTCAATCGTGCAGATTCTATTATGAGCAGGAATGATGAGCGTTTTTTTGATCATATCAGGATTTTACAGCGGGATGAGGAGCTGCTGCGGCGAAGTGAATACTGGGAGATGCTGAAAACTCCATTTTTTTGCTATAAGATGAATTTACTGAATCTGACGTATGACCGACTGATTCCGGAGTGCAGAAAGAAGTTTTTTCAACGGATCCGGACCTGTTTTCAGGGGGAGAATGGGAAAAAATACGGTAAGGGAGAGCTAAGCAAAGAAGCATTGTATTTAAAATTGTTTGCGTCAAATTCGTATTTCCTGTATGCCGTTGTGCGGAAATGCACCTGGATGGTGCGCTGTTTGAAGAAAAAGGCTGAAATGAGTCAATGGCCGGTTGTTTCTTTGGCTTGGCGTGTTATAGTAAAATTGAAACAACGAAACTGTGACAGAAAAGCAAAAATCATTGTGGAGCGGATGTAATTTTATGAAACGGGTATGGATAGTCGGGAGCGGTTTTTACGGGGCTGTGCTTGCAGAGCGTATCGCATCGGAATACGATCTTCCTGTGACGGTTCTGGAAAGACGGAAGCATATCGGAGGAAACTGCTGGTCGGAAACGGATCCGGTGTCCGGAGTGGAGTGCCACAAATATGGATCACACATTTTTCATACGTCTGATGAGGAAGTCTGGAAATATGTGAACCGTTTTTCCGGATTCAACAGCTACCGTCACACGGTGCTGACGGTTTTCCGCGGGGAGGTGTTTACTCTTCCGGTGAATCTCGGCACGATCAATCAGTATTTCCGCCGGGCAATGTCTCCGGATGAGGCAAAGAATTTTGTACACAGCCTTTCCGCAGAAGCGAATATTGCTTCGCCGTCGAATCTGGAAGAAAAAGCTGTCTCGCAGATCGGCCGCGAGCTGTACGAGGCGTTTTTCCGCGGTTACACGAAAAAACAGTGGGAAAAGGACCCGAAAGAGCTTTCTCCGGATATTATCACGCGTCTTCCGGTTCGGTACAATTACAATCACCGCTATTTTTCGGACCGTTACGAGGGGATTCCGCTGTCGGGTTACGGCCGGCTGTTGGAAAGCATCCTGAACCACCCGCGGATTTCCGTGCGTACCAACTGTGACTGGCGGGAGTTCCGCGACAGAGTTCCGTGCGATGAGCTTGTGATCCATACCGGTGCGATAGACGAATTTTTCGATTACAGGCTGGGGCGTTTGGAGTGGAGGACCGTTGATTTTGAGGTCGAACACCCATCCTGTTCCGATTTTCAGGGAACAAGCGTGATGAATTATGCGGATGAGAATGTTCCGTATACCCGGATTCATGAGTTCAAGCATTATCACCCGGAACGCCCGGATACGGGCAAGACGGTTATTTTCAAGGAATATTCCCGTTTTGCCCGGAAAGGAGACGAACCGTATTATCCGGTTTTTACGGAGAACAACCGGAAGCTGTATGAGGAGTATCTGGAGTTGGCGAAAGTCAAGGCTGCCAACGTCGTTTTCGGCGGCCGCCTCGGACTCTACAAGTATCTGGATATGGATGATACCGTCGCGGAAGCCCTGAATTGTTTCCGCAGATTGCAGCCGGAGTTGCAAAGGCTGGTGGGATGAGTCTTTATGATGTCACGTTAGTATTTTGCACTTGTGGCAGGACGAAAGAGGTCGCGGATTTTTTTTCCGCGTTATTGCGGGATACTTCTCCTGAGTTGAAGTTGCAGGTCATTGTTGTCGATCAGAATCCCGACCGGCGGCTTGAACCTGTTCTGAAAGATTTTTTCCGGGTCTGGCAGATCGAATATGTCAGGACTTCCACCCGCGGGGTTTCTCTTGCCAGGAATCTTGTTTTGCCGAAGATTCAAGGCCAGGTTGTTGCTTTCCCGGATGATGATTGCTTATATCTGGATCATACGTTGGAAAATGTGATTGCTTTTTTTGCGAAGCATCCGGATGTTGACATTGCGGTCGGTATCTGGTCGGATCTCCAAAAGCCGGAGTTTCCTGCCGGACATTTTGAGAAAAAACTGAATCCGTATACCCTGTTCAAAAAAGGGGAGGCGTTCGTTCAGTTCTACCGCCGTTCCGCAGTTGCCGGGATCGGACCGTTTGATCCCGATTTCGGTCCCGGCCCGCAGGCACGTTACCCTTATGGCGGTGATGACAGCGATTACCTGCTCCGCGGTGTTTTTGCCGGACTGCATGCCATGCGCTGTTCCCGGATCCATGTGGTGCATCCCTTGCAGGACACTGCCGATATGGACTTGAAGAAGATACGGGGATACGGTGTGACGAGAATGATGCTTTTGAAAAAACATTCTTATCCGCTGTGGTTCCGGCTTGCCAACGTCGCTTATCCGCTGATCTGCATGGTGCGGTTTCCCCGGAAATATTCTTATTTTAAATCAATGTTTCAGGGCCGGATGTCCGGTTTCCTGAAAACATTGAGGAACGGATCATGATTTTCCGCTGTGCCCAGTTCTTCCTGTATCCGGCGGGTGGAGGGAACGTAGCGGGATGGGGGAGATGCGGCGGGACTGCGGAGAATCCGGATTTCATTTTTTGCGCCGGAACGGGCGCGAAGACGTTCCGCTAATTCCAGAATCGACAGCGCTTCTTCTGAACCGATGTTATATGGAACGCCGGAGCAGCCGGAAATCAGCAAGGAGAACAGCCATTCGACAAGATCGTCGGCATGCATGTAACTGCGGATCGTGCGGCCGTCCCCCAGAATTGTAATCGGACGATTCTGTTCGCAATCCCGCAGAAAATTGCCCGCGGCGTAATGAATATCGCGCGGAAGATAGCGGCCGACAAAGGAAAAACAACGGGCAAGAAGCACATATTGTCCGGAATCCGCGCACAGACGTTCCGCGGCAAGTTTGGCAATACCGTATTCGGTGACGGGGTGACAGGGAAAATCTTCCGGAATCCGGTCAAGCTCCGGCGGCTGCGGACCGTAAACCGCACCGGAACTCGTCAGGAGAAAACGGGCGGCACCGCAATGTGCCGCAAATTCCAGCGTATGTTTTGTTCCCTCCTCAACGATGGATCGCATTTCGCCCGGTGCAAGAGTTGTCACAGCAGGAGTCGCGGCATGGATCACATAGTCAAAATGTCCCGCAGGAAACGGGAAATCACGCACGTCCCCGGATAGAAAGCGGAGCCCGGGAAGAGTGCAGAGCTCCGGAAAACCGCACCGGAACTTTTCCGTATGACGCGCAAGAATCGCAACCGTCATATCCGGAACCGGATGGCGGGAGAAATAATCCAGAATGCTTTTTCCGAAAAAGCCGGTTCCCCCGGTCAGAAAGATGCGTTTTCCTCTTAATTCCGCAATGATATCCGGACTCAGCATTGACGTCACCCGTCGAAATTGATCCGTTCTTCTTCAATGACGAGCGGCTTGTTCTTCACCTGTGTCCATACCGCTCCCAGATATTCGCCGATCAGACCGATGAAGAACAGTTGGACCGCGGAGAAAAAGAACATGCCGATCACCAGCGGGGCGAGCCCCAGCTGGAAGGTATTCCACCAGACCAGTTTCAAAATCAGGTAGACCAATGCAACAATCAGGCTAACGACTCCGAGAAAGATGCCGGCGAAGACCGCCAGCCGCAGCGGGAGTTTGGTATGGTTGACGAAACCGGTCATCGCCATATCATAGAGCGTGAAGAAATTGTTATGGGTCCGCCCGTGTTTGCGTTTTTCCTGCACGAATGGAACTTCCGCACGCCGGAAACCGATTTCGCTGACGAGTCCGCGGAAATACGGGTACGGATCATGAAACCGGCGCAGGGCGTCGATAAAAATTTTATCGTAAAGACCGAATCCGGTAAAACGCGGAATCACCGTTTCGCCGGGTGCGGCGGAGGCCAGCAGACGGTAATAACATTTGCGCAGACCTTCCAGCAGAAAATTCGCCCGTGTTCCGCTCCGGACACCGCAGACGACTTTGTACCCCTCTTCCCATTTGCGGATGAATGCTTCCAGAACTTCCGGCGGTTCCTGAAGATCCGTGCACATGCAGATGACCGCATCGCCGGAGGCGCTCAGAATCGCGTTGAACGGAGAGCGGATATGCCCGAAGTTGTTGGCATTGAAAATCGCTTTGAATTTTCTGTCGCGTGAGGCGATGGCGCGGATTACGTCGCGCGTGTTGTCTGTGGAACAGTTATCCGCAAGGATAAATTCGTAGTCATACTGCGGAAATTTTTTCAGGACGGCGAGGCACCGTTCGTAAAGTTCTTCGAGATTTTCCGCTTCGTTGTAACATCCTCCGACAATGCTGATTTTTTTCATGGCTGTTTCCCGCTCCGTAAGGTTGGTATCCACATGTTTGACTCCAGTTCCTCATCCGGGAGAAACGGGGCGAGGTCTTCCAGCGGATGCGATTCGATCCGCCCGTCCGGAAGACGGACCGAGGCGGCTTTCGGACCGAGCTGTTCCATCGGATCGGTCATGACTTCACAGAGAACCGGGCCCGGTTCCGCAAGGATTTCCGGCAGAAGCCGTTCCGCCTCTTCATTGGTTCGCAGCAGCCGGGTATGGAAACCGTAAGCCGCCGCGATCTTCCGCATATCGGGCAGAACGACGCCGGTGTCTGCGGTCGAGCCGATAAAGTGTCCGCCGAAGAATGAATTCTGAGTGAGCTTGATGGAAAGATACCCCGCGTTGTTGTACAGGAAGATTTTGACCGGGAGTTTCCGGCTGACGATCGTTTGAAGTTCCTGTAAATTCATCTGAATGCTGCCGTCTCCGGTTATGCAGAGCACATCGCGGTCCGGAGCGGCGACCGCCGCGCCGATCGCCGCGGGCAGGTCGTAGCCCATTGCCGCACAGGCGACGTTGGCGATTACACGGTCGCCTTCCCGGACGGGAAACGCCTGAAATGTGCTTGTGTATGCGGTTCCGTTTCCGGTGACGATGATGCTTTCCGGTTTCATGAAGCGTGCCAGCAGTTCCGGAAAGACGTAACTGCTGACATAGTCGGTGCGGCTGCGGTGTTCCGGGAGTACCGGCGGATATTGCTTTCTCAGGCGGCGGCAGTAGGCGAGCCAGTCCTCTTTCGGCGGAAGTCCGCTCCCTTCCAGCGCCCGCAGAAAATCGCCTGCATCGGCATGGATTTTGTGATCGACCCGGAAAGTCGGTTTGGAAAGTTCGGCGGAATCGATGTCCACCATGATACGGTAAGCCGCCCGGGCAACGTTTTTGCAATCGTAACCGATCTGGCGGATGTTCATGCGGGTTCCGATTACCAGAAGAAGATCCGCATTCTGAAGGATGAAATTCGCCGCGCGGGCGCCCAGAATTCCCGGCCGTCCGAAAAAGTATGGAAAATCCGAAGGCAGCAGGTCGATCCCGGAAAGAGCGGTCAAAACGGGGATTTGCCATTGCCGGACGATGGAACGGAACAGTTCCCGCGCTCCTGCGGAGATGATGCCGGAGCCCGCGATCAGAACCGGCCGCTTCGCTTCCCGCAGGCGGGAAAGCGTTTCGATCACATCGGCAGGGTTCAGCTCCGGCAGCGGTTCTTCTCCGGCGTCGTAGCCGGACAGTGCGTCCGGAGAGATTTCCGCCGCCTGTATATCCAGCGGAATATCCAGCCACACGGGACCGGGTCGTCCGGTCATTGCGAGATAACAGGCGCGTTCCAGATGATAACGGATCGTCTGCGGATCCTTGACTTCCGCCGCATATTTCGTGATGGGACGGACAATGTCAACGATATTGATCTCCTGATCGCCAAGTTGGCGCAGTCTGAGTTCCGGATAGGTGCTGAGCATGGTTTCGGTTTTTATCTGTCCGGAAATCACGATCATGGGAATGGAATCCAGCCATGCTCCCGTCACACCGGTGACGGCGTTGGTTCCGCCCGGTCCGCTGGTGACACAGACGACCGCAGGAATCCCGGCAGTCCGGGCATAGGCTTCCGCCGCGATCGCGCACGCCTGTTCATGCAGGTTGCAGAGCCATTGAATCCGCGGTTCGCGTCCGAGAGCATCGTTCAGGTACATTGCGCCGCCGCCTGTCACCAGAAATGCCTGCCGGAGCCCCCAGTCGGCAAGCGTCCGGAAAATATAATCGCTGACTCTCATCGCCCCGTCCTTTCACAGAAATCGCGGATTACGCGGATCATATAATCCAGCCGTGCGCGATCCATACCGGGATAAACGCCGATCCAGAATGCGCGGTTCATCAGCGCATCCGTGTTGCGGAGCGGTCCGGCGATCCGGTAATCGGTTCCTTCTTTCAGCGTTTCAAAACAGGGATGGCGGGTCAGATTGCCCGCAAACAAGGTGCGGGTCTGAATCCGGCGGGATTCCAGTTCTCCGGTCAGTTCCCCGCGGGTAAACGGAGCATCGGGGGAAACGGTGATCAGAAAACCGAACCAGGAGGGATCGCTTTCCGGATACGGTGTGAAATAACGCAGATGGGGCGTTCCGGCAAGTCCGGCATGCAGATACCGGAAATGCTCTTTGCGTTTTTCCGTGAACTCCGGCAGTTTGTCCATCTGGGCACAGCCTACGGCCGCCTGAAGGTCGGTCATTTTTAAATTATAGCCGAAATGACTGTATACATACTTGTGGTCGTAGCCGCGCGGAAGCGTTCCGAACTGCCCGGAAAAACGGTGTCCGCAGCAATTGTCGGTTCCCGGCGGGCAACTGCAATCGCGTCCCCAGTCGCGCAGGGACAGAAGGATTTTATGAAGCATCGGATCGGCCGTGTAAACCGCTCCGCCCTCTCCGGTGGTCATGTGGTGCGGCGGATAGAAGCTGGAAGTCCCGATGTCGCCCCATGTTCCCGTCGGGCGGTCTGCGTACCGGGAACCGAGAGCATCGCAGTTGTCCTCCACAAGCCAGAGATGGTATTTCCCGCAGAATGCTTTGACTGCATGGAGATGAAACGGGTTGCCGAGCGTATGGGCAAGCATGACGGCTTTGGTCCGGCTGCTCCGGGCCTGTTCCAGAAGCGACGGATCAATATTGGCGGTTCCGGGTTCCACATCGACGAAGACCGGGACCGCTCCATATTGCAGGATCGGAGCAACGGTTGTCGGAAAACCGGCGGCGACCGTGATGATTTCATCGCCGCGCAGGATTCGCCGGCTACCGAGCAGCGGCGAAGTCAGCGCCATGAATGCGAGCAGATTCGCGGAGGAACCGGAATTGACGGTCAGCACAAACGGAAGTCCGAGACAGGCGGAAAGTTTCTGTTCCAGTTCGCGGACATAGCGTCCGCCGGTCAGCCAGAATTCCAGCGCCGCGTCCGTCAGATTGCAGAGTTCCCGGTCGTCGAAGACGCGTCCGGCGTAGTTGATTTTCGTTTCTCCTGCATGAAATGGAGAGTTCTGCTCCGGCTCGTGGACGAGACGGTAATATTCCCGGACTTTTTCCAGGATTTCGTCATGCAGTTTCCGGGCGGCTAGAGAGTCCATGCGAGCCCCCGCTGTCTGGCGGAATCGAGATAATCGGCGAGGTCCGTTTCCGTGTTGATTCTGCCTTCGCAGTAGAAATCCCGGTACCAGAGAGCCGTGTGGCGGAACGTTTCCTCCGGTGTCCATACGCTGCGCCACGCGAGTTCATGGCGTGCTTTGGAACAGTCGAGCCGCAGACGATGAGCTTCGTGCGGAGTCGTTTTTTCTTTCGGCTGAATGCGGATTTTATCCCAGTACCGGGCAAGCGCTTCCGCAAGTTCGCGGACCATGACCGGCTGATCGTCGGATGGACCGAAGTTCCAGGCGTCGGCGAATTGCACCGCGCCGGAAAGCAGTTTTTCGCCGAGCAGAAGATAACCGCCGAGCGGTTCCAGAACATGCTGCCACGGGCGGACCGCATCGGGACTCTGAATTTCCTCCGTCCGGTCTTCCGCCGCGGCGCGTGCCAGATCGGGAACCAGACGCTTTTCCGCCCAGTCTCCGCCGCCGATTGCGTTTCCCGCGCGTCCGCTTGCAAGCAGAATATGATGTCCGGTCCCGTAATCGTCGGGATGAAAAAAAGAACGGCGGTAGGAGGCGAGTACAAGCTCCATGCACCCTTTGGAAGCGCTGTACGGATCATAACCGCCCATCGGATCGGTTTCCCGGTAGCCCCAGACCCATTCCCGGTTTTCGTAACATTTGTCCGAGCTGACCGCAACGATTGCACGGACGGACTCCGTTGCGCGCGCGGCTTCCAGCACATTGACCGTTCCCATCACATTGGTGGCGAAAGTGCCGGACGGGTCTTCATAAGAGGGAAGCACCAACGGCTGAGCGGCAAGGTGAAAGATGATTTCCGGCTGGAATTCCTGAACGATCCGGCGCAGTTTCCCGGAATCGCGGATATCGCAGAATTCGGAACGGATTCCCGGACGGAGCAGGTCGAAATGGGAATGCTCTCCTTTCATCGGCAAAGCGACGCCGCAGACTTCCGCACCGAGACGCTCCAGCCAGAACGTGAGCCAGGAACCTTTAAAACCGGTATGGCCGGTCAGCAATACTTTTTTGTCCTTGTAGCAGTTGTGAAACATGGTTATTTCCAGTATCGGGTCCACGGAGCGTGTCCGGCGCTCCAGAGTTCGTTCAGCAGAGTGTGTTCGCGCGGGGTGTCCATGCACTGCCAGAACCCCTCGTGCCGGAATACCTGAAGCTGGCAGTCGGCGACTGCGCGGCTCATGGGGCCGCGTTCCAGTACAAGCTGTTCGTCGGTGGTCAGATAACGGTCGATGAATTCACGGCTGAGCACCATGTAGCCGCCGTTGATATACCCCTGCGTCTTGGCGGGTTTTTCTTCAAATCCTGTGACAAGATCTTCGCGGAGTGTCATTTCCCCGAACCGTGCGGCGGGATGGATCGCGGTGATTGTCGCCAATTTGCCCGATGCGAGATGATGCCGGAGCAGGTCCGGGATATTCAGATCGGTGACGCTGTCGCCGTAGGTCAGGAAGAACGTTTCGTCGTCCTCCGCCAGATATTTGGCGGCACGGGCGACGCGTCCGCCGGTCATGGTTTCGAGTCCGGTTCCGGCGAGTGTGACCTCCCAGTCTCCTTCGTCGGTGTCTCCGTAAAAACGGATCTCCGGATGATGACCGAGCGTCAGTGTTGCATCGGAGGTCCGCAGATGAAAATTGACGAAGTAATCCGCGAACACCTCCCGTTTGTAGCCGAGACAGAGGATAAAACGCCGCACGCCGAATGCCGCGTAGGTTTTCATGATGTGCCACAGAATCGGCTGTTCCCCGATCGGCACCATCGGTTTCGGGAGCAGTTCGGTCACTTCCCGCAAGCGGGTCCCTTTTCCACCGCACAGAATCATGACGGGGGGCATTTGTTTCATACTCGGCGACTCCCTGAATAGTTATTCCGTTTTTCAATAATATAGACAGTCCCGGACAAGTTTCAAATGGATTTTGTCAATTTATTTGTCCGGGAGAACGGGTAAGACGTTTCAGGGCAGTCCGACGCTGATTTCCAGCGAGGAGTAAGCCTGTTCCAACAGCTCTTTCATGTCGCCGAGCAGAGCTTCCTCTTCTTCGATGCGGGGGATTTTTGCCGCGACGGAGGGCGAGGACGGCGCGAAAACGGTGCAGCTGTCCGGCTGTGGTTCGATGGACGTCTGGAACGTGCCGAGCTCTTCCGCCCGCCGGATCGTTTCGAGCTTGTCCAATCCGCAGAGCGGACGGATCACCACGAATTCCGCCGCGT
This sequence comes from uncultured bacterium, assembly GCA_900548385.1. Classification (GTDB taxonomy): domain Bacteria; phylum Verrucomicrobiota; class Lentisphaeria; order Victivallales; family UBA1829; genus UBA1829. Next base: position 52,845 of record URKJ01000018.1, on the reverse strand, counting down.
TGTTGATCGTTCCGAGGTTGATGACCGTCTGGCTGGCGACCTGTCCGACCGATTCCCCGGTGACAATCCCGTAGAGATGTTTGCGGTAACAGAGCATGTTTGCGATCCGCATCATGTAACGGCGGTAGAGCACGGTACGGAATTTCGGGTTGCAGACATCGCGGATCTTCTTCTGGATCTCGGAGAAATTGCAGGCGTAGAGCGTACCGGGTTTCTGATGCCTGTTGAGAATTGCGGCAAGACGTTTCACCTTGTCCAGCGATTCCATCGGCGTGTACGGATAACTGTGGAACGTGAGGTAGTCGACATGACAGCCGCGGTTCATGATCATTTTGCAGGCAACGGGGGAGTCGATGCCGCCGGAGAGCAGAGCAAGCACCGGGCTGTTGCTGCCGACGGGCAGTCCGCCCGCACCGTTGTAGGAGGTGTAATACACCATTGCGTTGTTTTCCCGGACCTCAACCCCGACCGACACTTCCGCATTGTTCAGATTGACTTTCAGACGGTTTTCGCCGAACATCTCTTCGATTTTTGTCGCCACGGCGATTTCAATGTCCTTGGAACAGAGCGGGAACGATTTATCGCTCCGGCGGGCGCGGACGCGGAATTCGACCCGTTCCCTGGCTGCGAGGATCGGATCAAAGTAATCGTGGATGCTTTCGGCGACGAGACGGTTGATTTCGTTCATATCGGGTCTGCATTCGAGGGCGGGAGAAAAGGATTCCAGACCAGAACAGCGGTGCAGTCCTTCTTTGATGACTGCCAGTTCCTGTTCGGTGAACATGGAGTCGTCTTTTTTACGGATATAGATACGTCCGCGGATCCGGATGTAACGGAGTGTGTCGAGAGCGGCGCACTGATATTTGAGGTTGTCGATGAGTTTGTTTTCGAACATGTTCCGGTTGTCGCCTTTGGTGGCGATTTCGTGGTACCGGCAGATGATGCTGTTGTACATGGTGCGCCTTTCATGAAAAAATCAAAAAAAGCGGGAATTCCGAATGACCGGAATTCCCGCAGGACAGAGAGCGTAACCGCTTATTTTTCGATCTCGTCGAGAGCGGCTTTGCGGCTCAGGCGGATCTTGCCGGAACGGTCGATGTCAATCACTTTGACCGTGATGTGATCGCCTTCCTTGCAGATGTCGGAGACCTGATTGACGCGGTAGTTCGCCATTTCGGAGATGTGGAGAAGTCCGTCCTGACCGGGCAGAATTTCCACAAACGCGCCGAAGTCGCGGACGGTTTTCACAAGACCGCGGTAAACTTTGCCGACTTCCGCTTCCGCCGTGTAGGAAAGCACGCGGCGTTTGACATCCTCCAGAACCGTTTTATTCTTGGCGAGGATGCTGACGGAGCCGTCGTCCTGAATATCGACCTGTGCGCCGGTGACTTCGCAGATTTCCTTGATGTTCTTGCCGCCGGTTCCGATCAGAGCGCCGATTTTGTCGGGGTTGATTTTCATGACGTCCATCTGCGGAGCGTTCGGGCTGACTTCTTCCCGCGGAGCCGGGATGCAGTCGGTGACGACCTTCATGATTTTCTCGCGCGCTTCCTTGTTCTGTGCCATTGCGCGGACAAGGGTGTCGATCGGGATGCCGGGGAGCTTGAGGTCGAGCTGGAAGCCCGTGATGCCTTTTTTGCTTCCGCAGACCTTGAAGTCCATGTCGCCGAAATGGTCTTCTGCACCGATGATGTCGGTGAGGATCAGCTCTTTTCCTGTCTCATCGGTGACGAGACCGCAGGAGATTCCGACCACCGGGGAGGTTATGGGAACACCCGCATCCATCAGAGCGAGAGTGGCGCCGCAGACGGATGCCATTGAGGTGGAGCCGTTCGAAGCCATGATTTCGGAGACGCAGCGGACCGTATACGGGAAATCCGCCGGAACGACCTGCGCGACGGAACGCTCGGCAAGGTTGCCGTGTCCGATTTCACGGCGTCCGGGACCTGCCACTTTGCCGACTTCGCCGACGGAGTAGTTCGGGAAGTTGTAGTGCAGATAGAATTTCTTGCTGTCGTTCGAGCCGCAGACATTGTCGTATTCCTGCGAATCCTGCGGACCGCCGAGGGTCGCAATGACGAGCGCCTGCGTTTCGCCGCGCTGGAAGAGCCCGGTTCCGTGAACGACGGGGAGAACTCCCACTTCCGCGGAAAGCGGACGCAGATCGGTGATGCCGCGTCCGTCCATGCGCATGTGTTTGTCGAGGATCGCGCTGCGGACGGATTTCTGAACGCGTTTGTCAAAACCCATCTTGACGTAGAATTCAAAGTCTTCGCCGAGGGATTCTTCAAATTTCGGTTTGAGGTCTTCCAGCACTTTGGCGAGGACGACGTCGAGAGCTTTGGAACGCTCTTCCTTGCCCGGCAGAAATGCAGCGGCTTCCAGTGTCGCGCCGCAGGATTCTTCGATCGCGTCCATCACATCCTGCGGGACGAGATGCAGTTCCGGAGTTTTCTTGGCACGTCCGGCTTTTTCCGCCAGTTCGCGCTGTGCGGCGCACTGTCTCTTGATGATGTCGTTGGCAAAATACATGGCGTCGGCGAGAAGCTGTTCCGAACATTCTTTGGCTTCACCTTCGATCATGATCACCTGATCTTCCTTGCCGGCGTAGACGAGTTCCAGTTCGCTCTTCTTCATTTCTTCGACAGTCGGATTGGCGATGAACTGCCCGTCGATGTAACCGACGCGGACCGCGCCGACAGGACCCTGGTAGGGGAGATCGGAGAGGCAGAGCGCTGCGGATGCGCCGAGCATGAACAGGGTGTCGGCGTCATATTTGCCGTCGTAGGAGAGAACAAGTCCGTAGACCTGCACCTCGTCGAAAAAGCCTTCGGGGAAGAGCGGGCGGATCGGGCGGTCCGTCATACGCATTGTGAGAATTTCTTTGTCGGTGGGGCGTCCTTCGCGTTTGATGAATCCGCCGGGAAAACGTCCTGCCGCGGAGAATTTTTCACGGTAGTCGACCTGAAGCGGGAAGAAATCGGCGCCTTTGCGTGCCGGGCCGGAACATGCGGCGGCGAGAACGCAGGTGTCGCCCATGCGGACAACGCACGAGCCGTTTGCGAGATGAGCGAGTTTGCCGGCGGAGATCTCCATCGTTTTTCCCGGAGTGAGCTCCATGGATACTTTTGTTTCCTGCATAAAAATACAGTCCTTCTGTTGTTGCGGCGGTATTTATTCGGTTGCCGCGTTTTTTTGATGAAAACAGGGTGCCCGGGACCGGATTTATGATTATTGCGGAATCGCGGTATCGGGTTCCGAAAAAGCTCCGGGAGCCGATACCGACCGAATTCCACATGATAATCGGAATAGTCCGGTATCAGACAACGAATTTCTTGTTGAATCTTCTTCAACAATAAAAGAATATAGACCGTTTTCCGGAAAATACAAGCAGATTTCCGGTGAATTGACCGAAAATTTGCAAAACATTCAGCCGGAGCATTCCTGACCGCACTCCGGCTGAATGCGGTTGACACGGCTGCCGGAAAACGGCGTTACTTGAGAAAATCAAAATATGGAGCGGAATATGGTGACGATTGAACGGATTCAGAACCTGCGCAGGCTTTGCGGCCGGTACGGGCTGGAGGAAACGGGTATCCTGGATGGTTATACGGATATGGAACTTGCGGCAATTTACAACGGAGCCGGTCCGGATTCCTGGATTCCGCTTGCGCGGGATGCCGTGACCGCTCTGATGGAACTGTTTGAATCGGCGGTTTTGATTCATGATACGCAGTTTCATGGTTCGGACGGACTGCGGGAGAGCTTTGAAAAGACTGCGGAGTGCTGGAAACGGAACTGCCGGAAAGTTTTTGAGACGGAATATCCGTTCTGGAGCTGGAAACAGTGTTTCCGTTCCTATCGCGCAAAACGGATTTACTGGTACGGAGTGATGCAGGCGGGGAATCTGGCGGTTTCCGGCGGGGCGGCATTTCAGGCGTGGACCGCCGCATACCGGAACAGGAGAGCACATGAAGCATCTGTTTGACGGTTTCCGGGATTTTCTGCCGGTTCTGCTGCTTGGCGCGTTCGGCGGAATTGCCCGGACGATTGCCGGAAAAAGACGGAACGAGCCGCTTTCCCTGTGGATTCTGCTGCAGGAGATTGTGCTGGCGGTTTTTGCCGGACTCGTGATTCATCTGCTGCTTTCGGAAACGGATCTGTGGGAAAGCGTGAAAACGGCATCGGTGGCGCTTGCAGGGTACAGCAGCCGGAGCGTGCTTGCGCTGCTTCATACGGCTTTTATCAGACATGTCAGGGAGGTTGCAACGGAGAAAGACCGGCAGTGAATCAGGGAAAATGGTGCCGAAGGAGGGGGTCGAACCCTCATGCCCGCGAGGGCGCCAGATTTTGAGTCTAGTGCGTCTGCCATTCCGCCACTTCGGCATAAAACTGTGTGGTAAGATAGTTCCAACGACGCAAATTGCAAATCTTTTTTCTGTTTTTTTATTTGTTTTTTTTTCTTCCGGCGCTATTTTATCAGAAAAAACAATCCGGAGACCGTATCTGTGAAAACCGTGCTTCTTACACTCATTCCCGCTGTCGTTTTTCTGACGGGCTGCATGGCTTTTCTGCCGGAGGGGGAGCCGCCGGACAATCCGGCGGGAAATTCGTCCGTCTCCCGGACGGTTACGCTGGCGATGGCGGAATCCTCCATGTGCACGGCGTTGACGCAGGCGGTGATCCGGCTCGGAATCACTCCGGTCCGCTACTACGCAATGCCGAATGTCCGCCGGTCGTTTCTGCAGACATTGGATCCGAATCTGTTTCAGGGCCCGGACGAGCGTTCTTATGACTATCTTCTGGTCGCCAGCCAGTCCGGAGATTCCTGGACTCTTTCGCTGAAACGGAAAAACAGTGAAGATTTCCTGTGGTCCAAAACGATCACAAAAATCAGGAAAAATTGACTCTTTTTTAAAAGAATACTTGAAAAACACGGTTCCGACGGTATATTTTAAACTTTCGTAAAACAAAACACATAGGAGTTATTGATATGTCCAGACACCCAAGTTTGAAGTCTTCCGGAAAGATCCGGAAAAGAAGAAACGTACTGAAAAGATACGAGCGCATCAACATGCTGACCGCGGAAGGCCGTTGGAAAGCGGGAGAAAAGGTTCTCGGCGGACTTCCGAAGACCAAGCCGATCGACTGATCGTCTTTGCTCAGTACAGATGCGGGTGCGCTCTCTTCAAGAGGGAGTCCACCCGCTTTTTTTCTTTCAGCGAACTATTTACGAAAGGTTTTCCCGAACATGGCGAAAAATACTCTGATTCAGAAAATTCTTGACAACCACATTGTTTCCGGCTCCAAAGTGACCGGCGAACCCGTTGCGATCCGTATTGACCAGACTTTGACGCAGGACGCGACCGGTACGATGGCTTATCTGGAGCTTGAGGCAATGGGCGTCAAAAAAGTTGCCACGGAACTCTCCGTTTCCTATGTCGACCACAACATGATGCAGAACGGACCCGAAAACCGTAATGACCATCTCTATCTCCAGAGCGTCGCGGCATCGAAAGGCGTCCGCTTTTCCCGTCCCGGTAACGGGATCTGCCATCAGGTGCATCTGGAACGCTACGGCGTGCCGGGTAAGACTTTGCTCGGTTCCGACTCCCACACGCCTACAGGCGGCGGTATCGGCATGATGGCGATCGGTGCCGGCGGGCTTGATGTCGCGCTCGCAATGGCGGGACAGCCTTTCCGCATGGCGTTTCCGAAGATCATCGGAGTTGAACTCACCGGAAAACTTTCCAACTGGATTTCCGCAAAAGACATCATCCTCAAAATGTTGGAGATTCTCTCCACCAAGGGAAATGTCGGCTGCATGGTCGAATATTTCGGCGAAGGCGTCAAGACTCTGACGGTTCCCCAGCGTGCGACGATCACCAATATGGGCGCGGAGCTCGGCGTGACCTGTTCCGTGTTCCCCTCCGATGAAATGACCCGCGATTTTCTGAATGCGCAGGGCAGAGGCGCCGACTGGGTTGCTCTGGAGGCTGGACCCGATGCGGAATACGACCGGGTCGTCAAAATTGATCTCAACACGCTGGAGGCTCTCGCCGCGTGTCCGTCCAGCCCCGACAACATCAAGACCATCGCTTCGCTGGAAGGGACCAAAGTCGGACAGGTGATAATCGGTTCCTGCACGAACAGCTCGTACCGCGATCTAATGATCGTTGCCGGAATGCTCAAGGGACGTAAAATCCATGACGACGTCACGCTGGCGATCGCGCCCGGAAGCCGTCAGGTTCTGGAAATGCTCGCCCGCAACGGTGCGCTGGCTGATATTATTGCCGCCGGAGCCCGGATTCTGGAAGCCGGCTGCGGTCCCTGCATCGGACAGGGACAGAGTCCCGCGAACGGAACCGTTACGCTCCGTACGTTCAACCGTAATTTCCCCGGCAGAACGGGAACCAAAGGGGATGAGTCGTATCTGGTCAGCCCGGAAACCGCCTGCGCTGCGGCGCTTGTCGGCTGCATCATGCCTGCCGGAAAACTCGGACTTGCCTATCCGGAAGTCGAAAATCCGTCTCAGTTCCTGATCGACGATTCGATGGTCATTCTTCCGCCGGAAAACGGTGATGGCGTTGAGATCATCCGCAAGCCGACGATCGGCAAGCCTCCGGTCAACGGTCCGCTTCCCGATGCCATCGACGGTGTCGCCGTAATCAAAACGCCGGACAAGACCAGTACGGACGACATCATGCCTGCCGGTATTCACCTGAAACACCGCAGCAATATCCCCGAATACGCGAAAGTCGTTTTCGAGCGCTTCAACGAAGCAGGTAAAGAGACGTTTGCCCAGCGTGCAGCAAAGGTCCGCGATGCCGGAAAGCATGGCATTATCATCGGTCGTGACAGCTATGGTCAGGGGTCTTCCCGTGAGCATGCGGCGATCTGTCCGATGTATCTCGGCATCAAGGTGCTGATCGCGATGGCGATTGAACGGATCCATGCCGCAAACCTTGTCAATTTCGGTATTGTCCCGCTGACGTTCGCAGATAAATCCGATTACGACAAGATCGCGGAAGGCGATTCGATCCGGATTCCGCAGATCCGCGAAGCTCTCACCGCCGGCGCTCCGGTCTCCGCGACCGTGGTTCCCGCCTCCGGTGCGGCTCCGTTTGAAATCAAGCTGAATTATAACCTGACCGACGAAGATATTAAAATCATTCTCGCCGGCGGAAGGCTGAATCTGAAATAAGAGTTGTACGGACTCTTTTGCAGACCGGTTCCGTTCTTTGGCGGGACCGGTTTTTTTTGTCGTTCCGCGATCTGAAGTCTGCGGGAAATGCCTTGGTGCGCGTCCGGTTTTACGGGACGCCGGAAAGGCGGTTTACGGAAAAATTTCTTTTTTCCGGACTTTCGATTTTGCAAAACATGATTTCTGTTTTATATTTTATAAAACCGGTGACTGATGAAAGGAAACAGGGAGTCTGTTTCATCTGCCGGGCATATCAGAGAGAGAAGATCAAAAATGAAAATTCAGCTTTCAATGGATTATCTGCGCGGCTGCGTGCGCATGGAGACGGGAGCGCAGGGCGTTGAACTTCAACGGCTTTGTCCGTCCATGATGGATTTTTGCAGAAACCGCGGCACGCACTGCCTGATCCGGGCGAAATGTCCGAGCGGCGTGCGGATCGTTTTGCAGACCGATTCTCCGTTTCTGCGGTTGCCGTTCCAGTTCGGAAATTCCGCACGGGAATTGTTTGAATTCGATGTGTTCTGCGACGGACGGAGCGTTGCGCATACTGTGACGGGACAGGTTCTGGAGGTCCGTCTGGATGGTTCGCTCCACACGGTTGAGATCCTGCCGCCGCATCTGGTCGAATGTTGTTTCGGAGAGATGGAAGCTGCCGACGGAGCACGGGTCTCCGCCGTGCGGAAACCGGAAAAAACGTTTCTGTTCCTTGGAGATTCCATCATGCAGGGAATGACGGTGTCGCGTCCTTCTCTTGCGTATGCGGACCGTTTGGCGCGTATGCAGGGCGCCGATTATTACAACCTGAGCGTCGGCGGTATGACCGCGTGCCGTCAGCTCGGCAAGTTCGCCATGGAATATCACTGGGACCGGATGTTTCTCTGTTTCGGAGTAAATGACTTCAATCTTCAGCGCCCTGTTGCGGATTTTATCGCGGACATGACCGGGATTCTGGAGGAAACGGCGGACAGACCGGTCGTCCTGCTGTCGCCGATCCACATGCCGGGGCGCAGCAATGTGAATCCCGCCGGGGTGGCGTTTCAGCAGTTCCGCGACGAGGTTGCGGCTCTTGCGGAGGATCGCCGGAATGTGACGTTCGTTGACGGAACGGAACTGCTTCCGAAAGAGGACCGCTGGTATATTGACGGTCTTCATCCGAATGACGCGGGAGAGGATCTGCTGTTCCGGAATCTTGCGGAGATTGTGAAATGAAGAAAAATATTCTGTATGCAGCCGCCGCGGGCATTTGCGGTGCCGTTCTTCTGGGCGGCGGGATTCTGATCGGGAAATCGCTGCAGCCGCCGCCGGAAAAGCCGGTGGAGCTGGAATTGCTGTTTGATCTCGACGGAATGCGCGCCGCCGCCGAATGCGTGACTGATTTCTGTCTGCAGAAAGCCATGCTTCAGCAGGAGATGAATCTGTGTGCATCTGTCGCCGCCGAGATCAAACGGGCGGAGCTGTTCTGCGCGTTCCGTGCGTATCTTGCATCCTTGCCGGAAGCGGAGCGGAAAGCCGCAATCGTTGACCAGAACGAGTGGCAGAAACGTTATCTGGAGGAGATTGCAAAGCCGTCGCCGTATGAGGGCGGTTCGATGGCTCCGATGGAGCGCGGCCTTTTTGCGATGAACAGGGCAGCCGACCGTATCGCGTGGCTGACGGTATCGCCGGAGACCCGCGCCGTTTATGAGCGGATGAAGAACCTGCCGTTTACCGGTCCGGACCGGGTTGCCCGCAAGCTGACGGACGGCGAGATGACCGGAGAGTTCCGGGACGGAGATCAGGAACTGTTCAAACTCCTGCCCGAATTCTGCACGGCGGAAGGCGACTGGATGGCGGGACTTCTGATCTGCAATATTCCGGACCGTGAGTCGTGCCGGATGATCGGACTCTGGAAAAACGGCGTGATGAAAGAACGGATCCGGGTTTCAAAGATCACCCGTGTGGATTCGCTCCGGTTTCGCGACGGCAAGTTGTTTGTTGCCCATACTGCGCCCGACGGAAAGCGGGGCGCAATGAACATCACGCTTGATTGACAAAGCGTCAGAATGAATTCGCGTCGGTCGGGAAGCGGCGGTTCTTGACGTCGTCAACGTATTCCTTGAATGCGCGTTCGATCTCTGCAGACAGGTTCGCATAGCGTTTCGCGTGTTTGGGAATGAAGTCGGTGAAGAGGCCGAGCAGGTCGTTGACCACCTGCACCTGACCGTCACAGCCGACACCCGCGCCGATTCCGATCGTGGGGATGTCAAGTGATTCCGAAAGCTCTTTTGCCAGCTTTGCCGGAATGCATTCGAGAACGATTGCGAATGCTCCGGCTTCCTGCATGGCTTTGGCATCGTTGAACAGCGCTTCGGCGGCGGTTTCGGTTTTTCCCGCGATCTTGTAGCCTCCTTCGACAAGCAGCTGCTGCGGCCGCAGGCCGATGTGTCCCATGACCGGAACTCCGGCACCCGTCAGCCGCCGGACCGTCGGTGCCATTTCCCGGTCTCCCTCAATTTTGACTGCGTCGCATTTTGCTTCCTGAAGATAACGTGCCGCGTTGGCAAGAGCCTGTTCCGGCGAAATCTGATAGGTCATAAACGGCATATCGCCGACGATGAACGCGTGCGGAGCGCCGCGTTTGACGGCCGCGCAGTGATGCAGGCTCTCTTCCAGCGTGACGGAAAGCGTATTTTCATAGCCGAGAACCGCCATGCCGAGAGAATCGCCGACCAGAATCATATCCATGCCGCAGAGTTCCGCAAGCCGTGCGGTGGGTGCGTCGTAAGCGGTGAGCATTGCGATGGGCGTGTGTTCCTGTTTCATTTTGCGGAGACGGGAAACGGTAATTTTCTTTTTTTCAGGCATAGTGAAAGCTCCTTGGACCGTTGCGGTCAGAAATCTATCGGTTTCGCGTCCGGGTGAATGGAACGGCGGACGCGGTTGTAGTAGTTTACCATTTGTTCGGTGGTTTCCGGGTCGAATTCCAGATTGCCGAGGAAATCGCGCAAATCCTTTTTCATGTGTCTGCGCAATCTCCGCCCGGAGAATTTACGGACTTTTTCCAGGTCGATCCACGCTGTTTCCATGCGGGAATCGCGGTTGATGCTCCAGAGCATGTTCTGCGGGAGCGCCGTTCCGTGACGGAACCCCGCTTCATGCAGGATCGCCAGATTGTACAGATTCTGTTTGCAGAATGCTTTGCGCGGTCCTTCTTCTCCTGCCATTGTGCCGCCGGGACAGAAGACGAGTCCGTTTTGAGAATTTTTCATGAACTCGGTGACGATGAAGCAGCTTTTGAGTTTGAAGAACCGACGGGTGTCGCCGCACGCCAGCAGGCGCGGGACAGGAATGCCGAGTTTTTCCGCGGTCCGGTACCCGACCGCTTCCCGTGCGGCGAATGACCGCCGCAGAAAGAACCTCCAGAAACGGGTGTTGGTATAATCTTTCCAAACCACGGTTATTCCGCCGAATTTGCGCGGGAGAACGGTCTTCCAGACGGTTTTATGACGGGTTTTCCAAATGATTTCCGCGTTTTCCTCATTCAGCGGATGACGCTGGAGACAGCGGAATGCTCCTTTGAATACGGAAGCGGTCCACGACCAGGAAAAACAGGTTCCGATTGAAAATTTTGCATCCGGCATAAAAACACCTCCTTGCGTTGTACGGACAGGATCAGCCTTGAAGCGCCAGAACGCCTTCGCGTCCGGGAATCTCTCCCTGTACCAGCTGCCCGCGCGGAATGGCATTGCGGTTTTCGGGGAGAAGATCGCCGGGAGCGCAGAATTCGATCCCGCGCGCTTTGGCTTTTGAGAGAAATTCATCAAACATCGCCGCACAGATGCGTCCTTCGACTTCGGCATGGATGGTAAGCATGTTCAGTCCATCCGGAACGAACAGGTCCAGCAGGCGGTCGTTGTAGTTGTCGTTCGTAATGCCTTCGCGTCCATAGACTTCGTCATAAGTCGGCAGATTCAACGGAATTTGCGGCTGGCTCAAGACCACTCCGTCAACGACCGGCATGAAAATGGAATTCCCGCGGCAGTCGCTGTTATAGCGGAACGGCAGAGTCTCTTTGCATTTCAGCAGCTGTTCCGTACAGCGCCAACCGGGAGATGCGGAACAGGTCGGGGCTTCTCCGGTGATGCGGACAAGTTCGTCAAACGCGCGTTTGACATGACAGAACCCCTGTTCGACGCTCATGACGTCCGATTTCGCCTGCCAGTAACGGTGATCCCACGCATGGACGCCGATTTCGTGCCCGGCTTTTGCCGTGCTCCGGATCACCTCTTCACAGCGTTTTCCGATCATCGGGCCGGGCCATGCGGTTCCCATCAGGAGAATGTCCCAGCCATAAAGACTGGCGGCTTTCGTGCGGAGCATTTTCCAGAGAAACGCGGGTTTGAGCAGCCGCCACAGATTGCGTCCCATGTTGTCGGGTCCGACGGAGAAGAAGAACGCGCCGCGCACCCCGTGTTTATCAAGGGTGCGCAGAAGCTGCGGCACACCGTCGCGCGTGCCGCTCAGAGTATCGACGTCGATGCGGAGCCCGGCTCTCATTTTACGCCGAATTCCCCGGATTCGACCGCCTGTTTCAGGAAGAAGTCGAGAGTCATTTCGATGGAATCCTCAAGTTTGACGACCGGTTTCCAGTCGCAATATTTCCAGGCGTTTTTGATGCTCGGTTTGCGGTGCTGGACATCCTGATAACCTTCCCCGTAGAACTCTCCTGATTCGATAACTTTGTAACCGGCGAACGGCGGGAATTTTTTGCGGAGCGGATGCTTGTCGAATTTTTTGACCAGGATCTCGGCGAGTTCGCGGATGCTGGCTTCGTTTTCGGGACAGCCGATATTGATGATCTTGCCGTCACAGCGTCCGTCTTTGTTTTCGATGATGCGGAACAGACACTCGATGCCGTCGGTCACATGGGTGAAACAGCGTTTCTGCTCGCCGCCGTCGATCAGCTGGATCGGATTGCCCTGCACGAGGTTGAGAATCAGCTGAGTGATCGCGCGGGAACTTCCGATCCGGGCGGAGGTGAGACTGTCGAGCTTGGGGCCCATCCAGTTGAACGGACGGAAGAGGGTGAATTTGAGTCCTTTCATGCCGTATGCCCAGATCACGCGGTCGAGCATCTGTTTGGAACAGGAGTAGATCCAGCGCTGCATCCGGATCGGGCCGAGGATGAGCTTGGAATTGTCTTCGTCGAACGATTCCTCGTTGCACATGGCGTAGACTTCGGAGGTGGAGGGGAAGATGATGCGCTTGTTGTATTTCACGCAGTAGCGGACAATGCGCAGGTTTTCCTCAAAGTCGAGTTCGAATACTTTCAGCGGATTGCGTGTGTATTCGATCGGGGTTGCGATGGCGACGAGCGGAAGGACCACATCGCATTTCTTGACGTAGTATTCGATCCATTCGCGGTGAATGGTGATGTCGCCTTCGGTGAAATGGAAATCCGGATTGGCGAGGAGGTCCTGAATGTAGTTGGAACGGAGGTCCATGCCGTAGATTTCGTATTCGCCGCTGGCAAGCAGGCGTTCGCTGATGGCGCTTCCGATGAAGCCGTTGACACCGAGGATCAGGATGCTTTTCTTACGTTTCGGGCGGAGTGCGGCGAGATCGGAGATGAACTGCATTTTCTGGACGAGACGGCAGTCCTGTACGAGCTGTTCGCCGGAAGAATAGAGCCCGTTGGCGGTCTGGGCGAAATTGATTTTGACTGCGCCGCTCCCGCAGGCGACGGTCAGCGGTTCGGTGGAAAGGATTGTTCCCGGTTTGGCTTTGGTTGCTTTCGCCGGGAGTTTGACTTCGGAGACATCCCAGATCAGATATTTTTTGTCGCCGAGGAAACTGAACGCTCCGGGATATGGACGGGTCACGCCGCGAACGAGATTGCGGACTTCGGCGGCGGATTTGGACCAGTCGATCGCGCCGTCGGCGGGTTTCCGTCTGCCGAAATAAGTGGCGTCTTTTTCAATCTGTTTTTTGCCTTTGACTCTGGTTTTGGCTTTGGCGAGCTTGGGCAGTTCGGCAGCCAGCAGTGCGGCAGCGGCCTTTGCGGCTTTCAGATGAACGTCTTTCGCGGTATCATCGCCGGCGATCGTGATCTTCTTCTGAGCGATGATGTCGCCGGCGTCGATTTTTTCACTCATGAGATGCAGGGTGACGCCGGTCTCTTTTTCGCCGTTGATGACCGCCCAGTTGATCGGGGCGCAGCCGCGGTATTTCGGAAGGAGGGATCCGTGCAGGTTCAATGCTCCCTTGGATGGGATTGCGAGAATCTCTTTTCCGATGACGTTGCGGTAGTAGAACGAGAACACATAATCGGGTTTCATCGCTTTGATCCGTGCCACCCACAGCGGATGATTCGGATTTTCCGGGGCGTAAACCGGAATGCCTTTGTCCGCGGCGAGTTCCGCAACGGAGCGGAACCAGAGGTTTTCATTGGGATCGTCTTTGTGGGTGAAGACCGCGGCGATTTCAAATCCGCTTTTGAGCAGTGCTTCGATGCCTTCGCATCCGATGTTGTTGTAGGCAAACACAACAGCTTTCATTGTAATTCCTTCCTGTATCGTTATTTATAATTGTGTTATTGTTTTCTGCCGGCAATGGATTCGATGAAGAACTGCGGGCGTCCGCGCGTGTTCAGATGGATCTTGCCGATATATTCTCCAAGGATCCCCATTGCGATGAACTGTCCGCCCATGAAGATGAATACGAGGGAAAACAGAGTGAAAATACCGTGCTGGCTCCATTCATCGCCGTGAATCCGGGTCATGATAAAGATGAAAATACCGAACAGCACGCCGAAAACGGCGAGCAGAGTTCCGATATAAGTCAGCATCCGGAGCGGAAAGATTGAGGTTCCGGTGAGCAGGTCGTATTGCAGGGCGATCAGTTTCCAGACGTTGTATTTGGATTCTCCGGCGGTACGGTCCGCGTGCTTGACATGGATTTCAATGGTCCGCCGCGCGTAGCTCATCGCAAGCATGGGGATGAATTTTCCGTGTTCGGGGCAGTTGAGAATCGCGTTGACGACGTTGCGGGAATATCCGCGGAGCATACAGCCGTAATCGGTCATGGTTTTGCCATTGCAGAGTTTGCGGACCATGAAGTTGACCATTTTGGACGCCCAGCGGCGGAAGAGGGTATCTTTGCGTTTTTCCCGGATCGTGCCGACGACATCGTATCCTTCCCGGAGCTTTTCGACGAGTTTCGGGATCTCTTCCGGCGGATTCTGGAGGTCCGCGTCAAGAGTGATGACGTATTTGCCGACCGAAGTCTGGAGTCCGGCGGTGACGGCGGCATGCTGTCCGAAGTTGGTGGTAAGGAAGACTCCGACGATTTTCCCGTCATGTTTTTCCGCCGCTTCCCGGATCATGTTTGCCGAAGAATCCGCACTTCCGTCATCCACCAGAATGATTTCATACGGGATGTGGAGCGGGTCGCACGCAGCCAGACATCTGCGGATCAGTTCTTCCAGATTTGCTTCTTCATTATAAACAGGAATAACGAGAGAGAGTTCCGGTTTTTTTAATTCTTCCATTCAAAACCTCTTTGTTGTTGATAAGATGGCGAGTCATGCATTTCCCTGTCAGACATAAAGCATTTCCGCTGTTTTCAGATCTTTTGCCACATGAATGTCCGTCAGGAATCCGGTGAGCTTCATTGCGGTGGTGACATCCTGATTCATGCCGCAGATGACAAAACCTTTTTCTCCGGAGATCGCCGTTTTGGCAAGCTGGAGGATCACGCGCATACCGGAACTGCTGAGATAGGGGACTTGATCGAAATCCAGGATCATTGTCGCCGTGTTCTGAAACTCTTCCAGAAGCGTATGCGCGGCGTCGTCCGAGGCTTCTGTATTGAACTGTCCCGCAAGACGGGCGACCGTATAGGTTTCGTTCCGGACGATCTCGATTTTCATACTGTGAACCTCCCTGAAAATGATATACCATAACTTTACTGCATATTGTGCTGTTTTTCAAGCAGAATTCGGGTTTTTATTATTACGTTTCCGTCATTATGCGCCATGTTTTTCCGGTTCCCGGGAAAAATGACGGTTTTCCCCGGAAAATAATTACAGAAAACGGTTGAAAATAATTTATTGAATATTATATTTATAAAGGGTAAATTATTGTCGTGTATCATAAACAGATGGGAAAAGGAAACGTTTCAAAATGAATGGATCAGAAGAAATCGCCACCCGGTTTTGGAAGACTGTTTTTGCGCTGACCGATTTGATGCGGGACATGAGTGGTCACTCAGTCGTTGCGGAGGACGGCGACAACTGGAACCTGACCATTCAGCAGATGCGTCTTCTGCGCGTCGTTTACGTCAAGACTTCCACCACGTCTCCGGAAGGAGTGATGCTGAAGTCCATTGCCGAGACTCTCAACGTCACCAGCGCCGCTGTCTGTGGCATGGTGGAAAATATGGTTCAGCGCGGGCTGCTCACCCGCAACCGCTGTGAGAGCAACCGCCGGAGTGTCAACATCTCGCTTTCGGAATACAGTCTGAAGAAGATCCGCGAACTGGAAAGCGGGTTTACACGGATTGCGGAACAGATGTGTGCCAAGCAGGGAAAAGAGGAAATGACCCGGCTCATCGACATCCTCGGTAATCTTACGGCGGAACTTGTGGCGGAGAATCCCTCTTCCTATCAGGCGCAGCTCCTGAAACATTTCAAATAACATTCAGGAAGCACCATGCATAATTTTAATGTGTACGAGGCTGTGATGCTGGTCTGTTTCGGCACCAGTTGGCCGTTTGCTCTTCTTAAAACGATCCGCGTGAAGAATCCGACAGGGAAAAGTCTGCTGTTCATGTATCTGATCCTGATCGGTTATATCAGCGGGATTCTGAATAAAATTCCCGGCATCGGCCACTATGACCATGTACTTTGGCTTTATGTCCTCAATATGCTGATGGTTGCCGCCGACCTTATTCTGACGCAATATTACATGCTCCGTCTGAAACGTCTGCGTGCCGCCGAAGCGCTGCAGGAGTGATCCTGTCTGTTCCGGACTCTGCTGCCATTTGATCCCGGTTGTCTGTGCCGGTATTTTTGCTGAAGTCTGCATTCTTTAACGGATTCCGGTTTTTTTTGCTTTTTACCTCTTGACTTTTTTGAGGTTTTGTTGTATAATAAAGATATTGGTAAATATTGGTCAACAAAAGAGGCGGATCATGAAACAGGCGGAGACACCGGTTTCGGAGTATGTGAAAATCCGGCGTTATGTAACGACGCTGATTTATCGGGCGGGCAGCAAGTCTGTGCGTATTCCCACGCTGACCGAACTTGCCGCGATGTTCGATGTGAGCAGGCCGACTGTCATCAAGGCGTTGAAAGAGCTTACGAATGACGGCTATATCATTGCGCGCCCGCACCTTGGCAGTTTTACCAATCCGGCGAAAAGTCTTGAACCGCAGGGAATGGCTATCATGCCCGTTGTCGGTGTGCTGCATACCGACGGTATGCTGACTCATTATACTCCATATTTTGCGGAACAGTTGGCGTATCTGCTGTTGGAATGTGCGCGGATGCAGGTGGTCGTTCACCAGCTTCAGCTGAACAGCCGTCAGCCGGAACAGATTCTGCGTTCCATTGAGGCGGAAGCGCTGGATGTCCTGATCTGGCTGCAGCCATCGCATTCCCTGACTGGCGAATTGCGCCGGCGCGGATTGAAAGTGATCACGAGCGCTCTGCCGGAGGGGACTCCGTGGAATGTGTTTCAGAATTTTTATCAGGCGGGATATGAGATCGGCAAACGGTGTCTGAAACAGGGATTGCACACGCCTCTGCTGTATTACGGAAGTCCGGAAATACAGGAGATCAGCGGTTTTGTTCAGGCATACCGGGAGGCGGGGATCGTGTTGGATGACCGGAATTTTGTTCCGGAAGGGGATTGCTTTGAATATCTGGAATCCCGTTTTGCAGGGAAGGAGCCGCCGGACACGCTGTTTTTTGTGACAACGAATCATGAACCGTTTCTGCGGAAGCTGGAAGCGATCAAGCCGGATTACCGCGAGACGCTTTTTCTGATTCTGCCGAATGTTACCGGACGGGGTGCCGGACGGGGAATGACGTATCTGTATCCGCTGAAACAGAATGCCGCCGCGCTTGCCGGATTGCTCCGGGCGCAGCTGAATGACGAACAGCCCGCTTCCGGAACAGGCGTGACCATTCCGGTCGAGGTTCGGGAAATAACATAAAACAACAACGGACACACTGTCTGCAAAAGAGGAGAGCAACAATGAAAGCTGTATTCAGAACGGGACGATCTTCCGGCGGGAGGAGTATTAATTTCACCCTTGTAGAACTTCTGATCGTGATTTCTGTGATTGCGATTCTTGCCGGTATGCTTCTGCCGGCACTCAACAGCGCCAGGAACAAGGCGCAGACGGTTCAATGTATGAACAATCTGAAACAGGACGGCGGCGCGGTGATTATGTATGCGGCGGACTCCGATGATTATGCTCCGAAAGGAAGATCGAACGATATCGGGGAGGTGAATGATACCACTCTGAAAGCATACTGGAGTGAAGTGATCCTGACATTCCATTATCTGCCGAACGGGAAGACTCTGATCTGTCCGTATGTCTTGAAGAACAGAGGGTTTTACAGCAAACAGATCTGGCAGGCGCAGCCGGGATTTTACCGGGATTTCAGCAAGAGCTATGATAAAGACACGATGCAGTTCAGTTACGGAATGAATTCACAGTTCAACAACTCTCCGAAAATGGCGCGGATCAAATCGCCTTCCGCAAAGGTCATGCTTGGCGACAGCAGGACGACTCCGTCCGATGCTCCCCAGCGGATTCAGAGTTCCGGTATAATTTCCGGGAGCAAGGAAATGCTGAGCGGGACATATCATAAACATAGCCGTCTCTATCCATGGCATCAGACATCGGCGAACCTCACATTCGTGGATGGTCATGCCGTTACCGCCAAAGCGCCGCTGCCCGGTTATCCCGGAGCCGATCATCTGCTCCGCAATGTCTACGTTTATTTGTGGACGTGGGATTACAAGGCGAATAATGCATGGGAATTGTAAATATTCAATCATAAGGAGTCTGAATATGAAGAAAATGGCAGTCATGTTGTCCGCCCTGCTGATTTTTCCGGCAATGGCGGAAGTTCTTCTGAACCGGAGTTTTACCGGAGGGGAGACGTTGAATCTCAGCGGGAGCAAACCGGGATTTGTCCGGTCCGCAATGCTGGACGACGGAATGAGAGCACTGGAAATCGAAGTCCCGGAACGATCGGAAAAAATGTCGAATTGTGTCCAGATCGCCGTTCCCGGAGAGAAGATCCGCGGAAGAACGGTTGTTCTGACAGCGGAGATCCGGACCGCCCTCGGCGATCCGGTCAGGAAGTGGGGCGGTGCGGAATTCGTGCTTCATGGCGAACCGGAAAAGGGGAAACGATGGTTCTGGAAGCATGTATATGTCGGCAGCGGGAAACGCGGCTGGAAAACGTACCGACTTGAAACGGAGGTCCCGCCGTGGATTGTACGCGGATATGTCCGGATCGGAATCGTCAACGCGGGCGGAAAGGTCTGGTTCCGCAATGTGAAGCTGGTTGCCGGCGATACTTTGCTTGCGCTTGACAGCGCAGCCAATATGGGGTTCGCCGATGAGATCGCCGGGGATCGGAAAGGCGGTTGGCACGATCAGGGCAGCGGCATGGATGCCGCAAAATTCCCGATCCGCCGCAAACTTTTTGCGAACGTTCCGTTCCGCATTATTGATCCGAAACAGAACGGCGGCAGATCCATCGTTGTTTTTGAATGTCCGCGCCTGCCGTCCGGTCCGAAGTCCGTGACGCTTCCCCTGCCGGCGCCGGCTGAGGGAAAATTCCTTTATCTGCTGCATTGCAGTGCGTGGGGGCAGGCGGAGGGAACACCGGTTGGAACAGTTGTGCTGACCGGAACAAATGGAGCGTCCGTATCTCTGCCGATCCTTTACAAGCGTGATCTGACCGACTGGTTCGGGGCAAAACCGGTATCCAATGCGGTTGTCGGCACTAAAATCATGGCGGGCGGCGGTTTCGGCGCGGCGTATGTTTCCCGTTTCCGGATTCCGGAGGGCTTCGGGGCTCTGACAAAGGTCGAACTGCACAAAACTTCCGGGGCAAACGCCATGTGGATGCTGATCGGAGCGACCGTCTCCGGCAGGGATTATCCGGTCCCCGAAATGAAGAAGCTGGAGATTACGGAAAACGCTGTTTGGAAGCCGCTTCCGGAATCGGTCGTTCCCGCCGTGAAAGCGGGGACTGCGCTTGATTTTTCTCCGCTGTTCCATAATGGAAAAATCGGGGAATACGGACGGGTCGTCTGCGGAAAGAACGGTCATTTCGAGTTTGAAAAGCGTCCCGGCGTTCCAGTGCGGTTCTATTCGTTTTCCGTCAACCGTGAATTCGGCAGATACTTCACCGGTGCTGTGGAGATGACGGATCATAAAAGCGTTGATGCGTATGTGGATCAGATTTACCGGGCAGGCTATAATCTTGTCCGGCTCTGGGCGGGTTTCACCCGTGAATCGAAATGCCGTTCCCTGAAAGCGTTCGAGCATGATCCGCAGCTTCTGGACCTGTTGGATTATATGGTGTTCCGTCTGCGCGAAAAGGGAATCTATATCAACCTTACGGTCCATGATCCGACGATCGGTTTTGACCGTATTGCTCCGTGGGATCCTGTCTTGTACGGGAAATTCCGTTACAACGCGTTTCTCAATAAACGGGATTTCGACGCCTGGAAGCGCAATACGGAATTTCTGCTGACGCGCATCAATCCCTACACGAAAACGCGTCTTGCCGATGATCCTCAGCTTGCCGTTGTGGATACCTGCAATGAAATGGACACCAGGAATACCCGTGCAGACGACAGCTATGCTCCGGCGTTCCGCGAATTCCTGAAGCGGAAATATTCCTCTTTTTCCGCGTTGCAGACTGCATGGGGAAGCGATGCCTCCGGATTCAAAGCGTTTGAGGATGTCAAAACGTTTGTGCCTGTCGGCAAAGGAACGCCGGGACCGCGTTCCCGCGACAGTGCGGAATTCATCACGGAACTGGAAACCGGCTTTTACCGGAATGCGCGCGAATTTATCCGTTCACTCGGTTATCAGGGGCCGGTAACCGGTTATCTGTCACAGGTTTCCATGCGGCACGCGGGAGTCCGGCAGAAACAGGATTTCGTTTCCAAAAACGGGTATCACGATCATCCGATGGACGGCATGAAACGCAGTACGCAAGCCAGTTCCATCGGCGATGCGGCGAATGCGCTCCGCGGTTTCCTTTCCACTCGCCTGTACGGAAAACCGTTTCTTGTGAGCGAACACGCACATTCCTACTGGAACCGCTGGCGTTATGAACAGGGATTTGTACTTGGAGGCTTTGCCGCGCTGAATGAGTTTGACGGACTGACCGCGTACTGCATGGCGGTTACCAATTCCCCGCTGCGTAAGATCGTTGATTTTGAAGTCCGTTTTGATCCGGTCCGCCGGGCTTGCGAACGGATGCTTGCTCTGATTTTCCGGCGTGGTGATGTGTGTCCGTCCGGCATAACGACACGGATCCGGATGGATTATGAGGAGGTAATCCGGAGTAATGCCGCGGCGGAGTCGGTCAATGCCTCCCAGCTCCGGATGGGACTGCTCGGAAAGTGTTTTGTGGATCTGACCCGCACTCCCGTCGGTGAAAACGAAGTCGTTACCATGCGTTCCGGAGCTTCCGCCGTCAACACCCAGCGGATGTTTACCGGGATCGTGGATTCTCCGGATGCCTCATTCGATATGGACAGCACGGTCAAAGCCCTGAAAACGCGCGGCCTTGTTCCCCGTTCCAACCGGACCGATGCGGAAAACGAACGCTTCGAAAGTTCTACCGGAGAGCTGTTCATGGAATGTGCCAAAAAACGGATGACGATCACCACGGAACGGTTTCAGGGACTTTGTTCGCCGTCCGGAGGTTCTGCGGTTTTTCCGGAATTTGAGGTGCGGAGCATGAACCGGAACGGCTGTATCGCGCTTGCATCCGTGGACGGATTGCGTCCGTTGCGGGAAGCCCGGCGGATGCTGCTTTTCATCGTTACCAACGCTCTGAACAGCGGGACTGTGTTTGAAGAGGAGGACCAGCGGGTGCGTTTGAAGTTCGGGGATGCTCCGGTCCTGCTGGAAACCGGGCGCTTTACGGTTGCAATGAAAACTCCGTATGCCGGAGCGATGAAAGCGTATGCTTTGGGACTCGACGGGAGTCGTCTGGCGGAACTTCCTCTGCGCAGAATTTCCGGCGGAGCGGAGCTGACAGTCGATACCGCCGCAATTCCCGGCGGTCCGAGTGTTTTCTTTGAACTGGTGAAGTAACAGTTCCGATTCGGTTACGGCTGTGGACCGCTGAAGTCGATCGGCGGTTCTCCGGTCAGCTCCAACGCCCGGTTGATCGCGGAAAACGGCTTGCTCCCGAAAAAGCCCCGGAACGCGGAAAGCGGAGAAGGATGTGCCGACTGCAGAACCGTATGACGTCCGGTATTGATCAGCGGCAGTTTCTTCTGCGCGGGCGCGCCCCACAGAACGAACACGACCGGAGAGGAAAAACCGTTCACGGTGCGGATTACGGCGTCGGTGAATTCTTCCCAGCCGTGTTTCTGATGGGAACCGGCGGAATGGGCACGGACGGTCAGGACGGTGTTCAACAACAGAACGCCCTGTCTTGCCCAGTGCTCCAGGGAACCGCTTGACGGGACGGGGAGTCCGAGGTCACTGTTCAGCTCCCTGAAGATGTTACGGAGGGACGGCGGGAATTTGACGCCGGGACGCACGGAAAATGCGAGACCGTGCGCCTGCCCGTCGTCATGATAGGGGTCCTGTCCGAGGATCAGGACTCGTACCCGTTCCGGCGGAGTCAGATGAAACGCGCGGAAAAGGTCCTCTTTCGGCGGAAAGATCTGCCGTCCGGCATACTCCTGCTCCAGAAATGCGGAGAGGGCGCGGAAAGATTCCGTTTGAAGAGCGGGAGCCAGAATGGTCCGCCATCCGGAGGGAAGCAGCGCCGCAAGTTCCATTATTTCACGATCTCCCCGACGATTTGGATCGCTCCGATATAAGCGTCAAGAGGTTTGTATTTTTCCTCGTTTTTGTCATAAAAGGCGCGGTTGCGTTCAAACAGGATGGCGCGTTTGTCCATCGGTTCATTCAGGACTTTGACCTTGACCGTGTGCACCGTGTCGGCGCTGACGTTCCCGGCGACGCCCGCGGTAGCGAGGCGGTAATAAGTGCAGTAGGGATCGACAAGTTTCTGTCTGCGGGATTTGCCGTCCACCGTGATTTCAAGAGTTCCGCATCCGGGACCGAGCAGGTTGTAGAGGTTTACTTTGGAACCTTTGAATTTGAATTCCAGTTCCGCTCCGGGAGAGAGCTTGAGGCAGGTTTCGCCGGGCGCCTTGTTGCGGAAAAGATTGGCGGGCGCTTTCGTCTTCGGCAGTTTTTCCACAGGACCGGAAAGCCGGATTCCCGGATGATCGGGAGCGACCATCGCCGCGTACTCGTAATTGTCTTTCACCATCGGCGTGCCGAGCCGGTGCGGTCCCGGTTTTCCTGCTTTTGCAATCAGCGGCAGCGAGCGTTTGAGAATGTTGGTATAGATCACATGCCCCGTGTTCTGATACGGGTGGACACCATCGTTGGAAAATGGAATCCTGCCGTCTTTGGTGACTGCGATATCGGAATCCAGATTAAGCTCCTTGCCGGAGACTTTGGTGACACCTTTATCGCCGGTCTTCATCACCAGTTTGCCCTCTTTTTCCAACCGTGCGATTTCCGGTCCGAAATTGACGGACGGGATCTGATAGAAATCGGCGATCTCTTCCATTGTGCTGGTGGAACGTTTGGCTTTGCCCGCCTGCAGGTCCTTGATGTCGCGTGCGGTCAGCGTGTAGACGAAACAGATGTCGGTCAGCGGCAGCGTACGCCAGATGTGCCGGACGATGCCTTCCATCGACTGGCGGATACGATACGGTGCCGTACCGCTGTCGTTCACCGCGAATTCCACGAATACGAGGTCCGGTTTGTACCGGAGCACATCCTGTTCCAGACGGAACGCGCCGAGTTCGGATCCGGTTCCGCCGATGGCCGCATGAATCTGGTCGATTCTGCTGTTCGGATAGAGTTTGCGGAAATAGTCCAGACTCTGCGGACGCCATCCGTTCTGAGCCGTGATACTGCCGCCGAAGTAGGCGATTCTGACCGGCTTTCCGCTTTCAAGTTTCTGATAGAAATTGGGGAGGCCGCCACGGATATTAAGTTCGACCGGTTTGCGGATTTCCACTTTGCTGAGGTCTTTCACCGGGGCTGCCGGACAAATGCCGGGAGAGGCAAGCAGCAGAGCTGCCAGAGCGGTAAACATGATTCGTTTCATCGTAAATCCTTTCTGCTTTTATGATGAAAAATACTATATCTGTCTTCTTTTGAAAATCAAATCTTTTCTGAAAAATGTGAAGAAATCACAGATAACCCAATAAAGAAAAATTTGAACAGACGCCTTTTCGATGATTTATAGCAGAAACCGTCGAAGAGGCATTTACAAAATTTCTTTCTTTTAGAGGTTGAATACTTTTGCATGATCGACTAAATAATAATATTTTATATTTTAAAATTTTTCTTATTGGATCAGTGGTATATTAACATACACAGCATAATAACTCCCCAGTAATAGGGCTATTTTTCGTTGTGTCATGATTTTTTTGTTGATTTGGAATTTTATTTGGCGTTTATCTGGTTTGTAAATTGCTGCAGTTCTAAATGCAAATTATACTTGGGATTGGAATCCCATTTTTTTATAAATTTTTCCAGGGCCCAACGTTCTCCGGTTTCATATCCCCAGTCTGAATCTTTTTCTATCCACTCTGAAAAATATTTTACAAGATTCTTATAAATATTAAACGTGTTCAGACGGTAACAAGCTAAAAAAAGACCATCTCTAAAATCCTCGTCGCATAAATCCATACAATTTAAACACCACTCTTCCCATTTTATATCCGTTGACAGATATGACAGGTGAAGTGATACGTTTCTAAAATGATTAGATTGATCAGAAAAAATAAATTTCTCAACATCTTTTGAAATTAGTTTTCCGTGTTTTGCGAGCAGCTTACTAAGTTCACAACAGGTTTGCCACGAAAATAAGTCATAATATGATGACGAGCAAAAAGAATATAGTAATTTAATGATTTCATCTTCTGAGCAATTATCAAAAAGACATTTGTCTGCGTAGTAATCCAGTTCATCATAAAAATATACAACTTGAATATTTTTGTTTTGAAAATCATTTATCTCAATATAACTATCAATTTTTTCTTTTTTCAGTTGACGCAAAATTATATAATTCAAATCATCCATATTGTGCTTCACCCCTGGATTGGACAACTTTTATTAAAAGATTGGTGCAAAAGCCTTTGAGTTACTATATTCCATTGTTTGCCGATTGCAAGTTGCAGAATAGACTTCGTCCGGAGTTTGATATTGCAGAACCGAATGAATCCTTCTGAAGCTGTAAAAGTCTATGTAATACTGTATATCGAAGCGGAGCTGCGGCAAGCTGACATTCTCTTTGATTTTGATGTCCTTATATTTCCATGCCCGTCCATGTTTATTTGAATGCCATTAACTGGAGTTCCTCTGCAAATTACGAGCAGGTAGACCGGCTTTCCTGGTCCGAATTGAAAATCTCCGGCTTCCTGCAGGGATCCACAACCGTTTTCAATGTTTTGATCTTTACAGGTTGATTTAACGGGTATTTTGCACAAGTCAAGTTGAGCTTTCGGGGACAACCGCATCTGGGACCGTGACGCCGCCGGACCGGGAACGTCGGCAAAAGCGGTTTTGATCAACACCAATCCGGCATTGGGGGAACCGTTCAACCGTCCGCACCTCTATCCGCAGTTTCTTCTGCTCCGGTAGCGGACTTTCGGTGCTTGATATTGATATTGCCGCCGATGTCACAGATAAAATCTCTGTGGCATCGGTTTTCCGCGGAGTTTCAGCAGCGCATAAAATCGTATTTTGCCGGACGGGAAATCTTTATTTCCCGGTGATCTGCTGTTCAAGCCAGGCGGAGATCTTTTCACTGATGATCTCAAAATCGTTTTCGATATCGCCGACCCGGAGCTCCAGTTCCGCGATCTCTTCCTCTTCCAGAATTGCATCCCGGTTGAGTACGAAAAGAGTATCCAGAATCTCTTTATGCAGCTTCACCATATCCTGTTTCAGGTCGTCGGGAAGTGCGCTTTTGCGTTCCAGAACGACGGAGGAAAGTTCGATCCGGCGGTCCGTCAGCTCCAACAGCCGCTGTCGCAACGGCGCTTTCGGAGAGTCGATGTTGTGACTGTAGCGGTCGACCAGCTGTTCCCAGAGTTCTTCAATGTAGTTCAGATAGGCCGCTTCCTGCCCTTCATCCGTAAATACGAACTTGACGAGGTTTTCATGAATCCGCTCGAATTCGTCGAACGATTCGGCGCCGTTGGCAATCGTATCCAGCATATACGCCTGAAGTTCCGTTTCGTGAATCGGAGCATGGATTTCGTTCAGGATCGCGTCGATGGATTCCAAAGAACCTTGAGAAGCGGAAAAATCATCGGGAGACATGTCGCCGAACGGCGTCTCTTCCTGCGGGTGTTCATGACCGCAGGAACATCCGTGATCATGATGGTGATGCGTGTGCCCGTGATGATGCTCCGGCGAACTTGGAGGAACGGAGTCCTCTTCCAGCGTGTCGTTGGAGATCAGGGTCCATTCGGAACCGTCACGGCGGAAAGAGATGGTCTGCATCATGGTGTGATAAAGGTCAATGGCGGGACCCGGCAGGCGGCGCAGATCGTTGCCTGAAGCCGCCGCATAGAGATAAGCGTACATGATCTGTTCATGGATTTCCAAAGAATCCTTGTAGTCGGTGCAGACGTCCGTCAGAGCGGTTTCGAACTTGCCGATCCAACGGCTAATTTCCGCCGGAGAGGGGGCGTCGATCCGGGAGACATGCGAGACTTTCCATTCGCCGTCCGCCCAGGACTTGATCTCGAATTTGAGGAAATCTCCGCTCCGGAAGCCGGTATTGCGGTAGAATTCGGAAAAATCGAACGCTTCCAGAGTTACCGGCATTGCAGCGTTCAGTCCGTTATAACGGCGGATCGCATCGTAATTTTCCTGCGATTCTGCGACGAGCATGTCAATGGTCCCGGAGGGACCGAGCATGAAAAACAGGTCGGCGATTTCCTTGTACGCAGTTTTTATATCGGTCAGTTCAAACGGAGCGGAAACCGTTCCGGAAGAAAATTCGAGTTCGTCCGCATAGAGTTCTGCGGGATGGAACGGTTCCAGACGCGCCGCCGGGATGAAGACTCCGCGTTCCAGCTCAAAGGGACGCGGTTTGCAGAGGAAGGTTGTTCCCCGGAAAAAATTGTCGAGGATGTAATAGAGGTCGGAAGAGTGTTTGCGCGCCACGAATTCGCTGGAATCGAGAATGCCGCAGATGCGGCGGATCGTGCTTTCGCGTTCTTCTCCGGCTGATTCCGGAGCGAGTTCCGCGGCAAGTTCTTCCACATCGAACGATTCCAGTTTCGAGTCCATGATGAATTTCATCACAGCGGCTTCGAGTTTGTCATGGCTCAGCATGTTGCAGTTCCCCCTCAGAATGCGGAAAGATTCATCCGCGCGAGTTTTTTATGCAGGAAATCCGTAACGGCGGCTTCCAGTTCCGGCTGTTCCCACGTTTTCATGGTTTCGACATCGTGGGCGTCGGAGAGGTCGAATTCCCCGCTGCGGATGCGGTTCAGACTGTGCAGGCAGGCTCCGCAGCCGAGTTTTGCTCCGATGTCCGCGCAGAGCGTGCGGACATACGTTCCCTTGGAGCAGGAGACGATGAAGTCGGCATACGGCAGGTTGATGTTGGTCACTTCGATCGAGTGGATCGTGACGGGAACGGGATCGCGCTGAACTTCCACGCCTTTGCGTGCGAGATCGTAAAGCCGTTCCCCGTCTTTTTTCTTGGCGGAGACCATCGGCGGGACTTGCAGGATATCGCCGACAAATTCGGCGAATGCGTTGCAGAGCATGTCTTCGGTGATTCCGTCCATCGGCGAGGTCCGGATCACTTCCCCGTCAAGATCCTGAGTGTCGGTTTCGGTGCCGAGCTGAATCCGTGCTTCGTAGACCTTGTTTTCACCGCTGAATTTCTGGCTGAGTTTCGTAAATTTGCCGAGTACGATCACCAGAAGCCCCGTTGCGGCGGGATCGAGCGTGCCGCAGTGTCCGACTTTCGGAACGTTGAAGCGGGAGCGGACAAAGCCCACGACATCGTGGCTGGTCCATCCGGCGGGTTTGTTGACAAGAAGAATGCCGCTTCTGTCGAACGGCGGCAGACGGTGTTTATTGGGATTGTTTCTCATGTTCGTTCAGTTCCATTTCAACCTGTTGGAGTAAAATTTGTTCGGCTGTCCGGGGATTGTCTGCGGGGATGAAGCCGCCCGCCGCCATTTCGTGCCCGCCGCCATTCAGACGGCGCGCAATGCGGCCTGCCGAGTACGGCGCATTTTTCGCACGGAGCGAGAGTTTGAAGCCGTCTTTTTCCGGACGCAGCGTTGCCGCCAGCTCCACGCTGGCGATATTGCGGGGAAGCTCAATCAGGGACTCCGTGTTGCGGATGTCCACGCCGAATTGCTTGAGAACTTCCGGATCCAGGTACATCCAGGCGAATTTCCCGCCGAATGCCGTTTTCAGATGTTTTGAACCGAGTTCCGCTTCAAGCCGGACCAGATTTTCCGGGCGGGAGCTGAACACCGAGACGATGATCCGGTGGTGATCCGCGCCCAGTTCCATCAGTTCCGCTGCGGTACGGAGCGCGTCCGCGGAAGTGTTGTCGAACCGGAAACAGCCGCTGTCGGTGATGATGCCGAGCAGCAGCCGGGTGGCATTTTCCGCGGAGATGCGGAATCCCGCATCGCGGAACAGCGTGTAAAGTTCCTCCGCAGCCGCCGCGGCAGCCGGATTCAGCTGAACCAATGTGCCGAACCGTTCATTATCCGGATGATGGTCGATATTGATGACCGTCGGGCACTGTTCGATTGGATAATCCGCCGCTGCGACGCGGGCACGGGTGGAACAGTCCACGGTGATGAACAGATCGGCTTTGAGATCGTTCGCGGAAACGAGAATCCCGTTCTGCGGAACGAAGGAAGCATAAAAATCCGGAGCGGGAGACGGCAGAATTCCGTATGCATGAAATCCGTTGTCGCGCAGAATGGATACGGCGGCGCTCAGGCTTGCGATCGCGTCGCCGTCCGGACGCTCATGGGTTGCAACGAGAATCGTTTCCGCCGTACGGAGAGCGGAAAGGAAAGCGGAGTCCATTATTGTTTTTCCTCCAGATTCCGCAGGATGTTGAGAACGCGGTCGCCTTCCTCCAGATTGCGGTCGAGAGTGAAGCGGAGTACGGGCGTATATTTCAGAATGATGGTTTTCGCCACGCGTTTCTGGATCAGTGCCCGTTTGCTTTCCAGCAGTTCCAGAACCTCCTCTTCGGCTTCCGTACCGCCGCCGTATACGCTGACGTACACCGTGGCGTTTTTGAGGCAGGACGAACACTGGACCTTGGTGATGGAGATCAGCGTACCAGTCCTCGTGATATTTTCTTTTTCCAGAATCGCGGCGATTTCACGTTTGAGAATTTCATTGACGCGTGCGATGCGGTCGGCGGCGAATGCCATGGGAGTCCTCCTGGTTCAAGCGGTGAAGACCTGTCCCCGCGAACGGTGCCGCGGGGACGGTGTGTTACAGCGACGCTTTTTTCAGTTCAATATCATAAACCTGAATAATGTCGTTGACGTCGAAGTCGGCAAAGTTGTCGAGTTTGATTCCGCATTCGAGTCCCTGCTTGACTTCGCGGACGTCGTCCTGGAAGCGGCGGAGAGAGCGGACTTCCCCGTTGAAGATCAGTTCGCCGTGACGGAACACGCGTGCTTTGGAACCGACTTTGACAGAGCCTTTTTCCACGATACAGCCGCAGACTTTCGGACCTTTCGAGAGTTCGAATATCTGAAGAATCTTCGCCACGCCGAGTTCCCGTTCCCGTTTTTCCGGTTCAAGGCGTCCGGTCAGAGCGTCGGTAATATCTTCGATCAGTTCGTAAATGATGCTGTACAGACGGATTTCGACATTTTCTTTTTTCGCAAGAGTGTTGACGCCCGGATTGACGCGGACGTGGAAACCGACCACGATACCGTGCGACGATGCGGCGAGCAGGACGTCGTTTTCCGTGATTGCGCCCACTCCGGAGTGAACCACGTTGATCGTGATTTTGTCGGACGGGAGTTTCTTGAACGATTCGGCAATCGCCTCACAGGAACCGTTGACATCGGCTTTGAGCACCACACAGAGCGACTGTTTCTTATCGGATTCCATTTTGCTGAACAGATCTTCCAGACTTGCTCCGGCGGAGGAGTTGTGGAGCAGCTGCTCTTCGCGTTTCTTTTCCGCGCGTGCTTCGGCAAGTTCTTTCGCATGGTGTTCGGACGAGCAGACGACCAGTTTGGTTCCCGCTTCCGGAACGCCGCTGAGTCCGGCGATTTTCACCGGAGTTCCCGGTCCGGCGGATTTGATCCGCTGTCCGCGGTAATCGGTCAGATTTTTAACTTTGCCCCAGAATTCACCGCAGAGGATGGGATCGCCGATTTTGATCGTGCCGTTTTTGACAACGATATTTGCGGTCGGCCCGAATCCCTGTTCCAGCTGGGATTCCAGAACGTAAGCCATGCCCGGACGTTTCGGGTTGGCTTTCAGTTCCAGCATTTCCGCTTCCAGCAGGATCCGTTCGAGCAGGTCCTGGATTCCCATTCCGGATTTGGCGGAGACCCGGATCGCGGCGACGTTTCCGCCCCAGTCTTCCGACATCAGTTCATTCTGCTGCATGTGGAGCAGAACTTTGTCCGCATTGGCGTCCGGCAGGTCCATCTTGTTGATCGCAACGATAATCGGGACTCCGGCGGCTTTCGCGTGATTCATGGCTTCAATGGTCTGCGGCATGAATCCGTCATCGGCGGCGACAACGAGTACGACAACGTCGGTCACATTGGCGCCGCGGGCACGCATGGCGGTGAACGCCTCATGCCCCGGAGTGTCAACGAAAGTGATCGTCTTTCCGTTGAGATTTACGACCGAAGCACCGATATGCTGAGTGATTCCTCCCGCTTCCCCGCCGGCAATATCCGTTTTACGGATCCGGTCCTGAAGCGAGGTCTTGCCGTGGTCCACATGCCCCATGAATGTAACGATCGGGCAGCGCGGCACAATATCTTTCGGGTTGTCTTCGTATTCGAAATCTTCGGGATGCTCGGTGTCTTCAGCGGTTTCCTGTCTGGTTTCTTTTTCCTTTGCGCCGACGGTCAGTTCGATACCGCATTTTTTCGCGTATTCAATCGCGACTTCCGGCGGAACGGTCTGATTGATGCTTGCCAGCACATTCATCTGCATGAGTCCGCTGACAACTTCATTCGGTTTTTTGCCGAGAGCTTCCGCAAGGGCTTTTACGACAACCGGGGGAGCGATCGTTGCGGTTGAAACCGGAGCGGCTGCAGAGGTTTTCCCTTTGCCTTTGGCTCCGGCTTTGCGTTTAGCAATATAATCCTCGAAATAGAGTTCCACGATCTCCACCGCGTCCGCGGGGATTGCAGAGGATGCGCTTTTTACGTCATCAAAACCCTGTTCATTCAATTCACGGATAACATCTTTCGGCGACAGACCGTATTTGCCGGCAAGATCTTTGACCTTTAAAGTTTTTGCAGACGACATAGTAAATTCATCCTCCGGGAATGGACGGGACTCTTACAGTGAAGAGTCCGCCCCGTTTTGTTTCGCAATTTTTTCAAGTATTGTGCTGACTGTTTCCTGGGAAAGCCCTTCAATGGCTTCCAGATCGGAGATCTGCACGGCTTTCAGTCCCTCGATGGAGAGGAACCCGTTGTTCACAAGGACTTCCGCCTCTTTGACAGAGATTCCGAGAGTGGCGGAAAGGTTTTCCGTGATCCGGTTCTTCTTTTCATCGAACGACTCCTCATGTCCGCCTTCTTCGATCGTCTTGATGTCGATCTTCCAACCGATCAGTTTTTGCGCCAGTTTCACATTCTGCGCTTTTTTGCCGAATGCGAGACGCGAATTTTCCGGGGTCACATGGAATACAATGACCTTGTTTGCGGAATTGACGTCGATCCGTTCCGCTTTCGCCGGATGCAGGGCGTTGGCGGCGAATTCCTCAATATCATCGGAATAGTTGATGACATCCACGCGCTCCCCGCCCAGCTCGTTGGTGATGTTTTTGATCCGCATTCCGCGC
Source organism: uncultured bacterium (assembly GCA_900548385.1). Lineage (GTDB taxonomy): Bacteria > Verrucomicrobiota > Lentisphaeria > Victivallales > UBA1829 > UBA1829. The sequence continues at coordinate 21,286 of URKJ01000018.1, read as the reverse complement.
ATTCCGACGCACGCGCCCACGGGGTCGATCCGGGGATCAGTGCTGCGGACTGCGAGTTTCGTGCGGATTCCGGGATCACGGGCGATCGAAACGATCTCCACCACGCCGTCATGGATTTCCGAAACCTCGCGCTCAAGGAGCCTGCGGATGAACTGCGGAGAAGTTCTGGAAAGGATCAGGCTCGGTCCCGCAACGTTGATGTCCACTTTAACGAGCAGCGCATTGATGCGGTCGCCCGGCATGTACTGCTCATTGGGCACCTTGTCCTTCGGGGAAAGAACGCCTTCCGCTTTCTGCAGATCCACAATGATGGAACCGGAATCGAAACGGCGGACCGTGCCGTTGACGATCTGACCGACTTTGTCTTCAAATTCGTCTTTGACGATTGCTTTTTCCGCTTTGCGGATCTGCTGCAGAATCGCCTGTTTGGCGGTCTGGGCGGCGATGCGCCCGAAATCTTTCGGCGTTACTTCCCAACGGATTTTTTCGCCGATTTCCGCATGCGGAATGCGCTCCCGCGCATCGGCAAGAAGAATTTGGTCGTTGTCCGGATCCTGAGCTACGACTTCGAGAAGCGCCCATGCGCGGATGTCTCCGGTATTCCGGTCGATTTTCACCTCAAGCTCATTGGCAGGATGTATGCTTTTCCTGGATGCCGTAAGCAGAGCCTTTTCCACCGCATCGACCAGCTGCTCTTTGCTTACGCCCCGTTCCTGCTCGATATACTCAAGAATGGCCAGAAGTTCATGATTCATTTATCTTTCCTCCACCCTGCGGATTACTGACTTGTTTATTTTCTGACAGACGTATCAAAAAATAAGGCGGGAAATCCCGCCGGGGCACGGACGCAGGGGCGTCCGTACCGGACAAAAACTATTGTATCACACGTTTTCTGATTTTTCAATCGGAAAACGATATTTTCACGGTATTTTCCGCAAAAAACGTTTGTCAGCCAAATAAAGAGCGAATGAGGAAGCCCTCATTCGCCGGAAGATCCTGACAAACTTGTCCGCCTGGACTTATTCAGGCTTGATTTCGACCGCAGCCGTTTTCGCAACAAGTTTACCAAGGCGGGATTTTTTTCTGTTCGCCTGATTCTTGTGCATCGCACCGGACTTGACGGCTTTGTCGAGAGCGGCGTACTGGCTTCTCAGCATTTCGCCGGCTGCACCTTTGTCGCCGGCTTCAACGGCGGCGCGGAGTTTCTTCTCCGTGGTCCAGAGAGCGTTTCTGGTTGCTTTGTGTCTGAGACGGGCTCTTTCGCTCTGAGCGAACGTCTTCACGGCAGACTTTCTGACATCTTTTCCCGGCATTTTTTATCCCTTCGTTGTGTATGTTTTTGTATAAAGTAGCGTCAAAACATATAATATAGCGCGTCACTTTAAACTTTGCAAATTTTAAATCCGAATTTCCGGAAAATCCGTTTACCGGAACAGTAATTTACAACCGGCGAGGATGGAAAACAGCAGAACCAGTTTGTTGAACCACTCCTGTGAAATATGCTTCAGTGTTATGATGCCGAGCACCGCGCCCGCCAGAATAAACGGAATCATCGCCAGGTCCGCCTTGAATGACTGCCAGGTGATCCGGTCCTGCAGGATAAAAAGCGGAAGTTTGACCCAGTTCATGAGCAGAAAGAACCATGCGCCTGTGCCGACATATTCTTTCTTATCCAGTTTGAGCGCGAGAAAATAAAGCGAGGTTACAGGTCCTGCCGCGTTGGCGATCAAAGTGGTGAAACCCGCAAGCAGTCCGGCTGAACTGCCAAATGCCCAGTGGGACGGTATGGCGTTTCGGTTTTTCAGGAAACGATCCCGCGCAATGCTGATGAAACAGAGGAACAGGACGATTGCGCCGATGGTCTTTGCCATCGCCGCGTCGTCCAGCTGATCAACAACGATCATGCCGAGTCCCAGCCCGACCGCCGCGGCGGGAATGAGCCGGAGGATCAGTTTCCAGTTCGCACTGCGGCGGTACCATGCCACTGCCGCCACGTCCGCAATGCAGAGCATGACAAGCTGGAGTCCCGTTGAAAGTCTGGTCGGGAACACCAGAGTCAGCAGCAGAACCGGAACGAGACCGAGTCCGGGAATCCCCGTTTTGTTGATTCCGATCAGAACCGCGGAGACGATCAGCATGGAAAGATCGAATCCGGAAAAACCGTGAAAGAAAAAATCAAACATTGGCACCTTGAAAAATGAACAGGACGGAGAACTCGCCCCGTCCTGTCTGTTTCATTCTGTTGAACGAAATTAATAGCGGTAGTAATCGACCTTGTAGGGGCCGTTGATTTTGACACCGATGTAATCCGCCTGTTCCTTTGTCAGCTTTGTCAGCTTTGCGCCGAGCTTTTCCAAATGGAGCGCGGCGACTTCCTCGTCGAGCTCTTTCGGGAGTCGGTAGACCTTTTTCTCATGTTTCTTCTTCGCAAAAGCGATCTGGGCGAGCGTCTGATTGGCGAACGAACAGCTCATTACGAAACTCGGATGTCCGGTTGCGCAGCCGAGATTCACCAGCCGCCCCTCTGCGAGCAGATAAATGCTGTGACCGTCCGGGAACGTGAACATGTGAACGGGACACTCATGCCCTTTGACTTCGGTGATCTTGATTCCGGGCCATGCTTTGAGGCGCGCAACTTCAATCTCATTATCGAAATGGCCGATATTGCAGACAATCGCCTGATCTTTCATTTTCGCCATGTGTTCGGCGGTGATAATGTGGCAGTTACCGGTGGTGGTTACATACAGATCGGCTGTCGGAAGAGCGTCTTCCACGGTTGCAACCGTGAATCCCGCCATGCATGCCTGAAGGGCGCAGATGGGGTCGATTTCCGTTACGATCACGCGGGCACGCTCATTTTTCAACGCTTCGGCACAGCCTTTGCCGACGTCGCCGTAACCGCAGACAACCGCCTGTTTGCCGGAAAGCAGCACGTCGAGCGCGCGCTTGATACCGTCGGTCAGTGAGTGGCGGCATCCGTAGATGTTGTCGAATTTGGATTTTGTGACGGAGTCGTTGACGTTGATTGCCGGGAAGAGCAGTTCGCCGCGTTCTTCCATCTGAACCAGCCGGTGCACGCCCGTAGTGGTCTCTTCAGAAACGCCCTTCACTTTGGCGGCGACTTTACTCCAGCGTTTCGGGTCTTCCTTGAGCGTCTTTTTCAGGACATTGAGAATAACAGCTTCCTCTTCGGAACCGGGTTTGCGATTCAGGAATTTCGGGTTCTTTTCCGCCTTTACGCCCCAGTGAATCAGGAGAGTGGCGTCACCGCCGTCGTCTACGATCTGATCCGGACCGGAGCCGTCGGGCCAGGTGAGAGCGCGGAGTGTGCAGTCCCAGTATTCTTTCAGCGTTTCGCCTTTCCATGCGAATACGGGAACACCGTCTTTTGCGATTGCGGCTGCCGCCTGATCCTGTGTGGAGAAGATGTTGCAGGAACACCAGCGGACGTCGGCGCCGAGTTCAACAAGGGTTTCGATCAGTACGGCGGTCTGGATGGTCATGTGCAGACTGCCCATGATCTTGATGCCTTTGAGCGGTTTCTGTTTGCCGTATTTTTTGCGGACCGCCATCAGGCCGGGCATTTCTTTTTCTGCAATGTCGAGCTCTTTGCGTCCGGCTTCGGCGAGGGCGATGTCACGGATTTTGTAATCGTTTACCGGAGCTTTCGCAGCAACGGCTTTCGTAGCTGCAGCTTTGGCTGCCGGAGCCTTTTTGTCCGCGGTTTTTTTGACTGCCGGTTTTGCGGCTGTCTTTTTCACAACCGGTTTCACCGGGGCTTTCTTCTCTTCCGCTTTGACTGCCGGAGTTTTGACGGCGACTGTTTTTTTGGCGACGGCTTTTTTCGCCGCCGGTTTTGCTGCAACTGTTTTCTTTGCCATTTGTGTTGTCCTGTTGATTATTTCGTATCTTGGAAAATAAGCTTTTTAAACCGTGTTCTGACGGATTCCCAGCGGTATGGCGGGATAGATGCTCCGATTACCTGAACGACTTCCGCACCGAGGATGGAGCCCATTTTCCCAGCCGTTTCCAGAGAATGGCCGTTCAGCCATGCGTACAGGAAACCGGATTGCCAGAGATCGCCTGCACCGGTTGTGTCCACAGCCGTTACGAGTTCCGAATTTACGACGGCTGTTCTCCGGGCACTACGGATGCAGGCGCCGCGCTTTCCGAGTTTGACCGCTGCCGTCTCGCAGAACTCCAACAGGGCTCCGGCGGCTTTGTGCGGATCAATATCATCCTGCTGACCGAGAAATTCACGGGCTTCGTCTTCGTTGGCGAACACAATATCCACATAACGGCGCAGAATATCGTCCAGCCGGTCGCGGAAAATCCGGACGATTTCGAACGATGCAAGGTCGAGACTGACCGTCGCACCGCAGTCTTTCGCCAGTTTGAGCACATGCATGAAGACATCCATATTGAACATCATATAGCCTTCGATATGCACATGGCCGACATCCCGGAAATCCTCCGCTGTAATTTCCGTCACTTTAAGCGTGGCGGATGCTCCGAGACAGGTCCGCATAGTCCGTTCGGAATCGGGCGTGATCAAACTGACACAGCGTCCGGTCGGCACATCGGGGCTTAGCTTGAAACGGGAAATGTCGCCGCCCATGCGTTCGAATTCACTGCGGTAGTAATCGCCTTTCGCGTCTGTGCCGACTTTGCCGAGCATGGCGGTTGCCATTCCGAGCCGCTGAAGTCCGGCGATCGTATTTGCCGCCGAACCGCCGATCACTTTCCTGTGGGAGGGAAGCAACCGGCAGAGGCGGTCGGAAGCGGCGGCGTCGATCATGACCATGCCGCCTTTCTCGCCTTCGACGTTTTTCAGAAAACCGTCTTCCACGTTCGCGAGAATGTCAAGCAGAGCCGATCCGACGCCGAGGATTTTTTTCTTGCCGAATGCCATTTGTACAGCTTACTTGAGGTAATCCGCAGCAGCGGCTTTCAGAGCGTCAACCATGTCGGTTTTTTCCCACGGGAAACCGTTGCGTCCGAAATGGCCGTATGCGGCGGTCTGGCGGTATGCCCAGCCGTTTTCCGCAGGATGCTTGAGATCCAGTTTCGCGAGGATTGCCGCGGGACGGAGATCGAAGACTTTGCTGACGATTTTTTCCAGATCCGCGTCGTTACCGATCTTTCCGGTTCCGTAAGTGTCCACATTGACGGAGAGCGGTTTTGCCACGCCGATGGCATATGCAACCTGAATTTCGCATTTGTCGGCGAGTCCGGCGGCAACGATGTTTTTGGCGATGTAGCGGCACATGTACGCAGCGGAACGGTCGACTTTGGAGGGGTCCTTTCCGGAGAATGCGCCGCCGCCGTGGGAGCCGACGCCGCCGTAGGTGTCGACGATGATCTTGCGTCCGGTCAGCCCGGTGTCGCCGTTCGGTCCGCCGACGACGAAACGCCCGGTCGGGTTGACAAAGTATTCGATGCTGTCGTTGAGGAATTCCGCAGGGATCACTTTTTTGACGACGTCTTTGACGACCTGTTCAAATTCCTTGATGTCCATATCGTCGGAGTGCTGATGCGAGACGACGACCGTGGTGACGGCGACCGGTTTTCCGTTTTTGTACTTCATTGAGACCTGACTCTTGGAGTCGGGGCGGAGATAGCCGTATTTTTCCGGTTCCGCTTTGCGGAGGCGTGCGAGCTCTTCCACGATGCGGTGGGAATAAAGAATGGTTGCCGGCATGAGTTCTTTCGTTTCATTGCTGGCATATCCGAACATCATGCCCTGATCGCCTGCGCCCTGTTCCTTGAAGAGTCCCTCGCCTTCGGTCACGCCCTGCGAAATATCGGGGGACTGGGAGTGAATGCAGAGGAAAACTTTGCAGGAAGAGGCGGAGAATCCGACGTCGGCGGATGTATAACCGATGTCGGCGACGACTTCGCGGACGATGGATTCCCAATCGACTTTTGCTTTCGTGGTGATCTCTCCGGAAACGACAACGAGGTCGGTTGTGCAGAGCGTTTCACATGCGACGCGGCTTTCGGGATCCTGTGCGAGGCAGGCGTCGAGAATCGCATCGGAAATCTGGTCGGAAACTTTATCGGGATGTCCTTCGGAAACGGATTCCGAGGTGAAAATGTGTTCAGCGCGAATCTTGCTCATTCTGAAAATGACTCCTTCTTTACAATATGTTTGTGTTGTTGGCAAGTGTAATCACTATAATCTATCATGAAAACAGGAAACATTCAAATAAAATTGGCAAACTATTCCTGAAAACCTGCAGTTATGTGCCCGCGCGAATGGTGTTTTGGTTCCGGTAGGTGCGGGGAGACTGGGCAAATGAAAGACGGAAGATACGGGTGAAATAATTACTGTCGGGAAAACCGCAGCGGGCGGCGATTTCGGAGACCGGCCAGCCTGTCGTCCGCAGCAGTTCCGCAGCGTGTTCCAGTCTCAGACGGTTCAAGTAGGCGACGGGGCTTGTGTCCATCTGCTCCCGGAAAATACGGGTCAGGGTGGCGATGGAACAGGCTCCTTCTTCCGCCAGTTCGGCAAGGGTGATCCTGCGTCCGAAGTTTTTTTCACAGAAGCGGATGATCCGGCAGACCCGGATTGAGTGTTCGGTAGGCGGGGTTTCCGTATGGGCGGAGGAGGCGCGGCAGATCAGCGTCAGCAGTTGGAAGAACAGCAGCCGGAACAGGAACTCCCATCCGGGAGGAGCCTTGCGGCGTTCCTGTTCCATTTGCAGAGTCAGTTCCTGCGCTTTCAGAAACAATTCCTGATTCAGAGTCAGCAGTTCTCCGGATTCGCCGGAAAGCCGTCTGCTTCCGTGCAGGCGTTTCAATTCGCCGAATTCCCGCCGCAGCTGTTTCGGATAATAGAGAAAGTTGGCGATGCGGAGTTTTTTCAGATTCCGGTAACCGTGAACCCGGCGCGGCGGAATGACGAAAACGTCTCCGGGATAGATCGGATATTCTCCATGTTCCGTAAGGTGCAGACCCGCGCCGCGCAGAACGAGCACCAGTTCGTGGAAGTCATGACTGTGCATAATATCCGATTCTCTGGAATGGTAATCCAGCAGGCGCAGTCCGAGCGAACTGCTTCCGGTCAGATTCCGGTTTAATACGGGGTGCGGTTTATCGTGCATGATCCGGGTTTTCCTGTTTTTAGCGAAATATACTGTTTTATAAGCGGAAAATCAAGGTTTTCTGCAAAAAAGAAGATAAAGTAAGTTTCTGAACAGTCAATACGGAGATTTGAGTCATGAGTTTTTATGACGGAGCGGTGAGAGATGAGCGGGTCCGGGAATACGTCCCGGTGAAACGTGTTCTTTGGGAATCCGGCTGCCGGAATGCCGGGGCGTTTGTCGGGAGAATGGAATTGCAGCCGGAATATGGCTCGGAAACGGTCCGTCCGGAAATCAGGGAAGGCGGCGGAATTCTGTTGGATTTCGGGATCGAACTGCATGGCGGGATCCGTCTGGTCAACAGTTCCGGGCGTGGAGCGCGCATCCGTCTCCGGTTCGGTGAATCCGCGAGCGAGGCGATGGGAACGCCCGATCAGGACCATGCGATTCACGACGCCGTTCTGGAGCTTCCGACCGGCGGTATGCTGGAATATGGAAATACCGCGTTTCGTTTCGTGCGTATCGACGCTGTCCATGAACCGCTGGTTCTGCTGAATGTGATTGCCGTTGCGCAGTTTCTTGATCTGGAATACGCCGGATCGTTCGAGTCTTCCGATGAGCGGTTGAACCGTATCTGGAAAACCGCCGCATACACGCTGCATCTGAATATGCAGGATTATATTTACGACGGCGTGAAACGGGACCGTCTGGTCTGGATGGGGGATCTCAATCCGGAGGTCCGCGGTATTCTTGCCGTTTTCCGTGAGACGGCATTGATCCCGAAGTCGCTGGATTTTCTGCGTGACCGTACCGCGCTTCCGAAGATGATGAACGGCATCACCTCCTATTCGTTCTGGTGGGTGATTACATTGTACGATTATTATCTGCACAGCGGCGATCTTGACTGGCTGCGGGAACAGCGCGACTATCTGACGGCTCTTCTGCCGATTCTCTGCTCTTATACGGATGAGAACGGAAAGGAGCAGGTTCCGCCGTACCGTTTTCTCGACTGGCCGACCAATGACAACGCCGCCGCTTTGCATGCCGGTTTGCAGGGATTGCTGTTCTGGACACTGAACTGCGGTATTGAACTCGGCAGGATCCTTGATTTCGATACCTCGGAGGTACGGAAGACTGTTGCGCGGATGGCCGCCTGTGTGCCGGATTGCGGGGACAGCAAGGCTGCCGCGGCGATTCAGACGGTTTCCGGGCTTGCGGACCGCTCGGATGTGGTGCTGCGGGATCCGTTCCGCGGCGTCAGCACGTTTTACGGGTATTACATGCTGAGAGCGCAGCCGGTACGGAATGCCTTGGAACTGATCCGCCGTTACTGGGGAGCGATGCTGGATTACGGAGCGACGACTTTCTGGGAGGATTTCAATCTGGACTGGGTCCGCAATGCGTCTCCGGTTTCCGAACTTCCGGTTCCGGGAAAAGACGATCTGCATGCGGATTTCGGTGATTACTGCTATAAGGGCCTGCGGCACAGCCTTTGTCACGGGTGGGCGTGCGGTCCCGCTCCGTTCCTGAGCGAGCGGGTGCTGGGCGTCCGCATTCTTGCTCCCGGATGCCGGAAATTGAGTGTCAGGCCGGAACTCGCCGGACTTGATTTCGTCCGCGGAACCTTTCCGACTCCGCACGGGGTGATCCGGATCGAAGCCGACAAGTCCGGCAAACTGGACATTGCGGCTCCGTCGGGCGTGGAACTCGTCTGAGAGAGGTTCCGGATCACAGGTTCCGGAAACGTTCTCCGGCTTTCGGGAAAATCCGGCAGGCGTTGCGGAAAAAGACCTGTTCCCGGTATTCTTCCGGGATCAGGGAGCGGATTACTCCGACATAACACGGAATATTGATCAGCGGCCAGTCGGAACCGTACATTACTTTTTCGAAGTTGTTCAGGTATATGAGCCAGTGTCTGATGAATTCCATGTGGCCGTGAAATCTGTTCAGGAACTCTTCTGTCGTGAAACAGCCTTCCGCAAGCCCGGAGAGGTCCAGACAGACGTTCGGATTCTTTTGAGCGACCGCCGTTGCGTCCACGATCCACGGATTTCCGTAGTGTGCCATAACGAAGCGCACGTCCGGATGTTTGACTGCCAGTTCGTCCACATTCAGCGGGTGCGAGTATTTGAGCAGTCCGCGTGTTCCCGCCAGTTCCCCGGTGTGGATGACGACCGGCAGATCGTGGCGTTTCGCCAGTTCAAAATACGGATCGTGCAGCGGATCGTTCAGCGGGACCGGATTATAGCCAGGATACAGCTTGAGTCCGACGCATTCCGGTTTGCGGAATTCCGCATCGAACAGCTCCAATGAGCGGTCCATCGTTTTTGTGGAAAGTTCGCAGCTTTCGAGTCCGGCGCAATGTACAAGAAAAGGCGGCTGTTCCCGGTTCGGCAGACGCGGAGTCGCGACGCCGTCGATCCGTTCCCCGCCCATTTCCCCCATTGCGATGCCAAGAACGATACCGCATTCGTCGAATGCGGCTTTCAGGCTGTCGGTTTCGTTGCGGTGTCCTGCGGCAAGTGCGGATTCGTCAAAACTGTCGCATTTGGAAAAATGGAGATGGGCGTCGATGATTTTCATTTCTGACGGACAAACGCCCCTCCGCGCCACTGGTTTTCCTCGGTGGATGCGAACTGCGTGCATCCGGCGGCTTCAAACGCTGTTTTGACGGTTTCATATTCCCTGTCCAGAATTCCCGCCATGATCAGACATCCGCCCGGCTTCAGCAGGGAGAGCAGCTTGTCTTTTCCAGCGAGCAGGGCGGAGGAGAGGATATTTGCCGCAATGATGTCAAACCGGACGCCGCGGGAATTGAATTCAATCAGCGAGGCGGCGGAAAAATGAATGCGGGAACAGCCGTTGGCGTCGGCGTTTTCGTTGGCAATGCGCGCCGCTTCGGGATCAATGTCGAAAGCGTGAATATCCCCGTAGCCGAGTTTTTCGGCGGCGATGGCGAGGATGCCCGATCCGCATCCGGCATCAAGCATGGAGAGCTGTGAGACGTTATGATCCGCGGCGAAGCGGTCGAGCTGCGTGAGACAGAATTTCGTGGTGGCGTGCTGTCCGGTTCCGAAGCTCATGCCGGGATCCAGCACAATCACATGCTGTCCGGGTTTTGCCTGAAAATTGATCCATGACGGTGTGATTGCAAGTGTCGCGGAGATTTCGATCGGTTTGAAATGGATCTTCCACGATTCCGCCCAGTCTTCTTTCCGGAGTTCGGAAACGGCGAAGTTGCAGATGGATATGTCCAATTCGCGGAAAGTCCTGTCCAGTTCTTTGAACCGGGATTGCGCGGTTTCCGCTTCATCGCGGGTTTTGAAATAAAGAGTGTGCGCGAGTTTTCCGGTTTCGGCGTCGCGCCAGGAGCTGAACTCATAGCCGAGTGCCGTCAGCAGCTCCGGCACGGTTTCGCCGTTTTCGGAAAGATCGTTGAAACTGAAGCAATAAAGAGTGTCGTCCATCTGAATAATCCTTAGCATGGTGAATATTTTCCGTTACTGTACTTTCTTTTACGGTAAATTCAAGATGCACACAGGGGGATTTCCGGGAAGAAAAACGGAAAAAATGGATTTCATCCGCTGTTTTCCTGATTGATACGGGTTGGAGCGGATTGCACACGGCTGAAAAACGGAGCCGTGTGCAGAGAGTATATCACCAGCACCAGAAGAAATAGTTGGTGTATTTCGATTCCCGGAACTCGTACGGAAACAGCAGATCCGTATTTTTGCCCCGGAATTCAAACCGGACCGGGTTTTTGTGGATTCCGCCGGCTCCGATTGAGTTGTAAATCCGGACCGCAATCCGGTTTTTTCCCGGTTTCAGAACGGAGGCGTCGAGAGTCCACAGCCGCGCGCCGCGCCCGCCGTGATAGGCGTTGTAAATCCCGGTCGGAGCGGGCATTTTTTTTCCGTTGATATACAGATCGGTTTTGTGTTCGGTCCGGTTGAACGTGGAGATGTCGCGGACTCCGTTGATGTGGAAATAAACCGTTTTTTCCGGGACTTTATTCAGGTTCAGTGTGGTGAAATACCACCCGTAACCGTCATAACCGGAATCCGGCGGATTCGGGAGATGCGGATTCGGTTCGGTGACTCCCTGATCCTCCCAGACTGCGCCTGTGCGGATCGGGCGCGGAATGCGTCCGCCGAATTCTCCGCGGGCGAACCCGTGTTCCTCGCCTTTTCCGTCCGGATCGGTCAGAAAGGTCCATGCCCCGTTTGTCAGGTCATTGTCCGGTGTGCGGAACGAAATTCCGTGCGCGTTGCGGATTCCGAGATTGTGGAACAGAACCGACCAGATCCGGTAGATTTTTTCCCGTTCCTCCCCGTATTTCACGAGGGAGGGATCCATGGCGCAGAACAGATAGGTTTTCCCGCCGCCGACCAGTTCCGCCGCCGTTCCGAAACGGCTCCGCTTCCCGGCTGTTCCGGGTTTGAAATCCCATATTTTTAGCATGGGATTTTCAAACAGATAGAAATCCGAAGCGGAAAGTCCGCGGAAGAACGGCCCGGCGGATGCGGGGAAATCCGTTCCCGGCAGTTCGCCTTTCAGAAACTCAAACTGATAATAATTCGTGTTCCAGTACTGCGGTTGGGAAACGGTCCGCAAATGGGTTCGTTTTACCGTTGTTCCGTCCGGCAGGAACTCCGACGACGGCAGCAGGACGATGGTTTTGCATTCCGCCAGTGTGCGGGGATCGCCCCCGGCGCCGAGCACTCCGACCGGAGACGAATTGTCAATGCCGATGCCAAGACGGTTCAGAAATGTTTTTCCAGCTTCATTTCCGCTGTACCGGACGCCGTTGAGCTGCGGTTCGGCGGGCGCAAGAATCGTGCGGAACAGATTGTCTGCAAGAATCGTCGCCGCAGGGTCGATGCCGTACCGGGAACTGACGTCCGCCTGACAGAACAGAATGCGCCCTTTTCCGCTCCGGGCGTCAAGGATCAGAGCATCCGTCCGGTCGAACCCTCCGGTCACGACGGGCAGGAACGATCCGTATGACGGTGTTGCGAGAACATAACCGGCGATCAGATTCCGGTTCGTCAGATGCGGCGTTTCAAGCGCCGCCGCCTGATTGTGGCGGAAAGCATCTGATGGACGTTTTTCATTCGGGACGCTTTCCGCGCGTCCCCGCCAGTTGCAGAGATCGCGGTCGTCAAGCCCCGTGACAGCCGGATGAGTCCGGTCGGTGATGAATCCGTGTTCCAGACGGCGTTCCTCCGCCCGGTGCGAGTAGAGCGAAGAGTCGGTCTGTTCAAAAATCAGAATGCGTCCGCCGTTGTTCAGAAAACGGGCAAGAGAATCCCGGTTGACGGACGGCGTAAGGGCGTCCCGTTCGATAATCAGCACGTCAATTCCGGCGGGAACTCCTTTTTCGAGCGCGACGGGAATGCCGCGAATTCCCGCTTTCTCCGTCAGTTTTTCCGGTTTGACGGAGGCAATACCGATTTTCTGCGTGCCGTTGAATTCCGGTTTCCGATGTTTCGGGAACAGCGTCAGATTCCGGCGTTCGGTCCGTCCGTTGGCATTGAGGAGCAACTCCGCCGGAGTCTTGCGGCTGACCTCCGGCAGACGGAACTCAAAGGGAAAAAAGACAGTCGTTCCCTGTCCGGCAGTACCTTTGACCGGGAGAGTCTGCACGGTTTTTCCGTTGACGTTCAGCGCAACCGTGCCGTTGATTGTCTGATCGGTGAGCGTATCGTTGACCGCGGCGATACGGCGTTTCAGGAGTTCCCCGCCGTAATAATTGTGATCCTGCGTGAACAGGTCGCCTTCTTCCCCGGCAATGGTGAGATACAGCGGCTGGGATTCATTCCGGTAAAGCGCACTGAAAATATTGTCTTCGGGTTTGAGTCCGCCGTGTCCGTAACGTTCTCCCCACGGGTAAGTGGTGAGCGCGCGGAGACGGTAGTACCATGGATTGACGCGCATCCAGGAATCCTCCATGATCTCGGCGAACGGGGCGGTGAAATAGCGCCAGGAGCGCCGGCGTTTGTCGGAGACGCCTCCGGCTGTTTCCGTGTTGAGGATTTTGCCGCCGATGTCGGAATTGATCCACAGACAGTAAGCGTCGACGCCGTTCAGACGGTAGTCGCGCAGTTTTGCCTGGAACAGCATCCGGTCCCACTCCAGACGGTTTTCGAATGCTTCATCGCCGAGATAACGGGCGGCGGCTTCAAATGTCAGCAGCCGTTTGGCGGGGAGACGTTTTGTTCCGACGGACCAGAAGTGTTCCGGGTGTGTGGTGTCCATCGTGTACAGATTGATCGCGCCCGCTTCGAAAATGTGAAGCGGAAGTTTCGGATTCGCGCGTCTGCTCCACGGATGATGATACATCATGCGGTCCAGCAGGTTGAGTCCGTTTGCCGGATAATGATGTGTCATGCGCATGTAGTCTTTCCAGTTTCCGGTCGCCTGGGCGATATAACCGCGTTCGGGATCGGCTTTTTTGAACAGTGCGTCGCGCCGTTCCATGAATGCTTCGATCTTTTTGGCGTTTGCGCCGGAAGGCATGTAGCTGTCATCCGTGGCAAAAGGATTGTGGATGAAGCCGTTGCCGTCGAGTTGCCCGTAGGCATCGGAAATATAACCGATCACGGAGGGGTGATTCCGCACCAGCCGGACCGCTTCGATTGTTTTGGAATCGGACAATGTGCGGTCGATCGGGGCGATGATCAGAAAGCCTTTCCGGTCGAGCAGTTCGTAGAGCGGATCGTGCCACGCAATATCCGATGAATGCAGATAGATGGAATTGTAGCCGCGTTTTTTCATCTGTTCCAGCCAGCCGGGGGCGAAAACGCGGGACGGCGTTGAATGATCGGCAACCCGCAGACGGATGATTTTTCCATTCAGCTGAAAATGAGCGTTTTTGGACTCAAACCGCCGGAATCCGACGGGAAGAATGCGTTCCTCCACGACCGTTCCGTCGGCGTTTGCCGCCCTGACCGTCAGTTTGCAGAGCTTCGGGGATTCCGTGGACCATGCCGGAGCTTCCGGGCAGCGTCCCTCAAAGACGGTTTCCCGGTTCGGCGCGATCGGTTTTGTCCCGGAATAAAGCCGTTTGCCGTCGGGGCTGTCGAGCCTGATATTCAGAGAGCCTTTCCCAAGCGATTCCGTTTTGATTTGGAAACGGAATGTGCGGTCGATTCCGTCGGCTTTGCGGATCCAGATGTCGCTGAGAACGGGACGCCGTGCCGAGGTTTCGAGATAAACATCTCCGGTAAGCCCGGTTTTTCCATTGGTGACTCCGATTCCCGGTTCCATTTTTCCGATAACCTGAATGTCTACCCGGTTGATTTTTCCCGGCAGCAGGAACGGGGAGACGTTCAGGGTTCGCATGACGGGATCGACGATGCCTGCGAATTTGCCGTTCAGAAACACCAATGCTTCTTTTGTTGCATATTCCAGAGTGATACGGGTGTCCTTTCCTTTCCAGTCTGCGGGAATGGAAAACAGGCGTTCATACCAGAAACAGGAATTTTTCCCGTTGTCCGTGATATTGGTTCCGTTTGCATGGGTTTCATACAGCTTTCCGTTGCGGAGAGCATAAACCGGCGTTGCCCATCCGATCGTCATCGGGACCGGGACATAAAACCAGTGTTCCGGATCGGGGGATTGCGTGATCTCCTTTGTTCCCTGTACTGCCCAGAATCCGTTCAGATAGAGCCGTTTTGCGGTACTGCTGACGTTGCGCCGTTCCAGCAGAGAGTCATCCCAAAGCCGTTTTCCGTCTGCGTGGAACTCTTCCGGCCAGTGTGGATTCGCGGCGGGAGGACCGAATTTGTATTCCGCTTTTTTCTCTCCGCCCTGAAATTCAAAATATGCTTTTCCGAATTGGAACAGCGAACTGTTCGGCGTTTCGTTACGCGGAGAGCTGCGGAGTGCCGCTCCGCTCTGGTCGTTCAGGTTGATGCAGTATGCCAGCAGAGAGCCTTTTTCGGGGCGGACCGGAAGGAGCGAAAGCGGAATTGCCGCTTCCAGCACATAGCCGGAAACGGGATTTCCGTTCACCATCACGTTTTCTTTCTGCACTTTTGCGGATATGGCGCCGTCAAACATTTTCTTCCCGTTTTTATAAAGGGTCGGTTTTCCGTTGGCGGAACAGTCGAAAATGATTTGAATCCCGTTCCCTTTCAGCGGAGTTCTTTTCTCCAGATCGCGGGAGGTGACGCCGTTTGCGAGAAAGAGTTCCACGGAGTCGTTGGTCCACGGCTCCGCGGTTCCCGGCTTCCCCTGTCCGGGGGTTGCGTCGGCGATGATGCCGAGCAGGTAAAGATGATTTTCGTCGTACATGAATGAGAACTTGCCGGAAAGCCTTTCCGGAGTTTTCAGTTTTGAGCCGACCGCGTGTCCGTCTGTCAGATGGAGGTATTCAGGCGGAGTCCAGAAATACAGATTGTTTTCAAATCCCCAGTCGGTCCGGTATGCGCCGTCGATGGCGACTCCCGCGGTCGGTCGCGGGATCAGAAACGAGTCCGCCGGCTGTGTGATGCGGATTTTAGTGATTTCGATTTCCGCGGTCTCCTTTGCCGTATCGTACATCCAGAGACCGAAACCAAGCGTGATTCCGGTGATTGCCGCCGGATCGCCTTTCTGAGCTTCTTTTCCCTTGAATGCCGCCCGGTCGAATACAACAGTCGTCTCTTCGGGCCCGATATTGACCCGGTCCCATGCCGCCGTCAGCGGTCCGGCTTTTGTGCCGAGATGACACATGAGCTTGATTTTCTGCGAACTTTTCAGCGTTACTTCCACATTGCGGAAGTCGGAGCAGTTCAGCGGTTTGGAAAAACGGGTGTAAATGCTCGCGTAGGAAGACTTTTCCGGCATTTTGCCGAGGGTGATGCGGATTGTGCCGTTTTGTTCCGTCAATGCCGTGTTTGAGGCAGGATAGAGCGTCCACCGTGTTCCCGGTGCGATCTCGATCCCGGAAAGCACGGCTCCGAACAGCAGGCTTGCGGTCAGAAGCAGATTTTTCATGAGAGCTCCGGTTATTTGATGACCCGGATGGAGTCAATGGTCAGGTTCAGCGGTTTTTCCGTGGTATCGTACATCCATAGTCCGCAGCCGATGACGAGATGGGAGATCTTTGCAAGGTCGATTTCATTTTTGAGCTTGAAGTCTGCCCGGTCGAACGTGACGGTGTGAGTGCCTGCCGGATAGGTCTCTTTCGGCCAGACATTGGAAAGACTTCCTTTCCGGTCGCTGATGGTGATGGCGAGTTTGATTTTTTCGGAGGTTGTAAATTTGATTTCGATTTTTTGGAATCCGGTCAGGTTCAGCGGTTTCTGGTTGTAATAAGTGGCAAGTGAGGCAAAAGTGATTTTCTTTTCCGTTTTCGGGAATGTCGCGTTCAGGGAGTTCCCGTTGAGTTTGACGGTTGCGTTTTTTGGAAGATACCATTTCCCTTTCAGATCAAAGTCCTGAGCATTCAGAATCAGAGCGGAAGAGAGAAGAAGCCCGGCAAGTGAAAGTGTGCGAAACATGATTTGTTTCTCCTGTGTTTTATTTTATGTTTTTTGACAGATTGAAAGTCCGGATTGTTCAGCGCCGTTTGGCATCATAGATGTCCAGAATCACGCATTTCTGATCGGCTCCCTCGAAGGAGGGGCGTTCCCATCCGACATGAAGATCGCCGAACAGGAAGTTGACTCCGCTCTGATGACGCGGAGGAAGGTTGTACTGCGGATCTTCCAGATCGAACGGTTTTTTTCCCTTGTTCCACCAGCAGTTGGTCATCATTTGAGGCATTCCGCTTTCGCTGAAGCCGCCTCCATCTGCAGTAAGGACGGCTCCGGAACTGCGTTTTGCGCATTTGGCGAGGTCGGAGAAGCGCAAATCTTTCCACTTGGTATTGGAAGAAACGGCATACAATCCCTGATTAAGCACATAATCAATGCAATCTTCGATCTGCCATGAGGTGGAGCCTGGCATACGCCGTTCTTTCGGTTCGCCGGGACAGACGAAGATTCCCTTTTTCCCTTGTTCCAGATCATTTTTACCGGTTATTTTTTTCCCGGTATATCCGAAATACTGGAATCGGCGCCACCAGAAATAACTGCCGTCACTCCCGTTTCCCTGATCGGTTGGATTGATCCAGTCGTCGTTGTCCGATGCGTAATTGGCGAAACAGACGCCCTGCTGTTTCAGGTTGGAGGTACAGGCGATTGAGTGTGCCTTTTTCCGTGCGGAGTTCAGTGCCGGCAGAAGAAGGCCCGCAAGGATTGCGATTACTGAAATTACCACGAGGAGTTCTATAAGGGTGAATTTGTTTGCTCTCATTTTGTTCTCAAAACCTTTCTTTTTTATGTTCCTTTTTCTTTTTATATTTATTGAAACGGCTTTCCCGTGTCAATCCCTGATGAATATTTCCGGTTTCTGCATGATTTTGCACGGCTTTTTCCCGTTTTCAAATTCCAGCAGGAGTTTTACCGTTTCCTCTTCGTTCTGCCCCACGGATGAGATCGGATAGGGACAGCACCGGACTGCGGTTGTGTTGTTGTAACCTGCGATCCGTATATCTTTTCCGATTCTGCGTCCGGCTTCCAGAAGATATTTAGCTCCGCCGAGCGCATAATAATCCGTAAAGTAAAAAATGGCGTCCGTATCCGGATCCCGTTCGAGCAGATCCCGTGTGAGCTGATAGCCGAGCAGAGCTGCGTTTTCCGGGTGTTTTTCGTTATGGTGAAGCAGTCCGTTATTATTGGGAAGCGGGATCATGAACGGGCCGAGCTGATCCTGCGGAATTTCCATGAACCGGGAAAATGCCGTCATGCGGTCAGTGTCGCTGACGCTTGAGATCATACGGATATTCCGGCAGCCGGATTCCCGGAAATGTTCCAGCATCCGGGTGACTCCGTAAACGACATCAATATCCACTATGCCGATATTGTCTGCGGCATTCCTGCCGCCCATGACGGCGACAGGAATCGTTTGTGCGATCCGTGCCAGATCTTCCCATTCGCAGGGTTTCCAGAGAGCGACCATGAATTCCGCGCCCCGTTCCATAACCTGTTCGATCGCCTGTTTTCGTTTCGGCCACTCGTCCGGCATTTTTACGATATAAGTGAAATATCCCTTTTCGTTCAGATGGTCAATCAGGGAAAGCGTGATTTTCTGAATATATTCACTCGACATCATATCGGAGTAACTGAGCACGATTACCGCTGTTTTCGTGGAGAGCCCGTGCATCAGCTTGTAACCGATGTTCGGACGGTAGCCAAGTTCGTGCGCCGTTCTCCTGACCACTTCTTTTGTTTTTTCCGTACTGTAGGTATCGCGGTTGTTCAGTATTTGGGAAACCGTAGAGACGGACAGGTTGCACACGCTGGCCAAATGCCGCAGCGTCACCCGCTTCTGCTGTCTGTTATCCATGATCGGAATCCTTTTTTTGAAATTACCTGGTTTATTGACACGAACATGTTCGCGTTATTAATTATACAACATTTTCTGCCATTTGTCAATAGGCTTTTTTCATAATTTTCTAAAAAATCCGTTTTATTTGTTTTCCGGCGAAATTGCAATTTCACGGGAGTTGTGCTACACTATATGATTGGAGGGCAAAACGAATCGGGAGAGCGTGTATGCGCAATATCTTTTCTGTTTTTCTGGTTTTGCTGTTGTCGCCGCTGTTTGCGGAAATGGAAGTATACCGGGTCACATGGGTGCCCGGTAACGGAGCGGAACGGCTTTGGGCGTCATCAATCGGTAGCGTCTACCGCTTCCCGCTTTATGCATCGCCTTCCACGATCCTGTATTGTCCGGACCATGGCAGCAACAGCGGGGAATGTTCTCTCGTTCAGGGGCACGGCAACCGGATCGAAGGCGGAATTCTGGAAGCGGAATTCCCGAAAGCAAGGAAACGCGGAGTAAGGGAAAAACGGTTTGCTGTGATTGAATTTTATATCCGCGCGTTTCCCGGACGGGAAAAATCGTCCTCGGCAACTTTTGACATTCGTCTCCTGAACAGTTCCAACCGGATTACCGGTGCTTCTTATGATTCTCTGAACAGTATTACACATCTGAATTCCCGGACCGGGTTGATCCGGTTTACCAGCAGATCCCAGCATTTTTCATCATTCCACCGGCCGGAGCTGATGGTTCCTCCGTATAATTCCGACCGGGTTGCTCCCGATTTTGAACCGATAGGCGTGCGTGTGATCTTTGACGTGGTTAAAGGGCGGCTGAGTGTGGAATACAATGGAAGACGAATGCCGTTCCGCGATGTGGAGACTCTGCGCCTGCGGACTCCGGTTGTGCGGAGTTTTGCCATTACAACACGGGGCGCGATGGCTCTTTCCTCCCGTGCGCGAACGTCCCGCGTTGAATATTTGGAGCTTTCCGCCCCGGTGCTGCGCCGGTGTGGAAGTATTGAGGAAGTGGAGGCGCTTCCGCCGATGAAATTTATTCCATACTCTTATGAAAAATATCCGCTTGTTCCAAAGAAAAATCAGGATTTCCAATCATTTATTCGCCGCTATGACAATCCGGAAGTCCAGTATGCGCAGGCTTTGCGCCTGTTGTATGGCGGTAAAGAACTTTGCGATCCGGTTGCTGCGCTTGAGCTGTTGCGGAAAGCGGCGTCAAGACGGCATGTTCTTGCAATGTATGAATTGGGCGTTTGCTATTGGCGGGGCTATGGAGTAAAGCCGGATTTCGCCAAGGCGTGCGGGTTCCTGAAAGATGCATTTGAGTACGGATGCCGGAAAGCCGGAATTCTGCGTTATATGATAGAATGGGACTCGCAGGGGCGCCCCTGGTTTGAACAGCGGTCGCTTGCCCGGATAAAACAGGAGTATGCTTATGCAGAATCCGCAAAGTCCCGTTTTTCGGGAAACAGAGAAAAGACAAGCGGTGATCCGGAACTGTACGATTACTCTGTCGTGTTCTGTGATTCCGGTATATCATCTGCATATACGTTCAAAAATCTGAGTCCGTACAAGAGTGCGATGCTTTTCTTCAGAGAGTCGGAGAAGACGGAATTTCTGGTTGATTATGCGATCACGGAAAAATGGCGCTATGGTTGGTATTGCCGGTACCGGGATTTGCGTGGAGACCTGGCAATGCTGAAGCAGGGATATGCCGCTGGAGATGTTATGCTGCTGCCGAAGATCTGGGATCTGGAATTCCGATCAGGAAAAAATCTGTCTCTTTCTGAATTCACGCCGGAACGGACGCTTTTATATGGCGATGATCCGGTGTATCTGGCTCTTTCCTGGCTTGCGGAAAATCCCGGTTCCCCGGGTGCCGCATATTGGCGGGGCAGGGTGCCGTGGCCGAAGAATCTTGATCATCCTGAAATTCCAAACGGGATTCGTATGCTGTATGCTTTTTCCAGATTGGGAAAGCTTCAGGAAAACTGGATTCCGGACAGTGAAAATCCTGTTTCGAAAATGCTTGCAGGACAGCTCGGTTTGAATTCTAAAGAGCAGCGGTTGGCGAAAAACAGTTTGATTCGTATCTGGTTTGACTACATAACGCGTGCTGCGGATGTGGATCAGATCACGCAGGCGGAGTATTTCATTGGGCGTCAATGGTTCTGGCAGGACCATTTTCCGGGACTTGCCGGGATCGGGCAGGCGTCGAAGCTGGTTGGTTGGAATCAGGCACGGAAATATCTGCTCCGTGCGGCGGGAAAAGGACATGTCAAAGCCGCGTTGCTTTATGCGGAACTGGATCTTACAGGAAAATATGTGCAGGTTGCGAAGAATACCGGGAATTGGCTGGATATGTTGTGTCGGCTGAATTCCGGCAAGGCGTGGCTCCTGAAGGCGGAAGCGTTTCAGTCCATGGGACGCAAACGGGAGCGTGATGCGTGTAATGAGCTCGCCGCAAAGTATGGAGAGCCGCGCGGCTGGCAGAATCTGGCGTTGGGACAGCAGAAGGGAACTCCGGAATACAAACGTTTCTGGAACAGGTTTATTGCTGCTGACCGGGAGGCGCGGACATTGGACAGACGGGATCCGTATTGGTCGAATCCGTATGAACTTTATGGTAAATGGAGGAATCGGAACAGGAAAGACCCTGAGGAAGCTCCTCTTACCAGGTATCCCGGAGCTGTCATGCCGTTTGACCGGGTTTCACATGGAACGCCATCATTTGAGGACGGAATCCGATAGTTTTTTGTAATATTTTTCTAAAATTTATTTGACAAATCGTCTATTGGTGCTATATTTCGGGCTATTCGCCTCAGGGTTGGG